>JBEKGJ010000046.1:0-41341 GCA_050012855.1 Verrucomicrobiota bacterium | reverse complement strand
GCCTCCCGGGAACCCACCGCTACCGGTTGACGGAGGCCGGGCTTAAAACCGCCCTGTTCTACTCGCGAGCCTATCAGCGCTTGTTGCGCCCCGGCTTATCCCTCCTGCACGATCAACGCCTGCGAGAAGCCCCCGCCCCTGGCCAAGAGCTTCCGTGCCTTCCACACTCAACTGACCGATTACTTCCAGCAACAACTGGCCGCCTGAAAACTTGACCTGTCCACTCCATGTTTTGAACTTCAAGGACTCTAGCGCTGTTCGCCGCGGATTTCAGGGTGGCGCACCTGCCCCCCCAGGCTCGCGGTCCAGAACAGCAACGCGGCGCTCACCAGCGCCAGCATCACGAGCAGAAGCAGATTCCAAGCGGGCAGGGTCGTCCGCTTCCGGAATGCGATGAGGCTCGCCAGCGCGCCCGCACCCAGTGCCAGGACCGAGCCCAGTCCGAGTTGGGCCACCTCGAGGTGACGGTCCACCGTTTCGCGGGCAATCCCGGGCACGGAGCGCAGGAAGCGGGCCGCCGGCTCGCCCGAACAATACGCCGGCAACGCCAGCAAAGCCGCGATCACCAGCACCCCGAGGGCGGTCTGCTGCAACTCGCGGCTGCGACGGAAGGCCGCCCACAACAGCAGGCCCAGGCCCAACGCGGTACCGCAGACCGGCAGATGCGTGGTGATCAGATGCAGATGGGCAACATTCATGCGTGACACCGGAGGGTTATGCTCATGTTCAGCGAGGCGGCATTCTTGCGACTCGCGGGCGGCGACGCAACCGATTTTGGCGTTCGGGCCCGTCAGGTCCCACAGAAATGGTCCCACAGAAATGGTTTGCCCGCGTCGCCGCTCGTGCTAGAACTTCTGTGCCGCTATTGAAAGGCACCACTATGAATAAGTTCCTTGTCCAGTCGCTGACCGTGGCCGTCGTCGCCGCCAGTCTATGGTGTGCGCGCGCCCAGGACACCAACCTGCCCGCCGCCCCCGTGGTCACCCCGCCGGCGACCCCGGCCCCCGCCGCCACCGACCTCAGCGCCCCCACGAACCTGCCTCCGGCCGTTGCCCCCGACGCCGGCGCCGCCGCCGCGGCCAAGGCCAAACCGAGCAAACCGAAGGCGGCCAAGCCCGCCGGCACGGCCTTCCACGGCCAGCTCGATGCCGCGGACAAGGTGACCATGACCCTCACGGTGAGCAGCAAGGGCAAGAGCCACACGATTGCCGTCACCTCGAAGACGCGCTTCACCAAGGACGGCAAACCCGCCATTTTCTCGGACGCCACCATCGGCGATGAAGTTGCCGGCTACTACAAGAAGGCCAAGGACGGCAAGCTCGAGGCGATCTCCGTCCGCTTTGGCGCCAAGCCCGCCGCCAGCGAAAAGCCGGCGAAAGCCAAAAAAGCGCACGCCGCGCAACCCGCGGTGGAAAGCGAGCCCGCGCCGAAGACGCCATAATCGCGGTCCTGCCTGCCCACGCGGGTTGGTTGTGCCCGTTTGCGTCCGGCGTCGCGCCGCCGTAGGTTGCCTCGATGATTAATCTGGCTGAAGCCCAGCCGACGGACGTTAGCCTGCCGGCCTTGCGTGCCCCGTTGCCAGCCGTGGTGACCGAGGGGCTCACGCGCGAGATCCGCGATTGGAAGCGGCGTTTGAATGCCGTCATTCTCGCGCACAATTACCAGGTCCCCGAAATCCAGGATGTCGCCGACTTCGTGGGCGATTCCCTTGGGCTGGCCCAGCAGGCGGCGAAGACCAAGGCGGACGTTATCGTCTTCTGCGGCGTGCATTTCATGGCGGAAACCGCGAAGATTCTCAATCCGGCCAAGCTCGTGCTCCTGCCTGACCGCGACGCCGGATGTTCCCTCGAGGAAAGCTGCCCGGCCGACCAGCTCGCCGCCCGGCAGCAGACCAATCCGAACTTCTACACGATCGCCTACATCAACTGCTCGGCCGCGGTGAAAGCGCTGAGCGATGTGATCTGCACCAGTGGCAACGCCGTGCGGATCGTCCAGGCCGCCCCGGCCGACCGGGACCTGCTGTTTGTGCCGGACGAAAACCTCGGCGCCTGGGTGATGGAACAGACCGGACGGCCGATGACGCTGTGGCGCGGCAACTGTTACGCCCACGTCGAGTTCCGTCGCGACGCGTTGCTGCGGCTCCGGGATGCCTGCCCCGACGCGCGCATCGTGGCCCATCCGGAGTGCCTCGCCGAAGTACGCACACTGGCCGACGCCGTCTGCTCGACCGAGCGGATGGTCACCTACTGCCGAACGGACCCCGCCCGGCGGTTCGTGATCGTGACCGAGTCGGGCATCATTCACCGTTTGAAACGGGAGTGCCCGGGCAAGGAATTCATCGCGGCACCGGTTTTCGACGTGATGCGGATGCCCACGGACAACTGCCGCTGCAGCGAATGCCGCTACATGAAGCTCAACACGCTTGAAAAACTGCGCGACTGCATGGTCCGCCAGGTGCCGCGGGTTGAGTTGAGTCGGGACCTTATCGAACGGGCCCGCCGACCGATCGAGCGGATGCTGGAGATTTCCGCCCGGCTGCTGGAGAAGGCCGGTTGATCCGGCGCGGCAACATTCCCCGTCCGCCTCGCCCCACCCGCCCGACCGCCAGCCACGGGGGCCTGAAAAGCCGTATCGAAAAACCGCATCGAGCCCCTTGACGAGGGCTTGCAGAATTGGGAGATTGATGGACTGTGCTGACTCCGGCCCCAACGGCCGGGGTCGTCTGCCATTTTATATGCCGAAATCAAAGGCCAGGAAGCCTGCCACCAAATCCAACGCGAAGGGAGGTTCCTCACCCAGTCAACGGAAGGAGGCCAAGCGCAAGCCGGTGGTTCCGCCACCCGCGCCGGTGAGGCCCGAGCCGAAAAAGCCCGAAACCACCGGATCGGCAGCCGTGACGCCCGCTCTCAAGCCGCCCCAGGCGCCAGCGATCCCTACCAACGGCGAGCCCAAGCCCCCGGGCACGTTCGATCTGACCGATAAAATCAAGGAACTCGTGCGTCTGGCGCAAGAGCAGGGCTACCTGACCTACAACGACATCAACGACGCGCTGCCCGACAACGTCATCACCCCGGAGGAACTCGACGAGATCTACATGAAGCTCCGCAACCTCGAGGTCGAAATCGTGGACCAGGCGGAGGTGGACCGGATCAAGCAGCCCGAGCCGGACGAGGAGGACGAGAAAATCCGTCTGGACATCCTCGACGACCCCGTCCGGATGTACCTCAAGCAGATGGGCCAGGTCCCGCTGCTCACCCGCGAGCAGGAGGTGGAGATTTCCAAACGCATCGAGGACGCGGAAAACGAGGTCAAGCGCATCATTTACAGCTTCGGCTTCGCCGGCAAGGAGCACATTGCCCTGGCGGAAAAACTCATTTCGGAGCCGCCCAAGGAGCGCTTTGACCGCGTCATCCTCGACAAGAAGATCGAGGGTCGCGAGAACCACCTGCGGTCGCTGCGCAAACTCGTCAAGGACGTCCGTGGCGTGGACCAGCAGGTGGACGACAAGTATGCCGCCTGGCAGGCGGAGGCGGGCAAGAACCGGAAGGAGAAGCTGCACTCGGAATTCAAACGGCTGGACACCCGGCTACAGACCAATTTCCCCAAGTTTTATTACAAACAACGGGTTATCGAGGAAATGGCCCTCGTCGCGGACAACATCCACGACAAGATCCAGATCAGCCTCCGGACCATTGCCGAGCTGGAGGAGCAGCGGAAGGCGCCGCAACAGCAGCAGATCATTCAGTCCGAACAGCGGAAAATCCGGGCGCTCGAAGAGTTCGTCCGCATGTCGCACCAGGAGTACCTGGCGGCCTACAAGCAGCTTCAGCACTTCACGCGCAAGGCCCACCAGGCGAAAACCGAAATGGTCGAGGCCAACCTGCGCCTCGTCATCTCCATCGCCAAAAAGTACACCAACCGCGGCCTCTCGTTCCTGGACCTCATTCAGGAAGGCAACATGGGCCTGATGAAGGCCGTCGAGAAGTTCGAGTACCGCCGCGGCTACAAGTTCAGCACCTACGCCACCTGGTGGATCCGCCAGGCCATCACCCGCTCCATCGCCGACCAGGCCCGCACCATCCGCATCCCGGTGCACATGATCGAGACGATCAACAAGCTCATGCGGGTGCAGAAGCAACTCGTGCAGGATTTTGGCCGCGAAGCCACCCCGGAGGAAATCGCCGACGAGATGCAGATGCCCGTGGAACGCGTCCGCGCGGTCCTCAAGATGGCCCAGCAACCCATCTCGCTCCAGTCGCCCGTCGGCGACAGCGACGACACGAATTTCGGTGACTTCATCGAGGACAAGTCGGCCGAGAACCCGTCCGACATGACCAGCTACAGCCTGCTCAAAGACAAACTGAGCGACGTGCTGGACAGCCTGACCGAGCGCGAACGCAAGGTCCTCGAGTTGCGCTTCGGCCTGGGCGACGGCTACTCGCGCACCCTCGAGGAGGTCGGCAAACAGTTCAAGGTCACACGCGAGCGCATCCGGCAGATCGAAGCCAAGGCGCTCCGCAAGATGCGGCACCCGACCCGCATCCGGCAGCTCCAGGGCTTCCTCGAAACCGAGGAACTGGAAGCCGCCGTCGCCGCGCCCATCTGACGTTCCCGCCGCTTTTTTGCGCCGGCATTCGCCACGCACGCGGATGCCGGTTTTGTTTTCGGTTTGCCCCCCGTCGCGCGGCGATGAACACTGCCCCGGTGAAGACCTTCTCCAACCTCATCGGTGGCGAATGGACCCGCGCACAATCCGGCCGGACGGTGCGGACGCGTAACCCGGCCAACACCCGCGAAGTGGTCGCCGAATACCCGCTGAGCGGCCAACCCGAAGCCGCCGCGGCGGTGACCGCCGCCCAAATTGCCTTCCCCGCGTGGGCCGCCATCACTCCGGTCGCCCGCGGCCGTTTGCTCAGCCAGGCCTCGCAAATTCTCGAAGCGCGCAAGGCCGCCCTCGCCGAACTGCTAACCCGCGAGGAAGGCAAGACGCTCGTCGAAGCCGCCGGCGAAGTGCAGCGCGCGGTGGACATCTTCCGCTTCTTCGGCGGGCTCAGCTACACCATCGGCGGCCAGGTCATCCCGCACGATCTGCCGCGCAACCTGCTTTACACCGGCCACCAACCGCTGGGCGTCGTGGCCCTCATCACGCCGTGGAACTTTCCCATCGCCATCCCCGCGTGGAAGCTCGCCCCGGCCCTGCTTGCCGGGAACACCGTAGTGCTCAAACCCGCCACCGCAGCGCCCGGCATGGCCCTCGAACTGGCCCGGACGCTGACTGACGCCGGCCTGCCCAAGGGTGTGCTCAACGTCGTGGTGGGCGAAGGCGGCAGCGTGGGCAACGAACTTACGGATAATCCGGCCGTCGCCGCGCTGTCCTTCACCGGTTCGCACACCGTGGGCCACGCGATCTACCAGCGGCTCGCGCGCCGCATGGCCCGCGCCCAGATGGAAATGGGCGGCAAAAACCCAACCATCGTGCTCGCCGACGCCGACCTCGATCTCGCAGCCAGCCTGGTCGCCAAAGCCGGGTTCGGTCTCACCGGTCAGGCCTGCACGGCCACCAGCCGGGCCATTGTGGACCGCCGCGTGCTCGCGGCTTTCACCGAGAAACTCATTGCCAAGGCGCGCGCACTGAAGGTCGGCAACGGCCTCGCCCCCGGAATTGAAATGGGTCCCGCCATCAATCAGGCCCAACTCGACACTGATCTCGCCGCCGTCGAACAGGCGGTCGGCGAAGGCGCGGAGTTGTTGTGCGGTGGCAATCGGCTGACCAGCGGCGATTGGGCGAACGGGGTTTTCCTGGAGCCGACGGTGTTGGGCGGTGTCACGCCTGCGATGCGGATTGCGCGCGACGAGGTTTTCGGCCCGGTGATCGCCGTCATGCCGGTGGACGGTTTTGAAGAAGCGCTCGCGGTGGCGAACGGATTGGATGTCGGGCTCTCGGCCTCGATTGTCACGCGCGACCTGCAGAAGGCGATGCTCTATGCCGAGCGGATCGAGGCCGGCGTGGTGAAGATCAACCAGGTCAGCACGGGACTCGCGTTGCAGGCACCGTTCGGCGGCGTGAAGCAATCCAGCACCGACACCTTCCGCGAGCAGGGCGCCGGCGCGATCGAATTCTACAGCCGGTTGAAGACCGTTTACGTGGACTACTCGGCGTGAGCCCGATGACGAGGCCGGATGGTGCCCCCAGAATGCCGAGTTGATCCGGCCTGACTTGCCAAAGCGGGCGTCTGCGCCTACTAGAAACTCATGCGCATCATCGTCGCGGTCACCGGGGCCACCGGCATCCTCTACGCCCAGCGGTTGCTCGACAACCTCGACCCCGCCCAGCACGAAGTGCATCTGGTCCTGAGCCGCTACGCCCAGCAGGTCATCGCCGAGGAACTGCCCGACGGCCTGCGCGTCCCACCCGCCGTCGTCACCCACAACCTGAAGAGCATGAACGCGCCGTTCGCCAGCGGCTCGAACGCGTTCGACGCCATGGTCGTCCTCCCCTGCACCATGGGCACGCTCGGCCGCATCGCCCACGGCTTGAGCGACGACCTCCTGCTGCGCGCCGCCGACGTGATGCTCAAGGAAAAGCGCAAGCTCATCTTGGTGCCGCGCGAGACGCCATTGAATCTCGTCCACATCAAAAACATGGAACTGCTGCTGCTCGCGGGCGCAACCATCCTGCCGGCGAATCCCTCCTTCTACAGTCGGCCCATCACCGTCGAACAAGTCGCCGACACCGTCGTCGCCCGCGTGCTGGACCATCTCGGTCTGGAAAACAATCTCGCCTCTCGCTGGCAGGCCGAGCCGGAGTAGCCGCGCAGGGAGGCGTAGCGGATTTCTGGTGAAATCCGCCAATGGCGGCAAACACCAGTTTGCCGCTACGGGTGGAGAATGCCGGCTCGCGAGGACGACCCACCGGGTGAAGGTAGGACATTCGGGTACTGCTCGGACCGCGACTCTGTGAGTCGCAGCAATACCCGTAGCGCAGAACGCGTAGACTCGGTTGCGAGACTCGGTTGCGAGACTCGGTTGCGAGACTCGGTTGCGAGACTCGGTTGCGGGCGATCCCGCTGCGGGTCGCAGACCTGCGCGCCGGCTCGCGAGGACGCCCCACCAAAAAACCAGATTCGGTGGGTCGTGGACCGCTGGGCCGCGACATCCCCCAGCCCATCAACCATCAACTACCAACCATCAACCCGGTTGCGGCTTGCGTCAGGCGCGGTTTCCGGCTTCAACATGGGCGGTCGGATGTTTGACACGATCAAAACCTGGGCCGGGTTCATCAAATTGAGTCACACGGTCTTTGCGCTCCCCTTTGCCCTCGCCGCGATGGCCGTGGCCGCGCGGGACCAGCGCGGCTGGCCGGGCTGGCGCACGTTCGCGCTCATTCTCGCCGCCATGGTTTGCGCCCGGAGTTGCGCCATGGCCTTCAACCGCATCGTGGACCGTCGCTTCGATGCGCTCAATCCGCGCACCGCGACGCGCCACCTGCCCGCCGGCCGGGTCACCCTGGCGGGCGCGTGGACGTTTTGGCTGCTCAGCGCCGCCGGCTTCATGCTGGTCACGTGGTTCATCAACCGCATCTGCTTCCTCCTCGCGCCGGTGGCGCTGGCGATCGTGTGTTTTTACTCGCTGACCAAGCGGTTCACCGACTTCACCCATATCTTCCTCGGCGTGGCACTGGCGCTGGCACCCATCGGCGCGTGGCTGGCCGTCCGCGGCGATTTCATTCTGTTCCCCATGCGCGATGGCCGGCTTTCGCTGTCCCACAGCGCGATTCTCTCCCTGTTGCTCGCGGTCGCGGTCGTGTTCTGGCTGGCCGGTTTCGACATCATTTACGCGCTGCAGGATTACGAGTTCGACCGGCGCCAGCATTTGCACTCCCTGGTGGTGCGCTGGGGCGTGCAGAACGCGCTCCGTGCCTCGTTCCTCGCCCACCTGATCATGTGGGTCACGCTCGGTGTCTTCGGACTGCTGGCGCGGTTTTGGATCGCCTATCTCGTCGGCCTGGTGCTCATCATCGCCTGCCTGGTGATGGAACACTGGCTGGCGCGAAAGCGGAGCCTGAAGTGGATTGACACCGCCTTTTTCCGGCTCAACGCGCTCATCAGCGTGATTTTCCTGGTGGTGACCCTGGCCGAAGTTGCCTTCCCGCGGTTCCAGTTGTTCACCCCGTGAAACGCCAAACGTGTCCGACAATCCGCCGGTCAGCGTTGATTCGCGTTTTGATTTCCGCGCCCAGGCCTGCTTTAGTTGGCAGACGATGAATTTCCTCATCCAGCGCTCCGGGCTGCGGGACCTCCATGAGAAGGTCGCGGCCGGCGGGCGGCTATCCGAGGCCGACGCCTTGCGGCTTTTCGAGTCGAAGGACCTCAATGCCGTCGGCGCCATCGCGGACTTCGCCCGCGCGCGCAAGGTCGGCCATCGCGCCAGCTACATACTCAATCGCTACATCAACTACTCGAATTATTGCATCCTCTCCTGTCAGTTCTGCTCCTTCGCCCGGAAAAAGCGCGACGCCGATGGCTTCGAGTTGACCATTGAGCAGATCGTCCAAAAGGCGCGCGAGGCGCTCGCGTCCGGCATCACCGAACTGCACATCGTCGGCGGTCTGCATCCTTCCCTGCCCTTCGGCTACTACACCGACATGCTGCGGGCGTTGAAGACACTGGATGGCCGGCTGCAGTTGAAATGCTTCACCGCGATCGAGGTGCTGCACCTGGCCTGGCTGGCGAAGAAATCCACGGAACAAACGCTGATCGAACTGAAAACCGCCGGCCTCGACTCCCTCACCGGCGGCGGGGCCGAGATTTTCGCCCCGGCGATCCGGAGCGCCATCGCCCGCGGCAAGGAATCCGCCGAGGAATGGGCCGACGTCCATCGCACCTGGCACCGGCTGGGCGGTCGCAGCACCTGCACGATGCTTTTCGGCCATGTCGAATCACTGGCGGACCGCGTGGATCACCTGCGCCGGCTCCGCGAACTGCAGGACGAGACGCACGGCTTCGTCGGGTTCATCCCTCTGCCCTACCACCCGGAGAACAACGAGATCCCGGTGACCAAGCCGCCAACCGGTTTCGACACGTTGCGGACGATCGCCGTGGCGCGTGCCTACCTCGACAACTTCGATCACCTCACCGCCTACTGGGTCGGCATGGGGTTGAAGCTGGCGCAAGTGGCGTTGAGCTACGGCGCCGACGACCTGCACGGCACAATCGTCGAGGAACACATCTTCCACATGGCGGGCGCGACCTCGCCCCAGCTCACCGCCGAGGCTGAACTGGTGAAGGCCATTCGCGAAACCGGCCGGGTGCCGGTGCAACGTGACACATTTTACCAGCCGGTCCGCACGTGGGACGACGCGGCACCTGTCCCCACCGAACCGCCAGCCTGGAAATCCGCGATCCTGGAGGACAATCTGGCCACGGGGTAGCTCCGGCGTGGACTTGGAATTAGTTGCTTCGATCGCGCCACTCCGCAGGCTGCTGCGGTCCGGATCGCTGAGTCAGGAGGGGCCATCCTCACTTGGGTTGGCACTTCTCTTGCGGCCGGCCTCGCAAAGCCGGGATTGGCGTTTCCGGGACATTCCCCAATCGCCACCGCAACCACCAGTGGTGGCCAACAGGAGTGGCCAGCCGGCAGGGCGGGTGGTTCTCATTGACAAGGCGGGGCGGCGAGCCCTTGGATTCTCTCCGATGATTCGAGCAGGATCCCGTCGCGACCTCGGAATACAGGCCGCACCACAGCACGCATGGATGACCCGTGGCACCCAGGTTCCCTGGCCGACCGGAACCGGCGCGGCCGGCAGCCGGGGCCGGCTGGGGAAACGGGCGGCAAGGCCATGAACCGCGCGCCACTCGCGGCCGGTCCCGCCCGGCGAATCGGATCGGTTCCCTACCTCAACGCCGTGCCGCTCACCCGTGGGCTGGAAACGGAAACGGTGTTTGCGCCGCCATCCCAGCTTGCGCACTGGCTCCGGCACGGTGAGCTCGACGCCGCGTTGGTCAGCCTCTCGGAGGTGCTGCTGACCGGCCAGTATGACGTACTGGATGGCATTGGCATCGTCTCGCACGGTGAAGTCCGGAGCGTGTTCCTCGCCCACCGGCAACCGCTGGACCGCATCCGCAAAGTCTTCTGTGACCCCGCGTCACTGACGAGCGTCAACCTGCTCCGCGTGTTGCTGGGCGAACGGGGTCTGCGGCCCGAATTTGTCCCGCTGCCGGCCTATGACGAGGCGGCCAGCCGCGATGCCGTGCTGTTGATCGGTGACGCGGCGCTGGAGTTTGCCTGGGCGGGATATCCGCACTCGATCTGGGACCTCGGCACGGCCTGGTTTGAGTTGACGGGTCTGCCCTTCGTCTATGCGGCGTGGGCGTTGCGGCGAAGCGCGGGCGATGACGCGTTGAAGAGCCGGTTGCGCACGGCGCGGGAGGCCGGGGTTGCGGCGCTGGAAGAGATCATTCGGAGTCACCCGGTCGGGGATGAGGCGTTCCGCCGGGCCTATTTCCGGGAATGCATTCAATTCGACCTCGGCGCGACGGCCCAGGATGGTGTGGCACGCTTCGTCAAGCTGCTCCGGCGGCACCAATCGCGGCCGGTGTTCGCCCCCCGGTTCGTAACGTGACCGCGGCCGCGCCGGACCATCTCATGAAATGACCGTTTGGAGTTCCGCGTTTACGCGGCTTGGACCGCCTGAAGGCGGAACTCCAAGCACAACTCCCGAACCACCGATCAGGTTCATGGTCCGTAAGCAGGTCCAAACGGATCAGGCAGCTTCTCAAGGCCCGGTTCCGTTGGTCGGGCGCGGCTCCGTTGGCGGGTTGGTGGGCACCGCGGGTTCGCTGTTGGTCAGGCTGGCGGAACCACGAGGCGCATTCGTGCCGGCCGGGGAACGGCGACCGGAGCCGGGAGGTCGGGACGACCCGGGCATTCTCGAACCGCGCGATGGCTGGCTGAGCAGGACCTTGAACTGCGCCCGTTGCGGCGGGGTCAGCTCGAGTTCGATCTCCCGATGGAGGTGACGCAGTTCTTCCTCGGCGCGCGGGGCGATCGGGTCCCACATGTCGCGCAGGCGCTGTTGGCTTTCGCGGATGATGACTTCAATGCGGGTCCGCTGTTGCGGGGTCAGATCCAGCCGGTTCTCGAGGCGACGCACCATGGCCACCCGCTGGCCCAGTGGGCCGACCAGATCCGGCGCAATCGGTTTGCGCCGGTTGTGATGAGCCACCAGTTGATCGGTCATCACCCCGCAAAGCGCACCGGCCACGAACAAGGCCAGTGCGGCGGCGATGGCTCTCCACGGCTTCACAGCGTTTCAGCCGGAGCATCCACCACGGCGTACACCGTGCTTTCGAGGTCGGCGGCCAGGGAAACCTCCGCCCCGCCCTTGACAACGGTGGCATAGTTCCAGACGCCCAATACCAGGGCCGCCGCCAGTCCGGGCACCGCCAGGCGCCACAGCGTAGCGGCCAGACCGCTCCAGAAATCCAGCGGGTGTTCGGCGCGCAACCGCGCAAGAATCCGGTGCTCAAAACCCAGCGGGACGGTGTCGCCCGGTGGGTGGGACCGGGCGGAGGCGATCAGCTTTTGTTGCAGCTCGACCAGGTTCATACGCTCACGCATAGGCAGACGGGCACGGTTCAGGCACGGTTACAGATACTTGCTCCGGGCGATCCGGGCGAGGCATTTTTGCATCTCCGCCCGCGCCCGGAAGGCCCGCACTTTGACCAGGGATTCCGACCAGCCGGTCAAGGCGCGGATTTCCTTGACGCTACGCCCCTCGATTTCATGGAGGGTGATGATGAGCCGGGCGGCCGGCGAGAGTTCGGCCAGCATGCGGTTCACCAACTCGCGGGCGGCGTCCTCGGTTTCCGCCGCGTTGTCAGGATCGGTGGCAAACCGCTCCAGCCAGTCGCCTTCGCCATCGGACAACTCGCTGAACGAGGTTTCGCGGTTGCGCTGATGGGCACGAAGAAAGTCGTAGCAGGTGCGCACGGCGAGACGCATCAGCCAATGCTCGAACGGCGCGTCGCCCCGGAAGGTGTCCAGTTTGTGGAACGCCTTCAGAAACACCTCCTGCACGATGTCCTCGACCTCGCTCTCGCGTCGGGCGTAACGCCGGGCCGTGGCGAAGATCCGCGACTCATATTTCGTGACGAGCGGCTCGAAACTGGCCAAATCGCCGCCGCGAACAGCAGCGATGAACTCGGCGTCGTCACGTTCCACGGGCGTCATCCTGCCACTGACCAACCGCGGACAAAAGCGGAAAGCCACCGCCCTGGCAGCGGTGGCTTCGCACGCTCCCGGATCCCCCACCCTCCATGCCCGCTGGTGCGGGTCTCAGAATTGCCTGCACATTGGGGCGCCAAAGCGCCAGAGGGCTGGCGTACTCCAAGACGCTGGCGCGCCTCGGATGTGCCAGAAAACGCGAAGCGCCTTGGACTGCGGTGGTCCTCTACCGCTTTCCACAGCCGGCGAAAGATACTGGCAATTCTGAGACACCACACCAGCCCCAAGCGGAGCGGGCCAGACTAGTTTTCCGAACGAACCGCCGGCGCTTCATGCGTCCCGTGGGTTGGCCGGGGCGAGGCGCGTCCATTTTGCTTCGCGCGCTTCTCCAAGCGCTTCAGTTGCTTCTTTTCCTTGCCGGTCAGCGGGGCGCCCCCCGCCCGTTTGCGGTAAAGATCTTCCTGGCGCTGCTTGAGCATGGCGCGACGCTGGGCCGGCGTCGCATGGTTGAACTTGTCCGCTTCGACCCGCCGCTGCGCCTCCCATCGCTGGCGCGCCATTTCCCGCTCTTCACGGGTCATCCCTTTCCATTTCGCCCGCAGTTCCGCCGACGAGGGTGGCGCGGTCAGCAGATCGGCGTCCCGGTCCGCGGCGGCGAGGGGCGAGAAACCGCCCGGCATCCAACCGCACAGCCACAACACCATCCAATGTTTCCACGTCATCGCATGACCCGGCGGCATCAGGCACAATCCGCCGGATTGTGACCTGAGACGCCGCGACCTGCTCCCCGGTTACACGCTGAAGCTTGCCCTTTCGGGAATTCCAATTGGCCCCGTTTGGCGAGGGTGCTAGGGTGACACCGTGCAAGCGCTCCGGGCACGCCTCCTCCGGTGGTGGCATCCGCGATCGCCGCGGAGCCCCGCCCTCGTCCTGGGGTGCTGCCTCGGCGCGCTTCTGCTTTGCCACGGCGCGGATTGGCAGGCGGGCGACCATTTCCGCTGGCGCAAACTGAACGTTCCGACCGCTGGCCGGATCGGATTCACCCGGCTGGATCCGGCCGCGTGCGGCATCACGTTCACCAACTTCGTCAGCGAAGAACGCGGCATCGCCAACCGCAATCTCGTCAGCGGATCCGGCGTGGCCGCCGGCGACGTGGATGGCGACGGGCGCTGCGATCTTTTCTTCTGCGGGATGGGCCGCTGCGCCCTTTACCGCAACCTGGGGAACTGGAAATTCGAGGACATCACCGAGGCCGCCGGCGTCGCGTGCGCGGGGCAGGACTCGACGGGCGCTGTGTTTGCCGACGTGGACGGCGACGGCAATCTCGACCTGATCGTCAACTCGCTGGGCAACGGCGTCCGGCTGTTCAAAAACGACGGCCGCGGCCACTTCCGGGAGGTCACCCGGGAGGCGGGGTTGGCGTCCAAAACGGGCGGCACCTCACTGGCATTGGCCGACGTGGACGGCAACGGCACGCTGGACCTTTATGTCGTGAATTACCGCACGGCAACCGTGATGGACCAGCCGAAGACGCGGTTCACGATCGAAACCGTGAACGGCAAGCCGGTGGTCGCCTTCGTTAACGGCGTGTCCGCCACCACGCCCGAATTCACCAACCGCTTCGAACTCACGCCCTCGGGCGAGGTGTTGGAACTGGGCGAGCCCGATGTTCTTTACCTCAACGATGGCCACGGCCATTTCAAACCGATGGCCTGGACCGACGGTCATTTCCTCGATGAGGACGGCCGTCCGCTGACGGAGGCCCCGCGCGATTGGGGCCTTACCGCCCAGTTTCACGACCTCAACGGCGACGGCGCGCCTGATTTGTACGTCTGCAACGATCTGTGGAGCCCGGACCGGATTTGGATTAACGACGGCCACGGCCGGTTCCACGCGATCCCCCGTCTCGCCGTTCGCACCACGTCCACGTTCTCCATGGGCGTTGACTTCGGCGACCTCAACCGCGACGGCCAGGTGGACTTCATGGTCGTGGACATGCTCGCCACCAGCCACCGGGACCGTCACACCCAGGTGAGCCAGACGCGGCCAATTCCCGAGGCCATCGGCGTGTTCGACAACCGCCCCCAGGTCTGGCGCAACACACTCCAACTCAATCGCGGCGACGCCACCTTCGCCGAGATCTCGTTTT
This sequence comes from Verrucomicrobiota bacterium, assembly GCA_050012855.1. Taxonomy (GTDB): domain Bacteria; phylum Verrucomicrobiota; class Verrucomicrobiia; order Limisphaerales; family J093; genus JAJXZJ01. The sequence goes on along the minus strand of JBEKGJ010000046.1, from coordinate 26,967 downwards.
ATGCCGGGGTGGAGGCCTCCAACTGGTCGTGGATGCCGCTCTTCCTGGACGTGGACCTGGACGGTTACGAAGACATCCTCATCCCCAACGGCCAGATGCGCGATTTCCAGAACGTGGACATGCAGAACCGCATTAACGCGGCCAAGGCGGCCAAGCCGCTGACCGCCGAGGACATCATCGGCATGGTGAAGATGTTCCCAGCTTTCCAAACGCCCTGCCTCGCGTTCCGCAATCGCGGCGACCTCACGTTCGAGGATGCCAGCGACGCCTGGGGCTTCAACGCGGTCGGCGTCTCGCAAGGCACCGCCCTGGCCGATCTCGATGGCGACGGCGATCTCGACGTCATTGTCAACCGGCTGAACGACGGTCCCGGCCTCTTCCGCAACGACACGACCGCCCCACGGCTGGCAGTCCGGCTGAAGGGTCTTCCCGGCAACACGCAGGGCATCGGTGCGAAGATCGTGATCCGTGGTGGCCCGGTGGAACAAAGCCAGGAGGTGATTTCCGGCGGTCACTACCTGTCCGGCGCCGATCCGTTGCGCACCTTCGCCGCGGGCTCGCTGGATCGCGAACTGGCGATTGAAATCACGTGGCGCAACGGCCGCCGGAGCTTCGTCAACGCGGCGCGCGGGAACCGACTCTACGAAATTGACGAGGCCGGTTCCCAACCGGTCACAGCCCGGCCGGCCGCCGAGCCAAAACCGTTTTTTGCGGACGTCAGCCCGTTGCTCGCGCACCGGCACCACGACGATCCGTTCAACGATTTTGAGCGCCAGCCACTGCTGCCCAACCGCCTGAGCCAGCTTGGCCCCGGCGTCGCCTGGCACGACCTCGACGGTGACGGCTGGGAGGACCTCATCATCGGCAGCGGCCGGGGCGGGCGGCCGGCGGTGTTCCACAATGACGGGCATGGGGGCTTCACACCGGTCAACGACCCGGTCCTCCAGCGTCCGGCCGCCCGCGATCAAACTACTGTGCTTGGTCTGGGTTCGACGCTGTTTTTCGGCGCGAGCAATTACGAGGACGGCTCGACCAATGGCGGTTGCCTGCGAATCTACGACCTGACCCGTCACGCCTCGGGCGACAGCGTCCTCGGCCAGCTTTCGAGCGCCGGGCCGCTGTCGTTCGCCGACGTGGCCGGCACCGGCTCGCTCGACCTGTTCATCGGTGGCCGCGTGATTCCCGGGCGTTATCCCGAGCCGGCCACGTCGCTGCTCCTCCGCAACGAAGGCGGACGATTCTCGGTCGCCCAGCGTTTTGAGAAACTCGGCCTCGTCAGCGGCGCCGTGTTCAGCGACCTTGATGGCGACGGCCGGCCCGACCTCGTCGTCGCCTGTGAATGGGGACCGCTTCACATTTTCCGGAACGACGCGGGCCATCTGGTCGAATGGAATCCGCCCGTCACCTTCCGCGACGCGACCAACCGGGCGCCGACCACGCTCAGCCGCCTCACCGGATGGTGGAATGGCGTCGCCGTGGGCGATTTTGATGGCGACGGCCGGCTCGATATCGTCGCGTCCAACTGGGGCCTCAATCACAAGTTCCGCCGGAACCTCAGCCCGGCGCATCCACGCCTGCTTTACTACGGGGATCTTGACGATCGCGGCACGGTGGACCTAGTGGAAGCCAGCTTTGACCCAACGATGGGACAGGAGGTGCCCGAGCGCAATTTCGTGGCCATTAGCGAAGCGCTGCCGTTCATCGCCGAACACATTCCCACATTCGAGGCCTACGCGACTTCCAGCGTGCAGCAGATTTACGGCGACCGTTTCCAGCGCCTAGCGCGGTTAGAAGCCGGCACCCTGACCTCAACCGTCTTCTTGAACCGGGGGGATCACTTCGAAGCCGTCGAGTTGCCCGCGGAGGCCCAGTTCGCGCCCGCCTTCGGTGTGAGCGTGGGTGACTTCGACGGCGACGGCCACGAGGATATTTTCCTCAGCCAGAATTTCTTCGCCACCACGCTCGACCATCCGCGCTACGATGCGGGACGCGGGCTTTGGCTGCGCGGCGACGGGCACGGTGGGTTTGACGCGGTGTCAGGCCGGGAGAGCGGCATTATGGTCTATGGCGAGCAACGCGGGTGCGCCGTGGCGGATTATGACCATGACGGACGGCTTGATCTGGTGGTCACCCAGAATGGCGCCGAGACGAAGCTCTACCACAATGTCCGCGGCAAGCCCGGACTGCTGGTGCATCTGCAAGGTCCGCCGGGCAACCCAAATGTCGTCGGCGCCGTCCTCCGCCTGGGTGACGCCACGAATCTCGGCCCCGCCCGCGAAATTCATGCCGGGTCGGGCTACTGGTCCACCGATGGGGCGGCACAGGTGATGACCTTCACCGGCGTGCCCAGTCGGTTGGTGGTCCGCTGGCCCGGCGGGAAGACCACCACTTCCGAAGTGCCGCCCGGCGCGGTCGAAATCGCAGTGCAGCCAGACGGCACGGTCACCCGGCTGAAGTAGCTGGTGGAACGCGCCTCGCGGCGTGAGGCGATGAAAGTAGCCGTGGGTTTGAACCCACGGTTCGTGAAGCCCAACAACCGGAGAGTCGCGGAACGACGCCTGGAGTAAAGGCGAGGGCATCGGATCTGGCGTCAACCGTCGCTCCGCGACGCGTCCTCTCTCGCCGGTCCACCGTGGACTGAAGGCCACGGCTACCTTCGATCGTCGCTCTGCGACGGCTTCCCGGTAATCCGTGAAAAACAAAAAAGCGCCTGCGGTTTCCCCCAGGCGCTGTCGGTCAGATCGTCAACCGGCCAGACTGCGGCCGAGTCGGCTTAATACTCGCGCTTGCCTTTCTTGCCGGGCATCGGTTTCGCGTGATCGCCGTTGGCGTCCGCCGGAACCGGGGCCGGGGAATCCTCGTTCAGTTTATCCAGACCGGGCGCGTATTCCGCGGAGTTGAGCATGTCGTCCCAAGTGATCTCCTGGCCCGAGTGAACGGCCATGCGGCCCATGGAGGTGGCCAGACTGGCTTCGACGCCGCGTTTGACCTCGTTGTAGGGCTTGTCATTGCGAATGGCATCAATCAGTTCGTTCCATTCGTTCTGATACGGATCGGCTTCCGCCGGGGCGACCTTGGAAACCCAGAGCCGGTTGGCGCTGCTGACGTTCAATCCCTTGTAGGTGCTGGAGGGCATCCCGCAGTCGCCGTCATGCGAGGCAACGGCCACGCCTTTGGTGCCGTGGAGGTAGCTGGCGTAAATGTCGCTGCACCCCGTCATGCAACGCCCGTCCATGAGGAACTTGGTGCCGTCCGCGAACGTGTATTCGACCGAGTAAGAGTCGAAATTCTGGTCCACGTAAGGCGCGCCTTCGGGGCTGGTCTTGTAATGGCGCCCGCCCACTCCCTGGGCCTTGACCGGCCAGGCATTCTTCAGCCAACAAAGGTGGTCAACGATATGGATGTAGAAGTCGCTGTAGTTGCCGCCGCCCGCCCACAGGAAGCTGTGGAAGCGCTGCACCTGGTAAAGCATTTCGCTGATCCCGGGCGGCTTGGGCAGCGAGGAGAAATACCCCACCGGCCCGTGCATCCGGTAGCCGCGCATCAGCACGATGTCGCCGATCTCGCCGTCTTGGACGCGTTTGGCGAGTTCCTGGAGCGCCCGGCTGTGACGGGACATCAGGCCGACGCCGCACTTGAGGTTCTTCGCAGTGGCCTGTTCCGCCAGCTTGATCATCCGGGTGGAGGTCGGCCCGTCGGCCGTCAGCGGCTTTTCCATGAAGACGTTCAACCCCTTCTCGATGGCGTAGGTGAAATGCACCCAGCGGAAGGCCAGCGGCGTAGTAAGAATCACCACGTCGCCCGGCTTGAGGCAGTCCATTGCCTTCTTGTAGGCATCGAAGCCGAGGAAGCGGCGGTCCGGCGGGACATCCACCTGGTCGGCGTAATTCCGGCTCAGTTCAGAGTAACTGCTGGCCTGCCGGGCCTGAAAGACGTCCGCCATGGCCACGAGCTTGATCGGTCCCTGTTTGCGGGTGGCCAGGGCGTTGGCCACCGCGCCGGTGCCGCGACCGCCGTTGCCAATAAAGGCGATCTGGATCGTGTCGCCGCTGGCTGCGTGGACGCGCGGGAGAGCGACACCCGCCAAGGCGGAGGCGGCGGCCACCTTGCCGGTGGTCTTGAGAAACTCACGACGGGAACTTGTCGAATCTGGAAATGTGTTCATGGGCGTTAAGGTTTTCCGGCTTTGGACGTGGTGTCAATCCCGCAGATTCAAACCGGCTTCCCGCCGGCCTCTGACCCGTTGCGGGGCGGGACGTGTTGCGCAGCCGCTTCAACGGCGTGGTTCGGTTTCCACCGTCCGGCGCTCGGCCACCGCGACGGCGATGGTGGAAACGTTTTGCAGCACCCGCTTCGCGGTCGCAGGGTCCGGAATCTTCAGCCCGTAATCTTTGTCGAGCGCGACGACGACTTGCAGGGCGTCCACCGAATCCAGGCCCAGCCCGCCCGGACCGAACAGGAGGGTTTCGTCCCCGATCTGATCGGCGCTGACCTGCAACATCAGGTTGGCAACGAGGAGTTGTTTGATCTCCGCCTTGAGTGGGTCGCTGGATTCCATTCAGAAAATGCCGCCGTCAATTTTGATCCGGGAGCCTGTGACATATCCGGCTTCAGAACAAGCCAGAAAGCGGACCGCGGCGGCCACTTCGGCCGGGGTGCCGAACCGCCGCATCGGCACACGCGCCAGGGCGGCTTTGCGCTCGTCGTCGCCCAGGCTGGCCAGCGCCTCGGTTTCGACGTAGCCAGGGCAGACCGCGTTGACCGTGATGCCGAGCCGGGCCACTTCCTTCGCGAGCGACTGCGTCAAGGCCAGAACTCCCGCCTTGGCGGCGGCATAGCTGGACTGGCCCGGCGGCGCGAGCAGGGCGCTCAGCGAGGAAAGGTTGATGATGCGGCCGTGCCGCTGACCGATCATCGCCGGCAGCACCGCCTGGCAGCCGTGAAAAACTGCGTGGAGGTTCGCGTCCAGCACCCGCTGCCAGGATTCGGCCGGCAGGGTTGCCAACAGACCGTCTTCGTGGAAGCCGGCGTTGTTGACGAGCACGTCCACCCGACCGTGCCGCGCCATGATTTCTTCCACGGCCCCGTGCCAGGCAGCCGGCTGGGTCACATCGAGCGTGAGGCACGCGGCACGGTTGGGATGGCGTTGGACCAACTCGTCGGCGTTCACTCTACGGTTGTGAACGCCGAGCCAGACGAAGTTGCCCGGCGCTTCCGCCAAAAAGGCTTCGGCAATGGCGCGGCCGAGATGCCCGTTGGCGCCGGTGACCAAGATGACGCGCATGCTCACGGAGGCAGTATAATGATCGCCGGCCGGAGGGGAAATCTGAAACAGGGCAGGATCGTGGGGCCAAAGCAATCACACCCGGACGAAGCGGACGCCGATTGCCTGCTGGTTTGCGCCCACGACGCTCACATTGGCGGCGTCGGCGCGGCCGTCGGCCAAGGCTGCGCAGGCCGCGACACACTGCCAGGCGGTGGCCGCGCTCAAGCCCTCGCCCAGCACCGCGCGCGGCGAAAGCCGCGGGCCGGGCCAGTCCTGCCAGGCTGCGGTTTCGGCGCGATCCACCCGCGGAACTCCACAGCGGGCGTCCACCAAGAGTTCCTTCGGGCCATGGCCGGGAAAATCTTTTCGCATGGCGTGCGCCGCCGCTTCCTTCGTGACGTGTCCGGCGTAGATATGAGCGTCGGTAATGCGCTCCAGCAGGATGCCCGGGTTGTTCCCCGCCTCCCGCGCGAGCACGAGCGCCCCGGCGCCCTCGCTGCTGACGATGCTGTGTCCGAACCGTTGCACCGCGTCGGCGATCATCCAGGCGGTTTCCTCCGCGCTCACCACGAGGCACAAGTCCACCTGGCGCTCCAGCAACCAATCGGTGGCAACCAACAGCGCCTGGACAAATACGGTTTGATCGCCAATCAGGCTGTAAGTCAACGGCGCGCCACCCAGAAACGCCGCCAGGTGGCTGGCGGGGGCGTTGGTGACGGTTTCCGGGAAAAGGAGCGGACTCGCCGTGGCCGGGTCGCGCAGCACTTCGCCGAAGAACCGCTCCGAGTAACGGATCGAGGCCCCGTGGGTGCCGGTTACCACACCCAACCGCGGCTCCTGGCCCGATTGGACCGCGCAGCGCTGTCGGGCCTCCGCCGCCGCGGCGACGGCAAATTGCGAAATGACACTGGCCCGGCGCAGCCGGGGATGCCCCAACGCGGCAGGCCGAACGGCCGGCGCCGGAACGGTCAGCACGCGCCGGGGACGGTCGCCGGTCGGAGCGACCAGGGATTGCGCCGGCAGCGGTTCGCCCGTGCGCAGGACCTTCATCAAAGGCTCAACGCCCCAACCAGCCGGCGACACAGCGCCGTAACTGCGTATGAAGATCGGGGTCAAGGCCACCTCCGGAACAAGAGCGACGCGTTGGCGCCGCCGAAACCGAATGAGTTCGACAAAACCACATTTACCCTGGTGTCGCGCGGCTCGCGGACGACGGGGAAAGCGCAGACTGGGTCAACTGTTTCAATCCATGGCTCCGGCGGCAGCCATTGCTCCCGCAGAACCATCAGGCAAATGACCGCTTCCACGGCACCGGCCGCACCGAGCAGATGGCCAATGGAGCCTTTGGTCGAACTGACGGGCAGCGAGGCGGCCCCGGCCCCGGCCCAACGGTTGATGGCCCGCGCCTCCGCGGCGTCGTTCAACGGCGTGCCCGTGCCGTGGGCATTGATGTAGTTGATGGATTCAGGATTGATCTCCGCCCGGGCACAGGCCTCCGTCATGGACGCCAGGGCGGCCACGCCGTCAGGATGGGGTTGGGTGAGGTGGTGGCAGTCGGTGGCCGATCCGTAGCCGATGAGCTCGCCGAGGATTTCGGCGCCGCGCTGCCGCGCCCGGTCCAGCGGCTCCAAGGCCAGCATGCCCGCGCCCTCGCCGAGCGTCAAACCGTCGCGTTGCCGGCCAAACGGGCGGCAGACCGTCGGGGAAAGCACCTGGAGCGAATCAAAACCTGAAAACGCAATCTGGCTCAACGCGTCATAGCCGCCGGCGAGCACCCGCTCCACGCGGCCGGACCGCACCAGTTCCCAGGCGTGCCCGATGGCATTGGATCCCGAGGCGCAAGCATTACTGATGAGTGTAATCGAACCATCGAATCCAATCGCCTCCGCAACATCGAGCGCCTGTCGCTGCGCCTGGTGGCCCAGGGCCTGCGTCGGTTGCCCGTGGTGGCCGGGCGGCGACTTCAGCGAGCGCCGGTAGTAGCTCTCGCCCGATTCCGCGCCGCAGTTCGTCGTGCCCAAGACTTGCGCCACCGGTCCGTCCGGCTCCCAGCCCGCCTGGTTCCAGGACTCGGCCGTGGCCCAGAGGAGCAGCCGGCTGGCGCGATTGAGCCGCCGCTGCGTGCGCGGGCTCAGGCGCGTCGGCGGGAGCGACGACGGCAGCGCGATCTCACCCGCCGTTTTCACCCGCTGCCGCGAGACATCGAACAGCGTGACGGGGCGGAACGCCGCGCGACCGATGCGGAACCCGTCGGCGTTGACTCGCCAGCCGACGCCCAGCGCCGTCACGATCCCCGCGCCCGTGACGACGACACGTTGCCTTGGGCAGTCGGTTCTAGGTGGGAAAAGCATGATTTGCCCTTGTAGATGCCACCGCGCAAGCGGCTCCACCACCGGCACGATCATTCTCACGACCGAGCGTTTCCACGCCATCGCGGAACCCGAAATTCATCGGCACGAACAGCGGCCGGCAGGACGTGGTGTGGCGCATCCGGGCGGCGATACAACTTTGGGAATAGGCCTGGCGGAACACCTGCAGGTAGCCTTGCTGCAACTGGTCCACGGTGAGCCGGCGAGGCCGTATCACCACGTGGCTGGTGTCATAAAGCGACCAGTCGCGGTGGAGGATCCGCTGCTCGCGCTCCAACCGGTCGTGCAGCCGGGTGCCCGGATAAGGCGTCAGGATCGAGAAATAAGGAATTTCGATCCGGGCGCGGGTCACAAAGTCCAGCGTCCGCTCGAAAACCCCTTCGTCGTCCGTGTCAAATCCAAAGACAAAGGATCCATCGATGCCGATTCCGTGATCGTGAATCTTCTGGATGGCATCGAGGTATTGCATGCGCAGGCGGCTCTTTTTGCCGATGCTCCGCATGGTTTCAGGAGAGAGGGTTTCGAAGCCGATGAACACGCCCAGACAACCGCTTCGTTGGCAGAGCTGCAATATCTCGGCATCGCTGGCGAGGTTCACGGACGCGTGGCCGAGCCATTGAATGCCGAGATCGGCCAGCCGGTTGAGCAACGCGCGCGTGTGGGCACGGCTGCTGACGATGTTGTCGTCCACGAAGAAAACCATGTTCTTCATGACAAAGCCCTCAAAGGGTCGCAGACCTCGCAACTCGGCCAGGACATCGTCCAGCGGCCGGTTGCGGTACTTGCCGCCAAAGAAGGTCGTCACGGCGCAGAACTCGCAGTCCAGCGGACAACCGCGCGTCGTCTCGATGAAATGCACCGGCAGGTAACCTCTCCCCCGGTAGAGATCCCAGTTCGGCCGGGGAAGATGCGTGAGCGACGGCGGACCGTTCTCGTGTCGGTAAATGGGCCGGCGCGTTCCATTATCCACGTCCACGAGCACGCACGGCCAAAGCCCCTCCGCTTCGCCAATCACCACGCTGTCGGCGTGGGTCAGCGCCTCGTCCGGCAGGCTTGACGGGTGCATGCCGCCCATGACCACCGGGATGTGGCGCAGTCGAAACCGGTCGGCGATTTCATAGGCGCGCTTCACCGTGCAGGTCATGGCCGTGATACCAACCAGATCCGCCGGTTGTTCAAAATCAATCCGCTGCACTGCCTCGTCGAGGATCACGACCTCCCAATCGGGCGGCGTGAGGGCCGCCACCTTCAACAGGCCGAGGCAGGGAAGCCGGAAGTGGAAGTCCGCGCCGAACAGACTCGTTGGCGCGAGCGGGGCGATGAGCAGGAGCCGTTTCACAGGGAAGGCGCTCAAACCACCACCGGGGCGGGCGCCAGCCGCCGCAGCATGGCGAAATAGGTCCATAACGGGCCGGCCACGCCTCGCTGGCGCAACCGCTGGATCAGTTGGTGAAACGAGGGCGGCGGCTCGCCGATGATCCAGTTCGGATCGGTCTTCAGGAATTCAGTCAACCGGTGCTGGATGAATTCCGCGCTCAGCCCCGGGGCGATATAATGGCAGGGCTCGAGCAAATCGGTTTCCGCCGTAATGGCGCCTTCCGCCACGGCCCGTTGGCGGAGCGCGGTGCCGGGATAGACCCGCATACCCGTGATCGGCAGGAACACGCTGTCGGGGAGTTGGCGCGAGTTCGCCAGGGTTTCTTCGAGCGTTTCCCTGGTTTCGCCCGGGCCACCGAGAATCAGGAAGTGGCATTGATCCACCCGGGCCCGGGCTGCCAGTTCCGCCGAGTGACGGATGTCCTCAAACCGGACCCGCTTTTGATAGGCCGCCAGCACCGGGTCGGACAAGCTGTCCGACCCAAACTCGATGTGCGCCAGTCCCGCCCGGGCCATGATGTCCATCTGTTCCGCCGTCAACCCGTGCGGCCGGAGGAAGCAGCCCCACTGGATCTTCACACCCCGGCGCAGGATGGCCTCGCAGGTTTCAAAGACGTGCGCCGGCGACGAATTGAACACCGAGTCCACGATGAACACGTAACGCGCCCCACGCGCCGCCAACTGCGCCAGTTCGTCCGCCACCAATTCGGGCGGGCGCCGACGATGTCGCCTCCCCTCGATCAGCGGGTAGGTGCAATAGCTGCACTCGAACGAGCAACCCCGCTGCGTCTGCACGTTGAGCATCAAGCTGCGCGCAAGATAGAACTCCACCAGGCGGTCCGGCCGGTCCTCCGGAGTCAGTGGCCGATCGAGACGGTCCGGCTGCTGGGGGTTGGAGCGGATGACCCCGTTGTCACAAAACACCAATCCGGCTATTTGACGGTAATCCGTGCGGGTTTCGAGCGCGGCGAGCAGGTCCAGGAGGCTCCGTTCGCCTTCGCCCTGAATTCCGAAGTCCGCGCCGCAGCGCTCCAGCAACGGCTCGGGAAAGATCGAAAATCCACTTCCGCCGACGATGATGCGCGCCGGGCTCTGCTGCCGAATGCGCCTGCAAAGCTCGAAAAGCGTGCCGTAGAACGTCTCCCGTTTTTTGAACGCCACGTCGTCAATGTTGCGCAATGACACTCCCACAAAGTCTGGTTTGAATTCCTCCAGCGTGCGCTCGATGGGATCGCGGTCGGCGAGGCAATCCACCCATCTCGTTACGTGCCCCGCGGCGCGCAGGGCGGCGTTTAACTGGGCCAATCCCAGCGGAAAAACGGCGTAAGGCACTTCATAGCCGTTGGCGCTGATCAAAAGGACGCGACTGGACATGAGGAGGTGGTCAGACAGGTTTCGAGGATCCTGCACCGATCCCGTAATGTCCGGCGACCCCGCTTGGCCAAGCGGTCGCGCTCGTGCATCGCATCGTTCCAGACGGCCACCACTGCATGGTCATGCGGCGCCGGCGGCGGGGAACCGTTGGCAGTCAGGTCAGCTAAACTTGACTGGAACATCAGGATCGTTGACCCGCAGTAAATCCGGCCAGGCTAGGGCAGGCAAAACAATTTCGCTTTAGCACCCGCACGGTTTCCCGTAGCGTGGAGGGCGTGAGCCCCTGCGAGCAATGTGTCGCCATCATTCCGTGCTGGAACGAGTCCGCCACCATCGGCCCGCTGGTCCGGCGCGTGCGGGCGCAGGTGGCCGAAGTGATCGTGGTGGATGACGGCTCCACGGACATGACCGCCGAGCTGGCGCTGACGGCGGGAGCCCGAGTCGAACGCCACGACCGCCGCCGGGGCAAGGGAGCGGCCCTGCACACCGGACTCGAACGAGCGTGGAAACTGGGTTCCCGCTGGGCCATCACCCTTGACGGCGATGGACAGCACGCCCCCGAGCAAATTCCTGGTTTTCTGCAGCGCGCCCACCTCACCGGCGCCATGCTGGTCGTGGGCAACCGCATGACCGGCGCCGCCGCCATGCCCAGGTTACGCCGCCTGGTCAATCGCTGGATGAGCCGCCAGCTTTCGCGACGAACCGACCGTTGCCTGCCGGACTCCCAATGCGGCTTTCGCCTTCTGCGATTGGATGCGTGGGCGCAATTGCCGATCCAAAGCCAGCATTTCGAAGTGGAATCGGAGACACTCCTGGCATTCATTGCGGCCGGGTTCCGCGTGGAATTTTTGCCGGTGCCGGTGATCCTGGCGTCTCGCCCCAGCCGAATTCACGTCCTGCCGGACACCTGGCGGTGGTTTCGCTGGTTGCGGCAGTCGCGGCAGCGCACGCGTCCGCCGACGGCGGATGTGGTTCCGCTCCCGACCTGACGATGTCGCGATCATGGTCTGTCCAGTTCCTTGCGCGCTGCCCATGGCGGTCGTGGCTGCTTGCCGCGTTGCGGCTGTGCCTCGTCGGTCTGCTGCTCGGGTGGCTCTACGGTTGGGCCGGCCCCAGGCTGTATCCGCCGGAGACGCGCTTCGGCTTTGGCTGGGGCATGGTGCATGGCGCCTGCATGCCCATGGCCCTGCCCGCGCTGCTCATGGGCAAAGACGTGGATATCTACTCAATGCGCAATGTTAGCCGCGGCTACAAGCTGGGCTACATCGTTGGCATCAATCTCTGCGGCCTGGTGTTTTTCGGCGGCGCGTTCTGGCGTCCCCGCTGGAGACCTTCCGCGCCCCGCGATGCCATTCAGAACCACCAACTGCGATAAATCTCGATGACGTCGAGGTTGCCTCCGGCCCAATACCGGTTGGCGGGCAGTGAGAAGGTGCGGGTGGCGGCGGCGTAAGCAAGGCGGGCGGGGCGTGCCGGGTCGTTGGGGTCGTACGCCAGGAAGGTGGTTTGTTGCCCGTGCAGTTCCGCGTCAAACAGCAGCATCCCATGGTTGATGGTCAGCTGCGGGAAGCGGACCAGGTGAACAATGGGGGGGAACCCCGCCGTCAACCTGACCTGCAACCGCTCCGCCGTGCGCGCCTGGTGCCGGCGCGAAAGGGGAAACACCATCCGCCAGTGGCTCCGCAGCACGTAGGATCGCCACGCGCCGCCGCACGCGGCCTTGAGCCATTTTTCGCCGATTCGGCTGAACGCCCGCAGCCCTTCGCAGCCGGGGAACTGCACGCGCCGCTCGGATGCACACGGTATCCGAGGGTTGCGGGAAATGACCTGGCGGATTCGAGCGCGACATTCCGCTTCCGGCAGTGACGGAAGGTCGGGTTGAAACTCGGCGTGGTAAAGAAACTGACGTGCCGCGCGCGCCAGGACGAAGCACCGCAGCGTGTAATCAGGACGGGGCACCCGCGCCGTCAGCTTGGGACGTCCGCCCGGCAAATCGAAGCGGTATTCACACACCAGCTCATTGGCGAAGGCGAACGTGTCCCGCTCGAACTGGAAGCGGCGGGGTGGCGGATGGAGGCGGGGCCATAATCCGGTAGGGCAAGGCTCTGACGAGCCGTTTAAACCCGACGGTGTGAACGGCTCGCGAGGACGTGTCGGCGAGCTCACGTCGAGCGGCTCGCCCCACCGGGCAAGGCAAATCAGGACACTACCCGGATGGATCGGCGCTTGCAGCATTCGGAATCGGCCGGCAGGCTAAGTCCACTTAACCCCGGTGACAACGCTTTACGAACGCTGGCGCAGTGCGGCTCGCGGACATCGGAACGAGTTCGCGCTGCGGGACCTGTCCACGGGCGGTTGTTGGACCTTCGGTGAACTGGCGACCGCTGCGGCTGCGTACGCCAACGAAGCCGGCCCGGTGGCCTTTCCGCAAGGAACGGGCGCGGAGTTCATCTTCACCGTGCTCCGCGCCTGGCGGGACGGCCAGATCGTCTGCCCGTTGGAGCCCGGCCAGCCACGCCCCGAAGTCCCCTGCCCGCCCGCGCTGATCGTCCACCTCAAGACCACTTCCGCCACCACCGGCAAGCCGCGCCTGATCGCCTTCACGTCGGAGCAACTCGCGGCCGACGCGGCGAGCCTCGTGGGCACGATGGGACTGCGACCCGACTGGCCGAACCTCGGCGTCATTTCCCTCGCACATTCGTATGGCTTCTCCAACCTCGTCACGCCGCTTTTGCTCCACGGCATCCCGCTGATTCTTGGCCCGTCACCGCTGCCCGAAGCCGTCCGCCTGACCACTCGTAGCGCCGCCGCGCTAACGCTTCCAGCCGTGCCCGCACTCTGGCGGGCCTGGCATGAAGCGAAGGCCATTCCGCCCAACATCCGCCTCGCCATTTCGGCGGGCGCCCCGCTCCCGACCGCCCTCGAACATGCGGTGTTCGACGCCACCGGGATCAAAATCCACAATTTCTACGGTGCCAGCGAGTGTGGCGGCATCGCCTACGACCACACCAACACACCGAGATCTGACGGTTCCCTCGCCGGTACGCCGGTGGCGAACGTCTCGCTGGCGGTGGCGGAAACCGGATGCCTCGAAATCCGTGGCGCCAACGTGGCCCAAGGCTACTGGCCGGAAGCGGCGCCCGGGCTGGGCGACGGCGTCTTCTGCACGAGCGACCTGGCCGCCATCCGCGACGGCCAGGTCTTTCTGCTCGGCCGCGCCGGCGACCTGATCAACGTGGCGGGACGCAAAGTGGCGCCAGAGACGATCGAGAACGCTCTGCTTGAGCATCCGTTGGTGCGCGAAGCGGCCGTACTCGGCGTGCCGGTGGAGGGTGGACGCGAAGAGGCTATCGCCGCCGTCGTCGTTTCCCGCCAACCGGTGAAAGAGAGCCAACTGCGGCAGTTCCTGCTCGAACGCCTGCCCGCCTGGCAGGTGCCGCGCACCTGGCACTTCCGCCAGACCCCGTTGTCGAATGAGCGAGGCAAAACCTCGCGGGCCGAGTGGCGCAAACTGTTGGCCAAATAAGGTCCTCTTCAACCGCCGGACCGCGATTTGAAATGGGATACGCTGGGAATCTACCGCGTTACGGCGCCACCCGGCTCCAAATGGCGGCCCGCAATCCCGCGCTGACGCCTCCAAGCACCAGTGTCGCCGTCAGCAGAACTCGGCCGTTCAGCGTGACCTCCCCTTCCGCCTGGATCAGCGGTCCGAGCCGTCCGGTGATGCGCGCCGTGAGTTGGATCGTGTCACCCGGTTGCGCCGAGCCCGTTATCTTGGCGGCGCGGATGGCGGTCAGTTTCAACCCGTCGAGTGGGCCGATTTCAGGGTCGGTCTGCGCCACGATGCCGGCGAGTTGCGCCGCGGCTTCCACCAGCAGTACTCCGGGCATCAGCGGCTCGCCCGGGAAATGGCCGCGCAGGAACGGCTCGTCACCGCGAACCCGATATTCGCCCACGCCTTCCCGGCCCGGGGTCAGGCTCAGGAGCCGGTCCACAAAACGAAACTCCGGTCCATGCGGTAGCAATTGCAGCGCCGCGGCGAGGTCCACGGGGGCGCTCATGGCGACAGCGGTTTGACCACGGTGAAACCGGCCTCCACCGCCGGCTTGAAGATGTCAGCCGGGAAATCCGCGTTCAGCGTCGCCTTGCGAAAATCGTTGCGCATTCGGGAACCGTCGGGGAATTCCAGTTCGTTGGCCAGCAGCGCGAAGTTGGTTTGAGCCAGCGTGACCCGGATCACGGGCATCACGCGTCGCGCGGAGGCACTGGCCGGTTGCAGTTCGAGCAGCCAGGCGTCGTTCGTAGCGTGCAGGGTCAACAGCCGGAAACGCGCGCCGAAATCAGCGCGGTTCCGGGGGAAACCCGCATCCAACAGACCGAGTGCCTCGCCCAGAGGTCCTGATTTGGCGCCGGTCAGCGGGTATTGCTCCACGCGTTTCAGCCGCGGGTAAATCACCTGCAACTGCTCATCGTCCCGGACGGCGATGGTCTGGGCGGGGTTGCCCAGTTCCCAGCGAAAATGGTTGGGCCGGGCGAACCAGACGTGGCCGGTGGAAACCAGCGGCTGGTTCAGCACCTTGAGCCAGCGCGTCTGGACGAAATCCGCCGACCACGTGGACATGTTCGTCTGGGCCGAGAGCCAGGCCGCGATCACGGAGTTCGTGTCGGCGGCGCGCGCCGGCAAGGCCGCCAGCAGCAGCGCTAGCAGCGCGCCGACGAAGAAACTGCAAATGCGGACGTTGCGTGGTTTTGTCATGACCGTTGCGTTCCGTCCTTCGGCCAGACGGGCACGAAGTGGTACCATTGGTCGGCATGCTGGCGGATCGCCGGCTCAAAGGCACGCATGATTTCCGCCGTCAGCCGCCGTCGCGCTTCGCGATCGCCGAGCGCCGGACGGTCGTAGGCGATCTCCGGCAGCACATGCGCGGCGTAGCCCTTGCCGTCGGCCACAATGTAAACCGGCACCAGGGCGCAACCCGCGGCCCGGGCCAGCTCCGCCGGAGCGATCGAAGCCTGAAACGGACGACCGAACAGCTCCACGGTCACGGCGGAGGCGGGTGGCGGCCGGTCCATCAGTAACGCCACAATCGCGCCGTCTCGCAGGCGCTTGATCACTTCCACAAACGCAAAAGCGTCCTGCCCGACCACGAGCGTCTCGATGCCCCACCGCGCGCGGGCCTGCTGACGCAACTCGGTGAAGCCGCGGCCGGGCTCGGGCTGGGTGAGCACCAGCAACCGCACGCCCTTCTGGCCCAGTAGAAAACCACCGGTTTCCCAGTTGCCAAGATGGGGCGTCACCAGCAGCACCCCCTGCCGCCGCGAGAGCGCGCCCACGAAGATTTCATAACCGCTCCAGCGCGACAGCGCGATCTCGGTGGAGGCGCCGCTCTCGTGCCGCAACAACTCGATGATCTTCACGACAAAGTTCGCCAGCAGTTTGCGGGCGGCGGACCGCGCCTGCCTTCGATCGTCCGCGACCACCGGCAGCAGATTCTCCTCGACCACGCGGAACCGCTCCGGACGAAACAACCGGTAGGCCAGCGCCACGAAAAAACCGAGCCCGCGGCCCGCACTTCGCGGCATCCCACGGACGGCGAAAAGCCCCAACCGCCAAAGCTTCGGCCCATAGGTGGCCGAGGGGCGTGCCAGGCGACCCACGTTTTCACCCACCAACCGCTCCGTGGCGTTGCAGCACACCCACCAGGCCGGCAGCAGATAGACGGCGATGAGCATGTTCGCGCCGATGCCGACGGCGCAAACCCGGCCCAGGCTGGCCATGCCCGCATTGCTGGACCAGGCCAGCGAGCCGAAGCCCACCACGGCCGTCCCGCCGCAGAGCAGCAGTGCGCGACCGATCGAGCGGCGCACCGCGCGCACGTCGCCCCCGTGGCGACGCAGGGCCAGTTGCATGAAAATGCCGTAGTCCACGCCGGTGCCGAGCATGAGCGGCAGCGCCATCAGGTTGAGCAGATTCCACGACCAGCCGGCCAACGCCATGAGCGCCGCCAGGCACAGCGCGCTCAGCAACAGCACCGCCAGGCCGAGCAGCACTTCGACGGCGCGCCGAAAGGCCAGCCCGAGCGAAACCAGCACGAGCAGGACCATGGGCAGCAGCACCAGCCACATACGTTCCTGCACGCGTCTCAGGGTGGTGGTGCCCAACAGTTCCCAGCCCGACAACAAGACTCCATCGGCGGCCATGCGCCCGGACAAATCCGCCAGGGCCACCAGCGCAACGCGATTCGCAGGCGGCTGCACGAGGCCCATCGCGAACCATTCGTTGGTGGAGCGCGCCACGAACTGCTTGAGAATCCACCGACTCAGGTCGTTCGTCGGCCAGACCACGCCCGTGCTTTCGCCCGTGCGCGCCCAGGCGCGGACGAGTTCGTCCGTCAGGAAAAGCGCGTTCGTGGCAAAGCCCGCCCGCGCCGCGGCCTCGCGCATCAAGGGCCCACGTGTGCCCAGCACGCGGGCGGTGGCGCGATTTGCCATCTGGTTCTCCGGGTTTGGCCACAGCGCCACTGGCAGCAAGGAGCCGCTGATGATGTGGTTTGACTGCGCCTGCTGCAGCCACGACTCAGCTTTGGTCAGCCGCTCGCCGACCGCGCTCTCGTTCGGTCCCGCGACGACCACCCAGAGCGGGTCTTTCGGCAGGCCCAACGCAGCCGTGACTTCCTGCAACGCCGTCTCCGCTCCGGCCGATGGCGGACGGAGCGCGTTCGCGGTCCGATCCAGGCGGGGAAACCGCACGCACAGCACTGCGCCGGCGAGAATAATCAGGAACACCGTTGCTCCCAGCGCGAGGCGGGACGAGGCTGCCCCCGCGCCCGCCGCCGGCGCAGCGAGCGTTTGCGGGGGCGGCAGCAGAAAAGTCCACCACGCCGGGCGGGTGTAACCGACGGGCGGTTTCCGCCGTTCGCGAAACAGCGGCGGCAGATAGAGCATCACCATCACCAGCGCGGCCAGCGCCACCCCGATGGCCACCAGCGAACCCAGTTGCGCGAGCCCGGGCAGGCCGCCCAGGTTCAGCACCAGAAACGCGGCAATCGTCGTGATCGCCGCCCAGAGAATGCTCGGCGCGATGGCGCGGCGGATTTCCGGCACCGACAATTGCGGATGCGACAGTGCTTCCTGGTAATGCACCACGGCGTAGTCCACGGCCAGGCCCAGCAGCACGGCCGCGAAGCCCAGGCTCACCACGCCGATGGACCCCAGCAGCAGGCCACCCAGCCCGACCGTGGCCACGAGGATCATGGCCAGCAGCGCCAGCAACCAGAGCATCGGCAGCCAGCGGCGGTGCGTCAACCAGAACAGCAGCGCGATGATCAACGCGGTGCCTGTCACGGAACCGCTCAAATCCCGTTGCATGGCGGCGGCGATCTCCGAAACAAACACCGGCCGCCCCGTGTAGCGCAGCGTCACTCCCGCCCCGTCACTGGCGTTGGTGCGCACGCCGCCGACCGCAGCCTGCACCGACTTCAACCATTCTGAACATTCGCGGTAATTCCCCAACTCCGTTCGCGCCTGCACATAAATCACGCGGAAAGTCCCATCCGCCGAGGCGAAGCCTTGATTCGGCGAAGTGAAACCTGCCCCGCCCAGCGTGTTTCCAGGAAGCTGCGTCAAGCCAAACGGATCGTAACTGAGCCGTGCGATTTCGGCGGGCGACATCGAGGTGGCAAGCTGGTCGCGCGCTTCCCTCGCCACTGCGGCGAGCCGGTCCGGTGCCAGCCGGTTCGTGAGTTCCGCAAACGGCGCAGGCGGCTGGTTCAGCCAGAGGTAGGCAATGAACTCCACCATGTCCTCCGGGTGCTCCAGCCACGGTGGCTGCCAGACCACGCTGGCGACGAGGTTGGTTTCGCGACGTAGCGCCTCGGCGAGCCGGCGCGCGGCCGTCTCGGCGGATTCCGCGTCCGCCGCCCGCACCGTGAGGATCAGCTCGCGCGCGTTGGTGAAGTGTTTCTGGTAAAGCTGAAGCCCGCGCACCACCGGGATCCCGCCGGGCAGTAGGTTTAGCACCTCGGTGTCCAGGCGCACCCGCCACAGCCCGGCGGCCAGCGGCACCGCCAGCAATGCCCACCACCAGCGACCAAGCCAGCGAGTCATGGTGTGAAGTAACCCTCGAGCGCTTCGCCTGTGGCCGGATTTGCCAGGCGCCAGCCCGCCGGCTCCGGCCACGCAAACTGCCAGCCGCCACCCGGTGCCCGGCCCGCGAGAGCCTCCGCCAACGCAATCCAGACGAACCGCGCGGGCGGCTGGCCCAGCCCGTGGAAGTACCGCCGTGTCGGGGGCAACTCCAACGCCCAGGCGCCAGCCTGCGAATGGGCGGTGACGAGCGTAAATGGCGGCTTGGCAAACTGGACGAAACAAGCCCCGTCCCCACGGATGGCGACGATGAGTTCGCCGGCCACGCCAGACGCACCACGCGCGGAAGTCCACACCGCCTGCCCCTGGCGCACCCTCCATCCGGTGGCCTGCAAATCCACCGGCGGGAGCGAAGGGGTCGTGCGACACGCCGGCAGGAGCGCGGCCAGCAGGAGGGATGGAATCAAGGCGGGTCTCAAGCGGGCAATGAAACGGATTCGACTTCAACTGGCGCTTCGAAGCGGATGCGCGGGACCAGCGGCCCGCGAGCAGGCAACTGGATCAGCGCCAGCAACACCGCCCGGCACCCGCGCAGGCTTCCGCCAGCATTGAATTCCGGATCGCTCATGACGGGGTGCAGATTAGGAGCCCGTCGTGGATGAGGCAAGACGGGAACCTCGTTCGGTGGCTGCCCGACCGCTGGGCGGGCAGTTGGAACATGGCGTCGTGGCCCGGCGGTCCACGACCCACCATCGGCGTTCCCGCTGCGGCTGGTTTTCGATACGGCCATTCAAATCAGGACAGCGCCGGCTGCCGAGCGCGCTTTACAAACCGCCAGCATTTTTCCAGGATGCAGCGTCATGAATTCCACCGTGTGTCCCCTGCCCCGCGCCGGCAGCGCTGTTTCCCCGTCCCGGCTGACCCGCCGCCAATTCCTCGCCCGTGCCACCACCGCCGCCGTGGCACCGCTGATCGTCGCTCCGGCCGTGTTGGGTCGCGCCGGCGCCACCGCCCCCAACAGCCGGGTTGTGCTCGGCGCCATCGGCGTCGGCAACCGCGCCATGTACACATTGCCGAATTTCCTGGCGCTCGCCCAAATCCAATACGCCGCCGTCTCGGACGCGCGGGCGGACCGCCTGAAAGCGGCAAAAACCGCGATCGACACGCACTATCGCAATGCGGACTGCCGCGCTTTCCCTGATTTCCGCGAGTTGCTCGCCCAGCCGGACATTGACGCGGTTTACATCGCCACCGGCAACCGCTGGCACGCGATGGCCTCGATGTTCGCCGCCCGTGCCGGCAAGGACATTTACTGCGAAAAACCGATCAGCCTCACGATCCGCGAAGGCCGCCAACTCGTGGACATGTGCCGCCGGCAAGGTGCGATTTACCAGGCCGGGACCCAACGCCGTTCGACCGAGTCCTACCAGTTCGCGCGTGAAATCGTGCGGCAAGGCCGGATCGGCCGGGTGCATACTGTCGAGATGCAGGTGTGGACCGGCGGCGTGGTACCGCACCAAAAGGCGACGCCGGTGCCGGCGGGCTGGGATTACGATGAATGGCTGGGGC
Organism: Verrucomicrobiota bacterium; assembly: GCA_050012855.1. GTDB lineage: Bacteria > Verrucomicrobiota > Verrucomicrobiia > Limisphaerales > J093 > JAJXZJ01. The sequence continues at coordinate 6,927 of JBEKGJ010000046.1, read as the reverse complement.
CGGTGGCGTGGCGACCGTTCGTGCCCGGGCGAGTCAACGACTGGCCCTACTTCTGGGACACCGGCGAGGGCATGCACACGGACATGGGCACGCATTACACCGACCAGATGCAGTGGGTGTTGAACACGGACGACACCGGTCCGCTCGAGTTCGAAACCAGCGACATGGTCTGGCCGGACCCGGCGAAGTACATGAGTGAAACCGCCCTCTCCGGCACATTCCGCTGCCGCTATGCCAACGGCGTCCAGGGGATCCTCTACCAGCGAAAAGGTTTCTCCGACCGCTACATCCGTTACATCGGCGACGCAGGCTGGATTCAAGTGGACGACGACACCGATCTCGTCACGGCGGAACCCAAGTCCATCCTCCAGACCAAGGAGGCCGGCGGCCTGAGTTGGTCCAACGCGACCTCCCACATTCTCAACCTGCTCGATGGCATCCGCACGCGCCGGCCCACGCTGTGCAACCCGGAGGTCGGCCACCGCGCGCAGAGCATTGTGCAGTGCATGACCATCAGCGCCCGGCTCAACCGGAAGCTCAAATGGGACCCGGTGAAGGAACGCTTCGACGCCGAGGAAGCCAACCGGATGTTGTATCGCGAACCGCGCGCCCCCTGGCGGGTGGTGTGATGACGGGAACCGAAACCCTCAACCAATTCCACGATGAAATCCAATCTCCTGACTTCGCTGTTCCTGCTGGTTCTCGCCGCCGCGCCGCTCACGGTCACGGCCGATTCCGCGAGCGCCACGCTCGAAAACCTGCGTCATTACGAGTCCGGCGCCGACGCCACGCCGCTGCGCCGTTACGAGCAACTGGTCGCGGAATCCGTCAACGACGACGCCCGGCGCAAGGCGGTGGAAACCGACCTGGTGAGCGTTCTGGCGGGTGATTCGACCTTTGAGGCGAAGCGCTTTGCTTGTGTGAGCCTCGCGACCATCGGCAGCGAGGTGGCCGTGTCCGGGCTGGCGGCCTTGTTGCAGGAGGAACCGACCGTCGGCGTCGCCTGCGCCGCCCTCGCGCAAATCCCCTCATCTTCCGCCAGCGCCGCTCTGCGCCAGGCCCTGAACACGACAACCGGCCGGGCGCAGGCCCAAGTCGCCCACGCACTCGGAGTCCGCAAGGACACCGCCGCCGTGAACCAACTCGCCCGGCTGGCCCGCGCGAACAACCCCACCGTCGCCGAGGCCGCAGTCATTGCACTCGGCGAGATCGCTTCGCCCGAGGCCCGGCGGAACCTCGCGACCCTCCGGCATCAGCCTTCCCCGGTCCTGAGCCGGGCCGTCGCCGCCGCTTCACTGGGACTGGCCGCCGACCTCGCCGCCCAAGGCCAGGCCCCAGCCGCCACCGGCATCTACCTTGACCTGCTGGCGCCAACCTGGCCCAAGGACGTCCGGCGCGGCGCCTTCCTCGGCCTGCTGCGGCAGGACCATGACGGCGGAGAACGGCGGATCATCGCAGCGCTGCAGGGCGGTGACGCGGCGTTGAAGCCGGCGGCCATCGCCGCCATGACGGGGATCCAGGGAACCAACGCCTCGCAACGATTCGCGGCGGAGCTGCCGAAGCTCCCGCCGACCGAGCAGGCGCTGCTGATTGAATCGCTGGCCGAACGCCGTGATCCCGGGGCGCGCAGGGCGGTCCTCCAGCAATTGACGAATCTGGACACTTCCGTGCGGCTGGCGACGATCGCGGCGCTCGGGCGGAACGATGACGCCATGACGGTGCCCATCCTGGCGCGCGCGTTGGCCGGGTCCGACGCCGCGGAAACGCAGGCGATCGAACGCGCCCTGATCGGGCTGCCCGCGGACGAGGCGGTGGAGCGCGCCTTGATCGCGCAGTTGCGCAATGGCATGACAGGTCCGACGACACCGATTCTGTCGGCGCTCGTTCGCCGCGGCAGCCCGCTGGCGGTGCCGGTGATCATCGCGGAAACTGCCAGCGCAGATACGCTCACCGCCCGGCTCGCCTTTCAAGGGCTGGGCCGGCTCGCGGGCGCGAACGAGGCGGAGGCCGCGGTCAAAGCGCTGGTGAACCTGCATTCCGCGGACGCCCGTGCCGAGGCCGAAACCGCCGTTGGCCAGGTGCTGGCACGCGTTGCCAACCCCGCCCGCCGATCCACCATGGTTCTCGCGGCCCTGGGCCAGGCCGGCAATGCCGACGTGCGCGGCTCGTTGCTGCGACTGCTGCCGGCGTGCGGCGACGCCGTCGCCCTCGCGGCGCTGAAGACCGCCATAACGGACGGCGATCCGGCCGTGCGCGAAGCGGCCACCCGCTCCCTGGCCGACTGGCCGGACCTGCAGGCATGGGACCAGCTCACGGCACTTTACAACCAAACCGACAGCGAACCTTATCGCGTGCTGGCGCTGCGGGGCCTGGCGCGGCTGGCCGCGGAGGAAAACGCGCATCCCGACGCCGCGCTCGTCGAACGCTATCGTCAGTTGCTGGCGGGCGCGAGGAGTGATGACGACCGCAAGCTGGTGCTGGGCGCGCTGGGGGGCGCGGCGCATCCCGAGGCATTGAAGCTGGCGGTGGAACTGCTGGCGAAACCCGGGGTTCATGCGGAAGCGGCCCTCGCCGTCCGCAAGCTGGCCGAGGCGTTGAAAGCGGCCCACCCCGAGGCGGCGGCTGAGGCGCTGAAGCAACTTGACCGTCGGTGAGCCCACGGAATCCGGCAGCGTGCCGCCAGCGCGGAGCGACCGCGGTCAGCCGACGAACTTGCGGGCGATGAGGCTGGCGTTGTGGCCGCCGAAGCCGAACGAATTGTTCACGATCGCCTCGACCGTCAGTTCCCGCGCGGTGTTCGGCACATAATCGAGATCGCACTGCGGGTCCGGAGTCTCGAGGTTGATCGTGGGCGGCACGATGCCGGACTGGATCGCCTTCACGCAAACCGCCATTTCCACGGAGCCGGCGGCGCCGAGCATGTGGCCCGTGGCGCCCTTGGTGGAACTCACCGCCAGGCGGCGGGCGTGGTCGCCAAACACCGTCTTGATCGCCTGCGTTTCACAGATGTCACCCTGCGGCGTGGCGGTGCCGTGGGCGTTGATGTAGGAAATCTGTTCCGGGTTCATCCGGGCGGAACGCAGGGCCATGCGCATGCAGCGCGCCGCGCCTTCGCCGCCCGGTGAGGGCGCGGTCATGTGGTGGGCGTCGGCGGTGTTGCCGTAGCCGACCACTTCGCAATAAATCCGCGCCCCGCGCGCCCGGGCGTATTCGAGTTCCTCCAGGACCACGACCCCGGCGCCCTCGCCCATGACGAAGCCGTCGCGGCCCAAATCAAATGGCCGGGAGGCGCGCTGCGGTTCCGCATTGCGCGTGCTCATCGCCCTCATCGCACAGAACCCGCCGATCCCCAGCGGCGTGATGGTGGCCTCGCTGCCGCCGGCGAACATCACCTGCGCGTCCCCCATCTTGAGCGTGCGCCAGGCCTCGCCGATGGCATGCGACGCGGTCGCGCAGGCGGAGCAGGTGGCGAGGTTGGGTCCGCGCAGCTCGTAGTACATCGAGAACAGGCCGGAGGCCATGTTCAGGATCAGCATCGGGATCATGAACGGCGAGAGCCGGCCCGGTCCGCGTTCGAGAAGAATCTGGTGCTGCTGCTCGGTCGTGTTGAGTCCGCCGATGCCGGAGCCGATGAAGACGCCGATCTCGTCGCGGTTCACACGAGCAAGATCGAGACCGGAGTCAAGAATGGCCTGGTGCCCGGCCATGACGGCGAACTTGGTGAACCGGTCGGACCGCCGCTCGTCCTTGGGCGACGGGAAGGCGGGCACGGCGTTGAACTCCTTGATCTGGGCGGCGACCTGCGTATCAAAACCCGACGGGTCAAACAACGTGATGCGCTCCACGCCACACCGCCCCGCGATGAGATTTTGCCACAGGGTATTCACGTCGAGGCCCAGCGGGGAAACCACGCCCAGGCCGGTGATTACCACGCGACGGTCGGCACAAGAATCGCTCATCATAAAGGGGGCCGGAAACACCGCGGGGCAGCTCATCGCCGAATGCGCGCCGCGGCTGCCCCGAGGACCGTGACCAGGTTACTTCTGGGTCGCTTCCTCAATGTACTTGGTGACATCGCCAACGCTCTGAAGCTTCTCGGCCTCCTCGTCGGGGATTTCCTTGCCAAACTCCTCTTCCAAGGCCATGACCAATTCCACCGTGTCGAGCGAATCGGCCCCCAGGTCCTCGATGAACCGCGCTTCCGGCGTCACCTGATCCACATTGACGCCGAGCTGTTCGACGATGATGTCCTTGACTCGTTGCTCGATCGTTTTTTCTGCTGCCATTGGTTTCTCCAGTTTGATGGTTTGTTTTTCGTGTGTCTAAGCGACGTGCCGGAGGGCGTCAAGCCCTGATTGGCGAATTTTCCCAAGCGGGCGCTGCCCCTGCCTGCCGCAGTATTTCACATCACCATGCCGCCGTCCACCACCAGCACCTGGCCGGTGACGTACTTCGCGCCCGGTCCCGCCAGGAACAACGCCGCCTGGGCGATGTCCTCCGCTTCGCCGAACCTCCCCAGCGGAATCTGGCGCAGCACGCCCGCCTTCAGTTCCTCCGTCAACCCAGCGGTCATGTCCGTGGTGATGAACCCCGGCGCCAGCGCGTTGACGGTGATCCCGCGCGAGGCCAGCTCGCGGGCCACGGACTTCGTGAAACCGATCAGCCCGGCCTTGCTGGCCGCGTAGTTGCATTGTCCGGCATTGCCGATCAGCCCGATGACCGAGGCCACGTTGATGATGCGGCCGGAGCGCTGCTTGACGAACGCCCGCGTGAAGGCCTTGGTGAAGGCAAACGCGCCCCGGAGATTCGTGTTGAGCACCGTGTCCCAGTCCTCTTCGCTCATTCGCATGAGCAGACCGTCCCGGGTGACTCCGGCGTTGTTCACCAAAATGTCCACGCGGCCCGTCTCGGCCAGAATCGCCGTCGCCGACGCGCCAACGGCCACCGGGTCCGCGACGTCCACGGCGTGCGCCCAGGCGCGCCGGCCCAGCGCGCGCACCTCGGCGGCCGCCTTTTCCGCGTTCTCCACCGTGCGCGAAACGCAGACGACATCCGCACCCTCGTCGGCAAATCGCAGCGCAATCGCGCGGCCGATGCCGCGTCCGGCACCCGTCACGACCGCCACCTGGCTGGCAAGCTGGTCCATTGAGCCGATACTTGTCGTGGGTTCGCCGCGGCTTGTCAACACTACCTATGCCGTGGGTGGACGAGATAAAAGAGGGTTTTGGCATTTTTCCTTGTTTTTGGCCCGAATATTGTAGTATTATTACTACAATATGAAAACGACCTCGTCCGATTACCCAAACCTGGAACACCGACGCCAAGCCCTCCTGGAACAGCTGGCCGATTTGCGCGAGTTGCGCCGAGGCTCCCTCACCGAACAATTCCTGCGCGTCCAACACGCCGACGGCTCCGTGGTCAAACGCGGCCCCTATCCCTTGCTCACCCGCAAACACGGGCGCAAAACCCTCTCCGTGCGCCTGACCGACCCGGAAGTGGTGCCGCTCTATCGCCAGCAGATTCAAGCCCTCCGCCAGTTTGAAACCGTGGTCGACCAACTCGTTGGCGTGGGCGAGCAACTCAGCGATTTGGCGGTGGCGGAAGTGGTCCAAAAAAAAACTCATGGTGGAACTGGAACAAAACGCCGAGGTCCATCGCCTAGTCGTGGCGCTGGCGACCCGCCAGAGCCCTGATTTCGAGGCCTGGGAGAGCCTGCTGCTCCCGGCGGCGCATCGGGGCGGGGCGGGCGTGCTGAGCACGCTGCTCACCCACTGGCAGCAGCACGCACCCCGGGAAGTGGTCCTTTGTGAGTGCGGCTGCCGCATGAGCAGCCGCGGGCGGCGAACCAAACGCCTGCTGACCACCCTGGACCGTGTGCCTTTCGCCCGCTCCTGTTACCCGTGCCCCCAGTGTCAGTGCACCCGCTTCCCAGATGACGAGCGCTTGGACGTCGTCCAAACCACTTACTCCCCCGGCGTGCGCCGCCTCATGGCCCGGGCGGGCAGCCAATCGGATTTTGCGTCGGCCACCGAAGATTTGCACTGCTATGCCCGGCTCCGGATCGAGCCCCGGGAGATCGAGCGGGTGGCCGAGGACGTGGGCCGGCAAGTCGAGCAGTGGCTCTCGGTCCAGCAGGCCCAGGTCCTGCAAGCCGCCAAAGTGCTCCACCCCACTCCCGGGGCGCGGCCCAAGCTCTACTTGAGCTTTGACGGTACTGGGGTTCCCATGCGTAAGGCCGAACTGGTGGGCCGGCCAGGCAAGCAAGCCGACGGCTCGGCCCGTACTCGCGAAGCCAAACTGGGCTGCGTCTTCACCCAGACCGGCTTGGACAAGGAGCGGCGCCCGCAGCGCGATCCAGATTCCACCACCTACGTCGGCGCCATTGAATCGAGCACGCTCTTTGGCTGGCGCATGTACGCCGAGGCCGTGCGCCGCGGCCTGGACCAGGCCAAGGAAGTCATCGCCCTGACCGACGGCGCCCGTTACAACCGCACCATCGTCCAAACTCATTTCCCGCAGGCCGTCCACATCGTTGATCTGTTCCACTCCTACGAACACCTCAACGCCATCGCCCATCTCTTCTGGGGCCAAGAGGCCAAGGCCCCCAAAGCCTGGCGCGACTGGCTGGAAGCCGGGGACATTAAGCGGCTCCTTCAGAAAGCTGGCCAACGATTACCCACCTGCGGCGACAGCAAAAAGGCACTGCTCAAGGAACTCGGTTACTTCGAAGGCAATGCGGCCCACATGCGCTACGCGGAGTTCCGGGCCAAGAAGTTCTTTGTCGGCTCGGGCGTCATCGAAGCGGGCTGCCGCACCGTCGTGGGCGAGCGTCTCAAACAATCTGGGATGCATTGGTCGGTGCGCGGAGCCAATGCCATCCTGGCGCTCCGTTGCTGCATCCTCTCCGGTCGCTTCGAGGATTTCTGG
>JBEKGJ010000045.1:0-41708 GCA_050012855.1 Verrucomicrobiota bacterium | reverse complement strand
GCACCGCGAACAAACCCGGGGTGTCCGCCGTGAGCGTGAACGCCAGCGTCTGGTTGGATTCATTGGGCGGTCCCGCGCTGATCCCCGTCCCCCAGGCCACGTTGGTCTGCGGCCCCGCGTTCTCGTTAACCGTGAGGTCAGCACCCTTGGTAAAGCTGGGCGAGTGGTTAACATAAATCACCGAGATATTCACTGGGGCTGAAGTCGATCGCAGCCCACCATCATCGACTGCCACTGCCGTTAGCGCGCATAAACCCACCGGCACATTGTTCCAGACGAGGCTATAGGGGGCTTTTGTGACTACACCAAGCGAATTGCTACCGCCCTGGAAAAACTCCACGGCCGTCACCGTACCGTCCGAGTCACTGGCCGTGGCAGTAATGGTGATGTTTGTTCCTGTCACAAACACAGCGCCACTCGTCGGACTGCTAATTTGGACAAAAGGTGGGTGATTTGTAATCGGACTGAAGCACTTATTGTATTGCCATGTCAGAATGTCATGATTTCCCCATCCTGCGCCAGTCCCTGAAGTGAACCCTACAAATGCATTCTGAGCCCTTAGAACGCCAGGCACGTCGAGTATTCGTCTCAAGGTTGGGTTCACTGGGCGTGCGTTGATCTGGGCAACCCTGACCTCCAACATGGTTCCGTCGTAATCTACCCAAGCATACCAAATATTCCCGTCATCAAAATCCGGTTCGACACTCGCTGTGTATGGAGCCCCAACGCCATGACTCACATCACCGTTAAGGTCTATACCGACATGGTTGGAATCTGGATCGAAATAATCAGTCCCATCGTAGTTGTTCCACGTATCAAACTCCACTCCAACGCTATTTGTAATTCCCTGGTATCCAAGGCCCCCTCCGTACACCCCTAAACTCGCTCCACTAATCGCTTGCAGAACAAAAACGAGACCATCGGCACCGGGTGTCGGGTTGTAGTCAGTTGTCATGCCGCCACGATTCGATATTCTAAAGGAAAAGAACGTACTGAAACGAGCTGCGTTTACCGGTGAAGCACTAAACACGCTTCCGGATTGAAATGTTGTTGCTGGCGTTAGTCGAAGCACAAAACCGTCCGCGGTCGAAATGCGCTCAGCGTCGCCACTGAATGTTAGGCCAGCAACATTCGAAAAGCCATTCCGGTAGCCTTCCGCGATACAATCGGCTTCCGCGATGAGTTCGTAGGCCCCCATGTCCACCGCCAGGCCCAGCACCCGCAGTTCGCCTTCCAGATCCGTCGCCCCAGTCATCCAGGCCAGATTTGTTCCCGTGTCCACGCACGGCGATCCCGGCGCGAGCCGATAGTCGCCCCCCGCCGGATTCACGAAGCGAGGATCCCCGGTGAGGTTGCCCGGGCCGGGGACGAGGCCCGTGCCCACGAGCGAGTACGAAACCAGGGCGGTGGCGTTGCTGGGGGCACAATCCGCCCACGCCCCGGCGGTGTTGCCGTAAAGGATCGAGTTGACGACCTGCGCGGGGCCATCAGCGTACAGTCCGGCGCCGCTGAGGGCGGAGTTGCCGCTGAGGGTCGTGCTTTCCACCGTCCCGCCTTCGGCATAAACGCCGCCGCCCAGGCCGGACACGGAGTTGGACACCACCAGGCAATTCCGCAGTCCGCCGAGTTGACCCAGGGCCACTCCCCCACCTTGCTCGGCCTGGTTATCCTCAACCATGCAGCGCGACACCAGACCTCCGAACGGGTTGCCGAAGGTCCAATGTCCCAGATAACTGTCGTAGAGCCCCGCGTTGACGCGCCCTTCGAATCCACCGAAGCTCCACCAATCGAGGAACAAGCCGCCCGCTCCATCCAAAGTGAGGCCGGCCAGGTACTCCTTTGTGCCGATGCCGAACGGCTTGCACCACTGCCATTCGCCCGCCGACGAGATTTTCCACAGATAGATGTCGGATCGGGGATGAGTGATTCCGTCTGCCGTCATTTCAGATGGTGCAGCCAGATAGACATTGCCGGTCGGATCCACTGCCCCCACCAAGCGGGTCACCGCGGCGCCCGGCATGTCCCAGCACCTGGTCCATGCGATCGAACCATCGGGGTGCAGCTTGGCCACAAACGCGCCGGCTTCCAGGCCTCCCGTGACCGCGTTGGTTGCGCCATCGGTCACGCCGCCAGCATACACCGAACCACCACTGTCGGTGCCGGCGAAGGACACCCACTCGTTGCGCCCAGGGATGCCGACCAATTGGGTCCAGACCTCAGTTCCGTCGGCGGTGAGTCGGGCGAAACGGAAATCATAAGGCAACCCGGATTGCGCGCCTGGCTCACGCCCGTTCCCGAGCAGATAAAAGCCCCCTTGCCCATCACGCAGCAGCAGGCCGTCCGTCTCGTCGGACCAGGTCCCATAGAGGCGGGTCCAGGGCCGGTCGCCCTCAGGGGTAAACTTGCTGACGAACAAATCGTCAAGACCTGGCTTGGCTGCGCCATCAATATCCCTCCCGGTATATCCACTGGCGTACACGTTGCCTGTCTCGTCAGTCTGGACCCCGTAAACGTAGTCATGCAGGTCGCTGCCCCAGGTGCGTTCCCAGAGCACGTTGCCTTGCAGGTCGAGTTTGACGAGGTAGGCGTCATACTGTTGGTTGCCGCCCGGGGCTGGACTGGGTCCCACACTTCCGCCCACATAGAGATGGCCAAGGCCGTCCAATTGCAAACAGGCAGGTTCGGCGTCAGAACGCAGTTCCGTCGCCCACAGGCGGGCGCCTCCGGGAGCATACTTCTCCACGAAAACCCGGTTGGAAGCGCTGGAATAGGCGCCACCCGCCACGTAAAGGTTCCCGTCCGCGTCGAGCGCCGGAGGATTCACTTCATCATACGCCGGCGAGGCCCACACCAAGGTCCGGTCGTTGGCCAGGTCGGAGGAAGTCACGCGGACGCCCCCGCCCAAGTGGGCGTAGCCCCCGCGAACCGTGAACCCCTCCAGCACCGCCTGGGAGTGGCTCAGCACGAAGCAACGGCCGGTGCGCGCCGGGTAGCCGCCGTCCACCACGGTAACCTGCGGCCCGTTGACGCTCGTCACGGTGATCCCGTTGGTGATGGCGATCTGGTGGTCGGGCGAATAGACGCCGTTCGTCACCAGCACCGTGTCCCCATCCACCGCCACCGCCACCGCGTCCTGAATCGTCCGCGCCGCGGTCGCCCAGTTCCCATAGGGCGACACCGGATTGGCGCTGCCACCATCCACGTAATGGATCGTCGAGGTGGACGCCGCCACCATGGTGATCGTGAAGGCCTGTGGGGCGCTGGTGTCCTGACCGCCGTTGGCCGTCCCGCCGTCGTCCTTCAACACCACCGTCACCGTCGCCATCCCACTCGCGTTGGTCGCCGGCGTGAACGTCAGCGTCCCGTTGGTCCCTAGCACCGGCTGAACCGCGAACAAACCGTTGTTGTTGTTCGTCACCGTGAACGTCAGCTTCTGCCCGGTTTCATTGGGGGGACCAGGACTGACTGCCGTCGCCCAGTTGGCGATGGTCTGCGGTCCTGCGTTCTCGTTGACCGCAACGTCCAACCCCTTCACGAAGCTCGGGGCCTGGTTCACGAACGTAAAGCACTTGCCCGCGCTGCCAGCGGAGTAGATGGCAGCGATTTCGTTCGAAGACAAGGCGCGGTTGTAAATGGAGAGTTCGTCAATCGTACCGCAGAAAGAGCTGTTGTTGTTGCCATTTAAGGTGTCACCGCGCCCACCGATCGCCGCGGGCGTCGTAAACTGGAAAGTGTCAGTGTAAGGGGCTGCGACCGGATAGCCCGAGCGGTCAATGTAGAAAGTCACGCTGGTGCCGGATTTGGTCACCGCCACGTGATGGAAATTGGTGTCCGTCACGCCTGGACCGGCCGAAACAGCGTCCACATCGACCTTCGAGAGGTACAACGTGCCGTTGGGAAACACTCCCAGAGTATATCCTTGTGAGCCGTAGCAGAAGAGATTGGCGGCTGCCTGGACGGCCGTTGGATCATCCGTCGTAAAAGCGGTGCTTCCGCGCCGGATCCACGCTTCGATGGTGAAATCCTGCAACTGCAGGCTGGCGGGGTTGCCCACCAGGACGCCGGCATGATTAGTATTGAAACTGAAGGCCTGCCCCACCTTGCCGGCCGCGAAAGTTGCTCCGTTCGTCAGTGTTCCATTGTTCCCGCCGATGATATCATTGGCATTCCCGTCACCCGGCCACCAGGCGACAAGCCCAGGAGGGCGCGGCAGGCAAATCGGCGTGGTCACCGTGAAGTTCACCGGCGCCGAAGTATTGGTTGCGCCTTGATTGTCGGTAGCCACGGCGGTCAGGACGTAGCTGCCCGCCGGCACGTTAGTCCAAACGCGGGTAAACGGGCTGGCTGAGACTGCGCCTAAGCTATTCGTGCCGGCGAAGAATTCCACTTGCGTCACCGTGCCGTCGGTGTCGCTCGCGGTGGCAGTAATCACGAGATCATTTCCGGCGGTGACGACCGCACCGTCGGCTGGCTCCGTGATCGCGACGGCGGGCGGTGAGTTGCTTCGGCACACCCCTGCGCTGCCGGCTTGGTAGATGCCCCGAATCTCCTCCGCGGTCAGGGCGAGGCTGTACAGCCGCACCTCATCGATCAGGCCATTGAAGCCTTCGTTTGACGGGTGGCCCGCGACCCAATCCTGGCCAATTAACCAAGGGACCGGCGCGCTGTCGTAAACGATCTCGCCCACAGCGGCGCCACTGCCCACCACGGCACCGTTGACGAAGAGATTCCGCACTGACCCATCAAAAGTGGCGGCCAAGTGAAGCCACTGGTTGAGCGGCGCGACCTGCGGCGCCTCCAAGTGCTGAAGCCCCGATGTAGCATGGTGCGAGTAGAACGTCGGTTTGCCGTCCGCGAAGCCGAGCCAGAGCGAATCATCACCAAACGGCAAACGCGGATCGAAATTCGATTGGCCTTTGCTCACAACTGTGTCGAAGTAAGCCGGGCGGAATGAAAAGGGTTGCACCCAGGCCTCAACCGTGAAGGCTGCCGGACGCAGGCCGGGCGAATCCGCCACTTCGACGTGATTGTTCCCATTCAGGAGAAACGCCTGCCCCACCATGCCCGATGCGAAAGTTGCTCCGTTTGTCAGTGTTCCATTGTTCCCGCCGATGATATCATTGGCATTCCCTTCGGCCGGCCACCAGGCGACGAGGCCGACGGGCGGGGGGACGCAGTTTCCACTTTGTTCGTAGGCCCCCATGTCCACCGCCAGGCCCTGCACCCGCAGTCCGCCTTTCAGATCCATCGCCCCAGTCATCCAGGCCAGATTCGTCCCCGTGTCCACGCACGGCGACCCCGGCGCGAGCCGATAGTCGCTCCCCGCCGGATTCGCGAACTGAGGATCGCCGGTGATGTTCCCCGTGCCAGGCACGATGCCCGTGCCCACCAGAGAGTACGAAACCATGGCCGAGGCGTCGCTGGAGGCGCAATCCGCCCACGCCCCGGCGGTGTTGCCGTAAAGGATCGAGTTGACGACCTGCACGGGGCCATCAGCGTACAGTCCGGCGCCGCTCTGGGCGGAGTTGCCGCTCAGGGTCGAGCTTTCCACCGTCCCGCCTTGGGAATAAACGCCGCCGCCCAGGCCGGAAGCGGTGTTGGCAGCGATCAAGCAATTCCGCAGTCCGCCGAGCTGGCCCAGCGCCACTCCGCCGCCTTGCTCGGCCTGGTTATCCTCGACGATGCAGCGTGACACCAAACCTCCAAACGGGTTGTCGAAGGTCCAATGTCCCAGATAACTGTCGTAGAGTCCCGCGTTGACGTGCCCTTCGAATCCACCATAACTGTACCAATCGAGGAACAAACCGCCCGCTCCATCCAAAGTGAGGCCGGCCAGGTACGCGTTCGTGCCGATGCCGAACGGCTTGCACCATTGCCAGTCGCCCGCCGACGAGATTTTCCACAGATAAATGTCGGACCGGGGATGAATGATTCCGTCCGCGGTCATCTCCCCGGGCGCGGCCACATAGACATTGCCGGTCGGGTCCACGGCCCCCGTCAAGCCAGTCACCGCGACGTCCGGCAGGTCCCAACACTGGGTCCATGCGGTCGAGCCATCCAGGCCCAGCTTGGCCAGATACAGGCCGGATTCCAGGGCCCCGGTGACTGCGTTGGTGGCGCCGTCGGTTCGGCCGCCAGCGTACACCGAACCTCCGCTGTCCGTGCCGGCGAATTCCACCCACTCGTTGCGCCCGGGGATGCCAACCAAGTGGGTCCAGACCTCAGTTCCGTCGGCGGTGAGCCGGGCGAATCGGAAATCATACGGGCCCGGCTCACGCCCGTATCCGACCAGATAAAAGCCGTTCTGCCCATCAGGCAGCAGCAGGCCAAGCGCCTCGTCGGTCCAGGTTCCGTAGAGGCGGGTCCAGGGCCGGTCGCCCTCAGGCGTAAACTGGCTGAGAAACAAATCGTCATTGCCCGGCTCGGGAGCGCCATCAATATCCCCCCAGGTATAGCCACTGGCGTACACGTTGCCCGCAGTGTCAGTCTGGAGCCCGTAAACGAAGTCATGCGAGTCGCTGCCCCAGGTGTGTTCCCATAGCACGTTGCCTTGCAGGTCGAGTTTGACCAGGTAGGCGTCCCTCAGGTTGCCAAGCGAACCCGAGGGACCTACACACCCGCCCACATAGAGGTGGCCAAGGCCGTCCAAATGCAAACAGGAGGGTCCGGCGTCAGAACGCAGTTCCGTTGTCCACAGGCGGGCCCCGCCGGGAGCGTACTTCTCGACGAAAACCCGGTTGGAATCGCCATAAGCGCCACCCGCGACGTAGAGGTTCCCGTCCGCGTCCAGCACCGGCGGATTCACTTCATCATACGCGGGCGTGGCCCACACCCAGAACCGGTCGTTGGCGAGGTCGGAGGCAGTCATGCGGACGCCCCCGCCCAGGTGGGCGTAGCCCCCGCGAATCGTGAAGCCCTCCAGCACCGCTCGGGCGTGGCTCAGCACGAAGCAACGGTTGGTGCGCGCCGGGTAGCCGCCGTCCACCACGGTAACCTGTGGTCCGTTGACGCTCGTCACGGTGATCCCGTTGGTGATGGCGATCTGGTTGTCGAGCAAATAGACCCCATTGGTCACCAGCACCGTGTCCCCATCCACCGCCACCACCACCGCGTCCTGAATCGTCCGCGCCGCGGTCGCCCAATTCGCATAGGGCGACACCGGATTGGCGCTGCCACCATCCACGTAATGGACGCTCGAATTGGACCCTGTCACCGTCAGCACTGCTACCTGGCTGGTGGCACTGCCATAGGCATTGGTGACCACCACGGTGTAGTTGCCGGTGTCGGCGGAATGGACGTTGACGAGGCTCAGGCTGGCGGTGTCGGCCCCGCTGATCCGCCCGCCATTGACGAGGTTCACTGCGTTGAATTGCCATTGATAACTCAGGGGCACCGTGCCATCGGCCGTTACCGTGAAGCTGACGTTGGTTCCCGCCACCGCCGTCTGGCTCTGCGGTTGCGCCGTGATGGTCGGTGGCGCCAGGACGGTAAGCAAAGCCGGCGGCGCGCTGGTGACGCTGTTCAGAACGTTGCCCACCACCACCGTGTAGGCCCCCGCATCAGAGGGTTGCACGCTGGCGATAGGGTAATCAGGGCCGGTGGCGCCAGAGATGTCGGCGCCCTCCAACCGCCACTGGTAGGAGATGGGCCGCGTGCCGGAGGCTACCACACTCAAAGTCACGCTCGTACCCGCCATCACAGTTTGGTCTTGCGGCGGGCTGGTGATCGAAATGGGAACCAACACCCCACCCACCAGCGCCAGGCTGTGGTGGAATCCTCCCGCAATGGCCACCACGTTCGTCAAGCCCAATGGAACCGTCGCCTCGCCGTAGGAGCCACGTCCCCACGCGACCATCGTCCCATCGGCCTTGAGGGCCAGGCTGTAACACTCGCCTTCCGCAATGGCCACCACGTTCGTCAGATCCGATGGAACATCCCTCTCGCCCCAAGCATCATCTCCCCAGGCGACCACCGTCCCGCCGGCCTGGAGCGCCAGGTTGTGTTGGCCGCCTCCCGCGATGGCCACCACGTTCGTCAGGCTCGATGGAATTGTCGTCTCGCCGGACTCGTTTGCCCCCCAGGCGACCACCGTCCCGTCGGCCTGGAGCGCCAGGCTGTGGCGGAAGCCTCCCGCAATGGCCACCACGTTCGTCAAGCCCGGCGGAACATCCGTCTGGCCGAATTCGTTGTCTCCCCACGCGACCACTGCCCCGTCGGCCTGGAGCGCCAGGCTGTGTTGGCCGCCTCCCGCGATGGCCACCACGTTCGTCAAATCCGGTGGAACATCCGTCTGGCCCCAAAAATCACTTCCCCAGGCGACGACTGTCCCGTCGGCTTGGAGGGCCAGGTCGTGGCTGCTGCCTGCCGCAATGGCCACCACGTTCGTCAAACCCGAAGGAACCGTCTCTCGTCCCCACTCGACCACCGCCCCGTCGGCCTGGAGCGCCAGGCTGTGGCTGAAGCCGCCCGCAATGGCCACCACGTTCGTCAAACCCGAAGGAACCGTCGTCTGGCCAAAGTAGTTCCATCCCCACGCAATGACCGCCCCTTGGATGGTCGGTATGCTCGGCACGCCCAACGGAAAGCTGGTGGGGCGCGAGGGAATGGGCCGTGGGAAGATGGTCACGGTCAGGGTGGCCGCACGGCTGATGTTCGTGCCCAGGCCATTGCTGACCACCACGTCGTAGTTGCCGGCATCGCCCAAGCGCACGTTGGCCAGCGTCAGCGCGGCCGTCGCGGCTCCCGACACATTCCCTCCATCGGTCAGAGTCGCGCCGCTCTTGCGCCATTGATAGCCAAGCGGCGCCGTGCCGTCGGCCGTTACGGCAAAAGTGACGTTCGCTCCTGCGGTCGCCGTCTGGCTCTGGGGTTGCGCCGTGATCGTGGGGGGCACGTCGGCCGCCAGCCGCGTGACGGCGCTGGCCAGTAGAATCTGGCGGGCGAACCAGCCCAGCAACCGAACCCGCTTCCAACGAAGAATGCTGTTTCTCAGGACACCAGACGGAACTTGGCAATGCGAGGTTTTGGGTTTCATCGTGTTCCTCTTGAAGTCGTCGTTCCGTTCAAGCTGACGGCACAATCTTTGCCTTCCAAAGGAAACCGGCCGGATCAGGCGACATTTACGCCCGTGAACAACGGTAGGACAAGGAAAAATTAGCAAAATCAGGCTCCATGCACCGTGAGCGGACGTTACTGGCGTGGATCAAAGGTATTGGCGTAAAGGCGCTGCGAATTTTGCTGCCGGGTGTTCCAAGATTCTCGAATTCCGATGGCGACGGGCCTCGGCCGGGCTAAGACAGATCGCCCGCCAGCGGTCGCCAGCCTGCTCAGAATTCGGCGTTGCCGGGTGTCCGCGCGAAGGGAATCACGTCGCGGATGTTGTTCACCCCGGTCAGGAACATCAGCAACCGCTCGAAGCCCAGCCCGAACCCGGCGTGCGGCACCGTGCCGTACTTCCGCAGGTCCGCATACCACCAGTAATCCTCCGGCCGCAACTTATGAAACCGCATCTGCTCGAGCAGCACGTCCGGTCGCTCCTCGCGTTGCGCCCCGCCGATGACCTCGCCAATGCCGGGCACCAGCACGTCCATCGCCGTCACCGTCTGCTGGTCGTCGTTCAGGCGCATGTAAAACGGCTTGATCACCCGCGGGTAGTTAAACACCGTGGTCGGCGACTTGAAGTGCTCCTCGGTCAGGTAGCGTTCATGCTCGGACTGCAGGTTTTGACCGTACTCCACCGGGTACTCGAACGACTTCCCGGATTGCTTCAGGATCGCCACCGCCTCCGCATAGGGGACACGCTGAAACGGGCGCTCGACGACAAACCGCAACCGCTCGACCAGTCCCTTGTCCACGAACTTAGCAAAGAACGCCAGGTCCTCGGCGCAATGTTCGAGCGCGTAGGCCGCCATCGCCTTGATGAACGCCTCCCCCAATTCCATGTCGCCCTGGAGATCGCAAAACGCCATTTCCGGCTCGATCATCCAAAACTCCGCCGCGTGCCGGGCCGTGTTCGAGTTCTCCGCCCGGAACGTCGGCCCGAACGTATAGACATTGGACAGCGCACACGCGAATGTCTCCGCCTCGAGTTGGCCGCTGACAGTCAGGTAGGCCCGTTTGCCGAAGAAGTCGGTTTCGGGCTTCTCATCCACGTTGCCCTTGAGCGTGGTGACCCGGAACATCTCGCCCGCGCCTTCACAGTCGCTGGCGGTGACGATTGGTGTATGGACATAAACGAAATCGCGGCTCTGGAAAAACTCATGCACGGCGAAGGCCAACCGGCTGCGCGTCCGAAACACGGCGCCGAACAGGTTCGAGCGCGGCCGCAGGTGGGCGATCGAGCGCAGGAACTCCAGCGTGTGTCCCTTCTTCTGCAGCGGATACGTCGCGTCCGCCAGGCCGATCAGACGCAGCGCCGTGGCCTTGACCTCCCACTTCTGCCCCGCGGCCGGCGACGGCACCAGGCTGCCCTCGACAATCGCCGAGGCCCCGGTGGTGAGCTCGTGAATCCGCTCGAAACCGGGGATGGCAGCATCAGCGACCACCTGGATGCCGGCGAGGCAGGAACCGTCGTTGATCTCGAGGAAGGAAAAACCCTTCGCATCGCGGCGGGTGCGGACCCAACCGGCGATGGCGATGGCATCCTGCGGTCCGCTGGAGGCGAGGGCGTGTTTGACCAGAGTGCGCATAATCAAGCTAAGTGAGCACGAATCCGCGTCTCGGCGACGGCAATCCGCGCGGACCAACGGCCGCGCAGCCGGGATGCTGGCGAAAACGACCCACCGCAACAAGCAAGAACCGCGGCCGCGTAGAACAGGCCGCTGGCCTGTCCCGTCGGGCGACCCGCCCAACGGAACGGCGTGCGATGGAAAACGGCTGACGCCGTTCCGTTCGCAGCGTTCTCCTTCATTCCGCCCGGCGCGTCGCCGGGCGGGACGGGCGAGTCGCCCGTGCCACCCAGTTTTGATGCGTCTGCCCGGCGAGCAAGGATCAGGGGGCTGACTAGGCTGAAGCCAGGCTTGACGCCTGCCAGAACGGCACCTAGGCTTGGCAACTCGTTGTTCCGCGACCGGGTCCGCCCGGAGCAAGCCCGCGGGATGGGACGAACTTGAAAGGCATTCTGTGAATGTATCGGTGGAAAATGTCGGATCGTGCAAGAAACTGCTGCGCGTCGAACTGGACGCGGCGGCGGTGGACGCCGAGTTCGAGACGGTGACGAGGGAGTTTCTCAAACACGCCAGCCTGCCCGGTTTCCGGCCCGGCAAGGCGCCGCGCACCGTGGTGGAGCGCACGTTTTCTCCGCGCATCGCCGAAGAGGTGAAGAAGAAGCTGCTGCCGGAGGCTTACAAGAAGGCGCTCGACGAGCACAAGCTGCGGCCGATCGGCTATCCCGACATCGAAGAAGGCGAGTTCGGCAAGGGCGTTGGGTTGAAATTCACCGCGACACTGGAGGCCGAGCCGGAGTTCGAACTGCCGGATTACAAGGGCCTGCAGGTGAAACGGGAAGCGCGCATCACCACGGATGAGGATGTCGAACGCGCCCTCGACACGTTGCGCGAACAACGCGCCACCTTCACCGACGTAGCGCGGCCGGTGCAGACGGGCGATTTCGTGGTCGTCAACTACACCGGCACCTGTGAGGGCAAGCCCATCACCGACCTGGCGCCCGCGGCGCGTGGGCTGAACGAGCAGAAAAATTTCTGGCTGCACATCACGCCGGATCATTTCATTCCCGGGTTCACCGGGCAGTTGGTGGGCGCCGCCGCCGCCGAGAAGCGCACGGTCACGGTCACCTTCCCCGCCGAATTTGCAGTGAAGGAAGTTGCCGGCAAGCCGGGCGTGTTCGCCGTGGAAGTGGTCCAGGTGAAGGAGAAGTCGCTGCCGCCGCTGGACGAGGCGTTCGCGAAGTCCTTTGGGGCGGCGAATCTCGACCGACTCCGCACCGGCGTGCGGACGGACCTGGAGAACGAACTGAAGCTCAAGCTGAAGCGGCAGGTCCGCGACCAGTTGGTGGCGATCTTGCTGGGGCGCGTGAATTGCGAACTGCCCGAGGGCCTGGTGCAAAACGAAACCCGCAGCGTGATCTACGACATCGTCCGCGCCAACCAGGAACGGGGCATCCCCAAAGAGGCCATTGACGGGAAGAAGGACGAAATCTACGGCGTCGCGAGCAACAGCGCCCGCGAGCGCGTGAAGTCCATGCTGATCCTGAACCGCATCGCGGAGAAGGAAGGCGTCAAGGTCAGCCGCGAAGAGCTGGGCCAGCGCATTTACCAGCTCGCCGCCCAGCACCAGATCAAGCCGGAGAAACTGATCAAGCAACTGCAGGAGCGCGATGGCTTCGCGCAGATCCAGGAACAGATTCTGATCAGCAAGGTGCTGGATCTGATCGAGCTGCAGGCGGTGATCGAGGAAGTGCCCGCCAGCGCCTGAAGCGGCGTTCGCGGCCGGCGACTTGGGCGCGCGCGGCGGCGCCAGCTACGCGCCGGCCGCCAGTACGGTTTCCGGCGGCATGGCGGGCAGGCGCCGCGGATAGCGCCGCCCGTTGAGCAGGGCGCCGACCCACGTCGGCCGCACCATGAAGTCGTAACTCGCGACCAGGATCACGCTTGCGAGGCCCAGGACGATCGGGATCTTCGCCAGGGCGGGCAATGGCACCGGCATCATTGCCACCTGCAGCAGCACCACCACGGGCATGTGAATGATGAATATCCAGTAGGACGCATCGGACAAATAGCGGCCGAGCGGGCTGGGCCGGCTGCCGAATTTCAGGAACAGCCCAATCAAGGCAAAAGTCCATAACCAACAGAGAGTCGCGTTACCCGCGGCCCGGAGGTACGGATGACTGTTTCCTGAGGCCGCCCAGATGAACCAAGCGGGCACGGTAAGCCCCAGGTAAAGCCAGATGTGCCGCTCGAAGGAGGGCAACAGGTCGCGGTGGCCATACAGCAGCCAGCCAAACGTGAAGGGAACGACGTAGGCGGCCAGGATCGCGGGCTCCGGCGCAAAACCGTCGCAATCCTTGAGGTTGCCGTGCATCACCACCAGCGCGGGCCAGGACAGAAGCGCCAACACGGCCGGCGCCGCCACGTTTTGCACGATGGCACGAAACGCCGTGGCAATACTTTGCTTGACCGTTGCCGGAAGCCGTCGTGCCGCATAAGCCGCGAAACCCACCAAAACGTAGAGCAACAGCAGGTATTCAAGGAACCAAAGGTGCAGTGGATGCAGACGCTGCAGGACCCGTCCGCTGGTGAACGCCGGCACGACCGCAGCCGTGCCATGTTCCAGTGACACCACGATGACCGCCATGACGGGAAACATCAGCGTCCAGAACAGGGCAAACGGCAGCAGAATCCGGCGCGCGCGGTTGGCGACAAATGCCGCCACGCCCCGGCGGTCCCAGAGCAGCGCCCCGAAAAAGCCAGCCATCACGTAGAAAGCCGGCATGCGGAAAGAGTGGATTACGCCGAGGGTGATGTTGATCCCGTGGGTTGGATGCGGGTCAATGTAGGGCCACCTGCCATCACCGGTGTAACCGACCACCACATGGAGGTAGATGCCCAGAAACATCATCGTCGCTCGCAGGCTGTCGAGGGCGTGGTATCGGTGTGCGGCAGGCGGCATCAGGACGGCCCCGTTTATACAGTTGACGCCGGCCGGGTCAAGCCCGACCGGCGCGTCTCGTCGGTTCTTCCGGAACCCAGCCGCCGGTTACAGCGACTTCAAATGGATGTTGCCCGCACTCGTGCGGAGCTTGATCAGTTTGCCGCCGCTGCCGAGCTTGCCCTCGAGCTGGCTGTGCTTGGCTTCGCCCTGCACCGTCACCGGCAGGTCGGCGATGACGCGGCCGGCGCTGGTGCGGGCATC
Source organism: Verrucomicrobiota bacterium (assembly GCA_050012855.1). Taxonomy (GTDB): domain Bacteria; phylum Verrucomicrobiota; class Verrucomicrobiia; order Limisphaerales; family J093; genus JAJXZJ01. The sequence continues at coordinate 27,839 of JBEKGJ010000045.1, read as the reverse complement.
CACGTTGGCGGAGAGGCTGGCAGGCACGCTCAGCGTGACGCTGCCGGCGGAGGTTTCGAACCGGCAGTCGCCTTCCGGCGCCCCGGCCAGACTCGCCGTGATGGAGCCGCCCGACGTGGTTGCCTCGATCGGGGCATGGATCTCAAATGCCTCGATGCTGCCCCCGGCGGTGGACAGACGGGCCTTGCCCATCGTTTTGGTCGTGTGGATGCTGCCCCCGGAAGTCTCGGCCAGCAGCGGGCCGCCGGCCTCGCCCACGTGGATGCTGCCGCCGGCGGTGCGCGCTTCGATGGCTCCCGTGGCGGCAGCGATGGTGATGCTCCCGCCCGCGGTGGTGACGTTGACCGTGCCCTCCGTCCGTCCGGTCTTGATGCTGCCGCCGGCGGTGCGCGCCTTCACCTGGCCCGTCAGGTCGGCGACGGCGACCGAGCCCCCGGCCGTCTGCAAATCAAGGTTGAAATTCTTCGGGACGACCACCTGGTAATGCACCTGTAGGTTGGGACCGAACCAGCGCGCAGTGCTGGCGGCCGGGAGCTTGGCCTTGACGGTGACACGGTTGCCATCCTGTTGAAAAGTTACGGTATGGGAGGCGAGCAGCTCGGTCGCCTTCGTTTCGGAGGCGCGGGTGACTTTGCGGTCAACCTGGACCGTCACCTGGCTGTCGCCGCCAGTGGTCACATCAATCGCGCCGCGGTCGGCCTCGATCACCAAGGTGCCGCCGGGGGTGACGGTGAAGGTTTTCTGGAGATTGCCGGTGGTGTCGGCCGCAGCCGCGGCAAGTAGGAGGCTGGCGACGGCGGGGAGCGCCGCGCGCCGGAGGAGGTTCGGCATGGGATTCATGGCGGTCGGTTTCTTTTCTTCGGTTTTTACGGTCAGGGCGCCGGTATGCCAGCGCGCGCTGATGGTATTACCCGTCGGCCCGCCGATTTGTTTCAGCAAGTTTCGCTTTTTCCCCGGCCTCGAACGCCTCGGCTTCCTTGCGGCCGACGGCGAAGTAGTAAATGAGGAAGGCGAGGCCGATGCCGATGGGGATCAGCGCGAACAGGGCGGCGTCGGGTTCCCCGCACTGGTAGATGGCAATCCCAAGCGCAAGACCGACGAACAGGAAGATAAGACTCTTGAGCAGATGGCGCCGGGATGGATGGGACCGATGGGACCGATGCGAAAAGGGTGCCGGATTGTCCTCGCGGAAGAAATCGTCCGGCAGGGGCGGGACTTCGATACCCTTGTCGAGCGCGGCCATCCGCTCCTGGTGGTAGAGCGTAAAGATCTCCTTCCGTTTGCGGTAGTTGAAATAGATGGCAAGCATCCCGGTGCCCATGCCCATGATGATGGCGACGACGGGGATCAAAAAGATGATGCCGCCCGGGGGGAAGAAGTCAATTAATGCTAACATAATATCGTTGATGTTACGGTTTGTTTTCAACTCTGGCGCCGGCCACCGCCGACGCCTTCCGCACCTTCCGACTTGGGCGTGGCGCGGTATGTTTCAAAAATCAACGAAATAATTTCCACAGCGCGGCGATGACCACGGCGGCAATGGGCGCCGCCATGCCGAGGACTCCAATCGCGAGGAGCAACTCAATCGTTTCCATAATCGTTCCTGTCTTCTGTTGCCGCCCGATCACCGGGCTGGTGACGGCTGGCAGCCCTTCATACCGGCCGGGGGCGGTCCAGGTTTCAGGAAAGTTGAAAAAGCACGCGGGCCGATAATAATTGAAACTTGGGGACGCCCGGCGGAGTATAAAGGTGCTGGTTGGCATGTGATACCGCGGCTGAGCCAGGACCGGCCACCACGGGTCAGGCGATCCCAGGCGGCCAATGGAAGACGACATCCGACAACGGTTGGACACCCACGAGTTTGGGGCGGCGTTCGAGCTGCTGTTGGAACGGTTTCGGGACAAGGTGTTCCGGCTCGCCTTCAGCCTGCTGCGGGATGAGACCCAGGCCGAGGACATGACACAGGACGTGTTCATCAAAATCTGGAAGGGCCTGCCCGGCTACAAAGGGCAGGCTTCGCTCTCGACCTGGATTTACACGATCACCCGCAACGCCTGCCTGACCGAGTTGAAGAAGCGCGCCACCCGGCCGACGATTTCATTGCAGGACCCGCAACTCGAGGAAGTGGTGGACGCGCTGCCGGCGATGCAGACCAGCGACCCACAGTCCGGCATGGAGATGGATGCGCAGGTGATGCTGGCCCAGTTGCCGGAGAAATACCGCCAGGTCATCACCCTGTTTTACCTTGAGCAAAAGGCCTACGAAGAGGTCGCCGCCATGCTTGGCCTGCCGCTGGGCACGGTGAAGACGAACTTGTTTCGCGCCAAAAAGGAACTGATAAAAATCGCCGCGCGCCGCCCGGTGCTGGTCGCGTGACGCCCAACCAGGCTCCCTATGAACTGCCCCGAATTCGAATCCCGCATCCTGGATCTGCTGGAGAACCAATTGCCCGCGCGCGAGCAAGCCGAGGTCGAAGGTCACCTCGCCGGGTGTCCGGCGTGCCGGGCTTTGGCGGCGGAGTGGCGGCAGCTCGATGCCGCCCTGGCTCGCGCGGTGCCGCGGCCGAAGCTGTCGGCCGATTTCGATGCCCGGCTCCGGAAACAGATTGCGGCCGTGGCGTTGCCCGCTGTCACCGAACGCAAACGGCAGGCGGAAGCCGAGTATGCGGCCCTGCTGGGTGAGTTGCGCCGGTGGTCGCACTGGCTGCCGCAGTTGCTGGACACGCTGGGCTGGGCCGTGCTGGCCGGGCTGGTGGGTGGCGCGCTCGTTCGTTGGTCGCCCGCCCTTATCGGCTTGTTACCGGCCCGGATCGTGTCAACGGATTCGAGCTGGTGGGCTGCGTTGCTTGGGTCGGCGGTTTTCCTGCTGATTGGCTTGACGGTTGCCTTTCCGCAGCCGCGACGCCGGCTGGCCGCGTGGTTCTGAATGCCCCGGCGGCGGCGGGCGGTGCCCGGTCTCAGAACGTGAGCAGGTCCAGCAGGTCCTCACCCTTGGGCCCGAGTTCCCAGCGGTTTCCTCGGCGGACGACCAAATGGCGACAACCGTGGGCCGCGGCCTCGGCGGCATTGACCGAAAGCAACTGGAACCGGGCGGGGCCGCGCATCTCGCCAGCGGCGCGTGGGATCATTTGGAAGGCAATGCCGTTGAAATCGAGCGCCAGTTCGTAGCCCGCCACGCCCTCCTTTTCCGCGCGGGGATTGGGCATCACCAGCGCGCCGTAGCGCCGCAACCACGGGAAATTTGTCCGGCGTACGAACACACGGCACAATTCCTTGCGGGCCCGGAGGTGTTCCACCAGGCTGAACTTCGGGCCGAGAGTCGCTTCGCTGCGCAGAAGCTGCGCCGGGTCAAACCCCAGGAGGTTATGGCCGTTCCACTCGCCGTGATCGTTGCGTTCGCCGGGGTGGCGGACGCGGAACCAGGGCGCGAAACGGTCGTTGACCAGGAGGTTCAGTTCGAAGTGGACGTGGGCGCGTTCGCGCGAGATGCCCTGGCGGGTGTTGGTGGTACGGCCCATCCGGGCGATCACCTCGCCGGTGTGTACATACTGACCAAGGGCGAGGCCGGGGCGGATTTCGCTCAGGTGCGCGTAGAGCGAGCAGATTTCAAGTCCCTCGACCTGGTGGCGGAGAACGATGTATTTGCCGTAATTGGAAAGCGCCGGCTTCGTGTTGAAATAGACCACCACGCCATCGGCGGTGGCCACGACCGGGTCGGCCGGTTCCCCGCGCCCATCGCGCTGGAGACAACGGATGTCCAGTCCTTCGTGCAATTGCAGGCCATCCGAGCGGACGCAGCCGAAGGTGCCGCTGGTCCAGGGTTTGCCGACGGTGCCGACGAAGAACCGCTCCTCGCCGCCGGGATCGAACAGGGCGTGGTTGGCCGTGGGGAGGCGAAAGGGCTGGGCGACGAGCCCCACACCGCCGCACCCGGTCGCCACCAGCAGGAAGACCAGGAACCGCTTCACAGATCGTCGCTCTTCTTCTTGCCGTTCTTGGGTGCGTTGCCGAGCTTGGCCGCCACGTTGTTCAGACCGCGAACGATCCGTTGGGCTTCGGCGCGCGTGGCGTCAGGCGTGAAGGTGAAGTAGCCATCCGGAATGCGCTGAGCGATCATCGGCGCCCCCAGCCAGCGGCCTTCCGTGTAAACGGCCTGCACCGCAATGCGACGGCCCTTGTAGGAGGTGGTGATCTGCTCCAGCACCAGGGCGCCGTGGAAGTTGAACTTCAACTGGATGGCGAACCCGCCCACGGTGTCGGTGACGTGCGCTTCCGTCAGGGAACCCTCATCCAGAAACGGCACCTTCTCCACTTTCACGAGAATGGGTGAGGACCGGTAGATGGGCACCGTGTCGGTCTTGCCGCCGGTGTCATAATCCGATTCGAGGTATAGCCGGAGCGCCGTCGCTTCCTTCTTCTCGTTGCTCGATTTCGACGTGGCGCAACCGGCGAGAGCAACCGCCAGCACGGCGCCGAGCAAATAATGATTGAACCGTCCAAGGCGCAACTTCATACTCCCCAAGGCAAGCGAATTGCGTCCGGGTTGTAAAGATTCTTATGAGCAAACAGTACAACAAGACTGAAAATCGGAGTCGTCGGAAGCGTTACCTGAAGCGCAAGAAGACCGCGCTCAAGGCCAAGGCGGCGGTCAAGAAAACGACTTCCGCGGCGCCGGCCGCCTGACCGGCCGCCCCGCCGTTTTCTTCCGGCCACCCTCCGCGGTGGCCTTTTTGTTCATTAGGAGCCCGAGGACTTGACCTCCTGGGCGAGGAATTCGGCCACATCCTGAAACCGCGCGACGTTCTCCGGGCTGGCAGCCATCAAATCGCGGTGCGCCTCCAGGGCTACCCGGGACAAGGTTGCCTTGCCCGCCGCGGGCGCGGTCACGGCCTGAAAATCCACCCCGGGCGCCGAACCCCGCTGCTGCCAGGCGAAGCAGGCGGCGATCCCCAGATTGCCGATCTGGAGCTGGATGCGCTCGCCAGCGTTGACCAGTTCCACCAGGCCATCCGGGCCCTTCAACTTGCGCGCCAGACCCGCCAGCACGCCGATGAAGGTGCTGTCCATCGTCTGACAGCCGCCCAGGTCCACCACGAACCGTTGGTGCCCTTGGCCACGCAACGCCTCGGCCGCGGACCGGAAGGCCGGGGCCTGGGCGAACGTGGCCGGTCCGAAGATGCGGAACTCCGCCCTTCCCTCCACCACGGCCACCAACAAGCTGGTGACCGGATCGCTCATGCCGGATGTGCCAGGACCATCGCCGCAAGCTTGGTCCCCTGCCGGCGGGCCGTCAACCCGCTTGTCCGCGGCGTCCGCGCGTCGCCGGTGCCGGGTGCCGTTCTGTTTGGCAGAAAATAACGCCCACGCGAATTACTTCTTCCCATCATGGCCTGCCGCTGGCAACCTTTCGGCAATTAGCACGATTGAGATGGACGGCGGAAGATTGCAGGTTGCCTGATCGTCATGGCTTGGGGCCGGCGCCGTGGCGGCGCGGACGGCCCTGCGTGGCGACCGGCAACAACCCATCTTCCTGTGGCGAGAACCGATGGCACATCGTTTGACCACATGCACGTTTTGCGGCGTCGGTTGCGGGCTTTATCTCGAAACCGCCGGCAACCGCATTACCGGCGCGTACCCCAGCATGTCGCACCCCGCCAACGCTGGGCGCATCTGTGTGCGGGGCTGGAACGTGCACGAGGTCGCCAGTTCCCCCGACCGGCTCCGGCAGCCGCTGCTCCGGCAGAACGGCCAGCTCCGGGAGGTCAGTTGGGACACGGCGTTCGACTTTGTCGCGGACCGGCTCCGGTCCATCCGCGAACAGCACGGTCCCGACGCCATCGCCTTCCTCAACTCGCCGCGTTGTTCCAACGAGGAAACCTACCTGTTGCAGAAGCTGGCCCGCGCGGTCATCGGCACCAACAATGTTGACCACGGGGCCGGCGTTTACGGCAACAACTCCGTCAAGGTGCTCCTGGACATGCTGGGCGTGGCCGCTTCAACCAATTCCATCGCCGAGCTGGCCCGCAGCGAGGTCATCATCGTGGACGGGGTGGACCTGGCGCGGCAGTTGCCGACCATTGGCGGCGCCGTCATCCGCGCGAAACTGGGGGGCGCGAAACTGATCGTCATTGACTCGCGCCGGCATCGGGTGGCGGAGAGTGCCGACCTGTTTCTCCAATTGAAACCCGGCACCGAGGCGGTGCTTTATGGCGCGATGGCCAAGGTGATTGCCGACCGTGGTCTGATGAACCGGGCTTTTCTCAAGGCGCGCTGCGGCGGCACCGAGGCATTTCTGGCGGCCGTGGACGGCTACGATCTCCTGACCGCGGCCGAGGAATGCGGTGTGCCCGCCGGGGAGATTGAGGCGGCGGCGCTCACCTACGCCCGGGCGCGCTCCGCCGCCATTCTGTATTCCACCGGAATTGAGGCCCGCGATGCCGAAACTATCCAGGCACTCGTGAACCTGGCGCTGCTCACCGGCAATCTCGGCCGCGAAGGCGCGGGAATCTTCGCGTTGACCGAGCAGAACAATCTACAGGGTGTGTGCGACGTGGGCATGATGCCCGACCGCCTGCCGGGCTACCGGCCGGTGACGGACGCCGCCGCCCGCGCGGAACTGGAAGCGTTGTGGCGCGTCCGCCTGCCGGCCACGCCGGGTTTGCCGGCGCGTACGGTCCTGGGCGATCGGGGTGGCGGCCGGGTGCGTGCGGTCTGGCTGTGCCGCTATGACCCGGTCCGCACGGCCTTCTTCGGTGACGCGGCGAATTCCTTGCAAGCGTGCGAACTGGTGGTGGTGCAGCACCTTTTCCTTACCGAAACCGCCCGGCTGGCCGACCTGGTCCTGCCGACCACCGCTTATGGCGAGGAACAGGTCACGTTCACCAGCACGGAGCGACGAATCCAACTGGCCGATCAGGCCATTGAGCCGGCTCCCGGGTCCACGCCCGCTTGGGAGCAACTCGCCCGAACGGCCCGGGCCCTGGGCGCCGACTGGGATTACCCGTCCGCCGCCGCGGTCATGGCCGAAATCGGCGCGGCCGTGCCGTTTTACCGGGGCGCCAGTTTCGAGAACCTGACCCGGGATTACGGGCGTCAGTGGCCGTGCACGCCGGACCGCCCGGAAGGCACGCGGTTTCTCTTCGCACGCGACGACGGACAACGGTTCCAGTTGACGGCGGTGCCGCGCCTGTCCTGCGCCACCATGTCCCCGGCTGAATTCCCCTTTACGCTCGTCTTCGGCTTTTCGCTCTACTACTGGCACCAAAACGTCCTCATCCAGCACAGCGAAACGCTCAAGCGCGAATACCGCATCCTGCTGCTCGATTACCCGGACGGCTTCGTCGAGATCAACACCGCCGATGCACAGCGACTCGGTCTGCGCGACGGCGAGCGCATCCGACTCCGCTCCGCCGAGGGCGTCGCCACCACCGCCGCCCGCCTCACCCCCGAGGTCCGGAGTGGCACCATTTTCGTGCCTTTTTTCGTGCGCGAGGTGCAGGCCCAACTGCTGGGCGGCGCCGGCAGCGACCGCTTCATCCCGGTCGCCGTGGAACGGGAGGCCGCATGAAGGCCCGGTTGCTCCCGGTCGCCGACGTGCTGGCGCTGGTGGACCTGCTCCGGCAGCGCGGTTACGAGGTCATGGCGCCGTTTCGCGGACGCGGACGCGACACGTTCTTCGACGCCGTCACGGACGCGAATCGCGACCAGATTCAACTGCACCTGCCCAATCCGTACTACCCGCCGAAGCGCTACGTCCTGCCCCACATCGAGCGGCTGCTCCGGATCCACTCCGCCGGCGGGAACTGGCAGATCGAACCGGTTTATGACGACCACAAGCGCGCCTTGTTCGGCCTGCGATCGTGCGATGTGGCCGGCATCTGGCATCTCGACCGCTTCTATCTGGGGCGCGAGTTTCGCGATCCCTACTACGCCCGCCGGCGTCGCAACCTTTTCCTCGTGAACCTGGTCTGCACCGATCCGGAACGCGACATCAGCGATGAGTGCTTTTGCGTGTGCGCGGACACCGGTCCGGCGGCGCGGGATCATTTCGATCTTCAGTTGATGGACCTGGGGGACGGGGAACTGCTGGCGGTGGCGGGGACGGCGGCGGGCGAGGCACTGTTCGGGGAACCCCTGTTCCGGCCGGCCACCGCCGCCCACGTGGAGAAGCGCCACACGATCCTGGCCGACGTCCGCAAGCGCTTCAAAACCACCACGAGCTGGTTTTCGGCCACCGTTCGGTATGTTTCGCAGGGCACGATCCCGGACGCGACGTGGGAGGCCATTGGCAACCGGTGTCTCGAGTGCGGCGGCTGCACCTACGTTTGTCCGGCCTGCACGTGTTTCACGGTCAGCGACCGGCCGGTGGGGCCGGGCGAGGTCGAACGCGTGCGGATTTGGGACGCCTGCGCATTGGGCGGCTTCACGCGCATGGCGGGCGGGCACAACCCGCGGCGCGCGGTGCATGACCGGCGCAACCGCCGCTTTTTCCGCAAGCTGGCCCATTATTTCATCCAGCGCGAACTCTCCGTCGCCTGCATGGGCTGCGGCCGTTGCGCGGCGGTGTGTCACGGCGACGTCGGCATGCCGAGCGTGGTGGAAATGATCCGCCGGGAATCCGCGGCCGTGGACCGCCTCGAGCCGTTGAAACCATGAGCGCCGCCGCGGACAACATCTACCTGCCGAAACTCGCCGTCCTCGACCGCGTCGTGGACGAAATCCGCGAGGTCAGGACCTTCTTCTGGCATTTCGAAGACCCGGCGGAACAGCGCCAGTTCCGGCTGTTCCGCCCCGGCCAGTTCGCCCAGGTGTCGTTGTTTGGCACCGGCGAGTTCCCGGCCTCGCTGCCGCCCAGTCCGACCGAGACCGAAACCTTCTTCACGGTCAAGAAGGTGGGCAGTTGCACGGCGGCGCTGCACGCGCTGAAACCGGGCGACCGCTTCGGCGTGCGCGGCCCTTACGGCAACGGGTTTCCGATGGACAACTACCGCGACAAGAATCTCGTCTTCGTCGCGGGCGGCATCGGGCTGATCCCGCTGCGCTCCTGCATCATCTACGCCCTCGCGCACCGCCAGCATTATCGCAGAATCCAGGTGTTCTACGGGGCCAAGTCGCCGCGCGATTTGATGTACCTCGCCACCCTGCGCGACTGGGAGCAGGGCGCCGGCGTCGAGTTCTTCCTGACCGTGGATCGCGGTGATGCGGGCTGGTCGGGGAATGTTGGCGTGGTCGGCAATCTCTTCAAGAAGCCCGGCGTCAATGTGCCGGTGACGGACACGGTCGCCTTTGTCTGCGGCCCGCCGGTGATGTTCCGTTTTGTGATCAAGGACCTGCAGACGCTGGGGTTTGCCGACGGGCAGATCGTGTCCACGCTCGAGCGGTACATGAAATGCGGCGTGGGCAAGTGCGGCCATTGCTGCATTGGCGTGGCCTACGTCTGCACGGACGGACCGGTGTTTACCTACGAGCAGATCAAGCAACTGGGCGAGGACATCTGATGAACCGTCTCCCCGAACAATTCGCTCAAATCCTGCAAGGCCGCGTCGCCGTGGTGGGCGTCGGGAACGTGGCGCTGGGCGATGACGGGTTTGGCGTGCGACTTGCGGAATTGATCCGGGAGGTGCGGCTGCCGATGGCTGGTTCGCGCCTGGTGATCGCCGGCTTGGCCCCCGAGCGGATTCTGACCGAGCTGAGCGGCGGCGAGTTCGCCAACGTGCTGTTCCTCGATGCGGTCGAATTCGGCGGCGAGCCCGGCGCGGTTGTCCTCCTCGATTCGGCCGGGATGATCGCGCGGTGGCCGCAGGTCTCCACGCACAAGCTGTCGCTGGGGCTGTTGGCGCAAACGATCGAAGCAAACGGCGCAACGAAAGCTTGGTTGCTGGGCGTGCAACCGGAATCGCTCAAGACCGGCACCGGGCTTTCGCCGAAGGTCCAGGCGAGCGCGGAACTCCTGGCTGACCTCTTCGCCGAGGTGGCGCGGACGCCCGACCCGGCCAGTTCCGCACTCCGCGCTCCGCACTCCGCAATTCCATGCTGACTCCTGAACAATCCATCGTCGCCGCCATCCTGGTCTGCCTGGCCGGGGCGGTGCTGACGTTGGTGGTCGCGCGCTGGCGAACACTGGCGGGGTGGGTGGCCTTCGCGATTACGGCCGCGTCCGGCGCGTTCGTCCTGGGCGCCGTCGCGCGGGTGCTCACGCGGGGACCGGCCCAACCGGCGCAGTTCTTCCCGATGCCGGCGTTCGGCTTTGCCCTGCGCGTGTATGTGGACGGCTTGAGTTCAGTTTTCCTGCTGCTGGCGGTGGTGGTGGCCGTACCGGTTTCGTTATATTCGATCAGCTACATGAGGCAGTACCCCGGCTACGGGGTGGGGCGCTATTACCCTTATTTCCTCCTGTTTCTGGCCGCGATGTTTGGGCTGCTCAGCACCACGGACATGATGTGGTTCTTCTTTGTTTTCTGGCAGCTCATGACCCTGCCCGGCTACGCCCTCATCCGCTACGAACACGACAATCCGGCCAATGTGCGCGCGGCGACCAAGTTTCTCATCATGATGCAGATCGCCTGTGGCGCCACGATGATCGGGGCGGAAATCCTCGCCCTGACCGGCGCGGCGGCGGGCGGAAACCCGGCGCTGCAATACGACTTGGACACAGTCAGCGCCAACCTGCCGGCGCTGCTCGCGCACCGGCCGGCGACCACCGCGGCCGCCTTCGCGCTGTTCCTCGCCGGGTTCGGGATCAAGATGGGCATGTGGCCGTTTGGTCAGGTGTGGCTGCCGGATGCGCATCCGGCCGCGCCTTCGCCGGTCAGCGCGATGCTCTCCGGCGTCATGATCAAGACGGGCGTTTACGGCCTGTTGCGCTATTTCGTGTGGCTGGTGCCGGCCGGCGCGCGCGCCGACTATCCGCTGGGGCGCTGGGGTTGCCTGATCGCGGTGTTGGGCACCGTCACGCTGTTCACCGGCACGATGCAGGCGTTGAAGCAGGAGCAATCGAAGCGCCTCCTGGCGTTCCACAGCATCGGGCAGATTGGCTACATCCTGCTCGGCGCCGGCGCCTGCCTGGCGTTGCTGGCGGACCACCGGCCCGAGACGACGGTTCTGGCGGCGCTCGCGTTGTCGGGCGCGCTCTTCCACGTGCTCAACCACGGCCTGTTCAAGGCGCTGCTCTTCCTCAACGCCGGCTCGCTGTTGCACGCCACCGGCACGCAGGATTTAAACCGCATGGGCGGGCTGATGCGCTGCATGCCGCTGACGGCGCTGACCTGCCTGGTGGCGTCGTTCTCGATTTCCGGCGTGCCGTTGTTCAACGGCTTTGCCAGCAAATGGACCATCTACGCGGCGACGATCCAGGGCACCGGCGCGGTGAAGTATCTGGCCGTGTGCGCGGTCATCGCGATCCTGACCAGCGCGTTGACGCTCGCCTCGTTCATCAAGTTTTTCGGGGTCAGCTTCCTTTCGCGCACCAGCACGCTCGTGCAGGAGCAGGCGGCCCGACACGGTCGGCTGGAGGTCGGCGGGCTGATGCAGTTGCCGCAGGTCTTCCTTGCCGTGCTGTGCGTGGTGCTCGGGCTCGTGCCCGCGCTCGCCTTCCGGCTCCTGGGCGAAGCCCTGAACGCCTCCCGCCAGGGCTTCGGAACCGCGCTCGCGAACGCCGCGCCCATGACGAGCGGGCCGCTGACGGGCCTGGAAACCGTGAACCACACGGCGCTCTTCGCGCCGGTCGCTCTCGCGGTCGTACTGGGCTTGATGTTCCTGGCGATCCGTTTCCTCGCCCGACTCGGCGCCGCGCCGCGTCGCGCCGACGCGCCGTGGCTGTGCGGCTACGCGCGCGAGGCCGAATGCCATCGTTACGTGGCGCACCATTTCTACGGCGAAATTAAACGTTACTTCCGCTGGCTCGGCGGGACGCCGCGTCCGTCCGCCACGCCGCCCGGCATGAAAGAACACTGACATGGTCGCCCGCGAACGACTCAACCAGTTGAAGGCGCAGTTCGGCGCGGCCATCCAGCGCGTTGACCTGCCGGCCGACCAGCGTTTGTTCGTGTTCGTTGAGCCGGCCGCGCTCCGGGCCATCTGCCAACACCTCTTCCGCGAACTCGACGCCCGCTATGTCGTCAGCGTCGGCGCGGATGACCGGCCGTTTTCGGGCGCTTTCCTCGTGGCCCACAACTTCGCGTTCGACGCCGATCACATTCTGTGCAGCGTGCTGACGCATCTGCCGGCGGATCGTCCGCAGGTGGACAGCATTTCGGCGGCGGTGCCGGCCGCGAGTTGGGCGGAGCGGGAGATTCGCGACCTCGTTGGCATCGAGATGCTCGGTCACCCGTACCCCAAACGGCTGGTGTTGCCGGACGGTTGGCCCGACGGAGTGCACCCGCTGCGAAAGGACTTCGCGTGGAACGAGGTCCCGGCCGGGTTCGATGACGAGCGCGAGTTCAACTTCGACACGCCGCCGGCGGGTTGCACGGTCGTGCCGTTCGGACCGTTTCATCCGACGCTCGACGAGCCCGCGCACTTCCGGCTCTACGTCGAGGGCGAGATGGTGCGGGGCTGTGAATATCGGGGTTTCATGGTTCATCGCGGCATCGAAAAGCTCGCGGAGTCCGTGCTCACGTACAACGAAATTCCCATGATGGCCGAGCGGATCTGCGGCATCTGCGGCTGCGTACACAACGTCGCCTACGCCCAGGCCGTCGAGGGCGCCGTCGCCCTGCGCCCGCCGCTGCGCGCCGAGTACATCCGCACGATCATGCTGGAGCTCGAGCGGTTGCACAGCCATCTGCTCTGGGTGGGGCTGGCCGGCCACATCGTCGGCTTCGACACGCTGTTCATGCAGTGCTGGCGCATTCGCGAGCCGGTGATGTGGATCGCGGAGAAGATCAGCGGCAACCGCAAAACGTATGCGCTTTGTGTCATCGGCGGCGTGCGTTGGAACATCACGCCCGAACTCGGGACCGAACTGCGCGCTGTGCTTGACAAGCTCGAAGGCGAGTGGCGCCCGTTGGTCGCGGCGTTGCTCAAGGACAACAACCTGCAGGCGCGCACCCGCGGTGTGGGCGTGGCCGACCAGCGGTTGGTCAAGGAACTCGGCCTGATCGGCCCCGTCGCGCGGGCGGCCGGGGTCGGGCTCGACTGCCGGCGCGACCATCCTTACGCCGCCTACGACCGTATGGATTTCGACGTCATCACTGCGGACGGCGGTGACGTGTGGTCGCGCGTGGTGGTGCGGGCGAAGGAGGTGTTTGAGTCCATCAAGATTATCCGTCAGTGCCTGGAGAAAATCGAGCCGGGGCCGCTCCAGGCCGGGATCACCGACGAGTTGCCCGTGGGCCGGCTGGGGTTGTCCTCCGTCGAAGCCCCGCGCGGCGAATCGCACCATTTCATCATCACGGGCGAAAACAACCGGCCGCGCCGCTGGCGGGTGCGGGCGCCGACCTACCAGAACCTCCAGGCGGTGCCGGCGATGATCAAGGACCAGCAGCTTGCCGACATGACCATTTCGCTCGGCAGCATTGATCCGTGTTTCTCCTGCACGGACCGGCTGGAGACGGTTGATCTGCGGACCAAGGCGGTGAGGGTGTGGACGCAGGAGGAGTTGGTCAAGATGGTGAGGCAACGAAAAGCATGAAATGCCCATTTCAAAATCGGGCAGTCGTTGCGTTCGTCGCGGAGTCCCGGGGCAGGCTGCCAGACCGTCTGGACCCCGGACCTGGCGGCCGGGTTCGCCGCGGGTTCGTCGCGGAGCGACGAGGCGAGGATAGCCGTGGACTTCAGTCCACGGATGGGGTGTTGCGAACGGGTGGCGCCGCGGAGCGACGCGTGAAATGGGTTTCAATCATGGAATTCGACGTGACAAGCGATATTTGTGGGAATGACCGCACGCGTCGCTCCGCGACGCCGGGTTTTCTGCGACACGAGTTCCGTGGGTTGAAACCCACGGCTACCTTCGACGCACCGCGCCGCGGTGCCGACGACGGATCGGGAACATGTCCATGAACGTCCTTTGGTCTCTGGTTGGCGGACTGTTGAACCTCGGCGTGGTGCTGCTGGTGGCGCCGTTCTGCGAGGGCGTGCTGCGCAAGCTCACCGCGCGGCTCCAGTCGCGGCAGGGACCGCCGTTGTGGCAGCCGTATTTCGATCTCTTGAAACTGCTCGGCAAGGAGGACCTCGAGATTGGGGAAACGCCGTTCATGCAACGGTTCGCCGCTTATTTGTCATTGGCCACCGTGCTCGCGATTGCGTGCCTGGTACCGATGGGGTTCCCGGCGCCGATGAACGGGGCGGGAGACGTGCTCCTGCTGATCTACCTGCTTACACTTTCCGGCGTCTGCACGCTGCTGGCCGGGCTGGCGGCGGGTTCGACGTATTCGCTGCTGGGCATCAGCCGGGAAATGATGGTGATGATCACGCTCGAACCGCTCCTGGCGGTGGCGCTGATCGTCGGCGCGCTGCATCGTGGTTCGTTGCGCCTCGATCAAGTGCTCGACGGCTCGGTTTACGGCCCGGGCTTCCCGTGGTCGGGGGTGATCATGTTGGCGGTCATGCTCCTGTCGTTCCAAGCCTTCGTTCAGCGCGTGCCCTTCGACATTTCGGAGGCGGAAACCGAACTCATGGAAGGTCCGCTCATGGAATACTCCGGGCCCAAGCTGGCCCTGTTCAAGTACGCGCAGCAGGCGAAGCTGGTCCTCTACAGCGCCCTGTTGGTGGGGCTGTTCCTGCCGTGGGGCGACGGGCTGGTTTTTCCGCTGGGATGGCTGCTGTTTTGGATGAAGGTGCTCGGTTTGGTGGTGCTGGTGACCGTGGTGGCGGCGACCCATGCGCGTTACCGGATTGACCAGGCGATCCGTTATTTTGCCGGATTGCTGGTCGTGGCGTTGGGGGCGCTGGTGCTGGCGAGCTTTGGCTTTTGAGGTGCATGCATGTCTGTTCTAAGCAAATTCCGGGAGGCGCTGGTGGGTTTGAAGGCCGGCCGCGTCACGCTGCCCTATCCGGCGCAGGCGCGGCCGGTGCCGGAGAAGTTCCGGGGGCGCCCGATCTTCGATGCGGCGAAGTGCATCGGCTGCGCGGGTTGCGCCAACAATTGCCCGGCGCGCGAGATTCTCGTGTTCGATGTCTGCCAGGAGGTGCGCATCCTGCGGTATCTCGGCCGCCGTTGCACCTACTGCGGGCGTTGCGCCGACCTGTGTCCCGAGAAGGCGATCACGATGAGCCACGAGTTCGAGAACGCCACCGACACGATCGGCGACCTCCAGCAACAGATCGAAGTTTTCATGAGCACGTGCCAGCGCTGTGGCCGTTGCTTCAAGGAGCCCAGCCCGCTGGAGCAATTGGAATTGAAAGGCTACCGGATGGACGACCTCGGCAAGGAGCGATGGATTTACCGGTCGAAGGCGTTCCTCGACGAGGAACAGACGGTGGACGACCTCAAGGTTGAACTGGATTGAACGCCCGCCAAACACGCCAAGACACACTAACATGAAAAACACCGTTGAAGACCTGATCTACAAGGAGGAGGTGTTCGGGGTCAGGGAAACGAAGGAACCTCCCGCCAATTTTTCCCTTTGGCGTCATCGCGCATGTTGAGCGGGTCACCATGTTGAGAAATCTCTGCCAGAAAATGTTCGGCCGTTCGCTGTGGGTCTATCACGCCAACAGCGGCGGGTGCAACGGCTGTGACATCGAGGTGCTGAACGCGCTCACGCCTTACTACGACGCCGAACGTTTCGGCATCAAGCTGGTCGGCTCGCCGCGTCACGCCGACGTCATGCTTTGCCAGGGCCCGGCGATGCGCAGCACCGCGCGGGCGCTCCGGCGGGCCTACGATGCGATGCCGGCGCCCAAGCTCGTGTTCGCCATCGGCTCGTGCGCCGGCGGCGGCGGCATCTGGTTCGACAGCTACCCGGTGCTCGGTCCGGTCGAAAAGGTGCTGCCCGTGAACTTCTACATTCCCGGCTGTCCGCCGCGGCCGGAAGCCATCATTTACGGCGTCGCGGTGGCGCTGGGCCTCGTGAACAAAAAAACGGCGCCGGTCCGGTTCAAACAGCTCGAATTGCCGGTCCCGCGCTATCACCCCTCGGATCTGCACGGCAAGGACGAGATGGTGGTTTATACGAAGGCCGGGAAGATTTGATCTTGAGGGACGCGCTTTTGGTTTACAACGCGATGATTTCCGATTAGAAAGCTCGCCGTGTTTCGCCGTTGCTCCATGAGGTCGCGGTTGCACATTGTCTGCCGGGTCGGGCCGGTTTCCGCCGGTCCGGTGAGGCTTCGTCGCCCGGTTTTCAGTTCGCCCATCAACTCCCGCCTGTCATGAATACCCATCCTACCCGCCGCGATTTCCTGCGCGGTTCACTCCTGGCCGGTTTGGCCGCCGCCGCTTCGCCCCTCGCGGGCCTGGCGCGGGCCGCGGCCCCAGCGGCTGCGGCCGCCGGGACGACCTCCCGTGTGGCCTTGTTCGTCGGCACGGATCGCGCCGACCTGGTCTTTCGCAGCCTCAAGCAGTTTGAGCCGGCGTTGCGGCAGGCCATCGGCAACCGGCATGTCGTGCTCAAGCCGAACAACGTGTCCATTGACAATCCGCTCTGCGCCACCCATGCCGACTGTCTCGAAGGGGCACTCGAGTTTCTGAAATCCATCGGCAAGCTCGGCAACGCGGTCATCGCCGAATCCGCCGCCAGCGGGCCGACGCTCGACGGGTTCGCCAACTACAATTACCCGCGCCTGGCCGGCAAATACGGCGTCAAGCTGGTGGACCTGGACGTGGAGCCGGTGGACGTCCTTCAGGTTTTCGACGAGAAGGATTTCCGGCCGCACGGCGTGCGCATGGCGAGCCGGCTGCTCGATCCCAATTCGTTCATCATCTCGGCGACCCGGTTCAAGACCCACGACCGCGTGGTCGCGACCCTTTCCTTGAAGAACATCATTGTCGGCACGGCGGTCAAGGACCCGGGTTTCCGCTGGGGAGCGGCCAGCAAGGCGGGTGCCCGGAATGACAAGCCGCTCATCCATGGCAACGGCTTTCGCGGCATCAACTACAATCTGTTCGCCGTGGCGCAACGGTTGCATCCGCACCTGGCGATCCTCGACGGCGTCGAGGGCATGGAGGGCAACGGCCCCGTCGGCGGCACGGCGGTGGACCACCGGGTGTGCGTGGTCAGTCCGGACTGGCTGGCGGCCGACCGGGTGGCGGTGGAGCTGATGGGCATTGATTTTGCCCGGGTCGGCTACCTGAACTACTGCGCCCAGGCGAAGCTCGGTGAAGCGGACTTGAAGAAGATCGAGATCGTCGGCGAGCCGATTGCGCCGCACGTCAAGACTTACAAGCTCAGCCAGAACATCCAGGAGCAGTTGATCTGGCAGAAACCGGCGGCATCATAACCAGAGTCCCGGGGCAGGGCGTAGCGCTTGACGAGGTGTGATCCGCCGGTCGCTTCGCGATGGATCGAAACGCCCCCTCACCAGGCAGTCACGGATGAGACGCATGAAGAACTCCCTTGAACTCGAACAGCAGGCGGCTTCGCAGGCGCTGGCACTGATGGCGGCGGCGGCCCGCACCGCGCCGAAAACGCGCGGCATTGACAACATCCGGATCGTGGCGATTGACGACGCCGAGTCGCGACAGCGGTTGGTGGACAAGATGCGGGCAATCGCCCAGGCGGAAAGCCGGCCGGGTTTCGCCCGCGACGCCGGCAACGTCGCCGCCTCGCCGGCCATCCTGCTCCTCGGCGTCGAAGCCAACACCGCCGGCTTGAACTGTGGGTTTTGCGGTGCGCCGACGTGCGAGGCGCTCGAAACCCTTGGCGGCGTGTGCGCCTTCAACGCCATGGACCTGGGCATCGCCACATCGTCAGCCGCCGGGGTGGCGGCGACGTTGCACCTCGACAACCGGGTCATGTTTTCGCTCGGCCGTGCCGCGATGGACTTGAAGCTGTTCGGCGAGCGGGTGCGGCAAGCCCTCGGCGTTCCGCTCAGCGTCACCGGCAAAAGCCCATTCTTCGACCGCAAGCCCTGAGCGGTTACGCCGACGGAGCGGCTGCTACGCCGGAATCTCCGGCAGTTGCCAGGGCGAACGGTAGGCGTAGCGGACCATCTTCGCTGCCGTTTCGTCGCCAACAATTTCCTCCTTCACCGGATCCCATTTGAGGCCGTGGCCAGTGCGGACGGCAATGTTGCCCAAATGACAGACCGTGGCCGAGCGATGGCCGATGGCGACGTCGCAGATCGGCGGCTTGCGAGTCTTGATGGAATCGAGCCAGTTGAGATGGTGGTCCTTGCTGACGGGCAGGTGAACCTCGTCGGAACCGAGCGGGTCCGTCAGCGCGCCATTGACGGTGGATTCCAGCCGGCCGCGGTCCACGTAGAGCAGGCCGTCCTGGCCCTCGAAGGTCGTGCCCGAGCGGTGGCTGTTGCCGCAGAGGACGGTGACGCCGTTGGCGTATTTGTAGGCGATCTCGAACCATGCCGGCGTCTCGAAGCGTTTCTCCGGATCGAACTCGGCGCGGCTGCTGATCTCGACCGGGCCGCTTTCGTCCATGCCCAGGCCCCACTGGGTGATGTCCAGGTGATGTGCGCCCCAGTTGGTCATCTGGCCGCCGGAGTAATCCCAGAAAAACCGGAAATAGTAATGGACGCGGTGGGCATTGTAAGGGCGGAACGGAGCGGGGCCCAGCCAGAGGTCGTAGTTGAGTTCCTGCGGCGGCTCGGAGTCGGGAATGGACGGCTCCTTCATCCAGTTGACGCCGGGCAGTCCCACGCGGACCGTTTTTACGTCGCCGATGCGACCGGAGCGGACGAACTCGCAGGCCTCGCGGAAGCCGGGCATCGAGCGCTGCATCGAGCCGGTCTGCACGATGCGCTTGTAGTAGCGCGCCGCCTTCAGCATGGCCCAGCCTTCATGGATCGTCAGCGTGAGCGGCTTCTCGCAATACACATCCTTGCCGGCCTGACAGGCGTGGACGGTGGGCAGCGCGTGCCAGTGATCCGGGGTGGCGATGAGGACGGCGTCAATTCCCTTGTTCTCGAGCATCTGGCGGTAATCGGCGTAGCCCTTCGCCTCGACCCCGGTCTTGTCCTTGAGCTGTTTCTGGGCGGCCACCATGTGGCTGGCATCCACGTCACACACGGCGATGACATGTCTGGCCAGGTTGGCGGCGGTCATGTTGGCGCGGCCCTGGGCGCCGCTGCCGATGATGCCGACGCGGACGAACTCGCTGGGGTTCTGACCGGTCTGGGCGAGGGTCCGGTTCAAAAAAAGATTCGGGACCGCCAGCAGGGCGCCGGCGCCCAGTGTGACGTTGCGGGAACGACGGAGAAACTCGCGCCGGGTGGGCGGGGTGGTGCTGTGCATGACGTTGGTTGTCGGACTTCGCATCCGTGCTGTCAACGACGCTCCGCATGGCCGTAAAATTCAGCGGCGGTTCCGTCGCGTCCCCGGTCGACGCCGATGGTTTATCGGCTTGGCAGCAGGGGGGAGCGCTCTTAACTTTGGGTCATGCGTGTGCCGCGGGCGTGGTTGCTCTATTTACTGATGGTGTTCGTGGGGGGCGCTTTGCTGGCACCGGCACTTTACTGGCTCGCGCAGGGGCTGGCGTTCGAATGGCCGGTCTGGGAGCGCGTGGCGGCGAACCCGTTCCACCGTTTTGTGCACCGCTCGTTGGAGATCCTGGCGCTGGCGGGGCTGTGGCCGTTGCTCCGTCAACTCCGGGTGAACTCGTGGCGCCAGGTCGGCTGGGTCGCGCCCCGGCGGTTGCGCTGGCAGGAACTGGGCGGCGGATTCGTTCTGGGCTTCCTCACAATGGCGATCATCGCGGGGGTATCGCTTGTCGGCGGCACGCGCACGGCGGGGTCGTCGTTGAGCGCGGCGGGGCTGGCCGGACGATTGGGCAGCGCGACCTTGACGGCGGTGGCGGTGGCGGTGCTCGAGGAGACGCTGTTTCGCGGCGCGCTGTTTGGCACGCTCAAGGACGGTTTCGGCTGGGCGGGCGCCGCCTTGTTCAGCGGGCTGGTGTTCGCCGCAGTCCACTTCTTTGAGCCGGCGCGATCGAGCGGGCCGGTGGGGTGGACGACGGGTCTGGCCATGCTGGCCCGGATGCTCCGCGGGTTGGGAGAGTGGCATTCGCTCGTGCCGGGGTTCCTCAATCTCACCATCGTGGGGATCCTCCTGGCGGTGGCATTCCATCGAACCGGCGCGCTCTATTTCTCGATCGGGCTGCATGCGAGCTGGGTGGTTTGGATCAAGCTGTATGGCTACGTGTCACAGCCGGTGGCCGGGGCCGGAATCTGGGTGTGCGGCTCGGACAAGCTGGTGGACGGCTGGCTGGCCCTCCCGGTGCTGCTGGCGGCGCTCTGGGCGCTGCCGTGGCTGGCGCCGCGGACGGAGGAGGAAGCGGGATGACCGCGACCCGGACCACGGCCTGGAAGAGCTGGCTTGAAACCGCGCTGTTTTTTTTCTATCCTGAGGTCTGTCAGTTGTGCGGCGCTGAGCGGGCGACGGCCGCTGAAGGCTACGTCTGCGGCCGGTGCTGGTCGCGGCCGGGGGCGGTGCGGTTCATCCAGCCGCCGTTTTGCGAGCGGTGCGGGCTGCCATTCGCAGGCGACCTGACGACGCCGTTCGCGTGCAGCAACTGCCGGGAGATGGACCTGGCCTTCTCCCGCGCCCGGGCGGCGGTGGTGGCGAGCGAGCTGGTGCTCGACGTCATTCACCGCTACAAATATGGTCGCGCGCTCTGGTTCGAGCCCTTTCTGGCGGACCTGTTGATCCGTCGGGCCGCCGACCCGCTGCGGTGCGAGGGGTGGGACTTGCTGGTGCCGGTGCCGCTTTTTTCTGTGAAACAACGCGAACGCGAATTCAATCAGGCTGAACGGCTGGCCGGGCGGCTCAGCGCGGCGACCGGTATTGCGCTGAACCCGCGCTGTGTCCGACGGGTGTTGCCCACGCAGACCCAGACCTTCCTGAACCGGACCCAACGCGCCGCCAATGTGCGGAAAGCGTTTGCACCGCGGCCCGGCGCCGATCTGCGCGGGCGCCGGGTAGTGCTGGTGGACGACGTGCTCACCACCGGCGCGACCACCAGTGCCTGTGCCGCCGCCCTCCGGGCCGCCGGCGCTGCCGACGTCTGCGTCTGGACCGTCGCCCGCGGGCTTTAGCGCTTCCACCATGACTCATCCCAACGTCAGCAAGAAGGTTACCGGCGGCGAGAGCGTTGAGCCGGCCGTGACGCCACCGGCGCCGGGCGGCGACACGACCTTTCTCAAGAAGCCCAAGCTCGCCGGCCGCGTGCGCAAACGCGAAATCCCGGAAGGGCTGTGGATCAAGTGCTCGAAGTGCGGGACCATGATCTACGACAAGGAACTGGACGACAACCAGAAGGTCTGCGCCAAGTGCGGCCATCACTTCCCCATTGGCGCAAGGGAACGCATCAATGCCCTGGTGGAAACCTGCTCCTTCGAGGAGATGGACACCGACATGGTCAGCGTGGACGTGCTCAAGTTCACCGGCGTGGCGGCCTACACGGACAAGCTGCAGGCGTACACCCAAACGACCGGCCTCAAGGACGCCGTCGTCACCGGCATCGGGCGCATCGGCACCCACCGCGTTGCCCTGGGCGTGATGGATTTCAGCTTCCTCGGCGGTTCGATGGGCGCGGTCGTGGGCGAGAAACTGACCCGGCTGATCGAGGCGGCCACCGACAAGGGCCTGCCGCTGGTCATCATTTCCAGCAGTGGCGGCGCGCGCATGTACGAGGGCTTGTTCAGCCTCATGCAGATGGCCAAAACCTCGGGCGCGCTCGCCTATCATGCCCGCAATCGTCTGCCCTACCTCAGCGTGCTGACCCACCCGACAACGGCTGGCGTCATGGCCAGTTACGCCAGTCTGGGCGACCTGATCCTGGCCGAGCCGGGCGCGATGATCGGCTTTGCCGGGCCGCGGGTGATCAAGGACACCACGCAGGCGGAGCTGCCGCCCGGCTTCCAGACGGCCGAGTTTCTCCAAGCCCACGGGTTGATCGATGACATCGTGCCCCGCGCCGAGTTGAAGAGCCGGCTCGATTATTTCATCGGCTTCCTCATGACCGGCCAGCAGAAGCTCGCCGCGTTGACGTGAAGCCGGCGCGCGACCCCGCCGGCCGTGCAAATCCGCGTTGAGTCCGCCAACGTCGGGGGTTAACGTAGTCCCATGCGCCGCTTCTCCGCCGCCGTCTGCGCCCTGGCCTTCGTCTGGGTGCTGGCCTCCGCCGACGCCGCCACCGGCCGCATCATCAAGGTGCTGCCGCAACGCCTCGATTTGCAGGGCCGGCACGCGCTCTCGCCCAGCTTGTTCGAGCGCGATGCCTATCAGGCCGTGCTCCAGCGCAATCCCCGCCAATGTTCGGGCCTGCGCTACGCCGTCCAGTGGAAGACGAAGGGCGCCGGCGGCGCGTCATTGAGGCTCCGCGCCGAACTGCTCACCTCCAAAACCACCCAGGACGAACCGCTCGTGATCGAGCGCGCCGTCCAGGCGAAGACCGGTTGGAGCCGGTGGACCTCGCTGCCTTTGGACGGCGACGCCTTCAAGCAGGCGGGCGACGTGATCGCGTGGCGGATTACGCTGTGGGACGATGCCACGCTGCTGGCAGAACAAAAGTCGTTCCTGTGGTGATCCGCCTCAGTCCTGTTTCACCGGTTCGAGTTTCACGTAGTCCAGGCCGAACATGTAGGCTTTGGCGGCCTTTTCGTTGGCGCCGGTGATTTCCACCGTCAGCTTGTGTTCGCCGGCGGTAAGGGCCTGCGTGCCCAGGTCCAATGGGCCGGTGGGCACCACACCGTCGTGATACAGGTCAATCGGCTTGCCGAGTTTCTGGCCGTCGAGTGCGAGTTGGACAATGCCGTAATCCACCGCCTTGGTGAGCGCCACGCTGAGCCGATAACGCCCCTCCGCTGGCACCGGCAGGGCGAGGTCGAGCTTGTCGCCGGGTTTGGCGCCGGTCCACCAGAGGTGCGCGCCGCGGCTCCAATCGCCTTCGTAGCCGCTCATGTCCTGCTCGGCCGCCTGGCCGCCGCTCTGGCCGAGGACCTTCATCCGCTCGCCCTCGAGAGCGCCTTTGACCACGAAGGAGGCGAGCTGGATGTCGTTCCAGTAACCGACGCGTTCGCTGAGGGGTTGTGGCGGGTAGGGATCGTCGCCGCCGGGCGCGAGATACCAATAGACCGTGCTGGCGTAGAGCGTGGGCCGGTTGTTGGGATAGTACTTTTCAATGGCCGCCTCGAAGCCGGTCTGGAACGGCACGTTGTCCGAAACATGCCAGCGATTCACGACGATATGGCCCTTGTTGCCCATCGCGATCGGCTGGTTGTGGTAGGCATGTTGAAAGAGCGTGGGATTGCTCCACGCGTATCCGAAGTAGTCCTCCGAACCGGTGCCAAACGTGGACGGAAACTTCTCGCCATCCACGAAAAACTTTTCGTCGCCTTCGCCCCACCAGCCGCCTTTCGGGTTCCAGACATGGAGCATCACGCCGACAAACCGTCCGCGGCCTGTGGTCTTGAGCAGCGTCCAGTCAATCCGGCGGCGGTCCGGGTCGGCCGGCAGCAGGGCGTCGCGGTGCCATTTGGCATGGAAACGGGCGTAGGCCGCCGACTCGTCCTTGAGCGGCACGGTGACGACTTCGAGGTTGATTTGCCGGGTTTGCGCGCCGTCGTTCACCAGCGTGATCGTGGCGACCTTCGCGAAAGGCATGAACCAGTGCGAATACCAGGTGCCGTCCGGGGTCAGGCCGCTCGGCAGCGAGAGGTAGGCGTTGGCGCCGGCGGTCGTGCCGAAGAAATCACCGAACGGCGCCCACACGCTCGGCTGGGCCTCGCCGGCGAACTCGATCTTGATCGTCCACTCGCGGAGCGCGTTCCGGTCCTCCGGCGTGAACGGGGGTTTGACGCGCGCGCGGATGGTTTTGATCGCCGCGGGTCCGATCAGGGCGGTCACGACGGTCCCGCCGGCGTTCGCGGACATCTTGGCGGTGTGCATTTCCTCGCCCGGGGCGGGCGGCAACTTCGCGCCGGGGTGGGCCAGCACTTCGTTGGCCGCGTCGAGCGCGGCGTTCTCCCCGGCCGACAGGTCGCGCTGGAACGTTGGCACGCGCGTGCCCGGCGGGAAGGTGGCGTAGCCGAAGTGGAAGTAGGCCCCCCAGTTCTTGTCCGCCGTGATTTTGCAGGATTTTTGATAGGGAATCGGAGTGTAGTTGTTCCAGCCGGTGGCCACGGTGTGGACCAGCGCGGAGCGGGTAAACGGCGCGCTCTTGCCGTCGAAGTAGCCGGCGAATGGCAGGTCCACGGCCGGTTCCGCGGCGCCGTCCAGATAGATGCGCACGTGACCCTCCTTGGGGGCAGCCGACCAAATCCGCCAGATGCATCCGGGACCGTTCATCTCCGCCATCACCACCTGGTCGCCCTCGGTGCGGATGAAGCCGCCGCCGTCGCCGTTGGCATCCCAATTCACATACTTGCCCGTGGCGGCGTCGTACCGGCTGGCGCGATCGTAGCTCGACCACTGGGCGACCTGCGCGCCCTTCTCGGGCAGCCGGGCAAGCTGTTCGAGGTCGGTGAGCCGGTGGACGAGGTCAACGTAGGTGAAGACGGGCGTGACGGGTTGCGCGGCGAGGACCAGGGGAGCGGCCAATCCGGCCAGGAGAATCAGGCAAGGGTGTTTCATGGGATGTTGACGTGCGATTGATGGGTCGAGCCTAGCACAGCGGCCGCCGTCCGTGAAGTGCTTACTCGGCAGTGCTTGCCGGGCGGGGCCGGTGGCCGACAGCGGGCGGCCACGAGAGCCGCGGTGCACTCCCGAAAAAAGATTGCCGCCCCGGCCGGTGGCGGTTCAACTGGAGGCATGTTCTCACACGTGGTCATCTTCTGGACCGACTCGTCCAACCCCAGGGCGACGGATGAATTGCTCGCCGGCATGGAGCGCTATTTGAAACCCATTCCCGGAATCCGCCATTTTCACGCCGGCCGGGTGATCCCCAGCCACCGTGAGGTCGTGGACCAGTCCTACCAGGTGGCGTTGAATCTCAGTTTTGACGACGCGGCGGCACAGGATGCCTACCAGGTGCATCCGTTGCACCTTGAATTCATGGAACGGGTGTTCAAACCGCTCTGCCGGCAGGTGCGAATTTATGACTTCGCCTGACCAGCGGTGGTGCCGGTCCACGCCTGATGCACCCAAGGGACCCGTTGCCCGGGCGCCGGGCCGGGCGGGGCTCGCTGAAAAAAACGAATCCACTCACGAAACCGAATTTCCCGGGAAAGACGGCTGAGCCGCCGGTTGGCACATTCCCGCCGGCAGCCCTTCGGGAATCGCTGCGTCGCGGGAAGTGTCGCGCAATCCGGTTTCAGGCGGCCGCGGTCGCCCGCCGCGCCTCGAGGGTCGCGATCATGCCCGCGAAGATGAGCCGGCCGTCGTCGCTGCCGAGGATCGGTTCGGCGGCGCGCTCGGGGTGGGGCATCAGCCCGGCGACGTTGCGGCCTTCGTTGCAGACGCCGGCGATGCCCAGCAGCGAGCCGTTCGGGTTGGCGGCGTCCGTCAACTCGCCGTTGGCGGCGCAATACTGCCAGAGGATTTGTCGGTTGGCCTGCAGGCGGGTGAGGGTCGCTTCCTCCGCAAAGAAGCAGCCTTCGCCGTGGGCGATGGGGATGTGCAACAGCTTGCCGGGCGGGATGCGGCAGGTGAACGGCGAGTCCGTGGCGGCCGTCTTCAAAAAGACGTGCTCGCAGCGGAACTGGAGCGAGCGGTTGCGGATCAACGCGCCCGGCAGCAGGCCGGCTTCGCAGAGAATCTGGAACCCGTTGCAAATTCCCAGCACCAATCCACCCGCGGAGGCGAACCGTTGCACCTCCTGCATCACCGGGCTGAATCGCGCGATGGCGCCCGTTCGCAGATAGTCGCCGTAACTGAACCCACCGGGCACGATCACGGCGTCGGCGCCGCGCAGCGAGGTTTCCTTGTGCCAGACATAATCGGCGGCGTGACCCAGCGCGCGCAGGGCGTGCACCGCGTCCTGGTCGCAGTTCGAGGCCGGGAATTGAAGGACGGCAAAGTTCATGGCGTGGGCTCGGGCGTTCCGGCATCCGGCGGGGATTGGGCTGCCGCGCCGCGGGCGGGCGGCCGTCCCCCGCGCCGGGGGTCATTCGATTGCCAGGTGGTAATCCTCGATCACCGGGTTGCTGAGGAACCGGTGGCAGGCCTCGTCCAGCGCCTTGCGCGCGGCGGCCGGGTCGTTGCCCGCCAGGCCGATTTCGAGGTACTTGCCGACGTGGACCTCGGTGACTCCCTGATAACCGAGGTAGGCGAGCGCGTTTTGGACGGTCTTCCCCTGGGGATCCACGACGGCCTTTTTCGGAGTGATGATGATCTTCGCTTTCATGGCGGAACGGGGCTGGCCCGACAACGTCGAAGTCATGTTGGGCAAAGCCGGCGCGGGATTCCAGCGCAAACTCGCATCCCTGAAACTTGCGTCACCTGGCGTCAGCCGCCAGGCCCGCGATCCGGGCCGCCTCCCGCGCGATCCACCGTTCTTCCTCGGTGTGGATTACGAGAATGCGCATCGTCGAATCCGCCGCCGCCACGTCGGCATCCGGCTGGGCGACCGCGTTGCGGTCCGGATCGAGCCGGGCGCCCAGGCACTCAAGGCCGCGGCAGGCGGCGGCGCGCAATGCGGGCGACCCTTCACCGACACGGTCCGTGAACACCAACGCATCCGCGCCTCCCAGCGTCACCGCCAGTGCGCCAATCGCTGCGCGCACCCGGTCCGCGAAAAGGTCGAACGCCAGCCGCGCGCGTTCGTGGCCGCCAGCGGCGGCGGCCTCGATCTGCGCCAGGTCCGGCGACAAACCAGACACCCCGAGCAGGCCGGAGCGATGGTTCAGGGCCGATTCGAGTTCCTCCGCCGACAGGCCACAGCGCCGGAGCAGATGCATCAGGATTCCCGGGTCCACCGAGCCGCAGCGCGTGCCCATCATCAGGCCTTCCAGCGGCGAGAAACCCATCGTCGTCGCGACCGGCCCGCCGTCCCTCACCGCCGTGGCCGAGCAACCGCCGCCGAGGTGGCACGTGATGAGCCGCAGGCCGAACGGGTCGCGCCCGAGCATCGCGGCGGCGCGCGCGGCGCACCAGGCGTTGCTGATGCCGTGAAAACCGATCCGCCGCACACCGAAGCGCTCGTGCCACTCGAATGGCAGCGGGTAAAGGGCGGCGCGGAGCGGGAGGCGCGCGAAAAACGCGGTGTCGAACACCGCCACCTGCGGCACGCCGGGCAGCAGCGTTTCCGCAGCCTCAATGGCCGCCAGCGCCGGCGGATTGTGCAGCGGCGCAACCTCGGCAAGCCGCGCGATGGCGGTCTTCACGGCCGCGTCAATCCGGGCGCCGACGCCAAACTCGACCCCGCCATGCACCACGCGATGGGCCACCAGCCTGACGGCGGAGCCCGTCGCGACGTGGCGCAAGGCCTCGGCCACGGCCGCACGGTCGTCGGGCAGCGCGACGATGGAGCAACGCTCGCCGGATCCCGGAGTGCGGACGGTGCATCGGGCCTGGCCGCGGTCGCCGCCGGCCCAGTCGAACTGGCCCGACAAGCCGGACGTTTCCGCCGCCACGTCGAAGCGGCCGAACTTGAGACTGCTCGAACCGGCGTTGAACACGAGGATGCTCACGCGCACACGCTGCTTCGGCCGGAGCGGGGCGGCAATGCGAAAACCGGCTGGCGCGCGTTGACTCAAATGAAAAGGTAACCCGGGGGTTTTTGCCTCAGGCCTTCGTTGACTCATCAATCAGGTTACCGGCGCGGAGTTGATCGAACAGGTTTCGGAGCT
>JBEKGJ010000044.1:0-42034 GCA_050012855.1 Verrucomicrobiota bacterium | reverse complement strand
CTGACCTCGATCCAGAGGTCGAATTTGCCTGGGTTGTGAGTCGGTTGCGTTGAGACGTAACGCCACGGACTGATGGTGAAAGCCATCGAGGTCTCGGGGTCCACTTCCTCCGGCAGGGGGGCGAAGCCGAACGTCCGCAGGCCTGGATACTTGTCGGTAAGATTGGCCATGAAGATGCCCGCGGCGGGCAGGAAACCATGCGGCTCGGCCGGGGCGTTGACGACGTTGCTGAACCGCTCGATGTGGAGATACCTTGGCAAATGGCGGGCGGCCAGGGGGGGGCACTTGAAGCTGGTGAAGAGCCGGTTGGTGGGGTCGAACACCGTGCCTCCGACCTCGTAGAGCAACTGGTTGGTGACGGCATCGATCACCAGCGGTTGCCGGCTGACGACGTGATCGGGCGGGTAAAAATGGAATTCCGCGCGATACGCGTCAATCGCCGCCTCGATCAGGACCCGCTCCGCACGGATGCCAGCCAGCAACCGCGGAACCGCCGCCTGCACCCGCGCCGCCTGCCGCCGCTCTCCAAGGAAACCAACTCCCCACCAGCCCGCCAGGCCCAGGCCGGCGAGCACGACAATGACCAGCAGCACTTGCGGAAGCGACAGGTGTGATCGCGCTCGGCGCCTTTCCGGGGAAGCTGACGGTTCTGACTGCATGGCGTGCAACATGACACCAGGTCATGCTTATGATCAAGAACTCATGTGAGAACGCTTGCCCTCGCCTCCTGTTCTTCCATGTCGGGTCGTTTGCTGGACCGCATCGGCATCACTTCGCTCGATGAAGGAGCGTTCTTCAGTATCCTCGCACTCCCCTGATTTCCACAACGCGCCACCACGGTGGGTCGCCGGACCGCCGGGCCGCGACATCTGCCCGCCCGGCGGTCGGGCAGCCACCCGGAACGGAGTCTCCGGCGAGCCGCCCGCGCTCCTCCCAACTGCGGTTTGCCGGCTGACCGCCTCAGTTCCCGTAAAACGCGGTCACGGTCGTGGTCCCGTTCAGGCCGGTGAGGTCCACCCATTCCTTCTTCACGTCGAAGCGCGCCCACGGTTTGCCGTTCACATCGACGCGCCGGATGAGCTTGCCCTCCGGATGCCGGAAGCGGAGGAGGACTTGTTTGGGTGTGCGTCGGGTCGGCGGTTCAACCACCGCCGTGATTTGGCCGCTCTTTGCCTTCGACGCGAAGCGCAGGCTCATCGGCCCGAAAAATGTCGCGGCCCGTTCGATGGACGGCTGTTCGCCATCGTTGAGCCAGGCACGCGGGATGGCCATGCCCAGGCGCAGTACATCGTCACCCTGGTCGTCTTCGATGAACATCAGGCGCAGCCAGTAGTTCGAGTTCGATTCGTCGCTGGTCTTGTAATGATCGCCGCGCCAGTCGCCGAGATCGGGCAGGGGATGCTCGGTCATCATCTTCGTTTCCGGGTAATAGCACGCGGCGAAGCCGTTGAAATAGGCGCGCAGGAAATGCTTGGGTTCGTCGCGCATGAGATAGGGCTGCGGCGAGCAGAGCAGGTTGGGTTGCATCGAGAAACCGCCGCGACTGAACCATTGCGCGCCGTGCTTCGTCCACGAATAGCCGTAGCGTTCGGACAAATAGAGGTTGTCCTCGAAATCCTTGAGAATGTTCAACGCCAGCGGGTCGTTGGGCGCGATGAGGCCGGTGCGGATCAAATAGATCGAGCCTTCGAGCGTGGTCGTGATCCAACCGAACGTCCGGCCGCGCCGGTGCACCTCGGACGGAATCTGCTGGATCCAGGTGCCGTCGCGCAATTCGACGAGCGGCGAACGGACGCTGGCCTCGTGGAACGCGGCGAGGATGTCGCGTCGGTAGGCATCGGCCTCCGCCTGCAACGCCTTCGCCTCCGGATGGCCGATCTCGGCGAGGGCCTTCGCGACGGCGTCCAGTCCCCACCAACTGAACACATTGTTCGACAGCCAGCAGCGCCAGTCGCCGATGTCTTCGAGCGATCCGGGCGGGAGCAGGCCGCGCTCGATCGCGCGCAGGCCGGTCAGGTTCCGGGTGCGTGCCCGCTCGCGGACGATCCAGCGGGCCGCCTTGACGAGTTTGTCCGCGTTGCGCGCGAGCCAGGCGCGGTCGCCGGAATAGCGATAGTGCTCGGCCATGGTGCGCATGATCCAGCCGTGGTGCTGGTTGTAGCCACCCTGTTCCCAGCCGTTGGCGCCGTTGAAAATGCCATCCTGCGAGTCATAGTCGCCCGGCAGCGGCGTCGTGCTCTGGTAGCGCAGGAAGGTTTCGAGGCAGCGCTCCGCCTCGCGGTGCATCCCGCGACAATCGAGGTCCATGATCATCATGCACGACTCGTTGCCATAGACGCCGTAGCCAAAGCCACCGACGCGCGCCATCAGGCGATCCGCCCCCACTTCGCGTCCGCAGTTGATCAGCAAATGCGAGACATGGGCGCGGTAGAAGTCGTTGAGCTCGGCAACCGGCGTGTGGATTTGGGCGCTGGCGTCCGCGCGGGCCTGCCAGAATTTCCGGACGCGATAGAATTCATCCTCGAAGTCGAGGTTGCGGAGCCGCTCGATTTCGGCCGGCTGGTCAAGGGTGACGAACGGGATCCGCAGCACCATCGCGCCGTCGGTGCCGGGCGGCAGATTGGCGGCGAAACGGATGCCCTTGCCGTCGTCCACCGGTTTGCCTTCGGCCTGGCAACTCACCACGCCGCGGAGCAGGGGACCGCCGTCGAGTTCGGCGAACACGAGGTCGTTCGTGAGCGTGATTTTCACCGGCCGGCCGTCAACTTTGAGGCTCAGGACGACGTGGGCTTCGCGATACTGCTGCGCGGCGTTGCGGCCGGCGATGTGGACCATCAGCACGGCGGTGTCGTCCGCCTTCATGTCGGGGAAGCCGAGGCTGCCCGGCTCGAGCCGCGTCACAAAAGCGGTCTGCGTATAGACAATTCCATCGCGTTCCCACTCCGCGTTGATGATGGGCAGGAAGCCGTCCTCGATCCACCGCTTGTTGGGCATCGCGTCGGGCAGGCCGAACGCAAAATCGAGCCGGTTGCCGCCCCAGGTCCGCCGCCGCGTGTCCTTGCCGACCGGCTGGTCAATGCGGTCGTTCACGCAGAACGCGATCCCTTCCGGGTCCATGCCAAATCGCTGCCGGCCGCCCTCGGTGCCCATCGGGAAATAGAACTGCTTGTGCGGCGGCTGCTCGGCCATCGCGCGGGCGAGGGATTGGTCCGGCTCGGAGAAGACTCGCGCGTAAATCGTCGGTTCGTTTGCAGTCGGCGCGGCGCCAACGCCCACGGTGCTCAGGGTCACCCCGGCGAAAGTGACGGGTATTCGCCCCGCGCGCTGCAGCGCCACCGGATCGAAGCTGAATGTGTGCCGCGGCGTGCGGATGGTTACGACGGTGCTGTCGAACGTGTTGACGTTTGGGCTTTCGGTGAACCAGAGGAGGACGGATTGTGCGAACTTGCTGGCGGAGCCCTGCGGCGCGAGCGCAAAGCCGTTGAAGGTCTCGAAGCGCGACGCCTTGCCGTCGGCTTGGTTCTTCCAATCGAGGTTTACGCGGAGATTCTGCCAGGTCGAATCTGTGAACGCCTGGAGCTTGTCCACCTTGGGGGCCGGTCCGCCAAAAAGCAGTCGCAGTCGCAAGGTCGTGCGATACGTGGCGGCGAAGTCTTTCAGATTGGGAAACTCCTTCGCGTTGACCGGGCGAAAGGTGAACGTCCAAGTCTTGCCGTCAGCTTTGAGGTCGGCGTCGGCGTCGCGCCATTGACCGCGATACCAGTCGCCGAGTTCCTGCCAGCCGGACTCGCTCGCGCCGGAAGGGTGGTCGCGCGGGATGTGGGTTTCGGGCCAGACGGAATGCCACCATTGGAGGCGCGCCGCGGAGGGATCGGGCACTACGTCGGCGAACGTGACCACGACGCGGAAAACATCGCGCGGGTCTTCCCATAAAATGCCGGCGTCCTTGCCGTCGGTCCAGGACGCGCGTTCACCCCACGGCGCGACATCCACCGGCTCGCCGACGTTGAGGTTGAAGCTCCGGTGAAACTGCGAGGCCGGCGTGCCGTGGAGCGCGGCGGTGAACGCGGGCAGCAGGCAGGTGACGAGCACGGCGAAACCGCCGGCAAGCCGGCAGCGCCGGAGCGTGCGAAGGCAGGAGGCTTTCATGGGCGGGCAGGGCAGTCGTTCGTCATGGTCGTTGAGTGGCCCGGCTCACACCGGGAAGCAAAGTGATCGGTGTCTCATCGCCTAATTCCGAAACCGCCGCACGTCCACCGGCACCAGGCGCACCGGGCCGAGCAGACCGGACGGAATGGGCGACGCGTCCTTCTTCCACAATTCCCAAGTCGTGAACGTGAAGCGGCCGGTGGGGCTGGGCTTGCCTTCGCGCACCCACTGCGGCCACTCCTTGAGCGTGCCCTCCGGGTTGCGGGCGCTGTCGGCCGGCAGTTGCTGGTCGCCGATCAGCCGGTTGGGCCAGAGGTTGACGACGCGGGCTTCGAGCGCGTTGTCACCGGCCTTCGCCACGCGCGTGATGTCCACGCGATAGGGCGGTTTCCAAAGGAGGCCGAGGTCCTGGCCGTTCAAACTCACCGTGGCCATCACCTGCACGTTGCCCAGATCCAGCCACAATCGCCGGTCACCGCCGAGCATGGCGCGGGGCACCTGGATGGTTTTGCGATACGTGGCCGTCCCGGAGAAATACTTCACTCCGGAATCGCTGTGTTCGCTCCATGAGATCAGTTTCGGCAACGTGAGCTGGGCTGGCGCGCCCCAGTTGGGCGGGAAGCGCAGCTCCCAAGGCCCGCTGATCTCCACGGGCGCGGGCAGGTCCGTGACCTCCCATTGCCGTATCTTGCCGGTCGCCGATGTTAGCATGTAGCGACCCGGTTCGCGCGCCTCCACCTGCAGTCGGCCGTCGGCCAACCGGTTTAGCGTGGCCACCGGTTCTGCGCCCCCGGTCGTCTGCAGGCTCAGATCTTCCGGGTCCTGCCCGCTCGCTTTGAGGGGCTGTCCGCCGGCGGTGTATTCAACCTCCAGGGTCTTCACGACGCCGAAGGCCGGATCGTCGCCAGCGGCCATGCGGGCCACCTGAAAGTTGAGTTCGCCGGCGTCCACGACCGCCTGCAGCTTGGCGCGCACATCGCGGGTGCGTTTCGGATCGCCCAGCACGCCATACTGCGCCTTCGTGATGACCACGGGACCCTTGATTTCCGGCGCCGGGAAAAACGGCTGGCCGTCATGTGTGGCGCTGTCAACCGGGCGGAAGGCGGGTCCTCCGCTCTGAAAAACGACGAATACCGAACCGCTCGGCTCGAGGTGCAGCGGGATGCGCGTCACGCCGCCGGCTTGGGTGAGCGAGACGGGCAGTTCGATGCGTCCGGTTTCCGGCGACCACAATTGCGGCGCCCGGTCCGCGACGCGGAATTCGGCGAGCACGTCCGTCGGCTGTGGACGGCTGGACGCGACAAAATAGATGTCCATGTCCGCGGTTTGCCGGTGAATCCACCGAAGATTCCCGCCCGCGAAATCCCGGGGCACGCTCAGCCTGGCCAGCACCTGTTCCGGGGTCTTGTCCGCGATGATTTTGCCGCCGCCCCAGAGTTCCTGCGCCAGTTGCTGCACCTCGGCGTCGCAGGCCGGGTAACCCGCGAGCCCAGGTGATCGCACGGGTCGTGTCGGACCGACGACGGTGGCGCCGGCGGCGACGAGTTCCTTGACCTTGCGCAGCAGGGCCGGCGTCATCGCCTTCGTGTCGGGCAGAACCAGGAGCCGGTAATTCATGCCGTCGGGCAGCACAATCCGGCCGTCCTTCACGGTCACCCGTTTCAGCACCACCTCGGCGGGGCAGTTGTCGAAATCATAGCCGTGGCGCGAATGGCCGACGAAGCCTTGCGGCGATTCCTCGGGTTGCACATAGCAGATGTCGGCGACGAACTGGCCCTGCCGCAGCATGAACTGGCAGCGCGCGAGGTATTCGTGCCAGGGGCGCGAGGTTTCCCACCAGGTGGAGGTCCGTTCGTAATGCAGCCCCCAAGGCCCCATGGTCATTCCCGGCTGGTAATTCAGCCAGGGCTGCATGGCGTAGCGGTGAAAGACGAAGCGGTTCACGCCCTCGCAAAACGCGCGGTCGCCCAGCGCTTTGATCGTGGCGGGATGTTGCAGCCATTTCTCGTGGTCGTCGGCGGTGAACGATTCCGCGCCAAGGATCGGATGACCGTAGGTGTGCGCCGCCGAGGCCATTTCCTTGCAGGTTTCGAAGGCGCCGCCGCCGATCCAGAACTCGCACATCGGTTCGTCCGCGCGCCCGCCGTAGGCGATGTCGTCGCACGGTCCGCCGTAGGCCTCGATGGACAGCCGCAGACCGTGCTGTTGGGCGAGCTGCTCCATGCGGCCGGCGTAGTTCTCGAGGAGCAGATCGTTGACGGTCTGCCGCAGGTCCCACAGGAAACGCTCGGAAAGTTCGAGGCTGCCGATCACGCGGCCCGACATCGCCGGCAGGAACGGGATCAAATCGTAGCCGCGTCGCTGCTGGAATTCCTCGCGCATCCGGGCGGTCCAGTTCTGGGCGCCGTTCTCCCAACTGTCAATGTGGGTGGCGACGAGCGTCCGGCCGGCGGCATTGCCCACGTCGGCGATCAACCGGGCCATCATCCCGGCAAACTGCGCCTCGATGCCGGCCGCGCTCAGTTTGTCGCATTCCAGACCGCGGCCGCTGGCCGGCGCCGGGGCGTTTTCCACGCCGGTCGAGGTGTGGCCGAGGCGCATGACGGTCCAGGCGCCGGCCGGGATGTCCCACGTCAGCCGGCCGTTGGCATCCATGCGCGCGGTCAGGTTGGTGAGGGTGGCGGGATCAATGACCATCTCCGGCGGGAGCTTGGTTTCGCTCGCCGGCGGGTTGCCCTGCCGTTCGTAAGCTGCCTTGCCGGCGATGTTCTCGATGCGGTAACTGCCGGGAGTGGGGAAGCCGAGCACCGCGATGTCGCGATAATAGCCCGCCAGCGTGGGTGGTGGGGCGAGACTGCCCGTGAAGGACAGCGGGCCGGTGAGATTGGTTTCGCTCCCGACGACCTTCTGCATGGACTCTTCGGGCTTGATCCAGGGGCCGCCGCTGCCGTTCCAGCCGGCGTCGTCGTTCATGTTGATTTCCAGGCCGAGGCGCTGCGCCTCGCTGACGGCGTGGCGGAACAGCGCACGCCAGGAGTCGCTCATGAAGGCCGCCGGCCCGAGCGGCGCCCCCTGGTCCACTTCCATGATCAGCACGCCGCCGATCCCGACCCGCTTCATCGCTTCGAGGTCGGCGGTGATGCCCTCGCGGGTCATGTTGCCGTTGAGCCAGAACCAATAAACCCACGGCCGGGCTGCCGTCGGTGGGTTGACGAAGTTGCGTACCAGTTCGATCGGGGGCGCTGCATTCAACGAAGCCGCCGCGATCAATACCCCGACGAGCCATGAGCCGAGCCATTTTGTGTGCATAGGATTGATGGGTCCATGCTGGCACCGGGCCGCCGTTGCCGCAAGCGCAGAAGCCGCAGCCATGTCCTGGTTCGGCCCGTCGGTGGGGCGTCCCGCGAGCCGAGACACGAATTCCCCGAACCCGCACGAATTCGACACTCGAAGCTCGAAACTCGCAATTCTCTGGCGGAGCCTCACCCAATTGGGACACTGCCGACCGGTCCGTGCGCGAGGGCGGGCTCGAAAACAGCGAAGACGCGAAGCCCCGACCGGTCCGTGCGCGAGGGCGGACTCAGATGTGTTCGAGGACCTCGTGGGCCGCAAAGCGGACCTTGGACGCGGTGGCGTATTTGTCGTCGGCCGCGCGATAGCCGAGGGCGCAGGCGACTGTGGCGGCCAGGCCGCGCGGCGCCAGGCCGAGGATTTGGTCGTACTGGGGCGGTTCGAACCCTTCCAACGGACAGGTGTCAATGCCGAGCAGGGCGGCGGAGGTGAGCAGGTTGCCGAGGGCGATGTAAGCCTGGTTGGCCGCCCAGAAATTCACCGTGAGGCTGCGCGGGCCTTCGATGAGGTCGCGGATCATCAACGTGCGATAGCTCGCCAGAGATCCTGCGGGCACGCCCCGCACCGTCGCGGCGCGCTGGATATGGGCATCCACATCGGCGGCGGTCAGGTGTTTCTTGATGGCGATGACGACGAGGTGCGAGGCCTCCGCCACCTGGCGCTGTCCCCAGGACACGGGCACGAGTTGCTCGCGCGTGGCCGGGTCGTTAACGACGATGAATTTCCACGGCTGGAGTCCATAAGAGGAGGGCGAAAGGACCATGACCTCTTCCAGCGCGCGCCAGTTCTCGGGCGGGATCTTGCGGCTTGGATCGAATTTCTTGGTGGCGTAGCGCCAGCGGAGCTGGCGCAGGAGGGTGGCAGGGTTGATCGGGCTCATGGCGCGTCGAATGGCGGGAATGATAGCAGAGCCGGCCGGCAGCGCCAGCACGGCCTTCGCGCCGGCCGGCCGGGGTTGCGGCCCGGCCGTTTGGCTGTTTGACTTGGCGCGCGTTTGTCCGCAAGCTCGGCGGTCAATGAAAGGCCTGCAAGTGCTTTTGTTGGGCGTGGTCGCACTCCTCGGACGCGCGGAGACGCCCGCTGCGGACCGCCCGACCCGCCCGGTTTCCCTCGCCGAATGCCTGCAACTGGCGCTGCAACACAATCTCCAACTCCAGATCGCGCGGCAGCAACCGGAACTGGCCCGTTTTACCTTAAGCGGCGGCTACGGGGTTTACGATCCGGTTCTGCGCGTGAACGCCGGACGCACCTACGATAACGAACCGCTGGACCTGGACCCCAAGAAAGCGGGCTACGACAGCCCCTACCGCCAGTCGGGCGAATATCTCGGCAGCGGACTGCGGGGGATGTTGCCGACGGGGCTGTCGTATGACCTGACCGGCAGCGGGCAGTCGCTGATGACGGACTCGTTGATTTACAACAACAACGGGACGCCGGCTTACCCGCGGCATACGAACCAGGCCGATGTCGCGGCCGCGATCACCCTGCGGCAACCGCTCCTGAAGGATTTCTGGATTGACCAGCCGCGCTACGAAATCCAGGTCAACAAGAAGAACCTGAAGATCGCCGAGCTGGCGTTGCTCCAGCAGATGATGAACATCGTCACCAAGACCGAGGTGGCGTATTACGATCTGATCCTTGCCCGGGAGCAGATCGGGGTGCAGGAGATGGCGCTGGCCCAGGCCCGGCAACTGCTCGCCGAAAACCAACGGCGGGTGCAGATGGGCATGTTGCCGCCGGCCGGCGAGCAGGACGCCGCGGCGGAAGTGGAAACCGCGCAGGCCAATCTCCTCGCCGCCCAGTTCGCCTTTGCCAGCCAGCAGAATATCCTCAAGGGACTGATCGGCGATGATTTTCGGCGCTGGGCGGACGTGCGACTGGACCCTTCGGACGTGCTGGGGGCCGTCGAGACCCCGCTCCAGCGGCGGGAATGCTGGGACCGGGCGCTGGAGCAAAGGCCGGACATCCGGCAGTTCCGCCTCGAACTGGAGAAACAGAATCTCCAGGTGCGCTACCGCTTCAACCAGTTGTTTCCCAGCCTCGACGTGGTCGGCAGCGTTGGGGGGCGCGCCGTGGACAGCACCTTCGGCGACGCGTTCGCCCAGTTGGGCGACTTTTCGTACCCGCAATACAGCTACGGTGTCGTGCTTAGCTATCCGCTTAGCAATCGCGCCGCGCGCAGCGCGTATCACGCCGGCGAAACCGAGCGGACGACGGCGGAACTCCGGCTCAAACAACTCGAACAGGACATCCTCATCCAGGTGGACGACGCGGTGAATTTCGTGGAAACTGCCTTCCGGCGCGTGAGTGCGACGCGACAGGCCCGCACCTATGCCGAGGCCGCCCTCGCCGCCGAGCAGCGGAAGTTGCAGAATGGCGAGAGCACGAGCTTTGTCGTGCTCGAGATGCTGAACCGCCTCACCGCCAGTCGCGGCGCGGAAAGCCGGGCGTTGACCGATTACCACAAGGCCCTGGCCCAACTGGCCTTTGCCGAGGGATCGAGCCTGGAGCGGAACCGGCTCGACGTGAAATTCAAATAGGCGCCTCAGGCGGCCGGGGGAAACAGGCTGCGCAGGAAGGCGAGGTTGGCGGGGTAATCCTTCATCAAGCCGTTCGGCGCGGCCGCCTCGATCTGGATCCAGCCGCGGAAATCAATCTCGTCCACCGCCGCGCGCACCTTCGCAAAATCAATCCGCCCCTTGCCCAGCAGGTGGTCGGCGTCCTTGAAGTGCAGTTCGCAAAGCTGGCCCTTGAGCAGGCGAATTTCCCGGTAGATGTCGTAGCCCTTGTCGGTCGAATTGCCCACGTCGTAATACACCTGCACCGCGGACGACCCGATGCGGCGCACGAGGTCGAGGTTCTCCTCGGCGCTCAGGTAGTTCTCCAGCCCGAGGATGACGCCGGCCCGCTCGGCCCGCGGGGCGATCTCCTGCAAGACCTCGACCGTCCGGTCCACGCCCGTCTGGTCGCCCTTCAGTTCGCCTTTGAAGAACTGGGCCACCAGGATGACCTTTGCGCCAATCGCCCGGGCCACCTCGATGGCATCCACCACCCAAACTGCGGCCCGCGGATCGCTCTTGAGCGGGATGTTGTTCAACTCCGCCAGCGCGAGGCCGCCGACGGCGACGCCGGTGGCCCGGGCCGCGGCGAGGTAGGCCTGCTGGATTTCCGGCCGGCGCAGCCACATGTGGTTGCCCGGGTTGCCCAGGTCCACCTGCACGCCGTCGAGACCGATCGCCTTGGCGACGGTCATGACCTCGGGGCCGCTTTTCCGGAGCGACCATTCACAGGCGCCGATCTTGAAGCCGCGCTGCCCGGGGGCGGCGAGCAGGGGTGCCAGTCTGGCGGCGAGGGTGGTCGCGGCGGCTGTTTGGGCGGTGCGGACCAGCATCTCACGACGGGTGGATCGGGTGTTCATGGCGGCACAGTGGACGCCTGCCGGCGAAAATGTCCACCACATTTCCGGCATTTTCCGGTTTCCGGCAGCATCGGCGCTAATCATTCGCCCGCGATTCTTTGCATTCTACAGTTGACGAGCATGGCGGATTTGCTATGGTCGCGTGGCCCAGAGGACCCAAAAGTGTCAAACAGACAGATGTCCGCGAAGTTGAGTATTACGAGCCGGCTCGGTGAATCTGCTGATGCAGTTCCCCAAAGGTTCTCCTTGAAGTGGTGCACCCTAATAGTATGAGTAACGCAAGCAGATTGTTCGTTGGTAATCTCTCTTATCGCACGCTGGAAAATGACCTGCAGGATTACTTCTCCCAGGCCGGTGTGGTCACGTCCTGCAACCTGATGCTGGACAAGTTCACCGGCAAGTCCCGCGGGTTCGCCTTTGTGGAGTATGGCACCGCCGAGGAGGCCAACAAGGCGGTGGAGTTGTTCCACAACAAGCAATTCCAGGGCCGGCAACTGACGGTGAATATTGCCCGGCCGCGCGAAGATCGCCCGGCGCGTCCCGCTGACGGCGACCGGCGTCCCGAGGCCTGAGACAGGGCGGACCCGACGGGTTCGTTCGGCAGTTGCCTTCGCGCCAGTCACTTTTGGGTGTCACTGCCCGGTGTTGCCCACGCCACCGGTTCCGGATTGGAACAGTGGCGGTGGGAATTATCGTCCACTCTGGCGGGACGCATCGCTCCAGATCTACTCTGACCGTCCATCAAGATGGTCAGCGCATTCCCTGATCGTTGCGGCCAGCCTTGGTCAGGCACACCGGCGGCGTCGCCATTCTCATTTTCATCTCTTCAAGCGTTCGTTTCCAGACGGGTGGTGATCTGGGTGATCGCCCAGCTCGCGTGCTCGGCGACCAGCGGGTCGGTTGAACGTGCCGTGTTGGCGAGGGCGGGCAAAGCGGCGGCATCTCCCGCGTTCCCCAACGCGACGCACACGTTCCGCAACAGCCCACGTCGCTTGATTCGCATGAGGGGCGTTCCGCCAAAACGCGCCTTGAACCCGGCATCGTCGAGGGCGAGGAGCTCCAACAAGTCCGGCTGGCTCAAGTCCGGGCGGCGGTGCGGTTGCATCAAAGCGCCGGCGTGCGCGAAACGGTTCCAGGGACAAACCGCCAGGCAGTCATCGCACCCGAAAATCCGCGTCCCGATCGCCGGCCGCCATTCCACCGGAATCGCCCCCTTCAATTCGATCGTGAGATAGGCGAGGCACCGGCGGGCATCCAGTTCGAACGGGGCGGTGATGGCCCGGGTGGGACAGGCGGCGAGGCAGCGGGTGCACGATCCACAGTGATTTCGTTCCGGCGGGTCGGGAGGCAATTCCAGCGTCGTCAGGATCTCCGCGATGAAGAACCAGTTGCCAAGCTGGCGGCTGATGAGGTTCGTGTGCTTGCCAATGAAGCCCAGACCGCCGCGCTGGGCCAGGTCACGTTCCAGCACCGGACCGGTGTCCACGCAAGCGAGGGAACGCGTGCCGGGGCCGCCGAGTTCGCGGATCGTGGCCCCGAGGGCGTCGAGGCGAGGGCGGAGGACCTCATGGTAATCGGCGAAACGGGCATAACGGGCCACCAGCCCGTGGCGGGAAGAGGCAGCCTCTTCTCGCGGCTCAGCCGCGTTCGTTCCCGTTGCTTCGGGTGCGTAGCTCACGGCGAGCAGGATCAGGCTGCGGGCGCCGGGGAGGACGAATTGTGGGTCCGCCCGCCGGTCCGCGGTACGGGCGAGATAGGCCATGTCGCCATGGCGGCCGGCGGCGAGCCAGGCCTGCAAACGATCCGCCGTGGCCGGCGGGGCGGCCGTCGTGATGCGACAGGCCTCGAAGCCCAGTCCGGCCGCACGTTGCTGGATGGCGGACTTCATGGAGGCGCACTGGCCTGGCGGGCGAGCTGGAACTGCTCGCTGACGTGCCAGGCAACTTCGCGCAATTGGCGCAGACCCGAATAGACCAGCACGTCGGCCTGGCGATAGGCGGGCGTGCGCTCCGCCAGCAGTTCGCGGATGCGCCCCAACGGGTCGGGTACCTGGAGCAAGGGGCGGCGGGGCGCGCGGCG
This sequence comes from Verrucomicrobiota bacterium, assembly GCA_050012855.1. Taxonomy (GTDB): domain Bacteria; phylum Verrucomicrobiota; class Verrucomicrobiia; order Limisphaerales; family J093; genus JAJXZJ01. The sequence continues at coordinate 29,037 of JBEKGJ010000044.1, read as the reverse complement.
AACGCGGGACCAGATCACTTCCGGGGTGGCCCAGAGGCAGACGACCAGGGCGTGGGTCTTGAGGCTGGCAAGATTGTCGAGGTTGGCCCCCAGCCCGCCGCCCGTGGCAATGACCGTATCGTTCAGACGGACCAGTTCGGTCACGACACGCCGTTCAATCGCGCGAAAAGCCGCCTCGCCATCCTCGGCGAAGACCCGTGGAATCGTCTTGCCCGCCAGTTGCACGATGCGGTCGTCCGTGTCGACGAAGGCGAGCCCGAGCTGCCGGGCGACCAGGCGTCCGACGGTGGACTTGCCGGTGCCCATGAACCCGATCAGTGCGAGGTTGCGGATCTGGCGGGTGTGGCTCACGAGTGGGGCGGGGTTGAAGGCCGGATGGGATGGTGCGCCTGCCAGGTGAGCCGCAAGCCTTCGAGCGTGAGCAGCGGCCGGATCGCGGTGATGGTGGGCAGGCGGGCGGCGATGAGCCGGGCGTAGCCGCCGGTGGCAATGACCGGCAGTCTCGGCGTGGCCAGCGCGCGGCGCAACGCGTGGAGCAACGCGTGGATCAGCCCGCGATAACCATGCACCGCCCCGATCAGCATGGCTTGTTCCGTGTTGCGGCCGATGACCGCCCGCGTCTCGCGAATCCGGATGCGCGGCAGGAGGGCAGTTTTTTCATGGAGGTAGTCCGTCATCGCCGACAGACCCGGGGCGATGATGCCGCCGACGTAGTCACCATGACGGTCCACGATGTCGAAGGTGACCGCAGTGCCGAAATCAATCACGATTGCCGGCGCGCCAAATTCGTGGCGGGCGGCAACCGCGTTGGCGAGGCGGTCGGGACCGATGGTTTCCGGGTGCGGGTAGTTGATGCCGACGCCGCGGACGGTGGCATGGGTCAGGACCACAGGGGCGAGCTGCCAGCGCTTCTGCACGGTGGCGATCACGGGTGCGGTGGCGGTGGGCACAACGCTGCAAACGGCGGCGCCGGTGAGACGATGACGTCCGACAAAGCGGGCGAGGCGCGGTGGGGCTCCGTCGTCAAACCAGGAGGGTGTGGGCAGGTTGGTATGGCGCAGCACCCGGTTCCCGTTGGCCAGGCCGACGTGCGTGTGAGTGTTCCCAATGTCCAAAAGCAGGATCATTTTTCAAGACGTACATCACCGCCGGTGACGCGTTCCAAGAGGCCGTGCTCGGTGCGCACCAGCAAGGCTCCGTCCGCATCAAGCGCCTCGGCACGGCCGCGAATGTGGCGTTTGCCCACGGAGATGGCGACTGGCTGGCCCAGGGTCGTGCATTGCGCCGCCCATTCGTCGGCGACTTCGTCGAACCGTCCGCCGGTGACGCGCTCGTAATCGTGGTCCAAGGCCCGCAGAATGGCGATCGCCAAGTCGCTGCGGTCGAGCCTTTGCCCGGTTTCGATGGAAAGCGAGGTGGCCTGGCGGCGGAATTCAGGCGGGAATTCCGCGGCGGTGACGTTGACGTCCACGCCGACGCCAACGATGACGTATTTGACGCGGTCGAGTTCGGCGCTGAGTTCGGTGAGAATGCCGGCGGCCTTGCGCCCGCGGAACAGGAGGTCGTTGGGCCATTTGATGGCGGCGGCGAGGCCGGTACGCAATTGGATGGCGCGGGCCAGGGCCGTGGCAGCGGCGATGGTGATCCGGGTGGCCTCCGTGGGGTGCCAATCCGGACGCAACAGCACGGAGAACCAGAGTCCCTTGCCCGCCGGCGAGTGCCAGGGGCGTCCCAAACGGCCGCGCCCGCGCGCCTGGGCTTCGGCAAACACGACCGCGCCCTCGGCGACGCCGTCGCGTGCCAGGTGCTCGGCGATGTCGCTCGTGGACGCCGTCTCGCGGAAGACCCGCAGATCGCGACCGATGACCCGGACCGGACCAAGGCGCGCGGCCAGGTCGTCGGCATGGAGCAGATCCGGGGCGCTGATGAAGTGGTAGCCGGCGTAGGGAGTGGCCGCGATGTCATATCCCAGTTGCCGGAGGTCGTGGATGCGTGCCCAGATGGCCGCCCGCGTGACGTGCAGACGCTGCGCGAGTTCCGCCCCGGAGACACCACCGACGCCTGCGGCACGCAGGGCGGCGAGGATTTCAATGTCGGCATTCATGGGGCATTGATCGGTCGCCGCCGGGCTGGCGAGGGTCGAAGTCGAGCCCGATGTCCACCGCTCTCGCCGAGTGGGTCAACGCGCCCACGGAGATGAAATCCACGCCGGTTTTTGCCGTGGCGCGCACGTTGCGGAGATTAACGCCGCCACTCGCCTCGGTCTGACAGCGCCCGGCAACGATGGCGACCGCCCTCCGGAGCAGCGGCGGGCGCATGTTGTCCAGCAAGACCAGGTCCGCCCTGGCGGCGACGGCCTGGCCGACCTGGGTGAGGGTGTCGGCCTCGACCTCCACGCGGAGGTGGGGACAGGCGGCGCGGGAGCGCTCCACCGCGGCGGCAATGGCGTTGGGCGCGGCGTCCCGGAGGGCGACAAGATGGTTGTCTTTGATGAGGATCATGTCGGCCAGGCCGAGGCGGTGGTTCTGACCGCCGCCGCACGCCACGGCGTACTTTTCGAACCGCCGCCAGCCCGGCGTGGTTTTCCGCGTGTCGAGGATGCGCGCCCTGGTGTCCGCCACCGCGGCCACGTAGGCCGCGGTCAGGGTGGCGATGCCCGAGAGGCGCTGGAGGAAGTTGAGCGCAACCCGTTCGGCCGAGAGCAGTGCGCGGGCGGGACCCTCCACCCGGAGCAGCGTCCGGCCATTGCCCAGGTGTTCACCATCGCGGACTTCACAGCGAACCCGAATCCGCGGACCAAGTTCGCGAAAGGCGGCGACGGCAAAGGCGAGGCCGGCCACGACCAGGGGTTCGCGGGCGACCATCACCGCGGTGGCCTTCGTCCGGGCCGGCACCGTGGCCAGGGTGGTCGCGTCTCCCGACCCGAGGTCTTCGGCCAGGGCCTGGCGAACGGCTTCGCGGATTTCGCGCTTTGAAAGCGTCACCATGTCGCGATCATGACCGAACGACTTCGGCGGATGAAGCCAAAACGTCGGGCGGCCATTTCCAGTGTCGTGGCTCTTTCGTGGCTCTTTCCAGTTGCGGTTGGAGATATGAGCGTGTAATGATGGCGCCGGATCGTTACAACCCGTATCCGAATATGCTGATCAGCCCCCAATTGAACGCGGCCCTCAATGCGCAGGTTGGGCATGAGTTTGCCGCCTCGCTGCAATACGTCGAAATCGCCGCTTTTCTCGCCGGGGAAGGCTGGGCGAAGTTGGCGGCCCGTTTCTACCAGCAGTCGGACGAGGAACGGGACCACGCCCTGAAGTTGGTGAAGTATGTGGTTGAAGCCGGTGGCGCGGTGGCGATTCCGGCGATTCCCGCCCCGCAAGCCCGGTTTGCGAGCGTGGAAGAGGCGGTTCGACTTTCGCTCAGTTGGGAGCAGACGGTGACGCTGCAGTTCAACCAGTTGATGGACCTGGCAATCGCCGAGAAGGACTATCTGGCTCAGGGCTTCCTGGGATGGTTCGTGCGCGAGCAATTGGAGGAGGTTTCGAGCATGGAAGGGCTCCTGAAGCTGGTGCGGCACGCCGGGGACAAGAATCTGGTGTACGTGGAGACACTGATCGGGAAAGGCGCAACCGAGGCAGAATAGGGCGAGCTTGGGCCCGGGAGGCCCGTCGCGAGGCGTGGGCCGCATCGGTCGGTGGGGATCGTCGTGGCGGGAGTGGTGTGGCGTTAAATTCTTGGAAAAAGGCGTTGACACGTCTCCGGGCACTCCCTATAAATCGTCTCCCGTTATTGTTCGGGAAAATTGAGAAACCGTCTGCCCTGAAAGGTTTGTAACGGAAATGCCACAGGGCACGGTAGTTTTGTCGTTTTGTACAGAAGTCATTTAAAACGTAGTTCAACAAAAATGAATCTCCGCCCATGTAGCTCAGTTGGCAGAGCGCGTCCTTGGTAAGGACGAGGTCACCAGTTCAAACCTGGTCATGGGCTCCACCGAAGTTAACCGCAACCACTCAACCTAGGAATCGCAATGGCTAAAGAGCAGTTTGTCCGCAGCAAACCTCACGCAAACATCGGCACCATCGGCCACATTGACCATGGCAAGTCCACGCTGACGGCGGCCATTGTCGAAGTGCAGGCCAAGAAGGGGCTGGCGACGCCGATTTCCTACGCGGACATCACCAAGGGCGGCACGGTGCGTGACGAAACCAAGACCGTTACGATCGCCATTTCCCACGTGGAATATCAAAGCAACGCGCGGCATTATGCCCACGTTGACTGTCCCGGACACGCCGATTACATCAAGAACATGATCACCGGGGCGGCGCAGATGGATGGCGCAATCCTGGTGGTGGACGCTTCCGAAGGCCCGATGCCGCAGACGCGCGAGCACATCCTGCTGGCCCGCCAGGTCGGGGTGCCGGCGATCGTGGTGTACATGAACAAGGTGGATCTGGTGGACGATCCCGAGTTGCTCGAGCTCGTCGAAATGGAACTGCGTGACTTGCTCACCAAGTATGGTTTTCCGGGCGACAAGACCCCGATCGTCCGCGGCAGTGCCAAGGCCGCGATGGCGGGCGACCAGAAGGCGATGGACAGCATCCAGCAACTGCTCGATGCGGTTGACAGCTTCATTCCGCTGCCGGTGCGCGAGATTGACAAACCGTTCCTGATGAGCATTGAGGACGTGTTCAACATTGAAGGTCGCGGCACCGTCGTGACCGGCCGTGTGGAGCGCGGCGAGCTGAGCCGGATGACCGACGTCGAGATCGTCGGGTTGCGGGAAACGCGCAAGACGGTGGCGACGGACATCGAGATGTTCCGCAAGTTGCTGGACAAGGCCAGCGCGGGCGACAACGTCGGCGTGCTTCTCCGCGGCACCAAGAAGGAGGACGTGGAGCGTGGCATGGTGCTGGCCAAGCCCGGGACCATTACGCCGCACACCCATTTCAAGGCGGAGGTGTACGTCCTGTCGAAGGACGAGGGTGGCCGGCATACGCCTTTCTTCAACGAATACCGCCCGCAGTTCTATTTTCGGACGACCGATGTGACCGGGAACGTTACCCTGCCCACCGGAGTGGAAATGGTGATGCCGGGTGATAATGTCTCGGTCGAGGTGAAGGTGATCAAGCCGATCGCGATGGAAAAGGGCCAGCGCTTCGCAATTCGCGAAGGTGGCCGCACCATCGGCGCCGGTCGGGTCAGCGAAGTCATCGAATAATCGTGGTTGACGGCCGGCGTGAGGGTGCGGATGGCCGCCGGCCAGCGGCCAGGGAACGGCCTGGAGTAATTAGGGCGGTAGCTCAATTGGTAGAGTAGCGGTCTCCAAAACCGTCGGTTGGGGGTTCGAGTCCCTCCCGCCCTGCCAGGCGTAAACGGCGCGGGCCGGAGGGGTGGCAGAGCGGTCGAATGCGGCGGTCTTGAAAACCGTTAGGGCTAACTGCCCTCGGGGGTTCGAATCCCTCCCCCTCCGCCAACAAGCAAATATTGTGAACAACGATTTGATCAAACTGGGCATCTGGATTGTCATCATTGGTGGCACGTTCGGCTACCTCTGGTACAAGGGCCATTTGCTGAAGCTCAGCACCTATGTGAAGGAAACCCGGGAAGAGCTCCGGAAGTGTTCCTGGCCCTCGCTCGAGGAATTGAAAGGCTCGACGGTCGTCGTCATGATCAGCATTGCCTTGCTGGGACTGCTGACCGTGGGCGCTGATCTTGTCATTTTGAAGTTGGTACGCGGCATCCTGCCGAAAATCTAAACTGCTTTAACGCGACCGTTCCCCCGATCATGCAGAGCCAATGGTTCGTTCTTCACACCTTGTCCGGCCAGGAACTCAAGGTGAAGGAGAGCATTGAGAAACGCCTCAAAGCCGAGGAAATGGGAGAATTCATCGAGGAAGTGTTGGTTCCGATGGAGAGGGTGGCCGAGGTGCGTGGCGGCAAGAAGACCGTCACTACGCGCAAACTCTATCCCGGCTACGTCTTCGTCCACATGACCCTCTTGGATGACAACCACCGGCTGATCGAGCGACCATGGTATTTTATCCGCGACACCCAGGGGATCATCGGGTTTGTGGGCGGTGACCGCCCCAGTGCGACTTCCCAGGAGGAGATTGATTACATCAAGGCCCAGATCTCGGAGTCCGAGGACACCGAGAAGCCGAAAGTGAATTTTGAAGTCGGGGAAACGGTCAAGATCAACGATGGTCCGTTCCTGAACTTCAGCGGGGCGATCGAGGAGATTGACCCGGCGCGCGGCAAGTTGAAGGTGAACGTGAACATTTTTGGCCGGAGCACGCCGGTCGAACTCGAATACTGGCAGGTGGAAAAGGCGTGAGTCACGCGGCCTCGGGCCGCGGGCCGCTGCCCGCTTGGGCAGGCGCGGCGACGCAACCGTTACGACCAACCAATTATATGGCGAAGAAAGTCACAGGTCAGATCAAGCTGCAGATTCCGGCGGGGCAGGCGAACCCGGCGCCGCCGGTGGGTCCGGCGCTCGGCCAGCACGGCGTCAACATCATGGGCTTCTGCAAGGAGTTCAACGCCGCCACCAAGGACCAGGCCGGCATGATCATCCCGGTGGTCATCACGGTTTACCAGGACAAGTCCTTCACGTTCATCACCAAGTCGCCGCCGGCCTCCGTGCTGCTGAAGAAGGCCGCCGGGATCGCGTCGGGTTCCAAGACGCCCAACAAGGAAAAGGTGGGCAAGGTCACCCGCAAGCAGGTGCTCGACATCGTCAAACTCAAGCAAAAGGACTTGAACGCCGTCAATGAAGAGGCGGCCGTTCGCGTCATCGCCGGCACGGCCCGCAGCATGGGCATCGAGGTGGTCGGCTAGCATCGAACCGCGGGAGAGCATCCGCTCGCTGGCACCGCAACAACACATGGCAAAACAACCAAGCAAACGTTACCGCAAGGCGCTGGAGATGGTGGATGCGACCAAGTCGTATCCCCTGAAGTCCGCCGTGGAAGTCCTGGGCAAATTCCCGCGCGCCAAGTTCAACGAAACCGTCGAGATCGCCTTCCGCCTGGGTGTGGATCCCAAGCAGTCGGACCAGATGGTGCGCGGCACGGTCCCCCTGCCACACGGCAGCGGCAAGGTCGTGCGCGTGCTCGTGTTCGCGAAGCCGGGCGGGGCGGCGGACGCGGCCCGTGCCGCCGGCGCCGAGTTCGTCGGCTTCGAGGATCTCATCGCCAAGTGCCAGGCGGGCTGGGCGGATTTCGACGTTGCGGTGGCGAGCCCGGACGCCATGGCCGAAGTGCGCAAGCTGGGCAAGGTGCTCGGCCCGCGCGGTTTGATGCCCAATCCCAAGACCGGCACCGTCACCGAAGACACCGCCAAGGCGGTCAAGGAGGTCAAGGCGGGCCGGGTCGAGTACAAGACCGACAAGGCGGGCAACATCAACGTGCCGGTCGGCAAGATTGCCTTTGCGCCGGACCAGCTCATTGACAACGCGCGCTCGGTGATCGAGGCGATCGTTCGGTCCCGGCCGGCGAGCGTCAAGGGCGAGTTCATTCACACGGCCACGCTGGCCAGCACCATGAGTCCGCCGGTTCGGCTCGACCTGCGGGAATTCCACGCCACCTAACCTTGCTTTTTTCTGTCATGCGCACCGAAAAACAATTTCTCACCAAGGAATACGTCGCTCGTCTCAACGCCTCGCCCTTCTTTCTGGTCGTGGATTACAAGGGGCTGAACGTGGGGCATTTCAGCGAACTGCGCAAGCGGTTGCTGAAAGCGGGGGCCGAGCTGCACGTCATCAAAAACTCGGTCTTCCGCATCGCCGTCAAGGAGGCGGGTGTGGGCGACCTGGCCAGCAGCCTGGCGGGGCAAATCGCCGTCGTCACCGGCCAGCGGGATATTTCCGCGGCGGCCAAGGCCATCAAGACGTTCCAGGCCGAGTTTGACCGGCCGAAGCTCCAGTTCGGCTTCCTTGGAAGCCAGCGGCTCGAAAAGGATGCCGTGCTGGTTCTGGCGGACCTGCCCTCGTTGGAGGTGCTCCGTGGCAAGCTGCTCGGTTTGCTGCAGGCGCCGGCCTCCCAGTTGGTTCGCCTGCTGAACGCCCCGGCCGCGCAGTTGGCGCGGGTCCTGCAAGCCCGGGTTGACCAGGGCGAATGATTTATTTGACAATTTCCCGCCGGCCTGGATGCCGGTGGGAAGACACCAACCGCAACCATCAAGAGTAAATCGTCGGTTCCCGGGCCGGGAACTCAAAGCATTCGCGGCCGCGAATGGCGACGAGACTGAAAGAAAAACACCATGGCACTCGATAAAGCAAAGATTGTGGAAGAATTGAGCAATGCGACCGTTTTGGAGATCGCCGAGCTCGTGAAGGAACTGGAAACCAAGTGGGGCGTTTCCGCCGCCGCCCCGGTGGCCGTGGCCGCTGCCGCGCCTGCGGGCGCCGCCGCTCCGGTCGCTGAAGCCAAAACCAGCTTCGACGTGATCCTGGCCTCCGTTCAGGCCGACAAGAAGATCGCCGTCATCAAGGCGGTCCGTGAAGTGAAGGCGGGGCTGGGATTGGCCGAAGCGAAGAAGTTGGTGGAGGAGGCCCCGAAACCGGTGCTCGAAGGCGCGAACAAGGCTGATGCCGATGCCGCCAAGAAGAGGCTGGAAGAGGCCGGCGCCAAGGTCGAACTCAAGTAGGCTGTTGTTCCGAACGGGGTGGCGGGCCGTTCCCGCCCTCCCGCTGGATTGGATCCAAACTGATTTGTTTCAACACCACCTCCAGACACGGCGATTGCCATTTTCAATCTGTTGGCCGGCACGCTTCCGGGAACCCCGGAAGTGCCGGCTTCATGTCGTTTTTTAGTGTAGCAAACTCGCCCGGTTTTCGCCGGGCAACCCGGAGAGCCAGTCATGTCAACTCGAACTCTTGAGCCACGAATCAACTTCGGCCGCATCAAGGAAGTCATCGCTCCACCGAACCTCATCGAGGTCCAGGTGAATTCCTACAAGGAGTTCCTGCAAGCCGACGTGGCGCCCTCCAAACGGAAGAATGTCGGCCTGCAGGCCGTGTTCACCGAGGTGTTCCCCATCGAGAGTTACGACGGCAAGACGGTGCTCGATTACCAGCATTACGAGATCGGCGAACCGAAACTGGGCTGGCTCGACTGCTTGCGGGAGGGGTTGACCTTCGGCGCGCCGCTGCACGTCACCTTCCAGCTCAAGGGCGAGGGCGGAACCAAGGAGGAAAAGGTGTTCATGGGCGAACTGCCGCTCATGACCCCCCAGGGCACGTTCGTCATCAACGGCGCCGAACGGGTCATCGTCAGCCAGTTGCACCGGTCGCCGGGCATCGCGTTCGAGGCCACCCAGCACGCCAACGGCAAGATGCTGCACTCCTTCCGCATCATTCCGGACCGCGGTTCCTGGTACGAAGCCCAGTTCGACACGAGCGACATGCTCTATGTTTACCTCGACCGCAAAAAGCGCCGCCGAAAGTTTTTGACGACCACGTTTTTCCGGGCCCTGGCCAACATCAACGTCCCGGGCGAGGAAAAAGACAAGAAGAAGGACGACAAGGTCTGTGGCACCGACGAGGAGATCATCCGGCTGTTCTACGAGATCGAGGAGTTGACGGTGAAGCAGGCCGAGGCCCTCGAGGACATCCAGAACAAGGTGCTCGTGGAGGACGCCGCCGACCCCGACAAGGGCATCGTCGTGGCCCGCGCCTTCGAACCGCTGTCCAAAGTCGTGGTCAAGCAGATCGCCGAGCTGGGCGTGAACAAGATTCGCGTCGTGGACACCACCGTTGACGACGGCATCGTCATTAAGTGCCTCAAAAAGGATCCCACGAAGAACGAGGAGGAGGCGCTCAAGGACATCTACCGGCGGTTGCGTCCGGGCGATCCGCCGACGGCGGCGAACGCCCGCGCGCTGATCAAGCGGCTGTTCTTCGATCCCAAGCGCTATGACCTCGGCCGCGTGGGCCGCTACAAGATCAACCAGAAATTGAGCATTGGCCGCAGCGAGTCGCGCATCCTGACCAAGCTGGACCTCGTTCTGGCGACCAAATACCTGTTGCGCCTGAAGAAGGGCGAGGGTTCGGTGGATGACATTGATCACCTCGGCAGCCGGCGTGTGCGCACCGTCGGCGAGTTGCTCGCCAACCAGTGTCGCGTCGGCCTGGCCCGCACTGAGCGCCTGGTCAAGGAGCGCATGACGCTCTTCGACCAGGGGGTGGATACAATGACGCCGCAGAAACTCATCAATCCCAAGGCGCTCTCGGCGGTGGTGCGCGATTTCTTCGGTCGCAGCCAGCTCAGCCAGTTCATGGACCAGATCAACCCCCTGGCCGAACTGACGCACAAGCGCCGCCTCTCGGCCCTCGGGCCCGGTGGTCTGTCGCGCGACCGTGCCGGTTTCGAGGTCCGCGACGTCCATCCGTCGCACTATGGCCGCATCTGCCCGATCGAGACGCCGGAAGGTCCAAACATTGGCCTGATCGCCTCGCTCGCGACGTTCGCGCGGGTGAACGATTTCGGGTTCATCGAGACGCCCTATCGCAAGATCGAGAAGGGCCGCGGCTCCAACCAGATCGAGTACCTCACGGCCGACCGCGAGGAGCAGTTCATCATCGCCCAGGCCAACTCGGCGATTGACGACAAGGGCAACTTCCTCTCCGAGCATGTCACCTGTCGCTCGAAGGGCGATTTCATCGATGTCGAGCCGGCGCGGGTGGATTACATGGACGTGTCGCCGAAGCAGTTGGTTTCGGTGGCGGCGGGGTTGATCCCCTTCCTCGAGCACGACGACGCCAACCGGGCGTTGATGGGATCGAACATGCAACGGCAGGCGGTCCCGCTCCTGGTGAACGAGAGTCCGCTGGTGGCCACCGGTCTCGAAGAATGCGTCGCCCGCGATTCCCGCGCGGTGGTCGTGGCGGAGGAAGCCGGCAAGGTGGCCTCCGTCACCGGCAGCCAGATCATCATCACCCCCGACGGCAAGCTGCCCGAAGGCAAGAAGAAGCTTAAGCACGATCCCGCCGAGGGCATTAACATCTACCCCGTGCGCAAATTCATGCGCTCCAACGCGGCCACCTGCATCAACCAGAAGACCCTGGTGGCCAAGGGCGACACCGTCAAGAAGGGCCAGGTCATTGCCGACGGCCCGTGCACGCGCGATGGCGAACTGGCGCTGGGCCGGAACGTCCTCTGCGCGTTCATGCCGTGGAACGGCTACAACTTCGAGGACGCCATCCTGATCAGCGAACGCATCGTCAAGGACGATGTGTTCACCTCGATTCACATTGACGAGTTTGAAGTCAGCGCGCGCGACACCAAGCTTGGCCCCGAGGAGATCACCCGGGATATTCCCAACCTTGGTGAGGAGGCCCTCAAGAACCTGGGCCTCGACGGCGTCATTCGCGTCGGCGCCGAGGTCAAACCGGGCGACATCCTGGTGGGCAAGATCACGCCCAAGAGCGAAACCGAGCTGGCGCCGGAGGAGCGGCTGCTGCGGGCCATCTTCGGCGAGAAGGCTGCGGACGTGAAAGACACCTCGTTGAAAGTTCCTTCCGGCACCTACGGCATCATCATGGACGTCAAGGTTTCCTCGAAGAAGGAGAGCGACAAGGACCCGGACAAGCCGGTTTCCGGCGACGCCCGCAAGCAGGCCAAGCAGGTGGAAGAGGAATACAAGCAGAAGAACGACGAGTTGCGCGAGCAACTCACCGAGGCGCTCAGCAACATCCTGCTGGGCGAAAAGATTCCGCTGGACGTCGTCAACAGCGAAACGGGCGAGATCATCATCCCCGCCAACCGCAAGATCACCAAGACGCTCCTGCGCAAACTGGCGCAGGTGTATGACCGAATCGAGATCGACCCGTCGCCGATCCGCAACAAGATCAACGAAATCATCGGCGCCTTCAAAAAGAAGTTCGACGATCTCCAGATGCAGTTCGACGAGGAAATGGAGCGCGTCGAAGCGGGCGACGAGGTGGACACCGGCGTCATCAAATCGGTCAAGGTTTACATCGCTTCGAAACGCAAACTGTCGGTCGGCGACAAGATGGCCGGCCGCCACGGCAACAAGGGCGTCGTCGCCAAGATCGTGCCCGAGGAGGACATCCCATTCCTCGCCGACGGCACGCCGGTGGACATCGTCCTCAACCCGCTGGGTGTGCCTTCGCGCATGAACGTGGGGCAGGTGCTCGAGACGCACCTGGGCTGGGCCTGCCGGCTGCTCGGCCTGAGAATCGCCACGCCCGTCTTCGACGGCATCAGCGAGAAGACCATCCGCGATTATCTGAAGAAGGCCACCGAGAAGCAGAAACAGGACGGCGAGCAACCGCTGATCGCCGAGCACGGGAAGACGCTCCTCTACGACGGCCGCACCGGCGAACCGTTCGACCAGGAGATCGTGGTTGGTTACATTTACATGATGAAACTCGGGCACCTGGTGGCGGACAAGATCCACGCCCGCGCGGTCGGACCCTATTCCCTTGTCACCCAGCAACCGCTGGGCGGCAAGGCGCAATACGGCGGCCAGCGCTTCGGCGAAATGGAGGTCTGGGCCATGGAAGCGTACGGCGCCGCCTACACGCTGCAGGAACTGCTCACGGTCAAATCCGACGACGTCCAGGGGCGGACCCGGATCTATGAGAGCATCGTCAAAGGCGACAACGCCCTTGAGGCCGGCATTCCCGAGTCATTCAACGTCCTGGTCAAGGAAATGCAGTCCCTCGGCCTGGACGTGAACGTCGGCTACTCCAATCCGGCCGACCAGCCGGCGACGGCCGCGACCCTGGCCGCGTTGACCTGAACCAACGCCCAAACCCCTTCCACCGTCTATCAATCGTATGATGAACTCCAAAGATTCCGCGCGCGAGTTGCTGGGTCTCGACAAGGTCAACCTGGTGGATTACGTCGCCATTGCGGTGGCGTCACCGGAGACCATCCGTTCGTGGTCCAAGGGCGAGGTCAAAAACCCCGAGACCATCAACTACCGCACCTTCAAGCCTGAAAAAGGCGGTCTTTTCTGCGAGCGCATCTTCGGTCCGGTGAAGGACTGGGAGTGCTCCTGCGGGAAGTACAAGCGCATCAAGCACCGGGGCGTCGTCTGCGACCGTTGCGGCGTCGAGGTGACGCTCTCCCGCGTCCGCCGCGAGCGCATGGGGCACATTGACCTGGCGGTCCCCGTGTCCCACATCTGGTTTTTCAAATGCATGCCGTCGCGCATCGGTCTGATGCTCGACATGACCGCCCGTAATCTCGAGCGGGTGATTTATTACGAGGATTACCTCGTGATCGCCCCGGGCTCCACGCCGCTCAAGCTCCACCAACTGCTCAGCGAAACGGAGTTCCGCGAGGCCCGCGAAACCTACGGTCTGGAGGCCTTCACCGCGAAGATGGGCGCCGAGGCCGTGCGCGATGCGCTGATCAACATCGACCTCGCCAAGACCATCGTCGAACTCGAGCAGGCGATGACCGAGACCAAGTCCAAGCAGATCCGCAAGAAGCTCGCCAAGCGCATCAAGATCTTCCAGGGCTTCCAGGGCTCGAAGACCCGCCCCGAATGGATGATTCTGACCGTGCTCCCGGTGATCCCGCCGGACCTGCGGCCGCTCGTGCCGCTCGAGGGCGGCCGCTTCGCGACCTCCGATCTCAACGATCTCTATCGCCGCGTCATCAACCGCAACAACCGGTTGAAGAACCTGCTTCAGCTCAAGACCCCCGAGGTCATCATCCGGAACGAAAAGCGCATGCTGCAGGAGGCGGTGGACGCGCTCTTCGACAATGGTCGTCACGGCCGCGCCGTCACCGGCGCCGGTAACCGGGCGCTCAAGTCGCTCTCCGACATGCTCAAGGGCAAGTCCGGCCGTTTCCGTCAAAACCTGCTCGGCAAGCGCGTGGATTATTCCGGCCGCTCCGTCATCGTCATCGGTCCGGAGTTGAAACTCAGCCAGTGTGGCCTGCCGAAGAAGATGGCGCTGGTCCTGTTTGAGCCTTTCATCATCCGCCGGCTGAAGGAGCTGGGCTACGTGCATACCGTCCGCTCGGCCAAGAAAATGATCGAACGCCAGTCGCCCGAAGTGTGGGACATCCTCGAAGAAGTCACCAAGGGCCATCCGGTGCTGTTGAACCGCGCGCCGACCCTCCACCGGCTCTCGATCCAGGCCTTTGAACCGGTGCTCATCGAGGGCGAGGCCATCCGGATCCACCCGCTCGTTTGCACCGCCTACAACGCCGACTTCGACGGCGACCAGATGGCGGTGCACGTGCCGCTTTCGGTCGAAGCGCAGATGGAGGCGCGCCTGCTCATGATGGCGCCGCTGAACATCTTCAGCCCGTCGAGCGGCAAGCCGATCATGACGCCCACCCAGGACATCACCCTGGGCTGCTATTATCTCACCGCCGAGCCGCGTGCCCCGAAGAAGGACACCGCCCGGCTCATGCTGTTCGGTTCGAAGGAAGAGGTGTTCACCGCCCACGCGGACGGTGCCGTGCGAACGCACACCCGCATCCAGCTCGCCAACCCCGACCGCGGCCGTAAAACGCTTTATGGCGATGCCGTGAAGCCGGCGATCGAAACGACGGTGGGGCGCGTGATCTTCAGCGAGGTCTGGCCGGCGGAACTGGGGTTCTACAACCGGGTCGCGGGCAAGAGCCATCTCGGCGAGATCATCTGGAACTGCTACAAAATCTGTGGCCACGAGAAGACAATCGCCGGCCTCGACCGGCTGAAGGAACTGGGTTTCCGCGAGGCCACGCGCTCCGGCTGCTCCATCGGCATTGACGACATGATCATTCCGAAGGAGAAGACCCAGGAGATCGAGAACGCGCAGCGGCAGATCGCCGATGTCGAGAAGCAGTACCGCCGGGGCATCATCACGCCGAGCGAGCGCTACAACAAGATCGTGGACATCTGGACACACTGCACGGACATGATCTCGAACGTGATGATCAAGACCCTCGAGCAGAACCAGGGCAAGCGCGAGTACAACTCGGTTTACCTCATGGTGGACTCGGGCGCCCGCGGCAACAAGGCCCAGGTCCGTCAGCTCGCCGGCGTTCGCGGCCTCATGGCCAAGCCGGACGGTTCCATCATCGAGAAGCCGATTCTCTCGAACTTCCGCGAGGGGCTCTCGGTGCTCGAGTACTTCATTTCCACTCACGGCGCCCGGAAAGGTCTGGCCGACACCGCGCTCAAGACCGCCGACTCCGGTTACATGACCCGCAAGCTGGTGGATGTGGCCCAGGACGTCATCATCCGCGCGCCGGATTGCGGCACCACCAACGGCATCTGGGTCCAGGCCATCTTCGAGGGTGAGGATGAGGTCGTCAAACTCGGCGAACGGCTCGTCGGCCGCATCGCCTGCGACGACGTCGCCGACCCGCACGACAGCAAGCGCAAGATTGTCAAGGCGAACGAGGAGATTGACGAGGTCAAGGCCCGCGAGATCGAGGCGGCGGGCACCGAACGGGTGCGCATCCGCTCGGTGCTGACGTGCGAAAGCAAGCACGGCGTGTGCGCCCTCTGCTATGGGCGCAACCTGGCGACCGGCGCGATGGTCAAGCTGGGCGAGGCCGCGGGCATCATCGCCGCCCAGTCCATCGGCGAGCCCGGCACCCAGCTCACGATGCGTACGTTCCACATCGGCGGCACCGCGTCGCAGGTGTTCAAGCAGCCGCAGATCAAGGCCAAGCACGACGGCGTGATCCATTACAACGAACTCCGCACCGTCCAGTTGCAGGACGGCAACTCCTGCATCGTGCTCAACAAGAACGGCACGATCACCGTGATCGAACCTCCGGCCAAGGACTCGCCGGTCGCCGAGGGCCGCGAACTCGAGACGCACATCATCCCCGTCGGCGCCGTCATTTCCGTGCCCAGCGGCGGCCGCGTGAAGAAGGGGGACACATTCGTCCAGTGGGATCCCTACAACGTCCCGATTCTCTCGGAGAAGGCGGGGCGGGTGTCCTTCAGCGACATCATCGAAGGGGTCACCATGAAGCAGGAGGTGGACGAAACCACGGCGCAGGAAGCGATGGTCATCATTGACCACAAGGAGGACCTCCGGCCCCAGGTCTTCATCCACAGCGAACGGGGCGAGGTGGTCGGCAGCTACCCGATTCCTTCGGGCGCGCACCTGGTGGTCAGCGAAGGCGACAAAATCGTGGCCGGCACGCTGCTGGCCAAGACGCCGCGCCGCCAGGCCAAGACCAAGGACATCACCGGCGGTCTGCCGCGCGTGGCCGAGCTGTTTGAAGCCCGCCGGCCAAAGGACGCCGCGGAGATCTCGAAAATTGACGGCATGGTGGATTTTGGTCCCAGTGTCCGCGGCAAGCGCTGCATTCTCATCAAGGACCCGCAGACCGGCGTGGAGGAAGAGCACCTCATCCCGATCGGCAAGCACGTCATGGTGTTCAAGGGCGACTTCGTGAAGAAGGGGCAACAACTCACCGACGGCCCGACGGTGCCCCACGAAATTCTCGACGTGTGCGGCCCGCAGGAGTTGCAGGAGCACCTGGTCAACGAAGTGCAGGAGGTCTATCGCCTGCAGGGAGTGACCATCAACGACAAGCACATCGAGATCATCATCCGGCAGATGCTGCGCAAGGTGCGCATTACCGAGCCGGGCGACACGACCTTCCTGTGGGGCGAGCAGATTGACAAGATCGTCTTCGAGGATGAGAACCAGCGCGTCGAGAAGATGGGCGGCAAGCCGGCCGAGGCGCAGCCCGTCCTGCTGGGCATTACCAAGGCCTCGCTCGAAACCGAGAGCTTCCTCAGCGCGGCCTCGTTCCAGGACACCACCCGCGTTCTTACGGACGCGGCGACGATGGGCAAAGTGGATTACCTGCGCGGTTTCAAGGAAAATGTGATCATGGGTCACATTATTCCGGCCGGGACGGGTTTCAACCTGCATCGGAATGTGGAACTCAGGCTCCCGCCGGAGGCGCTGGAGGAGGAGACTCCGGCGCCGAGCGTGCCGGAAGAGCCCGCCGCCAACTGAGGCGCCCCCCGGACAGGCTAGAAATTGTTAAATACTTGTTGCGCCGCTGCGAACCGTTGCTATTATCCGCACTCCGTTTTTGCCCGGTGCGGCAAACGTACGCTGGCTTGCGTGCGGAAGCGGGGCAAACCGAAAAAACTTGCGATGCCGACGATCAATCAACTCGTCCGATTTGGACGGAATAAGTTAAAGTTCAAGAGCAAGTCGCCTGCCTTGCAGGGGGCGTCGTTTCGTCGTGGCGTCTGTCTGCAGGTCATGACGCGTACGCCCAAGAAGCCGAACTCGGCCATGCGCAAGGTGGCCAAGGTGCGGCTGACCAACGGCTATGAGGTGATCGCCTACATCCCCGATGAGGGGCACAACCTGCAGGAACACTCGATCGTCCTGGTGCGCGGCGGACGCGTGAAGGACCTGCCCGGTGTGCGCTATCACATCGTGCGTGGCACCCTCGACGCCGCCGGCGTGGAGAAGCGCCGCGTGAGCCGCTCGAAATACGGTGTCAAACGCCCGAAAGGCACCAAGCCCGCCGCGGCGGCCGCCCCCGCGACCCCAGCCGCCTGATTTTGTATGTCCCGAAGACGTCAAGCGTTCAAACGACCCGTCAACCCGGATCCGAAGTACCACTCGACCCTGGTGACCCGGCTGGTTAGTGTGGTGATGAAGTGGGGCAAGAAGAGCACCGCCCAGCGCATCGTTTACGGTGCGTTCGACGAGCTGGTCGCCAAGAATCCGGCCGCCAACCCGCTGGAGGTGCTGCAACGGGCCATTGACAACGCCAAACCGCGCCTCGAGGTGAAACCCCGCCGCGTGGGCGGCGCGACTTATCAAGTGCCGCTGGAGGTGCCCACCGACCGCCAGGTGTCGCTGGCGATGCGGTGGATCGTGGATTTTGCGGACGCCCGGAAGGGCGTGCCGATGAAGCAGGCGCTGGCCGCCGAGATCATGGAGGCCTACCAGGGACAGGGCAACGCGATTCGCAAGCGCGACGACGTGCACAAGATGGCGCAGGCCAACAAGGCCTTTGCGCACTTCCGCTGGTAGCCACGCAGTTTAATGGTCGCCCCGAAGGCCGATGGTTGTCGGGGCGTTTTTGTTCGATACGGACTTTCGATGTCAACAGTGATGGAAAACAAGCGACCCGTGAATTCGCCCCACCGGCGATACACGATGGAGCACACCCGGAACATCGGGATTGCGGCTCACATCGATGCCGGCAAGACGACCACCACGGAGCGCATCCTGTTTTACACCGGCCTCATCCACAAGATGGGCGACGTGGACGACGGGAACACGGTGACGGACTGGATGGAACAGGAGCGCGAGCGCGGCATCACCATCACGTCGGCCGCCACCACCTGCTACTGGACCCAGAAGCCCGAGGGCGTGGTGAAGCTTTTCGAGGGTGTCCCCCACCGGGTCAACATCATTGACACCCCCGGCCATGTGGACTTCACCGCCGAGGTCGAGCGTTCGATGCGCGTCCTGGACGGAGCGGTGGCCGTGTTTTGCGGCGTGGCCGGCGTGCAGCCGCAGTCCGAAACGGTCTGGCGCCAGGCGACCAAGTACAAGGTGCCGCGCATTGCGTTCGTCAACAAAATGGACCGTACCGGCGCCAACTTCGAGAGTGCCGTCGCCGAAATGCGCAAGAAGCTGGGGGCCTACGCCTACCCGGTGGTCATTCCCATCGGCAAGGAGGACCACCTGCACGGCGTCATTGATGTCATCAACCAGAAGGCGATCGTTTACGACGAAACCGACGAGCTGGGGATGCGCTACGATTTGACCGCCATCCCGGCGGAACTCGAGGAGGCCGCGAAGTTCGCCTACGCCGAGCTGATTGACGCCGTTTCCAACAAGGACGACGAGATCGCGAATCTGGTGATCGAGGACAAACCGATCAGCCCCCAGGTGCTCAAGCACGCCATCCGCCGCCTCACCTGCAAGCTGGAATTCGTCCCCGTGCTGTGCGGTTCCGCCTTCAAAAAGCGCGGGGTGCAGCCGCTGGTGGACGCCGTCATTGATTACCTTCCCTCGCCGCTCGACGTGCCCGCGGCCACGGGCCTGGATGTGGATGATTCCGAGACCGTCCTCGAGATTCCTTCCGACGACAACGGCAAGTTCTGTTCGCTCGCGTTCAAGCTCTGGACCGATCCGTATGTCGGCAAACTCGTTTTCTTCCGCGTGTATCGCGGCCAGCTCAAGAAGAGCGACGTGATTTACAATCCCCGCACGCGGAAACGCGACCGCGTCAGCCGGGTGATGATGATCCAGGCCGACAAGCGCATTGACGTGGAGACGGTGTATGCGGGCGACATCGCCGCTCTGGTCGGCCTCAGGAACATCACGACCGGTGACACCCTTTGCGACGAGGATGCCGCGATCCTGCTCGAACCGCCCACCTTCCCGGAGCCGGTTATTTCCATGGCGGTCGAACCGAAGACCAAGGCGGATCGCGACAAGATGAGCGAAGGCTTGCAGCGCCTGGCCGAGGAGGATCCGACTTTCCGTTGCTTTACCAACGAGGAAACCGGTCAGCTCATCATCGCCGGCATGGGCGAGCTGCATCTGGAAATCATTCGCGACCGCCTGTTCCGCGAATTCAAGGTCGAGGCCAATGCCGGCGCCCCGCAGATCGCCTACCGCGAAACCGTCACGAAGTCGGCCGAAGGCGAGGGCAAGTTCATCCGCCAGTCCGGTGGGCGGGGCCAGTACGGCCACGCGGTCATCACGCTATCCCCCAACGAACGCGGCAAGGGCGCCGAAATCGAGAATAAAATCGTCGGCGGCGCCATCCCGAAGGAGTACATTCCGGCGGTGGTGGATGGCCTCGAGGAAGCCATCGCCGGCGGCGTGCTGGCCGGCTACCCAATGGTGGACCTGAAGATTGCCATTATTGACGGCACGTTCCACGAGGTGGACTCGAGCGAGCTGGCGTTCAAGATGGCGGGCATTTTCGCGCTGAAAGAGGCCTGCAAGAAGGCGGGGCCCATCCTGCTCGAGCCGATCATGAAGGTGGAATGCACCACGCCGGAGGAATACCAGGGCGACCTCCTGGGCGACCTCAACCGCCGTCGCGGCAAGATCGTGAGCATCGAAGCCAAGAACGGCGCCACCAGTTTGAACGCCCACGTGCCTTTGGCGGAAATGTTCGGCTACGCCACCGCCATCCGTTCGCTTTCCAAAGGCCGGGCAAGTTATTCGATGGAGCCGCATTCCTTCGAGCCTGTCCCGGCAAACATCGTGGCCACAATTCTGGATTCGGCCAAGCCGAAGCCGGCGCGCACCTGAACCTGTCAACCTTGCTCTTTTATGGCTGGACAACGCATCCGCATTCGTCTTAAGGCTTACGACCACCGCGTCATCGATCAGTCGGTGCGTGAGATTGTCGAGACTGTCAAGCGCACCGGCGCCATGGTGGCGGGACCGATTCCCCTGCCGACGCGCATCGAGCGCTTCACGGTGCAGCGCTCGCCGCATGCGGACAAGAAGTCGCAGGAAACCTTTGAGCAGCGGACGCACAAGCGGCTGCTGGACATCCTCGACCCGACGGCGAAGACGGTGGATGAACTGAAGAAGTTGAACCTGCCGGCGGGGGTGGACATCACCATCAAGATTTAGGTTATGATTGGCTTGCTCGGAAAGAAGTTGGGCCATGCGCGCGTTTACGACGCGGACGGCAATCTCGTGCCGGTGACCGTCGTGCTCGCGGGGCCGAATCGTGTGCTGCAATGCAAGACGCCGGAAACCGATGGGTACAGCGCCGTGCAGCTTGGTTTTGACGACCAGAAGCCGCAGCGGCAGACGAAGGCGGTCGTGGGCCACGTCCGCAAGTACAACGGCGCTCCGGTCAAACGCATCCGCGAATTCCGCGATTTCTCCGTGGCCGTCAAGCCGGGCGACGTGGTGGGGCCGGCCCTCTTTGTGGTGGGCGATTTCGTGGACGCGATCGGGGTCACCAAGGGCCGTGGATTTGAAGGCGTGGTGGCCCGTCATGGTTTCCGCGGGGGCGATGCGACGCACGGCGCCAAGGGCTGGCATCGCCGGTCGGGCGCCATCGGCCAGCGCCTGTTCCCCGGCACCGTCATGCGCGGGTTGAAGATGCCCGGCCATCTGGGCCAGGTGCGGCGCACCACGCAGAACCTCGAGATCGTGCAGGTGTTGCCCGACGACAATCTGCTTCTCATCAAGGGGGCGATTCCGGGAGCCGAGGGTGATTACGTGGTGATTCGCGAATCCAAGAAGATTCCCAAGCCGGTGGCCGAGCAACGGCGGGTGGCCAAGGCCGCGGCCGTGCGCAAGGCGCAGGAAGCGGCGGCCAAGGCGGCCGAGAAAGCGGCCAAATCCGGCGCCAAAATCGCCGTCAAGCCGGCCAAGTAAACCGAGATTGCCATGAAATTGACGGTCAAAGACAGCAAGGGAAACAGCACCGGCGAGCTCGAGGTGGTGTTCCCGCTCATCGAAAACGGGAAGGGCTCCCAGGCCGTCCATGACGCCGTGGTGGCCTATCAGGCGAACCAACGCCTGGGCACCGCCTGCACCAAGACGATGGGCGAGGTCGCCGGCAGTAACAAGAAGCCCTGGCGCCAAAAGGGCACCGGCCGGGCGCGCGCCGGCTCGTTCGCCTCGCCCCTGTGGCGTGGCGGCGGCGTGACCTTCGGACCCAAGCCCCGCGATTTCGGCAAGAAAGTTTCCAAGACGACCCGCCAGCTTGCCTTCCGGAAGGCCCTGAGCGCACGGCTCCAGGCCGGCGATGTGCTGGTCGTGGAGGATTTGAAGCTCGCTTCCCCGAAGACGAAAGAATTTCTCGGCGTGATCTCGGCGCTGCAACTCGAGGGCAGCACGCTGGTGGTGGACGCGGGCGACAACGCCAATTTGCGCCTCGCTTCGCGCAACGTGCCCAATGTCCACCTGACCACCGGCAGCGCCCTGAACACCTACATGGTGCTCAAGTGCGACAAACTCCTTTTCACCCGGCCGGCTTTTGCCCAGGTCGAACAACGCCTGAAGTAACATGAGCCCCTTCCAGATCATCAAGTCCGCGCGCCTGACGGAAAAGGGCAGCATCCAGACGGAAAGGTTCAACCAGTACACCGTCGTCGCCGACCGCCGCGCCAACAAGACCCAGATCCGCAACGCCGTTCAGGAACTGTTCAAGGTGAAAGTCACCGATGTCCAAACGCTCAACGTGCGCGGCAAGCTGCGCCGCCAGCGCACTGCCCAGGCCGGCCAGGCGCCCTCCTGGAAGAAGGCCGTTGTCACCCTCAAGGCCGGCGACAAGATCGTGTTGACCTAACGGAGTCCGCTTATGCCCGTCAAAACTTTCCGCCCCCTGACCCCCTCGACTCGCTACATCACCGTGGCGAGCTTCGCGGAGATTACGAAGAGCAAACCCGAAAAGTCCCTGGTCGTCATCCGGAAAAAGACCGGCGGCCGGAATGTTTACGGCCGGGTCACCGCCCGCGGCATCGGCGGCGGTCACAAGCAGAAAATCCGCATCGTTGATTTCAAGCGCGAAAAGCGTGGCGTCGAGGCCGAGGTCCGGGCGATCGAATACGATCCGATCCGCTCGGCGCGGTTGGCGCTCCTGCAATACAAGGACGGCGACAAGCGGTACATCATCGCGCCGGACGGCCTCAAGGTGGGGGCGAAGTTGCTGAGTGGACCGGCTGCGCCGCCGGAGGTGGGCAACAGCCTGCCCTTGAAGATCGTGCCCGTCGGAATGCCGGTCCACAACCTGGAACTGCTGCCCGGCCGCGGCGGACAACTGGTCCGTTCCGCGGGCGGGTCGGCCACCGTGATGTCGCGCGACCAGGGGTATGCGCTGGTCCGCCTGCCCTCGGGCGAAATCCGCAAGATCAACGAGGCCTGCTACGCGACCATCGGGCAGGTGGGCAACATTGATCACGAAAACGTGAAACTGGGCAAGGCCGGGCGCTCGCGGCACCTCGGCATTCGCCCGATCAACCGCGGCGTGGCGCGGAATCCGGTGGACCACCCGAACGGGGGCGGCGCCGGGAAGTCGAAGTCCGGCGGTGGCTGGCAGCAACTGACTTCGCCGTGGGGGATGATCGCCAAGGGCTTCCGCACCCGCGCCCATCGCAAGCATTCCGACCGCTTCATCGTCGTCCGCCGCGACGGCCGACCCATGAAACAGAAGTAAACCGCTATGGGACGCTCGATTAAAAAGGGTCCGTTTCTGGACCAGCACTTGCAGGAGAAAATCCTCAAGGCGAAGGAGACCAAGTCGAAGGCGCCGATCAAGACCTGGTCGCGCCGCTCGATGGTCACACCGGATTTTGTCGGTTTGACGTTCAACGTGCATAACGGGAAGGTCTTCAACCCGGTGTTTGTGACCGAGAACATGGTGGGGCACCGCCTGGGCGAGTTTTCCCTGACCCGCACCTTTAAAAAGCACGGCGCCCACACGGCAAAGGCCGAAGCGAAGTAAGCCTATGGAAGTGCAAGCCATCACCCGCAACGTCCGCATGTCCGCGCAGAAAATGCGCGAGGTGGTGCGGCAGATTCAGGGGTTGCCCGCCGAGCGGGCGGCCGCCGTGCTCGCCGTCGTGCCGCGCAAGTCCGCCCGCCTGGTGGCCAAGACCCTCAAGTCCGCCATCGCCAATGCGGAGAACAACAAGGGTGCCAAGGCGGAGAACCTGCGCGTCAAGGAAGCCGTTGCCGGGGCGGCCACCACGCTCAAGCGGTTTACGCCGAAGGCGCGCGGTTCCGCCGGTCCCATTCTCAAACGCAGTTGCCACATCAAGATCGTTTTGTCGGACGAGTAAGCCTATGGGTCAGAAAACCAATCCAATCGGCCTGCGGATCGCAGTCAACAAGGACTGGCTGTCCAAATGGTACTCCGGCAAAAAGGAGTTCGGCAAACTGCTGACCGAAGACTACCAGATCCGGAACATTTTGAAACGGAAGCTCGAGTCGGCTTCGGTTCCCAAGATCCAGATCGAGCGCGCCGCGAACCGTTGTCGCATCACCATCTTCACCGCCCGGCCCGGGGTGGTCATCGGCCGCAAAGGCGCCGAGATTGACAAGCTCAAGGAGGAGCTCAGCCGGCTGACCGGCAAGGAAGTCTATGTGGACATCCAGGAGATCAAGACGCCGGAACTGGATGCCCAGCTCGTCGCCGAGAACATCGCCCTGCAACTCGAGCGCCGCATCTCCTTCCGCCGCGCCATGAAAAAGGCGGTGCAGACGGCGATGGACTTCGGGGCCGAGGGCATCAAAATCCGTTGCGCTGGCCGGCTGGGTGGCGCCGAACTCGCGCGCGTCGAGTCCTACCACGAGGGGCGCGTGCCGCTGCACACGCTGCGGGCGAAGATTGACTACGGTTTTGCCGAGGCCCGCACGATGTACGGCAAGCTCGGGATCAAGTGCTGGATTTGCAAGGGGGAAACCCAGGCCGAGCGCAAGCCCGCGTCGGTGACAGCACCGGCAGCGACGGCGGCGTCCGTGCCCACGCCGGCTCCCGCGCCAACGGCGGCGGCGAACTGAACTTTTTGACGAGGATTGATTATGCCATTGATGCCTGCCAGAGTAATGCACCGCAAGCAGCAGCGCGGCAGCCGGACGGGACTGGCGACGCGAGGCAATACGGTGGCTTATGGCGAATACGGGCTCCAGTCGCTGGAGCGCTGCTGGCTGGACACCAAGCAGATTGAGGCCGCCCGCGTGGCGATCAGCCGTTACATGAAACGCCGCGGCAAGATGTGGATCCGGGTATTCCCGGACAAGCCGTTCACCAAGAAACCGCTCGAGGTCCGCATGGGCACGGGCAAGGGCGCGGTCGAGAGCTGGGTGGCCGTGATCAAGCCCGCCACCGTGTTGTTCGAGGTGGACGGGGTGCTCGAACCGGTCGCCCGCGAATCGTTGCGCCTGGCCGCCACCAAGCTGCCGATCCGCACCAAGTTTATTTCCCGCCACCGGGCCAGCTAGGCCGGAAGCGCGGCGTTCGCTATGAAGAATTCTGAATTGAAGGAAAAGACGCCGGTGGAGCTGGCCGCGCTGGGTCGCGACCTGCGGCAGGAGTTGTTCAACCTGCGTTTGCAGCAGGCCAGCAGCCAGCTCGAAAAGCCGGCCCGGCTGCGCGTCCTGCGCCGGGACATTGCCCGCGTGGAGACGCAACAGAGCGCGTTGCGCCGAAAGACAGCCTAAGTGACGCTTATGCCAGAGACCCATTCCCCCCGCAGTCACCGGAAGGAGCGCGTTGGCGAGGTCATTGCCAACAAGATGGCCAAGACCATCGTCGTCCGTGTGGAGCGCCGCTTCCGCCACCCGCAGTTCAAGAAGGTGGTGACGCGGTTCAAGAAATTCTACGCCCACGATGAGCGGAATGAAGCCCGGGTGGGCGACCGTGTGCGCATCGAGGAAACCCGCCCCGTCTCGAAGCTCAAGTGCTGGCGCCTCGTGGACGTCGTCGAACGCAACACCGCCGCCGAGCCCCTGCCCGCGGAAGGAGTCTGACCTATGCTGCAAATCCGTTCCATCCTCGATGTGGCCGACAATTCCGGCGCCAAGCGCGCCGCGGCCATTGGCGTGCTGGGCCGCAACCAGCGCTATGCGCGCGTCGGCGACGTCATCAAGGCGCACGTCAAGGAGGCCGCGCCCGACGGCACGGTGAAGAAGGGCGACGTCGTGGACGCCGTGGTCGTGCGGACGCGCCAGCCTATCCGCCGGTCGGACGGCTCCTACCTGCGCTTCGACAGCAACGCGGTCGTGATCATTGACAAGGAAAACAACCCGCGCGGCACCCGCATCTTCGGGCCGGTGGCGCGCGAACTGCGCGAGAAGCGTTTCATGAAAATCATTTCCCTGGCCCCGGAGGTCATTTAGGCGTATGCGACGATTCCATGTCAAACGCGGCGACCAGGTGGTCGTCATTGCCGGCACCGAGAAGGGCAAGCGCGGCAAGATTATCGCCCTGCTCACCAAGAAGGAGCGCGTCATTGTCGAGGGCATCAAGATGATCAAGCGCCACACGAAGAAAAGCCAGCAGCACCCGCAGGGCGCGATCGTGGAGCGCGAAGGCTCCGTTCACATTTCCAACGTCATGAAGGCCGAAGTGTTTGACGCCCGCGCCAGCCGGCGCGACGTGGCGCCGGCCGCCTGATTTCCGCCATGAAACCGCGATTGCAGCAAAAATACGAAGAACAGGTCCGGCCCGCGCTGGTCGAGAAGCGGCATTACCGGAATCCGCTCCAGGTGCCGCGCATGGAGAAGATCGTCATCCACATGGGCGTGAGTTCCTCGCTCGAGAAGGTGGCGGTGGACGACGCGGCGCGCGACCTGGCGGCGATCACCGGCCGCAAGGCGGTGGTGGACAAGTCCCGCAAGAGCGTGGCGAATTTCAAACTGCGCATCGGCCAGGCGATCGGCTGCCACGTCACCCTCCGGCGCGAAGTCATGTACGAATTCTTCGACCGCCTGGTGGCGGTCACGCTGCCGCGCATCCGCGACTTCCGCGGCCTCAGCCCCCGGGCCTTCGACGGCCGGGGCAACTACTCCCTGGGGCTCGACGACCAGAGCATTTTCCCGGAGATCGATCTCGATAAAATCAAGCGGCATCAGGGCATGGACATCACCATCGTCACCACCGCCCGGACCAACGAGGAGGCCCGTGACCTCCTCAAACTCCTGGGCATGCCGTTCACAGAAGGAAAGTAATATGGCCAAACTCGCCTGGATTCAACGCGACAAGCGCAAGCGCGACACCGTGAAGAAATACACCGCCCTGCGCGCCGAACTGAAGGCCAAGAAGGACTACGCCGGGCTGGCCAAGCTGCCGCGCGATGCGAGCCCCGTCCGTCTCACCAACCGGTGCCGCGTCACCGGCCGCCGGCGCGGTCATCTCCGCAAATTCGGCGTCTCCCGCCTCACCTTCCGCGAGATGGCCCTCTCCGGCCTCATTCCTGGCGTCACCAAAGCCAGTTGGTAAGCCTATGACCGACCCGATCGCCGATTTGCTCACGCGGATTCGCAATGCCAACCAGGCCCTGCTCCCGGCCCTGGCCCTGCCGCACTCTCGTCTCAAGGAGCGGATCGCCCACATCCTCAAGCAGGAGGGTTACATCGCCGACTGCAGCGTGGAGGGCGACAAGATCAAAACGCTCAAGCTCAAATTGAAATACCAGGGGCGCAAGGCCGTCATCGAGGGGCTCCGACGTGTCAGCACCCCCGGTCTGCGCCACTACGTCGGCACCCGCGACATCCCGCGCGTGCTGGGCGGAATGGGGGTCGCCATCCTCTCCACCCCGCGGGGCGTCATGACCGGTGTCGAGGCCCGCAAACAAAATGTCGGTGGCGAGGTGCTTTGCTACATCTGGTAACCCGAAGGATCCCCATGTCTAGAATCGGAAGATTGCCAATCACGGTGCCGCCCACGGTCAAGGTCAAGGTCACCGACCGCACCGTCGCGGTCGAAGGACCCAAGGGCAAACTGAGTTTTGACCTGCCCAAGCGCACCACCGCCGCCCTGGAGGACGGCAAAGTGATCGTCAAGCGCGACGGCGACGATGCCGAAGCCAAGGCGCTGCATGGTCTGAGCCGTGCGATCCTCAACAACATGGTGCGCGGCGTGAGCGAGGGCTATGTCAAGAAGCTCGAGATCCAGGGCGTGGGTTTCAAGGCCGCGGTGCAGGGGAAGGTCGTCAACATGCAGCTCGGCTTTTCCCACCCGATCAATTACGCCATTCCCGACCAGATCAAGGTGACCGTCGAAGAGGGCACCAAGGTGACGGTCGAAGGCCCGGACCGGAAAATGGTGGGGCAGGTGGCGGCCGATCTGCGGTCGTTCTATCCCCCGGAACCGTACAAGGGCAAGGGGGTTCGTTACGTGGGCGAGAAGGTTGTCCGCAAGGAAGGCAAGACCGTCCAGTAAGCGGTGGTTGCCCGTGAAATTTATGGTTACGGCCAAATCCGTGACCTCTGACGATGAGAACGGAAAAGAAATTGGAACTGGAACGCCGGCGCCGCTGGCGGATTCGCCGGCTGGTCAAGGGCACGGCCGAACGGCCCCGCATGTCCGTGCGGTTTACCAACGAGCACATCTATGTGCAGTTCGTGGACGACACCAAGGGCGTGACCTTGGGGGCCGCCTCGACGCGCAGCAAGACGCTCGAGGATCGCGACAAGCTCAAGGCCAACGTGGCCAGCGCCAAGCGCCTTGGCACCGTCGCGGCGGAAGTCGCGAAGGCCAAGGGGATCACCAGCGTGGTTTTCGACCGCAGCGGGTCCCGCTATCACGGGAAGGTCAAGACGCTGGCCGACGCGGCCCGCGAAGCCGGACTGCAGTTTTAACCCATTGAGGAGTCATCGTGGCTGAATTGAATAGACCTAACACGCCGGGTGGCCGCCCCCCGGGCCGTGGCGGAATGCGCGGCGGGGGCATGCGGTCGGGTCGCCGGGGGCGCGGTGGCCCCGAGGGCGGCGAAGGCATGACGGACGAACGGACCGGCAACGAGCTGTCCGAAAAAGTCATTTTCATCAACCGCTCGGCGAAAGTCGTCAAGGGCGGCCGGCGCTTCAGTTTCAGCGCCCTGGTGGTGGTGGGCGACAAGAAAGGCCAGGTCGGCATCGGCTTGGGCAAGGCGGGGGAAGTGGCCGACGCCATCCGCAAGGGTGGCGAGAATGCCAAGCGCAACCTCATGGGCGTGTCGCTGACCGCCGCTACCATTCCACACGAAGCCCTCTCAACCTACGATGGCGCCCGGATACTGCTGCGGCCCGCCTCGCCGGGCACCGGCATCATTGCTGGAAAGACCGTGCGCGCGGTGCTCGAGGCGGCCGGGGTGCGCGACATCCTGACCAAGTCACTCGGCTCAAAGAACGCGGCCAATGTGGCCAAGGCCACCCTGGCGGCGCTGCTGCGGCTCCGCCAGCGCGAGGTCATTTACCGCGGTCGCGGGCTGGCGCTCCCGGCCAAACCCGTCGCGACCGTGCCGCTGGCCGCTCCCGCTGCCGTGCCGCTGGCCGCTCCCGCTGCCGTGCCGCTGGCCGCTCCCGCTGCCGCGCCGGTGGTCGCTCCCGCTGCCGCGCCGGTGGCCGCTCCCGCTGCCGCGCCGGTGGCCGCTCCC
>JBEKGJ010000043.1:0-45463 GCA_050012855.1 Verrucomicrobiota bacterium | reverse complement strand
GGCGGCGGCGAGGAGCCTTGGATGTGTTCATTACCCCGGCGTTTACCACGCCGGCTCGCCGCGCACCAGACGGTCCCCGCTTTACCGCTTACCGGCGGGCGGCAAGGGGTAAGTGGTAAGTGGCGGGCGGAGGGCCTGTACGCGGCGCGGTTGGCGAAGTGCATGAACCGCCGGCCCGACTGGAGTGTAAGCGGGTAAGCGGGGACCTACTGGCGTTGGGCGAACCGGCGTGGTCAACGCCGGGGTAACGAACACCTCCAAGGGTCCTCGCCGCCGTCAACGCACCGCGGCGCCCGAGCGTGCTCAAATCCTGGCCGCGTTTGACCGCAGCGGATTGTCCGCTGCCGCCCTTACCCGCCAACACCGCCTTACGTAGATTCCATTGTCTCCCCATTTGAAATTAAGGCGGTCTCGATTCACACTGTGACCAGCCCACGCGGCTACCTGGATCGCTTCAAGGTCAGAAACACCACCGCGTGAGCGGGGAGAGTGCAGGTCACATCGCTGGCTTCCCGGGCGACGGGAATACCCATGACGGCGTCCTCTTTCCGGTCGAGCAGTGGCGCGCCGTCGAGATTGTTGTTGGTTAGAACGACACCCGTCGCGCGGCCCACCGCGAAATTCCGCAGACGCACGCGGCACGGTACGGTGCGCGTCCACGAAGCGTTGGCGATGACCAGATAAATCTCCCGTTCGTCTTTGCTCATTGTTGCCAAGACCGGCGTCAACGGGCCGCCGAACCGGGCGCGATCGGTTTCCTGCCTCGGCTGGTAATAAGGCGCGACGCCATCGGTGGCCAACGCCCATTCGCCGAGGTGGTGGTTGAAGTAGTAGTAAAGCCAGTAGAGCATGAAGCGTTTGTCGGCTGCCTCCTGCGCGACGATGCCGAAGCCGGGAGCATTGAGCCGGCTCAGCATCTGCCAGCCGCTGGCGCCGCGCAGTATGTCCTCGCGGGCATAGTAGATCAGCCGCACGGCGCGGTGCATCGTGCCGATGATGTTCGCGTTGCGGCCTTCGTAGTCGGCATCCTTGCCATTGGGTGCGTTGCAGATCATGCCCCATTCGGTGTCATACTGATAAACGTCGCGGCCGTGGTTGTAGGCGCGGATCAGCGCCTGCGTGCGCAGCGCTCGGTCAAGCATCCGGTAGTTTTCGGTGAGCGCGATTTCTTCAAACGGCAGTTCCCGCACGTTGGCGCCACAATAGTAGTGCGGCGCAACGAAGTCGTAATCGCCGGCGAGTTCCTTCAGCAGGTAGTTGCCCCACTTCACGTCGTCGCGATGGATATCCACGCCGAGTTGGGCCTGCGGGTCAACGGCGCGAACGACGCGGCTGACCGCCTTGAAGTGCGCGATGAACGTGTCCGGCGTCGGAAACGCCTGGCCCTCGCCCCACAGTGACGCGTAAGGCTCGTTGGCGATTTCCCAGCGATGAAACCGGTGGCTGCGCCGCAGCGAGTAGGCGACGCCACGCGCCCACGTCTCTGGCGGCAGGCTCGTCTCCGCGCCCTGCCGTTCAAACTCCAGAACGCAGCGCTCCTCAGCCGCCCCGACGCGCCGCAAGACCGCGGCGGCCTTGTCGATCGCCGACTCGATGTCGAAGGGCTCGTCGCCCAGGGCGTAGAACCGCGTCATGGGCAGACGCAGCTCGCGGATGGCCGTCTCCAGGTCCGGCGCGAGCGTGTAGTCACCCTTCTGGTCGTAAGGCTGGCCGGTCCACCCGCAAACGCGATGGAACGACACGCCGCCCGCGTCCTGGGTCGCACGGCGCAACCGCTTTGTCGCATCCACGGTAAACACAAGCTGATCGCCCGGCCGCAGCCGGTGCTGGAGCGCGTCGTGTGGAATCACCTCGTCGTTGAGCAAAGCCGCCGGATGCGGATCGGGCAGCTCGGAGACACGCACGTCGTCAATCCACACCGTTCGTTCTTCCTCCGATTCGGTTGCCGCTGCGAACGTGAGCATCAGGAACCGGCTCTGATCGGCGAACAGGTCGAGTCCCTCGCGCACCGTGAACGAGAACTCCTTCCACTCGCGGCCAGCATCAAACTTGAAGGATCCGGGCGACGGCGCATCAACGAGGGGCTTCGTCGTCCGATAGGCGGTCCAGCGAAACATCGCCTTGCCGGGCTTCTCAGCGCGCGCCCAAAATGACACCGTGTAGATCATCGCCGGCTTTGGATTGATGGCGCGGTCGGGCGATGACACGATATACCCGCCGGTTTTTGCGGGATGATGGATGCGGAAACACGCTTGTCCGCTGTGTGGATTTGCCGTGTCACGCGTGTAGTTGGCAGGCGTCTTATATGGTTGCGCGCCCCACATTGCCCAGCCAGGCGGCGGACTTGCCGTCGAGCCCTCCTCGAAATCGTCGTGGAAGACGACGTTCGCGTCGTCGCACAACGCCGTGCCGGCCGCCAACGTGACGAGCAGAAGGACGAATCGTTTCAGGAGCTGCATTTTGATTCTCGCGGGTGAAGGAGCCGGCTGAGCCTGCCGCGTAGCTCAGGCTCTCAGCGCATCCGCGCCGAGAATGCTTCGGCCCTTCGTTCGCTGCTTCCAGCGGGTTGATTCCCCGGACCAGAGACGATCACGATGCCTGCCTATCAGTGGATGGAACAACGGGGAGCGGGTATGCATATCGCCATAATCGTTCTGCCCCAAAGCATGCTCCGACGCAGAGCGGTGTCAATTTTCTTGTTCATGCACGCACCATGCTGGTGGGCCGAGCGTCAACAATCAACGGATGGGCTATTGCTTGTTAAAAGCCGCCGCTTGGAGTAATTCGCCCCCAGGAATTCCCGGCTTTCCATGAGCGGCAGGAGTAAACAGAACAGAGGGGATAGCGCATTGTTCCTGTTCCGTGTGAGCATCTTCAGTTCAATTGCAACCCTGGCGTTGGAGAAATCTGACTCACCGATAGAGCAGATACACCGGCGCGCCCTTCTTCAATTCGATGCTGACCTTGCCGGCTCGGACTTGGAGTTTGCTCGGTTCGCCAACCCCATTGAGCCGGGTCACCCGCTGCGCTGCGCTGGGAAGCTCCACGACGGCATCGCCCTGTGGACTCCAAAGGGCGATGGTCTCGCCTGAACCACCCGTCGTGGGCTTGAAATTAAAGGCCAGAACGCCTGGCGGCGCCGGCAGCGGTCCGACCACCCGTTTACCCCGCAGCACTCGCGTCAACGTCTGGTAGGCGAGGTAGGCCGGTTTCGGGCGGAAGTCGTGATAGACGATGCCCATCTGGTGCTCGAAGTAGATCGGGTCGTCGCCGTCGTTTCGGAAATCGTACCAAAAGGTCCTTGGCTCGACCCCGGAGACGATCGCGCACAAGTAGCTGCGGGCAATCAGCTCGGCCTGAGCACGCAGGGTGTTGGGCGCGAAATCCTGCCGCAGCGTGTTGTGGGGTGTATGCGTGGCCCAGCCCATTTCGGTGAGCCAGACCGGCCGCCGCGTGCCGTCGGGCCGCTTCACCTGGTTGGACACCTTTTTCAGATCCTCGATGAACGCCAGGTCATTCAGGTGCGTGCGGTACGGATGGATCGTGAGGATGTCGAACGGCGCCTGCAATTCCAGCATCCGGCGGATGAACTTGTCGTCAATCCCGGCGGTTGAGAGTCCAAGCACCTGTGCGTCAGGATCCACTTCCTTGATAGCCGCATAGCTCTTGGCTAAAAGTTCGCCGTACAGGTCTTTCGGCCCCTGCCAGAAAAAGATGTTCGGCTCGTTCCAGATCTCCCACTGTTTGACCTCCTTCTGGTAACGCCGGACGACCGCCTTCACAAACCGGACATAATCCTCGATGCCTTCCGCGGTATAAGGCTTGGTCCAGCCCGTCCAGCCAAGGAGGATGGCATAGACGCTGATGCCGTTGCGCCGGGCACAGGCCACCAGGTTGTCGTGGTAAGTCCAGTCGAACTGCCCGCGCTGCCGCTCAATGCGGCGCCACGAAAAATCCTCGCGCGACCATTTCACACCCGCGTCGCGGGCCATCTGCGCTGCGCGCTCCATCAACGCCAGACCCGCAGCGTCACCGCCGTACCGGTTGAGATACACCCCCATCCCAAAGGGCGATTCCGGCTCCAGGGTCGCATCGCCCTTCTCGTTCGAGTCCGCCAGCCACGCCGCCCGTACTGGCGCCACCTCCTGGTTGGCAATGTCCAGGTTGATCTCGGCTTCGAGGAACCGTCGCCGTGCCCGTTGCGCTTCCGTGATGGCCAGCTTGATCTCCATCGGCTCGCAATTCGCCGGCAGAGCCGCCGGCTGCTGCCCGCGTCCGATTTCGTTGCCGTCCCAGTCACGCAACACCCAATGAAGTTCCCCATCCAGTGGCTTGTCGCTCAGCACGCGCGCCTGCACCACGAAACCGGCGTCAGTCCCGCCGCCGCGGCTTTCCGCCAGCAGCACACAACGTTTCTCCTCCGGGCACGAGGCATCCACCGTGAGGTCGCGCAGCTCCAGCGTGCAGGGCGCGGTGTTACTCCCGCCGACCAGACTGATTTCACCCAGCCGCAACGGACCGTGGATCTTGCCATCGTTCTCGCCCGCGGACCATTCCCAGCCCGGCCCCGGCGGCGCATCGGTCACCAACTCCTGCTCGCCGTCCACCGTGAACTCTCCGATCATCTTCTGGAACGTCATGAAATGCGTGTGCAACACCAAGAGGACCGGATGCCCCTTGGCGTTGCCCCGCACGCGCAGGCGAATCTTGTCCACGTTGCCCAGCAACACATGGTCGGGCACGCCCAGGGATACCGAACGGGCCCCTTGGGAGAAATCGGCCGTCCAGGTCCGGCCATCCAGCCGGGTGGCGCCCCCGTTGCCGTCGGCTCCCGTATGCCAGCCTTCGTCAGATCCGAAGCGGTAAGCTGGGTAGGACACTCGCGCGACGGCGTCCTGAGCGTTCACCAACCGCAGGTCGTCGAACAGCAGAGCCCCGGTGGTCTGCACGCCATGATCAATCAGCAAGGCCAGCGTCTTGGGCATCCCACGCACCTTGCCGTCATTCGCGCCGCCCCAATGATCGCTCCATCCGCTGAAGGGAATCGTGACCCGCACCCAGCGGCCCGCCGGGCACTCGACCGGCTTCTGGAACGTCTGCCCGGCTGAATCGCTATAAAGAAAGGTAACATCGTTGCCTTCTGGCCGCTGCAGCCACAGCCGCAGCCCGTTCCACTCGCCCGTTGCGCCAGCGCCGCTCTCCGGCATCTGCACAATCGCCCCCACGTAATTGCCGCCGCCGGTGAAATCGAAGTTCAGCTTCCCTCCGAACTGGCCTTCGTGGGCTGCCTCGCTGGCGCGCTCGAAGCTCCCTTTGGCGCCCGGAAACTCGGCGCCATTGGAGAATGTCCATCGTGCCGGCTGGTATCCTCCTTCAAAATCCTCCAGTTCGGCCCCGGTTTCCACCGCCGTTGCCGGATAGACAATCCAAGGAATGAGAAAGACAGAAACCAACCCCAACGGCAGAAATGTTCGCATGAGCGCCAAGGGTATCCAGGAAATCTGCCGGAGGTCAATGTGCTGGCGAACGGCGTGCTTCCAAATGCGTACGAGTCTGATGTTCGCCAGAAAATGTCCTGTCAGGGTCGTTGGAGCCGAATGGTTGCTGCTCTGGTTTCTCTACCGCCACCGGATTTTCTTCAAATTGTAATGTCGCCGCCGTGACGCGGCGAAAAGCAGGACGGTGCGACGCTGGGAAATCTGCACCGAGCACCCGTGCCGATGATTCATGGGAAAATGCAGGCCGGGCAAAGCGGCGAGACAATCCCGCAGATCAAATCGTCCGGCCGACAACCCGGAGCATTTTCGCTTTATGATGTCCGCCAGACCTATGTCCGTGACTTCCGGACAGGCTTTGGACTTTGAAGATATTGGCCTTCTCATCCGTCACGTCCGCCTCGTATCTGGTTTCTGTTCGTCGAACCAGCGTTTTGCCTGCGGCTTCCTTCGGATTCCACCTCGCGATGGACCTCCTTGCCGTCCGGCCAGCAGTTTCCCCTGCCGGGCCGGCATTGGACTTGAACCAACAAGTCCGTGCGCCCGACCGGGCACACCAACGAAATAACTGCCCGCCCAGCGGTCGGGCAGCCACCAGTCCGGCAGGAAGCGGCGATGGTCTGCGGGTGGAAATGACGATCCGAAGGAAGGGAGAGGCTTGTCGGCGTGCCGCTGGCGCCGGTCAGGTTTTCGGCTCGTGTCCTGCCTTCCCTTCGACGAAGGCGCGAGTGCGACTGCCGGCGACGCCGTCACACCAACTTACGGCCGCCTGGCTCGAAGAGACGGAGATCGTTCGTGTCACCGGCCGTCAACCGAGCCCGGGTTACAGTACATCCGATTCTTGCCCGGTGTTTCCGCCTCCCGCTTCCACGCGTCGTATTTGACGAACTCCATGTGACCGTCCACGCCCAGCACGATGCCACCGGACTTGCCATGTCGTTTGCCCAAACCGCCGTCCGCCGCTGGATCGGGGTAACTGGCGCCGTCGTTGTAACCGTATCCCAGGGTCGGGTTCGAGTCGTCCGGCTCCCACATTATGAAGGCGTCCTGCCGGAAATCGCCGAGATGGTAGGCGTTTCCATCCGGCTTCAGGCTGCCGTAGCCGCAAATCGCGCCGTTTTCGACATAAGTGGCGAGCTTGTTCGCCCGGGCCTTGAACGTGGCCGTGTTCGTCTTGTCGAGGGGACAACGGTAATTGCCCATGGAACCCATGTTCGGCCAGATCTGGCCCCCTTGGTAGGCCAGGATCGCGTTCGTCGTGTAGGGTGCGCCAAAGAGATCCGGCACGGCGCCACCAACCGGATTGTAAAGCCACCCCGGCACCCACGGCGGATTCCAGTTTGGGAACGCCATCCGGTCCTGGTTGTCGCTCGCGTAAAGGTGGGTGGCGATGCCAAGCTGTTTCTGGTTGTTGACGCACCGCATGCGCTGCGCCTTCTCCTTGGCCGCGGCCAGGGCCGGCAGCAGCAGACCCGCCAGAATGGCGATGATGGCAATGACCACCAGGAGTTCGATGAGGGTAAAGCCAAGCCGGTGCGCGCCGGCTTCACGCGGCTGATCGCCGCTGGCGCGTAGTTTCGTTGACATGATGGCAGATGCCGGGTTGATTTGTTTGAGCGATGCCGCACACGCTACCAGACTCCTTGACGGATGCAAGCGCGGCACGCGCTGCCGCAAAAAACTGCGCCCGGCTCGCTCGCAGACCGCCTGCGCACCGCGGCTGCCTGGTGGCCGCACCGATGCCCGACGCCTGACGCGATTTGACGCGGGCAGGTCGTCCGGCTATACAAGCGCACCGACCACCACGATGAGTGCTGGATTCGCGTGGCAAGATCTCGGTGGCTGGCCGGCCAGCGTTGATATGCGATTGTAAACCCTCAGACGGCCCCATCGCCCCGGATCGGCGTCGGGACCCTGCCTCATGCCTGCGCCCAATCATGTCACATCCATAAGCGCCCTGCTGAAAGGCCCGGCGTTGCTCCAAGGCCTGCTGCCTTTCGATCGCTCCCGGTTCTGGCGTGACCTCCTGGCCGGGCTGACGCTGGCCGCGCTCGGCATCCCTGAAGTCATGGGCTACACCCAGATCATCGGCACGCCGGTCATCACCGGGCTCTATACGATGCTCCTGCCGATGGTCGCGTTCGCCCTGTTCGGCTCGTCACGCCATCTGGTGGTGAGCGCGGATTCCGCCACGGCGGCGATGGTGGCGGCGGCGCTGACCTCGCTCGGCCTGGCCGCCTACACGCCGCACTACGTCGCCCTCACCAGCCTGGTCGGTCTCGTGGCGGCCGTGATGCTGCTGGGGGCGCGGATTCTCCGGATCGGCTTTCTCGCTGATTTCTTGTCGCGCACCGTCTTGGTGGGTTTCCTTTCGGGTGTGGGCATCCAGGTCGCTTGCGGCCAACTGCCCGGCATGCTGGGTCTGGAAAAGAGCGGCCACGTTTTCTTGATGCAGCTTGTTTCGACCCTGCAGCACGTGCCGGACACGCAATGGGCAAGCCTGGCCATCTCGCTGGCCGTGGTGGCAATCACGGTCGGCTGCGAGCATTTCACGCCGCGGTTTCCAGGTGCCTTGCTGGCCGTGGCCATGATGATCGCCGCCAGCGCCGCCTTTCAGTGGAGCGAACACGGGATCGCGGTGGTCGGCACCGTACCCAGCGGTCTGCCGCACCTCGGACTCCCGGATGGTTCCTGGAGTGATGTGTCCCTGGTTCTGCCCATCTCATTTTCCTGTTTCATCGTCATCCTGGCGCAGAGTGCCGCTACGTCACGAGTTTATGCCCAGCGTTACGGTGACCCATACAACCCGAACACGGATCTCGTCGGCCTGGCGCTCGCCAATGCCGCCGCCGCCGGGAGCAGCACGTTCGTCGTCAACGGCAGCCCCACCAAGACCGCCATGGTGGAGACGGCCGGCGGACGCAGCCAAGTCGCCCACCTGGGCGCGGCGGCGACGGTCTTGCTGGTTCTCCTGTTCTTCACCCGGCCGTTGAGCCATCTGCCCCACGCCGCGCTCGCCGCGATCGTGTTTCTGATCGGCCTCAAGCTGGTTGACCTCCGCGGCCTCCTGGAGATCTATCGCAAGAAACCCGATGAAGGCACCCTCGCCGTAACCACGGCCGCCACGGTCGTGCTGGTGGGCGTGGAATCCGGCATCCTGCTCGCGCTGGTGCTGTCCCTGGTGCAATACGTGCGCCGGGGATACCAGCCGCACACCGGCATGATCCTCCGCGATGAGGCCGACCACTGGCGCATGGAACCCGCGCTGCCCGGCCGCATGATCGAGCCGGGGCTGGTGATGTACTGGTTCGGCGCCGAGCTTTTCTATGCCAACGCCGGCCATTTCGTGGCCGAAGCCCGGCGGTTGGTGGACGAATCGCCGCAGCCGGTGCGATGGCTGGTGATCGAAGCCAGCGCGATCACGGCGATTGATTTCTCGGCCGGGCGCGCCCTGCTGGAACTCCAACGGGACCTGGCGCGCGAGGGGGTGGTCCTGGCGGTGGCCCGCGTCAGCGCCGGGTTGCGCAAGGATCTGGACATCCTCGAACTGACTCATGCGATTGGCGCCGACCACCTCTTCGAATCGCGGCGGGACTGTCTGGCGGCCTATCTCGCAACCCAGACCCGGCCGGCCGGATCATGCTCTCCGCCTTGACTTGCCGCACCAGAACGAACGTCCTCCTGTCCACCGAACTCCCAACGGCGTTTATGACGCCCTCAGACTCAGAGCAATCCCCGCAACCGCATTTTCAGTCGGGGCGCGGTTGTCGCTGTCCGCGGGCGGCGGCAAGCAGGCAAGTGAAGCGCAAGCTTCCCCCGCCCCACCGGAGATCGAAGTGGTCGCCGTCGTGCAAAGGGACGTGCCGCTCTACCCGGAATGCGCAACCGGGAATGCGCACCTTGACAGCGGATTGCCGGTTGCAGTAGGCTGCCGACCATGCAAGTCCTTGAATTGATGAATCCCAAGCTTATCACAGTCGGCCCCAAGACGCCACTGCGCGAGATTCTGCAACTTATGCTCCGCTATCATCTGAGTAATATTCTGGTCGTGGACAGCGAGCAAAGGCTGGTCGGCATTGTCACGTACTCTGATCTCAGTCGCAAATTGCTCCCCACTGAAAAAGAATTGAT
This sequence comes from Verrucomicrobiota bacterium, assembly GCA_050012855.1. GTDB lineage: Bacteria > Verrucomicrobiota > Verrucomicrobiia > Limisphaerales > J093 > JAJXZJ01. The sequence continues at coordinate 35,837 of JBEKGJ010000043.1, read as the reverse complement.
GGAACATGAAGAGTACCTTACAAGTCCTCAATTAATGGAGGATCGTTTTAAAGACATCGCACGTGTTCCAGTTGACGAGATCATGACGAAGAACGTTATCACCGTATCCCCTGAGCTTGAAGCCCTCATCGCTGGGGCGACAATGACTGCCCGGCGAGTCAAGCAACTGCCGGTTGTTCGAAATTATAAGGTAATCGGAATCATCAGCCACACCGACATTGGCTGGGGCCTGATGATGCAATATGCTGGATGCATGAAGAATTGAGGCCACATCAATTCCCTCAGCCGTATTCGTCTGTTTAATACTATACGACCATCATTTCCATGAGGCTGGCTTCGATGGTTTCAAGAGGTCCATGCCGCTCCGGCCCTGCACATTGCATCTGCGGATTCATCTCGAGGGCAAGAGGCGTATGAATCTGGGCGATGCGTTATGTGGGCACCTTGTTGCCCTTTGCCGATGTTTGCAGGTTTGTGAAGGCGCATAAATCCCGGTTGATGGGTTGGTGCAGGAAATGCCCTGGGCAGGCCAGTCTGAGAATGTGGGGCTCATGCCGGTGATTGGAATTTCAGGAGTGTTTTCGAAGCGTGGTTGGGATGATGGATTTCCCAACCGGAGTCAGCCACCACCAACTCGCTCGCCGACCTCGCCTGGTGGAACCTTCACCAGAACCCCACGCTGGCCGGCTTGATCCGGCCTTCAATACGAACAAGCCGCCCTCAACGCGCTCCAGGAGGTTGCCAACGCCCTCGTCTCGCGCGAGAAACTCGAGGCCGTCCGCGCCCTGCAGGCCACCGCGGTGGCGGCCTGCCAGAATGCGGTTGAAACCTCGATGCAGCGGTACCTGGCCGGCAAGTCCGGCGACTACGAAGTGCTCGAAGCCCAGCTCCAGCTCTTCCCGTCAGAGACGGACGTCGCCCAAACCCAGATCAACCAACGCGCCGTGGTTGTTCAGCTTTACAAAGCGCTCGGCGGCGGCTGGCAAACGGAACCGGCGGCGGTCCCGTCCCCGAGCCGCTGAGGTCGGTTGACCGACCGCCATGCCGCCTCCCGCGGACTGAGCCGCTCGCCGTGCAAGTGCGGAACAAATCCCGAAACGACTCTTGGCACAGCGGTGTTTGACCAGTTAATGTGACCCCGCAGTCCGGTCCCGGAACAATTCATGTCATGAAGATGAAGCAGATCGCCAAGGCCGCTCGCAAGATCGCGGAGCCCTTTGCCGTCACGAACGGCCGCAAGTTCCGTCTCAAGGATACGAACCCGGGTGACACACTCGATTTCACCTCCGAAGACAAGCCCAGCTTCATGGAGGCATTGGCACTGAGGGTACAAGCCCTGGCCGATCTGCAGGACAAACTCTACGCCCAGGATCGCTGGGCGGTGTTGTTGATCTTCCAGGCCATGGACGCCGCCGGCAAGGACGGCGCCATCAAGCATGTCATGTCCGGGATCAACCCGCAGGGCTGCCAGGTGTCCTCCTTCAAGGCGCCCTCCGCCGAGGAACTGGACCATGACTACCTCTGGCGCTCCATGAAGTGCCTGCCGAATCGCGGTCACATTGGCATTTTCAACCGCAGCTATTACGAGGAAACCCTCGTCGTGCGCGTCCACCCGGAACTCCTCGCCAAACAGAAAATTCCCCCGGCGCTGGTCGGCAAAAACATCTGGCGCGAACGCTTTAGCGACATCCGCAACTTCGAGGAGTACCTCACCCACAACGGCATTGTTCTCCGAAAATTCTTCCTCAACCTCTCCCGCAAGGAGCAGAAACGCCGGTTCCTCGAGCGCATCGAGAACTCCGACAAGAACTGGAAGTTCTCGGGCAGCGACGCCGCGGAGCGCGAGTACTGGGACAGATACATGGAAGCCTACGAGGACATGATCCGGCATACGGCGACCAAGGAGGCGCCGTGGTATGTGGTGCCCGCCGACAACAAGTGGTTCACACGCGCCGTCGTTGCCGCCGCTGTCGTTGAGACGCTGGCCTCGCTGGACCTGCATTATCCGATCGTCGGCCCGAACAAGCTCAAGGAACTCGCGGCCGCCAAGCGCGCGCTGAACAAACGCTGAGGCACGTGCACGGCAACTCTCCCCACCCGGAACGCCTCGCGGCGAAGGGTCACTCCCCGGCCGGTGTCGCCACGCCGCAAAAAGCCGTTTAGTGCTGGCTGCCATCCCAATTCCGCCGTAAGCTGCGCCAGGAACTAACACATGATGCCGAAGAAAGCACACCGTTCATGAAACGAATCCTTGGTTTGTTGCCAGTGCTGGTGCTGGCAGCCGGTGGCGGATGCGGCGGCATCAGCGCCAGCAAGTCGGTTTCTCCCCTCGATTTTCTGCTGCCGGGCGTCCGCCTGCGAACGCCTCCCCCCCGGCCCACGCTCCCCGGCGACACCAACGCGGTTTTCCTCCTTGCCCGTGTTGATCCGGCGGTTACCGTCGCCGGGTCGTCGTCACGTGTGCCGCACGAACATGCGCCAACCCACGTTCCGTCCCCAACCCCGCTGGCTGACGATTCCGTGCCGCCTCGGTAGAGCAGCCGCCTCGCGACCCTTGCCGCCTGACCCGTCGCCCCGCCTCCCGGTCGTTGCCATGAGTGGCGGCGCCTTCGCCTTCACGGTTGGTTTCCTCGCTGCCAGCTTGCGGTCCGGCAAGGCGTCCTCCGTTACCGCCTCGCCAACAACGACCGCCTGGTGCAAATTCCGGGCAACGGTTTCTTCAGGGTTGAAGCCACGATCAAGCCCATCGGTAGCTGGCCCTCTATAAACTCACCCTCGCCCCGCAGGTCTCCCTGGGCGGCGAGTTTTTCAGCCGGCCCGTCATCCCGCGGCTTCGTCACCCACGCCCACTGGGGCAAGGGCTTTGTGGGCCAGGTCCGGGGCAGTGATTTTGTCGGGAAGGCCGAAGGCCTGAACTTCGGCGTGCAGATGGGAACCTGGTGGTGAGCAACGTCTGGCCACCAGCCAAACGATGACGCCGCTGCCCCATCCGCGCGTCGGTCGGTGTACCCGGCCGAGGACACGCGGTTTCAAACGTTCGACGGGAAGCGAAACAGCGGCGCGGTGGTCAGTCCCTTCTGCTTCATCGCCTCCGCCTCCGCGGCCGCGAGCGGCGTGAATTTCGGCGCGAGTTTCAGCCCCAGTTTGAAACAAATCTCGCTCGATGGCAGCATGGCGGTGGTCACCGGGTGGGACAGCGTGAACCGCAGCGACAACAAGGCTTCCTCGGGATCGGTGATGGGCTCATACCAGCAATTGGGATGCGCGGAGCGATCCGCCCCGGGCGGCCAGGGTCGGCGGGCCAGCGCCTTCAGCGCCAGGATGCCCATCTTCTTCTCCTGTGCCCGCGCCAGAACCTGCGGGCCAAAGTTGCCGGCAAACCATGTCGCGTAGTTCACCGGAAACATGATCGAATCGAAATCAAATCGGTCCAACAACGCCAGCGCCGCTTCGACCGAATGCGCGGAAAAGCCCAGAAACCGCACCTTGCCCTCCTGCTTCGCCTTCTCCATGACATGGATCGCTCCATCGTCCCCCAAGATGGTTTCGACCTCCTCGCGTCGCGTCACGTGATGGAGTTGGTACAGATCAAAATGATCGGTTCGCAGCCTTTGGAGCGAGCGTTCCAATTCCGCCGCCGCGCCGGCCGCCGTTCGCTGGGCGGTTTTGCACGACAGGAAAATGCGCTTGCGATAGGGTTCGAGCGCCGGTCCCACCAATTCCTCGGCGCGGCCGTACTCGGGGGCAACATCGAAATGGTTCACGCCGGCCTCGAACGCCGCGCGCACCCATTCGGTGGCTTGTTCGGGCGTGCCCTGCCGGAGCAGATACCCGCCAAAAGCGACGATGGAAAGTTTCTCGCCGGTGCGGCCCAGCGCCCGGCGTTCGATCCCGCCCGGAGAAGTCTCACGTTCCACACCTGCCAGGACCGCCGGAAAACAGCCCAGCATCGTTGCTCCGGCCGCGGTGTGCGCCAGGAAATCACGTCGTTTCATCATCATTCCACGGGTTGGTCCAATTGCCTTTCACGGGGCGTTGCGCCGGTCGCGAAAATCAGTTGGACAGTGTGGCTAAACCTAGCCCTGGCGGACCTGTTCCGCAAACCCGCGTTCGAAGTCCCAACCGCGAACGGAGGGCGGTTCAGACCGCTTCCACCAGACGATAACCGACGCCGGACTCCGTCAGGATCAACTGTGGCTGCGCCGGGTCCGCTTCGAGCTTCTCGCGAAGATGGGCAATGTAAACCCGCAGGTAGTGGGTCTGCTCCACGGCGTTGGGTCCCCACACCTCGCGGAGAATCTGCCGGTGCGTCAGCACCTTGCCGCTATGCTGGACGAACAGTCGCAGCAGCGAGTACTCGGTCGCGGTCAATTTCACCTCGCGCCCGTTGAACCGCACCAGTCGCGCGGTCAGATCCACTTCCAGCCGGCCGGTACGGAAGACGGTCATCTCCGCCTCCGGGCGCGCGTGGCGCAGCGCCACCCGCAGCCGCGCGAGCAGTTCCGCGGTGCTGAACGGTTTGGTTACGTAGTCGTCGGCGCCGTGGTCCAGCGCCGCCACCTTGTCCTCCTCGCGGTCGCGCACCGAAAGCACCAGGACCGGCACGCGGCTCCACTCCCGCAGGTGTTGGAGCACGCTGAAACCGTCCTGGTCGGGCAGGCCCAGATCGAGGATGACCACATCCGGACGCCGCTGCGCCGCCTGCACGATGCCCTCCTGCCCGGACGCGGCCTCGATTGCCCGGTAGCCGTTGGCCTCCAGACAAACCCGCAACAGCCGGCGGATCTGCACCTCGTCGTCAATGATCAGCGCGACCGGCTTGTTCGCTGTCTCGCTCATGGGTTGTCCTCGGGCGCCAATGGCGGGGGTTGCCCCAAGGGCAGCCGGATCGTGAAGATCGCGCCGCCCCCGGCACGGTTGGCCACGCCGACCTGGCCGCCCTGCGCCTCAATAAACCCCTTTACGATGGTAAGCCCGAGACCGGTGCCACCGGCCGGGGCGGTGGGCGCCCGGTAGAATTTCTCAAAGATCCGCGGCAGGGCCTCGGCCGGCAGCCCCGGCCCGTGGTCGGCCACCGCCAGCACCAGCCCATCACGTTCCACCCGGGCGCTGACCCGAACCGGCGTCCCCGGCGGCGTGTGCGTCGCGGCATTCAGCAGGAGGTTGGCAAGTGCCTGCTGCGTCAGCACGAAATCCATCCGCACCAGCGGCACACCGGGCCCAAGCTCCACGGCAACCTCACGACCGGCCAGCTCCGGCGCCACTTCCCGCAGGGTCGCCTGGATCAGGTCCTTCACATCGCACCAGTCCAGCCGGGCCCGGACGTGGCCGGATTCCAGTCGCGTCATGTCGAGCAGATTCCCCACGAGCCGGTTCAACCGGACCGCCGCTTCCTGGATTTCATCCACCATGGACTGCTGGAATCCTGAGGCGCCACCGGCCGGCGAGGCCGCCAGGCTGCTGGCCGCGCTGGTGATGGCGGCGATGGGTGTCCGCATTTCGTGGGAGACCGAGTTCAGCAGCGTTTTGCTCAACCGCTCCGACTCGGCCACGAGTTTGGCTTGTTGCTCGGCATCGCGCAACCGCTGCCGGTCCAAAACCAGAGCGACCTGCCGGACGAACGCCTCGAGCACGTCGCGTTGCGCCGGCGCCAGCGGCGCGGGTTCGTGAAAGCGCAGGCTCAGCACCCCCACCGCCCGCTCGCCGGCCAGCAGTGGCAAATGCAGTCCCTCCGCCACGGGCAAGGTGTCAGTGCCTTGCCCGGCCGGCTGGCGATGGCTCAACGCCCACAACGCCACACTCTGTTCCTTCTCGCCCATCGCCCACGTGCTGGCAAAATAGGGCGTCGGCGGGCTGGCCACGGATTCCCCGGGCAGCGACAGGGCCACGTCCGCGGCAAACACACGCCCGACTTCCCGAATCACAATGGCCAGCAGGTCGGCGAAGTCCGAGGCCTGCGCGAGTTCCCGGGTCAGCAGGTAGAGCGCGGTGGCCCGCTGCTCGCGGTGGCGCTCGGCGGCCTGTTGCGCCCGCAGCCGCGCCGCGAGATGCCCCATGGCCAGCGCCACGACGAAATACGTGAGAAACAGCATCGCGTCGGTCGCGCCGTTGATCCACAGCGTGTAGTAAGGCTGGACGAAGATGAAATCCCACAGGAGGGCCGTGAGCGTCGCCGCGAGCAAGGTCGGGCCGCGTCCGACGAACAGCCCCAGGATCACGACGCTGAGCAGATAGACGAGCGCGAAGGATTGATAATACTGCTGGCCCAGTTCCTGGCGGAGCAGCCAGTTTAGACCGGTCACTCCGGCCACCACGCCGAGGACCACGCCATAACCCCGCCGGTCCGGCGCGGTGAAGCGCAGCGGCCGCAAACGCACCGGCGCCGCCTCGTCGGACTCGGCCCGCACCGCATGCACATCAATTTGTCCGCTTTCGCGAATGAGCCGGTTCAGCAGCGAACCCCCGCGAAGCAGGTCAAGCGCCCGCCAGCCCGCGGGTTTGCCCACGACAAGCTGGGTCGCGTTCTGCTCGCGCGCCACGCGCAACAGCCCACGCACAATGTCGTCGTCGGTCGTGGTCACGATCTCCGCCCCCAACTCCCGCGCCAGTGCCAGATGGCGATCCAGCCGGCTCCGCTCATCCCCGCTCAACGGGCGGGGTCGCTCGACATACACCGCGAGCCACGGCGCCTGCAGTTCCCCGGCCAGGCGTCGCGTCCAGCGCACCAGCGCCGCAGACGTGGGGCTGGGTCCCACGGCCACCAACAAACGCTGGCCTGATTTCCAGGGATCCGCCACGCGGTGCGCCTGTCGGTAGGCCAGCACATCCTGGCCCACGTGTTCGGCGGCAAAACGCAACGCCAGCTCCCGCAGCGCCGACAGGTTGCCGAGCCGGAAGAAGTGGCCCTGCGCCGCCTGGGCGGCTTCCGGCAGATAAACCTTGCCGGCCGCCAGCCGCGCGCGCAGTTCCTCGGGCGGCAGGTCCACCAACTCGAAATCGGCGCCGTCCAGCGCCGTGTCGGGCAGCGTTTCACGGATGGTGGCCCCGGTGATCTGGCGCACCGCCTCCGCCCGGCTCTCGACATGCTGGACGTTTACGGTGGTGAACACGTCAATGCCGGCCGCCAGCAGTTCGAGCACATCCTGATAGCGCTTCGGATGCCGCGAACCCGGCGCGTTCGTGTGCGCGAATTCGTCCACCAGCACAAGTTGGGGACGCCGGGTCAGGACGGCATCGAGATCCATCTCCGGCAGCACCGTGCCGCGATACTCGACGGTGCGCCGCGAAATCGCCGGAAGTCCCTCCGTCAACGCGTCCGTTTCCTTCCGCCCGTGCGTTTCCACGTAGCCGATCACCACGTCCCGCCCGGCCGCCTGCTCGCGTCGGGCAGCCTCGAGCATGGCGTAGGTCTTGCCCACCCCCGGGGCCATCCCGAAAAACACCTTCAGCCGGCCCCGTCGCTGCGCCGCGTCCGCCCTCTGGATGGCGGCGAGCAAAGCGTCGGGATTCGGTCGGTCATCGCTCACGGGCGACCACTGTAACACCTCCGGCTACGGAATCAGCTTCTAAATGGAGGTTTCAAGGGCGGCGACTCGCCGAGCCCAGCCCCGTTCCGATGTCGCAGCCAGCGCCACAGCCGCACCCAAGGCGTTCCAAAGAGGCTCCAGTAAATCGGCAGCGAAAGCGCGCAACCCAGCGCCAACAATACCGCGAGGACGACATCCAGAATGTCCTGCAGGGTCCGCATGGCCATCCGTGAAAGCGCCGGTTTACACCGAGTCCAGCGCCAGATTCAGGAGCAGCACATTGACGCGCGCTTCGCCCAGCACACCCAGATCCGGCGGTTCCGTGTGGCGCCGGATCAATTCCCCCACCGCCTCCAGGCTGCGGCCGCGCGCCCGCGCGACCCGCGGGGCCTGCAGCTCGGCGTTGCGCACGCTGATGTGCGGATCCAGACCGCTGCCTGAGGCAGTGACCGCATCGGCAGGGACGGAATCGGTGTCTTTCAAGCCGTTTTCTTTGCGGTAGGTCTCAATGTTTCCTTTGATTGAGTCGTTCAGTTTTTGCGAAGTCGGACCGAGGTTGCTGCCGCTGGAATTCGCTGCATCGTAGCCGTTCCCCGCCGCTGAGGGGCGCGGGTGGAAATATTTTTCACCGGTGAAGCCCTGGCCGAGCAGTTGCGAGCCGCGCACCGTGCCGTCTTTCTCCACGATCAAGCTGCCGTTGGCTTTGTCGTGGAAGGCGACTTGTGCGATGCCGAAGACGATCAGGGGATACAGGCCGCAGCACACCGCGGCCAGAACCAGCGTGGACACGACCGCCCCGCGGATCTCAGAGAATAATTCCTTCATACGCTTAAATCAGGTTCAGATGGGTGATGATGATGTCTATGGCTTTGATGCCAATGAACGGAATGATGACGCCGCCCAAACCGTAAATGAGCAGGTTGCGCTGCAAGGTGTGGAGCGCGCCGATGGGCGTGTATTTCACACCGCGCAACGCCAGCGGGATGAGCGTGATGATGATGAGCGCGTTGAAAATGACGGCGCTCAGGATCGCGCTTTGCGGCGAGACGAGTTTCATGATGTTCAGCGGCGCGATGGCGGGAAAAGTGGCCATCAACATCGCCGGAATGATGGCGAAGTACTTGGCCACGTCGTTGGCAATGCTGAAGGTCGTCAGCGAACCACGGGTGATGAGCATCTGCTTTCCGATCTCGACGATGTCAATGAGCTTCGTGGGGTTGCTGTCGAGGTCCACCATGTTGCCGGCTTCGCGCGCGGCCTGCGTGCCGGTGTTCATCGCCACGCCGACGTCGGCCTGAGCGAGCGCCGGAGCGTCGTTCGTGCCGTCGCCGGTCATGGCCACAAGGTGGCCGCCCGCTTGTTCGGCGCGAATGCGGGCGAGTTTTTGTTCGGGCGTCGCCTGCGCCATGAAATCGTCCACGCCCGCTTCGGCGGCGATGGCGGCGGCGGTGAGCGGGTTGTCGCCGGTGATCATCACGGTGCGGATGCCCATCTTGCGCAAGTGTGCGAAGCGTTCCTTGATGCCGCCCTTCACGACATCCTTGAGTTGCACGACGCCCAGCACTTCGCGGCCTTCCGCCACGACGAGCGGCGTGCCGCCCGAACGCGAGATCTCGTCAACGCCCTGGCTGATGACTTGCGGGAACTGTCCGCCCAATTGATCCACATAAATGCGAATCGCATCCGCCGCGCCTTTGCGGATGGCGCGCGCTGGCTGGCCATCCGCAGCGGGGAAGTCCACGCCACTCATCCGCGTCTGCGCCGTGAAGAGCACGAACTTCGCGTGCGGCTGCGCAACTTCGCGAGCGCGCAAACCAAACTTCTCTTTCGCCAGCACCACGATGGAACGGCCTTCCGGTGTCTCGTCGGCGAGCGACGCGAGTTGCGCGGCATCGGCGAGGCGTTCGGGTTTGATGTTTGGCGCCGGCAGGAACGCGGTGGCCATGCGATTCCCGAGCGTGATCGTGCCGGTCTTGTCGAGCAGCAGCACGTCCACGTCGCCAGCCGCTTCGACTGCGCGCCCGCTCATCGCCAGCACGTTGCGTTGCAGAACGCGATCCATGCCCGCGATGCCGATGGCGCTGAGAAGCCCGCCAATGGTCGTCGGAATCAAGCAGACCAGGAGCGCGATGAGAACCGGAACGGAGAAGACCGTGGCGGAGTAGATACCGAAGGGTTTCAACGTCACGCAAACCAGCAGGAAGATGAACGTCAGTGCCGCGAGCAGAATGGTCAGCGCGATTTCGTTCGGCGTCTTCTGGCGTTGCGCGCCTTCGACCAAAGCAATCATGCGGTCGAGAAAGCCGCCGCCCTTTTCCATCGTGACGCGAATGACGATGCGGTCGCTCAGGACGCGCGTGCCGCCCGTCACGGCGCTGCGGTCGCCGCCGCTCTCGCGGATGACGGGAGCGGATTCGCCCGTGATGGCGGCTTCGTCCACGCTGGCGATGCCCTCGATCACGTCGCCGTCCGCCGGGATCACATCGCCCGCTTCGCACACCACGCGGTCGCCCTTTTGCAATTCGGGCGCGGGAATTCGCTCCTCGCGACCATTGCGCAGGCGACGAGCCATCGTGTCCTGGCGCGCCTTGCGCAAACTCTCGGCCTGCGCTTTGCCACGTCCTTCGGCAACCGCTTCGGCGAAGTTGGCGAACAACACGGTGAACCAAAGCCAGACGGCGAGTTGCGCGATGAAGCCGCGCCCGGTCGAAGCGGTGAAAATGCCCATCGTGGTCAACGCCGCGCCCACCATGGTCACGAACATCACCGGATTTTTGATCATCAGGCGCGGATCGAGTTTCTTGACGGCCTCGCCCATCGCCGGGCCGACGATGTTCCAGTCAAAAAGAGAAGGAGATTTTTGCGTCATAAAAGTCTGGAGCAAGGGTTAAAACAATTTCCCCTGAAGATTGAGGAAGTGCTCGACAATCGGCCCCAACGTCAGCGCCGGGAGGAAGTTCAACGCGCCGACCAGCAGGACCGTGCCGAGCAGCAGCACGACGAACGTACCACCCGCCACGGGGAACGTGCCGGCGCTCGGAGGAGCGATTTTCTTTTGGGCGAGCGAACCGGCCATCGCCAGGATCGGCACGATCATCAGGAAGCGGCCGATCAACATCGCGAAACCGATCGTCGTGTTGTACCAGGGCGTGTTGGCGCTCAGGCCGGCGAAGGCGCTCCCGTTGTTGCCGTTGGCGGAACTGTAGGCGTACAGGATTTCGCTCAAACCGTGCGGGCCGGCGTTGTTCAACCCGTCCAGTCCCCACTTGCTGACGGACGCCCACGCGGAAAAGCCGAGGATGGACACCGCGAGCACCAGCAACGCGAGCATCGCCATTTTCACCTCGTAAGACTGGATCTTCTTGCCGAGATATTCGGGCGTGCGACCGACCATCAGCCCGGCAATGAAGACCGCAAGCACGACGAAGACGAGCATCCCATAAAGCCCCGCGCCCACGCCGCCGATGATGATCTCGCCAAGCTGTATGTTGAACAGCGGAACAAAGCCGCCCAGGGCCGTGAAGGAATCGTGCATCGAGTTGACCGCGCCGCACGAGGCGTCGGTCGTGATCGTGGCGAACAAGGCGGAGTTGAAGATGCCGAAACGGACTTCCTTGCCTTCCATGTTGCCGTCCGCGACCGCGACGCCGAGTTGCTGGTGAACCAGGTTTCCCTTCGCCTCGGCCCACCAGCACAGCAGCGTGCCGCCGAGGAACAAAGCCATCATGGCCGCCCACACGGACCAGCCGTGTTTTTGGTTTTTCACCATTCGGCCCAAGTAGTAAGTCAACCCGCTGCCGATGGCGAAGATGGAAAGCATCTGGAGGAAGTTGGACAGTGGCGTCGGATTCTCGAACGGATGCGCGGCGTTGGCGTTGGCGTAGCCGCCACCGTTGGTGCCGAGCATCTTGATCGCGACCTGCGAGGCCATCGGCCCTTGCACGATGGTTTGTTCCTCCACTTTCTGGTCCACCATGACCGGCAGGTTGGTCATGACCGGCTGGCCTTTGGCGTCGAGCTGCGGCACGTCCGCCATCACCGCCGCGCCGTTGGCCATCACGGGCTGACCCTTTTCGTCCAGCTTGGGCGCTTGGATCATCACCGCCACGTTCGTCGTTACCGGCTGGCCTTTGTCGTCGGTCTTGGCCACCTGCACGATGAATGGTTCCGTCAATTTGGCCTTGGTGTAGGGCTTGAAGTTCTGGATCATGCCTTGCGACACGAGCACGACGGAGAACACCAGGCAGATCGGCAGCAGCAGGTAATAGGTGACGCGCACCAGGTCCACCCAGAAGTTGCCGATCGTCCGGGCTGAGTGCCGCGCGATGCCGCGCACCAGCGCCGCGGCGATGGCGATGCCGGTCGCGGCGGAAACGAAGTTGTGGAAGGCCAGCCCGACCATCTGCGAGAGATAAGACATCGTGGTCTCACCGACGTAGCTCTGCCAGTTGGTGTTGGTCGTGAAGCTGGTCGCCGTGTTGAAGGCGAGGTCGGGGCTCAGCGGGCCGAACCCTTGTGGATTCAGCGGCAGCAGGTGCTGGAGCCGCAGGATGGCGTAGGTGAAGACGCAGCCCACCAGACTGAACAGGAGCATGGCTAGCGTGTATTGCTTCCAGTCGTGTTCCTTGCTTGAGTCCACCCCCATCAAGCGGTAGGTAAGCCGCTCCAGCGGCCGCAGCACGGGGTCGAGCCAGGTTCTGCCGCTGGCATCGAGCACCCGCATGAGATACAGCCCCATCGGCTTGGTGATCGCCGCGAGCGCGACGACGAAGAGCGCGAGTTGAATCCAACCAGAGGTTTGCATAACGGCGGTTCCTTAGAACTTCTCCGGCCACACCATCGCGACGAACAGGTACGCGAACAGCAGGACGGCGATCAATCCAACAACGAGGGTTTCCATAAAAAAATGCTTCAGAGTCGCCCACACCAGTGGCTGTAGAGTCCACCCGCCACAAAGAACAGGATGAGCGCGATCAGAAAGAGGAGGTCATTCATGCGTAGATTCCTTCCGGGCTTGACGGCTTCAGGCGGCCCACAACCCCGTGGCTGATGTGCTGGTGCGAACCCGCCGTATCCCGGGCCACGCTAGCTGGGACAGCATCCCGCTGTCGTTGGGTCGGTCCTGATCGCCGTCTCGTTCATTCATGGCGACACGATGCAACCGGTCCGTGCCGCCGCCTAATCAATTTGTGGCAGAAAGGCGTTAAGAAAATGTTAACGGCCAGCCGGTCATTACGCCGGCATCCTCAGCCCCGCCGCAACTCACCAGGGCTGGTTCGCAACCAACGATTTCCGGTGTCATGCTGGTGTCGGCTTCGTTGACAAGTTGCTTTGGCCGAGGATATTCCGCGACATTCATGTCGGTTCCGGGGCCCTACGTCGCCATGTCGGCACAATGGATCGCTTCGCGCGTGAAATGTGGTGCGCCAGGACCGGTCGCCGGGATCAGCCGGCTGATCCTACGACGACCGCCGTCCTGGTCCGCACGGGAGGTGGCGGGCGACCTCCGGCCGGTCAGGTTGTGGTCGCCCGCATTTTGCGCGAAAATTTGACTTGCAGAACGGGCGCTTATGGGAAACAAATAGCCCTCGTAACGAAGAAATGATGTCCGGCAGTTTGTTAAGCCACGCATGAACAGACCCCAATCGAGGAGGGTGTCTTGAGTCGCCCGTTCTCCCCGCGTTATCCTTCTCCCCCAGGTTCCTTCGTCCGGATGAACGGGAAGATCCGCGCCCGGGAAATCCGCGTCATTGGTCCCGAGGGCAGCCAGTTGGGCATCATGCAGCTCCACGATGCCATCACCCTCGCCCGCAACAACGGGATGGACCTGGTCGAAGTCGCGGCCAACGCGACCCCGCCCGTCTGCCGGGTGGTTGATTACGGCAAATATCGTTACGAGCTTGCCAAAAAGGAAAAGGATTCCCGGAAGAACCAGCACGCCAACCGGGTGAAGGAAGTCCAGTTGAGCGCTTCCATTGACCCGCACGATTTCGGCGTCAAACTGGGCCGCTCGATCGATTTCCTCTGCGAAGAGATGAAGGTCAAGATCTCGCTGCGCTTCCGCGGCCGTGAGATGGTTCACCAGGAGTTCGGGCGCGACGTCATGACCCGCTTCATCAAGGAGCTTGAGCCCTACGGACACGCCATCGAGTCGCCCAAACTCATCGGCAAGAGCATCCACGCGATGATCAACCCCCTGCCCCGGGCCAAACGGGCCAAAAACCCGAACGCAAACCCGGTCACCAATCAGGACGACGATGCGCCGGAAACGCCGGAGGGCGCGGACGAGGACGATGAGACCTCCATGCCCCCCGCGATCCCGCCGCCGGCGGAGTCCGGCGATGGTTTCGCGAACAAACCGTTCGCGGACCTCGAAGAGAAACTGCCGCCGACGCCCCCGCCCCCGGCCTGAAACCAGGCCGGACCGGCGTGTAGTGTCCGAATTTGGCCTCCCGGGGGGATGAGCGTCCTCGCGAGCCGGGGCTTCTTCTGTGGGACCAGGTGCAGTCTCAGCGGCTAGTCAGGTGTTGCCCCACCAAATCAGGACACGCCGACCGGCGCGTTTCCTTGACAGCCGGACCAATCGGGCGAAAGTCCGCCGACGCAGCCAGCCGCTGTCCAGAAACGTCGCCATGCCTTTTCGCCCGTTCAACGGTCCGCCGTCGCCGGAGGAGTTCCAGCGCCAGCTTGCGGAGTTCATGCGCCAGCACTTTCGCGACCCGGCCGTGACGACCTCCCCGGCCCCGGCCGCCGCGCCGCCGGACGAAACCGCGGGCGCCCCCGCCGATGGCGGGTTTCATTTCGACAAGAAGCCGCGCGAGGTCAAGGCCTACCTCGACCGGTTTGTCATCCGGCAGGAGGACGCCAAAAAAGTTCTCAGCGTTGCGCTCTGCGACCATTACCATCACGTCCGGCTGGCCCTGGAAGGCCAGACCCAGGTCAACTACGCCAAGCAGAACATCATCCTGGTGGGGCCCACCGGCGTCGGCAAAACCTACCTCGTCCGCAGCATGGCCGACCTCATCGGCGTGCCGTTTGTGAAGGGTGACGCCACCAAGTTCAGCGAAACCGGCTATGTCGGGGCCGATGTGGAGGATCTCGTCCGGGAACTCCTGCGCCGGGCCGACGGCGAGGTCGAACGCGCCCAGTATGGCATCATTTACATTGATGAGATTGATAAGATCGCCGCGGCGCCGAATCTCGCCGGCCGCGACGTCAGCGGGCGCGGCGTGCAGACCAATCTGCTCAAGCTCATGGAGGAAACCGACGTCCCGGCCCGCTCGCCCAACGACCTCGCCGGCCAGCTCCAGGCGATGCTCGATTTCAGCCAGCGCGGGCGCAAACCGGCCGAGTCCATCAACACCCGGCACATCCTCTTCATCGTCAGCGGCGCCTTCACCGGCCTCGACCAGATCGTCCGCAAGCACCAGCGCGAAGCCACCATCGGTTTCGCCGCCCGCAGGCTGACGGTCGAGAGCGACGCCACCCTGCTCGCCCAGGCCCGGACGCGCGACTTCATCGAGTTCGGTTTCGAGCCTGAATTCATTGGCCGCCTGCCTGTCCGCGTCTTCTGCCACCCGCTCGACGTGGAGGACTTGTTCTCCATCCTGAAGACCTCGGAGGGCAGCATCATCCGCCAATACGAACAGACCTTTGCCGCCTACGGGATCGAAGTGCTTTTCCGCGACGACGGCCTGCGCCGGATCGCCGAACTCGCCGCCGAGGAAAGCACCGGCGCCCGCGGCCTGATGACCGTTTGCGAACGGCTCTTCCGCGAGTTCAAATTCGAACTGCCCTCGACGCCCGTGCAGCGCTTCGTCGTCACCCGGGAACTGGCGGACGCTCCGACCGAAGCCTTGCAACGCGTCATCGCCGAGCACGCGGTCGAGGAGCGCGCGGTGATGTGTCAACTGGTCCACGAATTCGCCGAGCGGTTCGCCAAGGAACACGGCCTGACCCTTCGTTTCACGGCCGCCGCCGCCGACCAGCTCGTCGCCCTCGCCCAGGCGGCCCAACGGCCCGTGCGCGACTTCTGCGCGGAACGCTTCAAGGATTTCCAGTTCGGCCTCAAACTCATCGCGCAAAATACGGGCCGCACCGAGTTCGAGCTCGATACCGACGCCGTGGCGTCCCCCGACAAGATCCTCAGCGACTGGGTGGTCGCCAGCTATCGGGCAACCCCCACCGCCCCCGCCAAGCCGGCCGATGAGCCCGTCGCCTAGTCCTGCCGCCGAGCTGAACTCGCGCTGCCTGAAACTCGCCGCCCGGGTGATCGGCGCCACCGACCGGGAAAACCCCGCCGACACACTTCTGCGCGAAACGTTGCGCTCCAAGACCGGCCTGCCGCGGGCCGAGAGCGGCCTCATCAGCCGCGCCGTGTTCGCCTGGTTCCGCTGGCGCGAGTGGCTGGATCGAACTGCTCCGACGCCGGACCAGGCCCAGGCCGCCCTGGCCCTCGCCGACCGTTTCGCCGCAAATCCGGCCGCGTTCACCGATGCCGAGTTGTGCGCCAAAACGGTTCCAGCTTGGGTGGCGGCGGAGGTGACCGTCACACCCGCCTGGTGTCGCGCGCTCCAAACCGAGCCTGCCTTGTGGCTGCGGGCCGGACCGGGACAAGGCCCGGCCCTGGCCCGGAAGCTGGCCAACTGCCACCCCGCCGGGGTCGGCCGCCTGGCCGACGCGCTCCGCTACACGGGAGCAACGGACCTGTTCCGGACCCGGGAATTCCATGCGGGCGAATTCGAATTACAGGACCTGCATTCCCAGGCCGTCGGCTGGGTCTGCGACCCGCAACCGGGAGAAACCTGGTGGGACGCCTGCGCCGGCGAAGGCGGCAAGCTCCTGCACTTGGCCGCGCTGATGAACCATCGCGGCCTGATCTGGGCCAGCGACCGCGTCGAGTGGCGGTTGCGCCAGCTCAAGCGCCGGGCCGCCCGGGCCCGCGTGTTCAATTACCGCGCCGCGCTGTGGGACGGCGGCCCGCGCCCGCCCACGAAAACCCGCTTCGATGGCGTCCTCGTGGACGCCCCGTGCAGCAATGTCGGCACCTGGCAGCGGAACCCGCACGCCCGCTGGACGACCACGCTGGAGGACGTCCGCGAGCTGGCCGGCGTGCAATTGCAGTTGCTGCTCAACGCCGCGCCGTCGGTCAAACCCGGCGGCAGCCTGTGCTATGCGGTGTGCACGCTGACCCGCACCGAAACCGAGGACGTTGCCGCGGCCTTCGCCCAACACGAGCCGAGTTTCGCGCCGCGGCCGTGCGTGAACCCGCTCGATCCCGCCGCGCCATCCGCGGCCCAGGTCTGGTTGCGCCCGGAGGAACGGCCGGGCAACGGCATGTTCGTCGCCCTTTGGCAAAGGACCGGCTGAAGCCTGATCATACTGACAAACATTGATTTAAGTTGAACCAGTTGGCCCCTGAGCGACCGCACCAGCCCGTCTGATCGGGGCTTCATTCATCCCCCGGCCGTTGCCGCGCGTTTGAATTTGACTGGTTTTTGTTTCTGAAGCGGGTAACGGTTGCCTCGTTAATCATCGCTCTTGAACGCGAGCCGAAACGATGAGCCTGATGAAGATTGTCCCGGACCTGGCCTTCGGCTCCGAAGACCAGGCGCCTCAACTCGCGCCGATCAACTCCACGGCCCAACGCCTGGCCCGGCGCTTGAAGTCAAGATGGGGCGCCGACGCAGCAGCGCCCTGCCATGCGTCCAGGGCGGTAGGGTCGCGCTGTGCCGCGGCCCAAACTTCCGTATCCAGGTCCGAATGCGGTGGGGAGCAGATGCCTTCCCGCCGGCGGGCAGCCCCTTATTCCACCCTGGTCGCCGGCCGCCCGTTCATGGTCGCGATGTTCCTGGGCCTCGGGCTGGTGGCCTGTTCGCGGTCCCAGCCGGTCGAGCAACTCCTGGCCGCCCACCAGGAAAGGATGACCTACCCGGAATTATCCATTCGCTACCCGCAGGACGGGACGGTGTTTCCGCCGGATTTACGCTTGCCCTGCACTTTTTCCTGGGAGGAACAGACGAACCGAGCCGACCGGTGGGTGGTGTTGGTCGAGTTCCCGGACGGGACCGCACGTGTGGCCAGCGTGTGTCCGAAGCCGAGCTGGACGCCGACGCGGGAGCAATGGGAACAGATCAAACAGCGCTCACGGGCGGAGGCAGCGACGGTCACCGTGCTGGGCTTCCAGCAGGCGACACCGTCCACGATTCGATCCCGCGGTCGCCTCCGCATCGGCACCTCGCCCGACGCGGTGGGCGCGCCGATCTTCTACCGCGAGGTGAACCTGCCGTTCAAGGAAGCCGTCAAAGACTCCACGCACATTCGTTGGCGCTTCGGCAGCATTGCCTCGCCGGAGCCGCCGCGAATCGTCCTCGAACATCTGCCCGTCTGCGGCAATTGCCACTCGTTCTCGCGGGATGGAAAGGTGCTGGGAATGGACGTCGACTATGCCAACAACAAAGGGTCCTATGTCATCACGCGGCTGGCCAAGGACATGCCCCTCGCCACCAGCGACATCATGACCTGGGACGGCTATCGGCCCGAAGACAAGCAACAGACGTTCGGCCTGCTCTCGCAGGTTTCTCCCGATGGCCAGGCCGTGATCAGCACGGTCAAGGACAAATCCGTCTTTGTGGCCACTCCCAACCTCGCCTTCTCGCAACTGTTTTTCCCGATCAAAGGCATCCTGGTGGTCTATCGCCGTGCCTCCGGTACCTTCCAGTCCCTGCCGGGCGCCGACGATCCCCAGTACGTGCAGAGCAATCCCGCCTGGAGCCCGGACGGCAAATACATTGTGTTCGCTCGCACCAAGGCCTACGAACTCCGCAGTCGCGACGCCATCGGCAGGTTGCTTTTGAGCGAAGCGGACTGCGCCGAGTTCCTGCACGAAGGCAAGCCGTTTCAGTTCGACCTCTACCGCGTTCCGTACAACGACGGCCGGGGCGGCGAGGCGGAGCCCTTGCGCGGGGCTTCCGCCAATGGCCGCAGCAACTTCTTCCCCAAATACTCGCCCGACGGCAAGTGGATTGTCTTCTGCCAGGCCAGCAATTACATGCTGCTGCAGCCGGACAGCGAGCTGTTTGTGATCCCGGCCGCGGGCGGCGAGGCCCGGCGCCTGCGCGCCAACACCGCCCGCATGAATTCGTGGCACAGTTGGTCACCCAACAGCCGGTGGCTGGTGTTCTCCTCCAAAGCCAGTTCGCCCTACACCCAACTCTTCCTGACGCACATTGACCCGCAAGGCGAGAGCACGCCCCCGGTGCTCCTGGCCAATTTCACCGCGCCGGACCGGGCGGCCAACATCCCGGAGTTCGTCAACACTGAGCCCGAAGCGATTGTTCGGATCCACGAGCAGTTCCTCGATGACAACTCCCATGCGCGCGCCGCCTACACGCTGGAAACCACCGGCGACATCGAGAAAGCGATCGCGGAATACGAGCAGGCCCTCAAGCTCAATCCGCGCAACCCGCACGCGCACCAGCGGCTGGGCTTTCTCCTCTTCCACGCGAAGCGCCGTTACCAGGACGGGCTCGCCCACACCACCGAGGCCCTGCGCCTGGATCCTTCGGACGGTTGCGCCCACTACGACCTGGCGATGGCCTTGGAGTTCCAGGGCCACCTCGCCGCCGCCATTCCCCATTTGTCCGAGGCCGCACGGCTCCTGCCCTCGGGGTTCGATCGCCGTTACAACCCGGAGGAAATCCGTTGCGCGCTGGCGGAAGCTTTGCTGCGCACGGACAAGCCGGCCGAGGCCGCCAAGGTCCTGGCCGAGGCCTTGCAGGCGGTCCCCGAGAGCGCCCGCGCCCGCTACCTGTTCGCCTTGGCCCTCGCCGCCCAGGGTAACCTCAGCGAGGCGCTGCAACAGTACGAACTCGCCCGCGCCAAACGGCCTGACCTGGATACCATGGCGGAACTCCATCTCTGCCTGTCCGTGGACTATGCAAGGGCCGGCCAGATGCCGGAGGCCCTCGCCGCCGGGCGCAAAGCCCTCAAGCTGGCCCAAGCCAAGGGCAACGCCGAGTTGATTGGCATGATCAACGACCAACTCCAGCAATACAACCAGCCGGCCGGACAGAATTGAACCGTTGCCTTCCGCCGGCAACAAGTTTGCGAACTACCGCGGCAGGCAAGTGTCAGTCCTTGCTGACCCCTTGCCCCCCATCTCGCGCTGGCAACGGTTCAACACCGGTCGGCTCGGGAAAAACCATTGCTGGCGTGGCAACACCTGCTGGCAACGGTTTCACGGATGAGCGGACCTTCAGGATCTGGAAGTGATGCACGATCACGGCGGAAAGGAAGAACAGCAGAATATAATAAAGGTTGAATACTGTTTCGTTCCAAACGGTATATGGCCCCGTAACCAACTGGGCTATCACGTTCTGGATGATCAGCACCAGCCACAGGATTTTGTAAGCCGCGGGGAACCGGTCTCCCTGAAAACCTTTAGGGAGAGGCCGGAGCCAAATCCGGATCGTAAATGCCATGGCGCCCAGGACCATCAGAGGGCCTATGACCCGCCATAGGACGAGGTTCCAGTGTTCCTCGTTTCCTAGGTAAATGTTGGCCCAGCCTTTCAGTCCGTTTTTGATGGACAAACCCAGGCCGAGGAGCACCCCACAATACGCGCCCCAGCGATCGAGATTCGGGTGGTTGTTCGGAGGGTATGCCCCGCGAACCGCTGGGTCTTCTCCGTACGCCGGGCGGTTGACCAAGTAATAAGCGATCCCGTAGGCGACACCGATGCTGATCCCTCCGCTCGACTCCCAACATCGCCACCAGTTGAAACTGGCTTGCGGCCAGATCCCGGGCGCCCAGTGCCAGTTTTGGCACAGGGCCCATCCCGTCCCATTCACAAGGCCAACCGTGAGAATCAGGGTCGCATTCCGCCAATCCCGGCGCCCCACTTCACAGGCCAGGAATCCGAGGTAGGCGCCGAGATGCAGGATGGCGGCGCGGTTGTCGTTCACCAAGCGTTGCAAGTTGGGGTTGGCATGGAAGTCCGCGTACTGGTCGGCCAGCGTCCTGTAGAGCGGCAGGAACACTCCGGGGAAGCGGTCGAACAGGGTTCGGGCCAGGAGTGCCCCACCGATGCCGCAACCAAGTCGCAGGCCCCAGTCCACGCCCCGGATCGGGCGTTGCGCCCCGCACCAGGCCAGCAGGCAAGCCCCGAGGCCGGCCCAGGGCACGCCGGCAATAAAGAGCCACACAAACCCATAGACTCGCGAGATCGGAACGAATCTCCCCTCAGGCGTGTTCGTCTGGAGATGCCCGGCGAAGAAACTGGGCCATTGCATCCAGCCCCGGTCGCCGGAAAGCCCGATACCGAGGGTGACGGCCAGAATGATCCACCCTGAGCTGTACGGGCGCGATTGCTGACCACTCGGATCTCGGGCGATGAACCACCACGCGGTGCCCCAAGTGACGCCCGCGAAGATACAGCCATTCATCGCGCCAAACCCGGAGCAACCTCGAATCGCCCAAGTCATCGCCCCCAGGGCCGCAAAGAGCAGCGTGGGAAGGACGAGGTCATGCGCGAGGTCGCGGCTGCGGTACTTGCTCATGACGGCAGCATGACACCAGCCTCAAGACTCCATCAAATCGAAATGACCGCCTACCCCTCCCGCGGGTGCCTGTCCGTTTGGTGGGTTGGGAGGCAATTGCTCCCGTTGCCCCACCCCTGCCGGTGGCCTGGAATTGCCGGGCTGCGGGTGGGGAAAGACCGCTGCAGTGCTTTCTGTTTGGGTTGGGATTGACGGCGCCCCCTCGAAAGAGCGACGCCTGAGAGGGAATTCGCCCAGTCCCGTGAAGGTGCTCCTGATCCCGTGCCACATAGGCCATCACTCTATGGAAACGCTGCTGGCAGCAATGTCCTGACACAGATTACTGGCCTCTGTTATCGCCGAGTGTCAGAATTCGGCGGCGCGACACGTTCAGTTTACGGGCTATGGTTGGAACGAGAACATGAAACGAAACCGATGGAACAGTGCGATTTGGCTGGGAATCATGGCTTTCGCCGGCCCAACGGCGTTGCCGGCCGATGACTGGCCTCAGTTCCGTGGCCCCACCGGCGACGGCCTCGCCGTGGCAACAAATCCGCCACTCACCTGGAGCCCGAGCCAGAATGTGATGTGGAAGGTGCCCGTGCCCGGACGCGGACGATCCTCGCCCGTGCTGCTCGGGGATCGGATCTGGCTGACGACCGCGGTGGAGACGGGCCTCCGCACCTTCGCCGAGGGGCCGGACCGGATGCAGCAAGCGGAGCGGGTCGTCATCGGAGTGGTCTGCCTGGAGCGGGCCACCGGGAAGCAGCTTTATCACGCGGACCTGTTTCCGGTGGACAACCCGGCGCCGGTGAATTTGCTGAATAGCTATGCCACTCCCACTCCCGTCGTGGAGCCAGGGCGATTGTACTGCGACTTCGGCACGTTCGGCACGGCCTGCCTGGATGCGACCACCGGCCAGATTCTCTGGAAACGTCAGCTTCCGCTGGATCATCACCAGGGACCGGGCAGTTCGCCCATTGTGTATCGGAACCTGCTCATCCTGGTGCGCGACGGGCGGGACCAACAGTATGTCACCGCCCTGAACAAACAAACGGGTGAGACAGTCTGGAAGACCGACCGCCCCCCGATCAGCACGCCGATTCGGGAATTCCGCAAATCCTTTTCCACGCCCCTGGCGTTCGAGGTGGCCGGACGGATGCAGATGGTGGTGCCGGGCGCCCAATGGCTGGTGGCTTACGAGCCGGAAACCGGCAAGGAAATCTGGCGCGTGGACGATGTGAAGGGGGAGACGGTGGCACCCCGGCCGGTCTATGGCCGGGGCTTGGTGTATCTCAGCACGGGCGTCCTTAACGGTCATGCTCAACTCTGGGCCGTGCGCACGGATGGACAGGGCGATGTCACCAGCACCCACGTGGCCTGGAAGCTGCCAACGCCGATCGGCTTCATGCCCTCACCCTTGCTGGTGGGGCGGGAGCTTTACCTGCTCAACGATGACGGCGTTGTCACCTGCGTGGACGCGTTGAATGGCGAGGTGCTTGGCAAGTTCCGGACAGGCGGGAGCTACGCGGCTTCGCCCGTCCATGCCGAGGGGCGCATCTACTGTTTCAGCCGGGAGGGGAAAACCGTGGTACTCCAAGCGAGCAAGGATCTGACCCTGCTGGCCGAGAACCAGCTTGATGGGCCGGTCTTCGCCTCGCCCGCGTTCGTGGGCTCTGCCATCTACGTGCGCACCGACAGCCACCTCTACTGCCTATCGGCGCAGCCGGCGCGCCCTGCGAAGTGAGCAACACCCAGGCCGCGGCGAAAGAAGCTGGCCGACGCTCTGAACGCTGGAGCTGCCTCTCCACCCCTTGCCTGCGGCCTGCAATCGAAAGCGCGCTGCACGTGATGGACAGCGGGGGTGAGCGATGCCTTGTAACCCACGCCCCATTTTTGTCCCGCTGGACGATTCGGCCGACTCCGCCGGCCCAGCCACTTCGGCTTCGGACCCGCCGGGCGGGGATCCCCGACCTTCTTGAAGTCCCGCCATTCAGAGCTTGACTCCACTGTTTGGGACAGCAGCGTGGTCGCATTATTTCTTATGGAGAATCACACGTCCTGGCTCGCTGTTTTGGCTCTCGTGCTTTTTGCCGCTGAAGGTGGTGAACTCCACGCGTCCGCTCCGCCCTTTGTCTATGGTTTCCAGGCCATGGAGCATCCTGAATTGCTGCCGTATTTCCTCCCCAATGGGACCCAGACAAGGCAGTTCATCACCTACGATCCCGCCGGGCTGAACCGATCGGGCTTCTTCATGCGCTACGAGGACCACGGCGAGTTCGTGTTCTTCGATGAATTCGGACCGGGCTGCCTCTACCGGCAACAAATGAACGTTTTCTCCAAGTGGACCCAATTCCCCAACGAGGAGGTTCGCATCCGCTATTATTTTGACGATGACCCCAGGCCGAGAATCGACCTGACCTTCGCGGAGTTTTTCGGCAAAGGCGGCAAATACTCGCCGCCATTCACCCCGCCACTGGCCTCCTTCGATCTACAGGGCTCGCAATGGAGCGGCGGCCCCGGCGCCTTCGCCGTGCTTTATTATCCGCTGTCCTTTCAGAAACGGTTGAAGATCACGGCCTATCACCCGGCAGGGATGAAATATTACGAGGCTTCCTGGTTCCAGTACACCTATCTAAAATATCCGCCGGGCGCGCCCGTGCGGACGTGGCCAGGCGCGACAACGGATTCGCCGGCGACGCGCTCGCAGTGGGAGCGGCTCGGCGAGGATCCCAAGGGCAAACTGGCGGGGGCGGTGACGCGGACCACGAACTCAATCCCGGCCGGCCAAAAAGCCCTGGTGCTGGATTGGCGCGGCCGTGGAGCAATCGGTTGCCTCAAAATCGGCCTCGACCCCTGGACCAAGGAGACGTTTTTCCGAACCCGCCTCCGCATTACCTGGGACGACCAAACCGCGCCGGCGGTAGATATGTCGCTCGGTTCGTTCTTTGGCGCCGGCGGCGATACCATCGGGTCCGAGGACGTCTCTGGTCACACGCTCAAGACCCTGTTCTTCGGCTTTGATGCCCAACGGAGACAAATGTACTGCTATTGGCCCATGCCTTACTGGTCGCGAGCACGCATGGAGATTATCAACGACAGCCCGTTCGCCATCGAACGCCTGGAAACCGAGGTCGTGAGTTTGCCGTCTCATGCCGTCCGCTATCAAGCTGGAGCGTGCGGTTATTTCCATGCCAAACGCACCATTGACCTTTCGCCGGACCGCGCCCTCTATTCGCGCGCTTTCCAGGATCGCGGACGGGGCAAAGTCGTCGGGCTCTCCATGTTCAGCACCGGGTACAACATGGATGGGGATGAGTTCACGTTCATTGACGGCTCGCGGACGCCGCAGATTCACGGCGACGGCACCGAAGACGACCACAACCAGGGTTGGGGCGGCTATGCCATCCAAAAGCCGCTGTGGGGAGGTCTGGTCAACGGGTTCCAGGGCGGCTACCGGCTCTATACGGGCGAGCCTTATGTCTTTGAAGCGTCCATTGACATCAACTACGAGCACAGCAAGCTCGGCGCGGATCACGGGCAGAAGACCGATTTTGTCGTCTGGTATTACCTGGCCGCTCCCGGCTTCGCCAACCTCAAGCTCACCGACGAACTGGATGTGGGCGACAAGGCGGGCGAGAAGGCGCATGAGTACTCGGTGGCGGGCGGCACGTGGGCGGGCACGACGGCCAGTTCGTATGATCGCTACGAAATGCAGGGGCGCGATCCAACGACGAGCGACACCGGACGGGCCTTCGCCGGCGCCAGCCGGTTTGTGGTGAAACTCGACCCCAACAACCAAGGCGTCAAACTCCGCCGACGCACCAACCGCCAAAGAGCCAACGTCCAAGCCGCGAACGTATGGGTGGATGGACGGTTGATCCCCAACGCCCCGTGGTATGTCTGCGACCTGCCTGGGCCGGCCGACGCGGCGTTTCGCGACAGTGACTACGAGATTCCCGCGAGCTTCACCCGCGGGAAATCGAGAATTGCCATCAGGATCGAGCGCATCCCGGGGTCGCCCGACGCCAGCAACCAGGAATACAACGAATATTACTATTGGGTTTTCTGCTACGGCAAGACCCCGTTGCCGTCCTTCTAACCGCAACTCCACTCGTAGGTGCGGGCAGCAAGAATGTCCCTTGTCATTACCGCCAATGCTTTCATCTGCCTGCCCCTTGGTTCAAGCACGTTGAATCAACCAGCCGGCCCGTCACCCGCTCACATGGTCATCATCTGCCCTGAAGGCACGTGGCCACGCTGCGCTTCGATCAAGCTCGCGCTGGCTTGCTGCACTTCGCGGAGGCGAAAAGACCGCCCCCGTTTATGGAGAGCGGAGCCGGTAGAAACGGGTTGGATCATTCGTCCAACGGGGGTCGCTGAAATAGGACGAACCGCCAGCCAGCGTATTGGTTCCCACCGGAGCCCAACTCGGATTGACAAGATTCGTAGAGGCTTCCACCACGATGACCAGATTGGTGGTCCCGGTGACGGTGAAGCCGAATTGATTCGTCCTCACGCCGGGATTCTGGGCCTGCGGCTTCCATTGCACCGTCGGAAGACCACCCAATGTCGAACCCCAGCTCGTCGTGCCAGGCAGGTAATAGACGGCGGCTTGGTGGTCGTCGGAGAATACAGACCAGCCCAGGCTGGGGGCATCACCTTGGAAATAGACGCCCCGAAGGCTGCTGCATCCAGAGAACGCATTGTCCTCAATGGTGGCGACGCGAGTGCCGATCGTGACGCTGCTCAGGCCGTAGCAGTAAGAGAACGCCCCGTACCCAATGTTGGTGACACTGTCCGGAATCGTGACGGCAATCAGGTTCGTGCAGCCCTCGAACGCACCGCCCCCAATGCTGGTGACCCGGTTGCCGATCGTGACGCTGGTCAGGGAGCTACAGTTGTAAAAGGCCGAACCACTGATGCTGGTGACGCTGTTGGGGATCGTGACGCTGGTCAGGGAGCTACAGTTGTAAAAGGCCGAACCACCGATGCTGGTGACGCTGTTGGGGATCGTGACGCTGGCGAGGTTGGTGCAGTCACTGAACGCCAAAATCCCGATGTTGGTCACGCTGTTGGGAATCGTGACGCTGGTCAGGCTGGTGCAGCCAGAGAACGCAAACTCTCCGATGCTCGTGACTCGGTTGCCGATCGTGAGGTTGGTCAGGCTGGTGCAGTTATTGAATGTTTCGAGACCGATGTTGTTGACACTGTTGCCGATCGTGACGCTGGTCAGGCCCTTACACAAATTGAACGCAGACTCTCCGAGGCTGGTGACGCTGTCGGGAATTGTGATGCTGGTTAGGTTGGTGCAGAGAGAGAACACATTCTCGCCGAGGTTGGTCACGCTGTTGGGAATCGTGATGTTGGTCATGCTGCTACAGTAACCGAACGCCTCATTCCCGATGCTGGTGACGTGGTTGCCGATCGTGATGCTGGTCAGGCTGCGACAGTTGGAAAAGGCCGAACCACCGACGCTGGTGACGCTATTCGGGATCGTGACGCTGGTCAGGGTGAAGCAAGAAACGAACGCCTCATACCCGATGCTGGTGACCGGCAGGCCAATGATCGTATCCAGGATGGTCACGTCACCCCCGGGACCGGTGTATCTGGTGATCGTGACCGAGCCGTTGTTCGTCGTGTAGTTGAACTGGGCTTGAACCTGAGCGGACAGCATCAAGACCAGCAGTATTGTCGTCACCATCAACCACTGCCCCAAGGTCGAGGAACGATAAAGTTTCATATCCAATTCTGTTGGCGTTCGGACGTTCTTACGTCGTTGGGTTTACAGGTTGCTGGTGGAGTTTTATAGCAGGTTCTGGGCCAGACCTCACCGGCTTGAAACCGAAACCAAGTGGGTGTGGAAATGACGATTTTCACAACCCTCATGTGGCGGGAGCTGCCGCTGGCTTATCAAATCATCCGAAACTCGCGTGCAGAACTTCTGCCCCCGAACATCAACGATTGGACCTTCTTGGGAATGAATTCTTAAAGGATGGTCGGGACGGTGAGATTTGAACTCACGACCTTCTGAACCCCATTCAGACGCGCTACCAAGCTACGCTACGTCCCGGCCATACGCCCGGTGCAGGACCAAGCGTGTCGCCATCCTATCCCGACGCCGGCGGATTTCAACTGTTTTCCCCGACCCACCCACCGCGCGTTTCAGCAACGCCTTCCCCCGCTGCGACCGCCGACCCGGCCAGGTCCCAGCGACCGCCCAGAACCCGGTACGGACGCGGCGCGTGTCCCCATCCAGGGCCGCGGAGCACCGCCGGCCCTACCGGAGATGGCCCGTCGGGCGGGCCGCCCGACGGCACCGGCCAGCGGCCCGTGCTCCCCAAGCGTGCTCCCCAGCCACCTTCCGCGTCGTTCAGAAAGGCGCGGCTGGGTTGGCCCGGAGCCACTCCCCAAGCCCGGCCAGCTTGAAGGAAAGATGGGCCTGCGCCCGGGCGCAGTTCAGCGAGGTGTCCGGCGGTCGCGGCCCGCCGATGTAATCTCGCAGGGAGCCAGCCCGCAGCGTCAGTTTCAGGTGGGGCCAGCGCGCCGCGAGCAACTCGCCGATCTGGAAGCGCGACAATCGTTCCGCCCCGGCCAGATGCCAGATGCCTGTGACTCCCTGCCGCGCCAGTTCCCACACCGCCCGCGCCGTCAGCGCGGCATGGATCGGCGACCGGAATTCGTCGGTGAACAGCACCAATGTCTGTCCGGCCTCCCAGGCCCGGCGCATCTGCTCGTTAAACCCACGGTCGCGGGTGGGCGATATGCCGCCGTTGAGCGACGTGCGGATGACCGTATGGCGCGGGTTGGCCAGGACGAACCACTCCGCGGCAGCCTTGGTTTTGGCATACACGCTAAGCGGATTCGGCGCCTCCGTTTCGGCGTAGTGGCCCCGTTGTCCATCGAAGACCAGGTCGGTCGAGAAAAAGACGAGCGGCACGTCGGCGCAGAGTTCCGCGAGGAGGTGCGTCACCTCGACGTTCAACTGGCGGGCGAGCGCGGGATCGGCGGCGCAGTCCGGGCTGCGCGAGAGGGCGGCGCAATGGATTACCAGGCCGGGCCGGTCGGCGGCGAACGCACGGCGCACCGCCGCGGCATCCGTCAGGTCCAGTTGGTCGCGCGTGAGAGCCCGCACCCGGCCCTGAGGAGCGAAACGCGGCGCGAGTTGAACCAAATAGCTGCCGATCAGTCCCCCCGCGCCGGTGACCCACACCAGCCGGTTCGTGGTTGCTTCAAACGACGGAGGGTTCATGTGACCAGAGCGGCGTTGCGGTAATGCGAGATTTTGAACTCGGGCGTTTCGCGCACGACGCCGAGCAGTTCGAACAGCTCTTCAAAGGGCGGGAACAGCGTTTCGCCCGCCACCTCGCGTTGGACCAGGGTGAGAAAAAGGTCGGAGCATCGGGGCAGCGCCTGCCGATAAACCTCCGCTCCGCCGCAGATGAAGATCGTGCGCGGATCATCCGCCGCCAGGGGCAGCGCCTCGAGACTGGGCGCCGTGCGGACGCCCGCGTGCTGGAACGCGGACCGGCTGAGCACGATGGTTTCGCGGTTGGGCAAGGGCCGGCCGATGGACTCGAACGTCTTGCGCCCCATGACGATCACCTGCCCGGTGGTCATTTCCTTGAACCACTTGAAATCTGCCGGCAGGTGCCAGGGAATCCGGCCGCGATCACCGATCACGCGGTTCAGCGACATCGCGGCGATGGCCTGGAAGGGCTTCATGTTTTCCGCAGGACCATGAACAGGTTGTCGGCGAGCCCCAGGCTTCCCAACGCCTGCTCGGTCAACCGATACAGGAAACGCGCCGGCTGCAAAAACGGGTTCTGTTTGAGCGCCGTGGTGCGCCGGAGCAAGGTGGCGCGCTCGTCGTCGGCCACGAACCCGCCCCGGCCCCGCGCGTCCTGCCAGATGACCGCCGGGTTGAAGTGCATCGTTCCGCGGACCACCACCCGCAGCCCCTCGATCGGCGCGAACCGCGCGAGCGTTGCCGAGGTGAAATAGTTCACGTGTTGCGGCAGAATGTAACGGTATTTCCGGCCGAGCAGGCGCACCGCCAGCGATCGCAGATTCGGCACCAGGAGAAACACGTGCCCGCCCGGTCGCAGCAGCCCCAGCGCCCGGCGCAGAAAGTCGCGCGGCGTCAGCACGTGTTCCAGCACCGCCCAGAAGGTCACCGCGTCGAACCGCCTCGCCCCGAATTCGTGTTCGAGGAATGAACCGGCCACGACCTCGATCCCGCGGCTGCGGGCATACGCGAGGGCCGGAGCGGAAATGTCCGTCCCCACGACCCGATAATCGCCCCGCGACCTGAGTTGAAACAGGAAGGCGCCGGTCGAACAGCCGACGTCGAGCACGTCGCCCGCCTGACAAAACCGCGAGAACAGGCGCAACTCGCGGGCGAACCGGACGCTCGCATAATCGCTCTCCAGCTTTTCCGGCGAGAGGTAAAACGGCGTGCCCAGTTGCTGGTAGAGCGGACCGGCGAGTTCACCGGCGACCGGGGTGGCGTAGGTCATCGCGCAATCTCGACAGCGCACGAGCGCCAGTTGGTGCTTCTGCATGAATGGCGCAGCGTCATCCTGGCCGCACAGCGGACAAACACGATGCAGCAGCGCAGGCATGTCACACCGCGATCGGCGCCTTGATGGCCGGCCAGGGGTCGTAGTGCTCGAGCGTGAAATCCTCGAAGGCGAACGCGTGGAGGTCGCGCACCGCGGGATTGAGTTTCATGGCCGGCAGCGGTCGTGG
This sequence comes from Verrucomicrobiota bacterium, assembly GCA_050012855.1. Lineage (GTDB taxonomy): Bacteria > Verrucomicrobiota > Verrucomicrobiia > Limisphaerales > J093 > JAJXZJ01. The sequence continues at coordinate 6,022 of JBEKGJ010000043.1, read as the reverse complement.
CGCCCGGCTGAGTTGAAGACGCGCCTGGTCCAGATGATTCTGGTAGAGATGGAGGTCCCCGAACGTGTGAACAAAATCGCCGGGTTTCAGGTCGCAAACCTGCGCGACCATCAGCGTGAGGATCGCGTAGCTGGCGATGTTGAACGGCACCCCGAGAAAGAGGTCGGCGCTGCGCTGGTAAAGTTGACAGGACAGGGTTCCTTCCTGGACGAAGAACTGGAACAGCGCGTGGCACGGCGGCAGCGCCATGGCGTCCACTTCACCGGGATTCCAGGCCGTGACGATGTGCCGCCGGCTGTCCGGGTTCCGGCGGATTTGCGCGATCACCTGGTCAATCTGGTTGATCGAGCGGCCGTCGGCGGTTCGCCAGGCGCACCACTGCGCGCCATAAACCCGGCCCAGATCGCCGTTGGCATCGGCCCATTCGTCCCAGATCGTGACGCCCCGCTCCTGCAACCAGCGGACATTCGTGTCGCCGCGCAAGAACCAGAGCAGCTCGTAGATGATGGACTTGAGGTGAACCTTCTTCGTCGTGACCAGGGGAAACCCCGCGCGCAAGTCGAACCGCGCCTGGGCGCCAAACACGGACAGCGTTCCGGTGCCGGTGCGGTCGGCCTTGGGCCGTCCCTGGTCGAGAACGAGACGCAAAAGTTGGTGATATTGGATCATGTTCCGTCTGGCTGTCCGTCCGCCGGCGGCGGCTCACGGGCAACCCGGGTTTGTCGTGTGCGGGTCTTGATTGCGGCAAGCCGGTCCGCGATGCAAGCGCGAATTGGGGAGGACAGCGTGATCAGGCCGGTCCATCGCCAACCCTTCCGTCGGGCGGGCCGCCCGACGGCACAGGCCAGCGGCCCATGCTCCCCAGCGACATCCCGGGTCGTTCAGAAGGACCCGGCCGGACTTCACGGTCCCACCGCGCCAGGCTTGAGGGCGAGGATCTGTCGCACCAAGGCGTCGAGCGCGCTGCCGGTCTTGCCGCTGCTGGCCGCCTCGTAGGCCGCCAGGGCGGACCCGTTGGCCGTGGAAACGGACGTGCCCACCACCAAGTAAGCCTGGCCCTGGAACGCGACAATGCTGGTGCCGGGCGCGCCGTCAGTCACGAAAGAGCCGCGGTTGGCATAGGAAGCCAAAGTCCCGTCGGGGAGCACCGCGGTCACAGGAATCACTTCAGGATAAGCCGCCGGATAGGTCGGAGTGGTCACGGGTTGATTGCCGGCCGCGGCGAGGAACACGATGCCCTGGTCATGGGCCGCGGTAATCAATCCGTGCAGGAGCGGACTGTCGCCGGTTCCACCCAGGCTTAGATTTATGATCGTGGCGCCGCCGTTGACGGCTGCCTGGATGCCCTGGGCGACCTCGAACGTCGTGGTGCTCTCCGAGCCGCCGTACACGTCCACCGGCAGAATCCGCACGGGTGTGCCATTTGCCGCATCGGGAGACTTGGCCAGGGTGTTCAGGATCGTCTCCGCCATGCTCGTGCCGTGGTTCAACTGGTCCGTCACGGGCGTGGCGTCAGTTCCCGCCACTGAGACCGGCGTCAGGAGAAAATCCTTCAGCGGCGTGCCCTGGGTCTGCACCGCGGTGTCCACCAGTCCGACGACCACCTGACCGCTGTTGGCGCTGGGTTTGAGGTTGAACGCCGGCAGGGCCGCGCCGGACAGCAACTCCGGCGGCGGCGGCACACTGACGCTGTAGTTGGCCTCGACGCTGTTGACGTCGCTGTTGCCGGCCAGAGTGGTCTGGGCCGCTTGGGCCGCTGCTTCATCTTCAAAACGGAGCCGATAGGCGTGCAGATTGTCCGCGCGGCCGACGACCTTCGCGCCAAGTCGCTTCGCCAAATCGTCAATAGACTCCTTGGAGCCGGGTTTGAGGGTGACGATGAGTTCGTTCGGAATCACCTTGCCGTGATTGGCAGCCGGCGGCGCCGCGACCAGATCCGTCGCGGTCTGCATCGTTGTTAGGAAGATGTAAAGCCGGGGGGGGCCGTCCTTCGCCGGCAGCAGTGCGAAATTCAGATTACCAAGCAGGCGGCTCAGCGCCTCCGTGGTCGTAAGCCCGTTGAATCGGGCGGAAATCGTTCGGCTAACGCCGGGTTCGACATACACGCGCCAGCGGGTTTTCGCCGAGATGGTCTCCAGCAACCGGCACAGCGGCCAGTTCTCGAAATCCGCATTGACCTTGTTCTCGGTCGAACGCCACTCCAGCTTGCCCGGGGTGGAGGCGGGAGCGGGCGCGGACCACGTCCACGACGCAGCCCATGCTGCCATGCACAGCGCAACGCCCAACCCCCTCGCGAGCCCCTTCCTCAAAAGCATGGCACCAAGCTACGCCCTGCGGCACAAAACGCAATCCCCGCCGGGTCAAACCTTCGCCGGCACCACAAACGGCGCCCGGTAATGGCGCGTCAGCATCTCGTTCGCCCGGGCATTGCCGAAGAACACCTCCCGCGTAGGATTCATCTTCAGCGGCACGCCCAGCGTCAACGGCGTCACGTTCACATCCACATCGTTGGCCTGGAGGTGGTCCAACATCCGCTGGAACGAGTTCTCCGCGTCCGGTTCACCGCGGATGGCTTCCCGGATTTCTGCCGGCGACTTAAATGCGCCCAGCCGGTGCGAGATGTTGCCGGTGTGGCACAGGGCGCTCGAAAGATGGCCTTCGAGAATGTCGGCGGTCAGATCGCTCACCTTCCGGCTGCGCACCGCCTTGAGGAAGTTGGCGTGGTGGTCCTCCGCGCCCATGAACCGGCGGATCTCCTTGTCCTGCCGGTCGAACATGATGGCGCCGTTGTAATCCGGCACGAGCACATGGCCGCCTTCGCAGTGAATGATCACGCAGATGCTCCCGCCCATGTATTTGTCCATCTTGCCCGACCCGGTCTTGTCCGGCAGACCGCGCACCTCGAACATCAGCGGCGCCTTGGGATAATCGTGGAAGATGACCTGGGTGTTTGGGGTTTCGCCATCGTCAACATAGCCGAGCCGGCCGCCGACGCTGAGCACGTGCGGGGACAGGGCGGGCTCGCCCAGGAACCAGCGGGAAATGTCCATCTGATGGATGCCCTGGTTGCCGATGTCGCCGCAACCGGTCGCCCAGACCCAATGCCAGTCGTAGTGCAGGTTCTTGCGCATGAGCGGGCCTTTCGGCGCCGGACCGCACCAGAGATCGTAGTCAATGTTCGACGGAATCGGTTGCGGGCCGCTGACCTTGCCGATGCTGGCGCGGCGTTTGTAACACATACCGCGGGCCAGAACGATCTTGCCCAGATTTCCGGCCCGGACCCACGCGACCGCCTCGCGGATGCCCTGGCTTGAGCGGCTCTGTGTTCCGGCCTGCACGATGCGGCCGTATTTGCGCGCGGCCTCGACCAACTGGCGTCCCTCCCAGACGTTGTGCGAAACCGGCTTCTCGACATAAACATCCCGGCCCGCCTGCACCGCCCAAATCGCTCCCAGCGAATGCCAGTGGTTGGGTGTGGCGATGGACAGCGCGTCCACCTCCGGGTTCTCCAGCAGCTTGCGGACGTCGGCATAACCCGTGACGGGATTGCCCTTGTCCGTCAGGCTGGCCACGGCCGCGCCGAGCACCTTCGAGTCCACATCGCACAGGGCGACAATCCGCACCTTCTCGCCCCCCTCGCGGAGTTTCATCAGCGACCTGATGTGATCCGCCCCCCGGCCGTTGAAGCCGACCACGGCGACGCGGATGTCCTCGTTGGCGCGGACCGCGCGCGCGGCGGGTTGACTCGTGGCGCAGCCCGTGAACACCGGCGCCAGGCTGGCGGAGGCGGCGGTCAGGAGCGACCCCTTGAGAAACGTGCGACGATTGAGTGTTTTCATGTGCTTGGATTGGATCGTTACGATGGCACCACCCTCATGAGGGCGTGACGGCCGCATACTCCTGGTACTGCTCCGCCACGCGACCGGCCAGTTCATCGCCCCGGTGGTAATAGAACCGATAGCGGAAAGTGATGCTGGTGTCCGCGGGCACGACCAGCTTGCCCGTGCCGGCGGGCTTCCCTTCGAAGTCATGCACGCCGAAGGGATTGGCCGCGAACAGGCCGTAATCGCGGACATGCCACCACGTCGGATGCCGCGGATTGGACGGATGATCGAAGATCGCGATGCCGACGGTCTGGCCGTTGACCGGGCCGTAATAGTCCACCCACCTGGCGCGCTTGCCCCAAGTGGCGCCATCGCGGATGCCCTCGCTGTTGACGATGTGGCCGCCGCCCGGCTTGCCGTCCTTGATCAGGCGCATCGTCTCGTTGATCCGCATCGCCATCGTCCCCTCTTTCGTATCGCCAAACGTGAGCGGACCGGACGCGGAACGAAGCGTGACCTCGAAATCAATCATCCGGGCATCGGCGAGCTGGTAAAACCGCATCGTCCGGTGGTCGCGCGCCACCAGCGTGCCGTCCTTCGCGACGAGTTTGTTCGTCGAACGGACGATCCCGAACTTCCCGCCGGAAGCGACCTGCTCGAACGCCTCATGCACGGTGCGACCCGCCTTGCTTTCCTCGCTCCAGAAATCGTGCCCGTTGATGTCGCCGTGCGCCCACCAGAACGAGCGGTGATGCGGATGATCGTGTTCCTCGCCAGGCACGTCCTTCATCGGCCAGTTGCGCGTCAGCGGCGCGCCGCCGGGACCGAGGATCGGGTAAAGAAACGACCGCGAGCCGCCGTCGTAATGGTACTCCGTGAACAATTCGCCGGCGCTCTCGATGCGCAGCTTGCCCTCCTGTTTGCTGATCTTTACGGCCTGGGTCGCCGCTCCGAATGCCTTCGCTGCCCCGGACAGGACGGACAGGCCGACAACACCGGTGGCGGCAAGAAAACGTCGGCGACGCCAGATGAGGTTCATGCCCGGAAGATAAGAGCGGGCCGCAAAACCGGTCAACTGCAAATCATGGTTTGCAAATCATGGCTTTATCGCGGTCGGCCGAACATTTCGGCTGGGGCGGACCCAAGGAATCGAGAAGCGTTGACAGAGGACACCGCGAGTGCCAGAAAGGCTCTTGCGCTGAGGAAGCGCCGGGAACAGGTTCGCAAAGCGGCTTCACCGGCTTCCTTGATGAGACATGTTCACCTTTCGTCCAAGCACCTGCGACTACAACGTGTTCCGCGCGGTCACGGCTTTGAACGAGTACCGGCTGCCGGAGCATTTTGACCCTTGTGACGTCATTCTTGACATCGGGGCCCACATCGGCAGTTTCACCTGCGCGTGCTTGCAGCGTGGCGCCGGCCAGGTGATTGCCTTCGAACCTGAACCGGAGAATTACCGATTGGCCGGTGCGCATCTGGCCGAGTTCGGAAACCGAGTCGAATTGCACCCGCTCGCCGTGTGGCGCTCCGACCGCCCGGAGACATTGCTCTGGCACAGCGGCTATCGGCACGAACCGCACGAAGTGAACACCGGCGGCGGTGATGTCCTCTTTCAATCGGGTCAGCCGGATGATTTTCCCCAGCCAAACCAGCACCGGGTAAACACGGTTCCGTTTGACGCCGTGCTCGGCCGCTTTGACCGGGTTCGTCTAGCCAAACTCGACTGTGAAGGCAGCGAGTGGCCCATCTTGTTCACTTCCAGATCGTTGGACCAGGTGGAGGCCCTTTGCGGAGAATACCATGAGATCGGTGGAAAACACGACCGGCAGGCGATTCCCGCGCTGGCGCGCGTCGAAGGTTACGAGCGATACACGACGATGGAACTCGTTGCCTTTCTCCAGCGCCACTTCCGCCGGGTGGAAATCCAGCCGCACGGCGGGGCGAATTTGGGCTTGTTTTGGGCAAGCAGGTAAACTTCGCACTGTCGGCTCACCGCAAGAGAATCAACGCCTGAACGTTGGAGGTGATCCCCAAGGGCAAACCGGTGCCCGCCCGCCGCATTGCGCAGACGTCAGGGCGGATTTCCGATGGAGCTAAGTGACGGAGGGGGAGGTGGATTGGCGAAAGAGCTGGACACCCGCGGCGCACTCTTTTACGCTGGTGGGCATGAAACCATCCACCAAGCCCCTGTTGAGTGA
>JBEKGJ010000042.1:0-46611 GCA_050012855.1 Verrucomicrobiota bacterium | reverse complement strand
TCACTCAACAGGGGCTTGGTGGATGGTTTCATGCCCACCAGCGTAAAAGAGTGCGCCGCGGGTGTCCAGCTCTTTCGCCAATCCACCTCCCCCTCCGTCACTTAGCTCCATCGGAAATCCGCCCTGCCCGGCCGTCGTTGTGGTGCTCCACGACCTTCGAAGGATTCAGGTAGCAATCGCCAGTTTGAATCGGGTTCCAGCCCAATCCGGCCCAGGCCGGGTGCGGCTTCTTGTCGCCAAACTCAAACGGCCAGGGCCCGGAGTAATGCGACATCTGGACCTGCCGTCCAAGATCCGCACTGTTGATGATGTTGGCCGGGTGATCTTTGCTGGAGACGCAGGTGATGGCGCCGCCCATAGCCAGGTCCATGCCGATGCGCACCTCGCCATCGTCGAGAAACGTCATCATGGGCTCGGGAAGCGCGGGCGGCCCGCCGACGGCATTGAAGGCCAGGCCGGCGAGCACGAGGCAGCAAAAGAGCAAGCTATGGAATGCTGTAGTCGGTCCCCAACGGTTCACCCGGAGTCGGCCCGGGTCGCTCCCAACGCCGCCGCCAAACCGGAGGGCTGGTGTCGGCCAAGCCACCCATGCCCGCGCCGCGAGGGAGTTTCTCCGGCTGCGTTGCGACGGCCACGGCGAGTCGCTTTCAGACTGCTTCATGCTGGCAAAGGATGGCAGAACACGCTCAGCCGCACAAGGTCCACGGAGCCACAGGTTCACGGAAACCCTGGCTGCGCACCGGCGAAAATGACACACGATGGGGACCTGAAACCGCTCGCCGCGCACGAGCCGGCGGATCGCTTGGCTGGCTGCAGCGAGTGACTGCTTGCCCGACCGGGATTAAGTGCTGCCCTTTCAACTCTGTTTTGCGCTGTTTCCAGTCGGGACCAAATCTGATCTGCAGGTCATACTGGCGTGGACGGTGGTCGTAGTAACCGCCGACGTGGCAGAGTGCATGAAGGACAATGCAGTTAAAACCATGCACAGTCGCAGCAATCGAAACGAGGGAAGGGGCGGTCGCCAACCGCAGACGATCCCTTGATTTCACGGCCGCATGAATGGGCGGAACCCCTGGCGCCGCCAGGTCCCGGCGGCGATCAAAGAACGGTGCGGAGAATGAGGGGACCGCCGCCTCGGGTCAGGCGCGGGTTGCCAGAGACGCCCTCCTGGGGCCGGTGGTGTGCAGCCGTCGCAACGTGATCAGGCCGGTGAGGATGGCGATGACGGCGCAGGTGAAATAGGGCAGCAGCGGATGGGTCATGAAGAGGGGGGCGGCGAAGATCGGCCCGAGAATGCGCGCGAGGCTGCCGGCGGCCTGCGCCACGCCCAGGTTGGCACCTTGTTCGGCCGCGGGGGTCAGAACCGAAAGCAGTCCGAAGAGCGGAGGCCGCGTCAGGCTGGAACCGATCGACAGCACCCCGAGCACGCCGAGCAGGACCAACCACGCCGATCCGCCGGCCTGGAACATTCCGGCCAACGAAGCGGGCGCGGTTCCGTGGATCAGCGGAAGGGGGACCAGACTCAGACCGGTCAGCAGCAGGCTCAGCCCGATGACGCGTGGCTCGCCCAGCCGTCGGACCGCGCGGCCGGTCAGGCCGCCCTGCACCAACGCACCGATGACGGCGCAGTAGGCGAACAGGTAGGTGATCGTACTGGCGGTGCGGCGGTCATGTTGGACGTTGATGTGGAAATTGTCGGTGACCAGGAGGGGCAGGGTGACCTCGAAGCAACTGAAACAGAAAGTGGCCAGGAAGAAGACCATCACGAGCAGACCGATTTTCGGCTGGCTCATGGTGTGGCGCCACTGGGTGAGCCGCGGCCGCGCCGGGGCGTGCTCCGAATTGGGACGGTGACTTTCGCCGAGAATCATGAAGGCGAGGAGAAAGTTCGCCAGACAAAACCCGGCCGCCACCCAGCCGGGGCCGGTGCTGCCCAGGAACTTCAAGCTCAGTCCGCCAATGATCGGACCGAAGACGAACCCGAGCCCGAAGGCCATGCCGATGAGGCCCATGCGCCGCGAGCGTTGTTCCGGCGGCGTGATGTCGGCGATGTACGCCTGGGCCACGCCGATGTTGCCGCCGCACGCCCCGGCAAACGCGCGGGAGATCAGCATGATGGTGAGCGCGGCGGCGGGTCGAGTCAGACCCGACCCGATGGCGAAGAGGGCGTAGGAAACCGCCGCCCCCGCCGTGCTCAGGAGCAACACGGGGCGGCGGCCGATGCGGTCCGACAGATGCCCCCAGATCGGCGCAAACACAAACTGCATCGCCGAGAACGCCGCGATGATGGTTCCAATGAGAAAGCCGCCGGCCTGGAAGTCGCGGCTGTATAGCGGTACCAGCGGCACCACGATGCCAAAACCGATGAGGTCAATGAAGACCGTCAGAAAAATGATGAGAACCGATGGCTTCTTCACGTCGAGTCAATCTTCCAATGTCGGCCGCGCGGCGCCGAATCGCCGCCGGCTGCGCCCGGCGGTCAGCGGGGAAGGTGACTCATTTCGTCCCGGTTGGCCAGTTCCGGTGTGTAGGCGCCGATGGCCCGCTCCAGCCGGGTGCGGGCGACCGCGTAGTCGTGCTTGGCGCGCACCTGGGTGGTGCGGGCCTCGGTGAGCGCAGTCTGGGCGCCGAGGACGTCCAGTTGGGTTCCGGTGCCGGCCTCGGCGCGCGCGTTGGCCAGGCGCAACGCCTCCTCGGCCTGCTCGCACACCTTTTCCTGCGAGGTGAGAACTTCACCCGCCTCCTCCAGCGTTGAGTAGGCCGTGCGGACTTCGAGTTCGATGTTGCGGGTCGTGTCGTCCGTCTCCACCTGCGTCTTCTCCCACAAGGCGTGCGCCTGCCGGGCTTTGCCGCGCGTAAGGCCGCCGTCGAAGAGGTCCCAGCTCACCTGCACGCCCGCCTCCCAGCCGGAGATGTCGCGGCTGAGGTCGCGTTCGTAGCTCGGGCTGTGCGAGCCGTAACCGACATAGCTCTGGACGCTCGGCAGCCGGCCGGCGCGGGCGCTGACGACGTTCTCGCGGCCGAGGGCCTCCGCCTTGCGCAGCGCGAGCAGTTCGGGCCGCTGTTCGAGCGCGAGGGCAATGGCCTTCGGCACCGCGATCTCGAACTTGTCCACATCGAGGGTTCCGGCCAGCTTGAGCGGGAGGTCCTCCCAGACGTCACGCGGGACCTCGTAACCGAGCCGGTTCACGAGCCCGTTCTTGGCGATGCGGTAGGCATTCTTCGCGCGGGAAACACTGGGGCGGGCATTGGCCAGTTCCACCTCGGCGCGCAGCACGTTGAACCGGGGGACGGTGCCGGCGTTGAACCGGCGCTGGGTGTCCTCGAGTTCCTGCTCGAGCAGTTTCACCGACGCTTCGCGCACGGCAATTTCCTGCTCGGTCACGAGCACGTCGTAAAAGGCGACCCGCACGTCGGTCGTCACATCGGCCAGCACGATCTCATGGCGGGCCAGGGCCTGTTCGCGGGTGAGCCGCGCGGTGCGGAGGGACGAGCTGAGCCGGCCACCCTCGAATACGGATTGAACCAGCCGCACGCTGGCGCTCCAACGCTGGGTGTCCGGGTTGACCAGGTCGAGGCCCGGCGGGATGCCGGGGAGCGGGGGCACCGCGATGCGTTCCGCGGCGCTTTCCTCGGTGACCGCATACCCGCCCCCGGCGCGGAGCTTCGGCAGGACGATGGCGCGGGTCTGGATGACCACGCCAAGTGCCGCCGCGACGTCCTGCAGGCTCTTGCGCACCTCGCCATTTTGCTGGAGCGCGAGATTGAGACAGTCCTCGAGTGTCAGCGGACGATCGAGCCACGGCGGCGGGTTGGTCACGGTGGCGCCGGCGTGGAGGAGGGCCAAGCAGCCGGTGGTGGCGGCGAGCAGGGTGGCGAGCACCGGCGGACAACGGCAGGTGAGGAAGTGCGGGAGCAGGGCGTTCACAAGGATCCGATCAGGAACGGCGCACTCGGGTTTGCCGGGCGTAGTGGCCGATCGCGGCGACGGAAAACCGGGTGATGTGCTCGGCCAGGCGTTCGATGGCGGGTGCGTCATAGTGCTGTTCGGGGAAGAGGCGGCAGATCACGGCGCGGCAGTGTTCGTAAAAAAGGCACTGACTGACGATGCTGCAGCCACACAGGCGTACGATCTCCGGATCGGCGCCGGACCCGAGGATCTGCCGCACCAGTTGCCGGACGTAGTCCGCCATCGGGCGGATGCGTTCTTCCACCATCGTGTCGAGTCCGTGGGTGGGCTCGATCATTTCCATGGCGATCAGTTTGTCCTGCCAGCCGTCGGGTCCGGGGTTGAGGAGGCGGGTGAGGAAGTCGTGGACGAAGGTGCGTAGTTGTTCGCGGGGACGGCGGCGGCGGGTGGAGCCCGGGGGGGCGGGTGGTGGCACCACCCGGTAGGAGTGCCGCAACACCTCGAGGTAGAGCTGCGTCTTGTCGCCGAAGTGATAGTTCACGGCGGCGATGTTGGCGCCGGCCCGCTGGCAGATGGCGCGCACGGTGGCGGCGCGGAAGCCGGTCGTGGCGAACACCTCGCCCGCCGCCTGCAGCAGGGCGGCGCGGGTGGCATCCGGCGCGGTATCGCGGGGACGACGGCGGACGGATGAACACATGTTTTAAACATTTATTTCAAACAAATGTTTGACATGTCAACAGTTTTTTTGTCCACTGCCGCCAGACGCCATGACGCCGCCATGAACTCCGCGCCATCCAGCCGCCCGACGAACCACCCGTCCCACCGAACCGACCGCCGTTGCCGCGCGGGCGCCGTTCTCCCGCTCCTGGCGGGCCTGGCTTTGCTGGCCGGCTGCGGCCGCGGGCCGACGGGCCGCTTCCAGGGCTACCTCGAGGGCGAGTTTGTGTACCTCGGCGCACCGCTAGCCGGCACGCTCACCACGCTGGCGGTCAGCCGCGGAGCGGAGGTGACGGCCGGCCAGTTGCTCTTTGAGCTGGAGCACGAGGCGGAGACGGCGGCCCTGCGTGAGGCCGAACACCGTGTGGCGCAGGCGCAGGCGCGGCTGGCGGACCTGCAGAAGGGCCGGCGCCCGAGCGAACTCGCCTCGATGGAGGCGCAGTTGCAGCGGGCGCAGGCGAACCTCGCCCTGTCCACCCTGGACCTCCGCCGGCGCGAGCAATTGCGCGACAGCAATGTAATTGCGCCGGAGGAGCTGGACGCCGCGAAGTCCCGGCGCGAGGCGGACCAGGCGCAGGTGGCGGCGCTGGAAGCGGATCTGACAACCGCGCGGCTCGGGGCGCGGGCCGACGAGATCACCGCAGCGCAGGCCGACGTGGAGGCGGCTCTGGCGGCGCAGGTGCGGGCGCAATGGGCGGTGACCCAGAAGCGGCAGGCGGCGCCGACCAACGCCGTGGTGCAGGACACGCTCTACCGGCCGGGCGAATTTGTACCGGCGGGCAACCCGGTGGTGGTCTTGTTGCCGCCCACGAATGTCCGGGTGCGTTTCTTTGTGCCGCAGGTCGAACTCGTCTCGGTGCGGCCGGGCCGGGGCGTGCTGGTCACCCTGGACGGTTATACCAATGCGATTCCGGCGACGGTGAACTACGTGTCGCCGCAGGCGGAATTCACGCCGCCGGTGATTTATAGCCAGGAGAACCGGGCGAAGTTCGTATTCATGGTCGAGGCGACGTTCCGGCCGGGCGACGCCCCGGCGTTGCGTCCCGGACAGCCGGCCGACGTGCGGTTGAACCCGTGAGGGGCGGCATGGATTCCGCCGACCTGGTCATTGACGTGCGGGGCGTCACCAAACGGTTTGGTGGCCGCGCCGTGGTCAACAATATCGCCATGCAGGTGCGCCGCGGTGAGATCTACGGTTTTCTCGGCCCTAACGGGAGCGGCAAGACGACGTTCCTGCGGATGTTGTGCGGCCTGTTAACCCCGGATGCGGGGGAGGGCGTCTGCGTGGGCCTGGATTTCCGCACCCAATCCGCGGAAATCAAGAAGCACGTCGGCTACATGACGCAGCGGTTCAGCTTTTACGAGGATCTAAGCATCGAGGAGAACCTCGACTTCATCGCCCGGATTTACGGGGTGCCGCGGCGCAAGGAAGCGGTGAACCGGAGCCTCGAGACCCTCGGCCTGGTGCCGCGCCGCCGGCAACTGGCGGGCGTGCTCTCGGGCGGGTGGAAACAGCGGCTCGCGCTGGCCGCCAGCCTCATCCATGACCCGCGGCTCCTGCTGCTCGACGAACCGACCGCCGGCGTGGACCCGAAGGCCCGGCGCGATTTCTGGCAGGAGATTCACCGGCTGGCGGCCGGGGGTTTGACGGTGCTGATCACGACCCATTACATGGACGAGGCGGAGCGGTGTCACCGGCTGGCCTACATCGCCTACGGCAATCTCCTGGCCCGCGGCACGGTACCGGAGGTGGTCGCCCAGGCGCGGTTGACGACGTACGAGGTGACCGGGCCGGATTTGTGGGAGCTGGCGGCGAAGCTGCACGGGGCGCCAGGAGTCGAGCAGGTCGTGGCCTTCGGGACAACATTGCACGTGAGCGGGCGGGATCCGGCCCGGCTCACCGCCAGCGTCGCGCCCTGGCAGGCGGGCGCCTGGCGGTGGCGCCAAGTGGAATCGGGGTTGGAGGACGTGTTCATCAGTCTGATGGACGGGGCGAAAGACAACTTCGCATCGTGAGTCGGGAGAAGGGTTAAATGGTTAAAAGCGTTAAAACTGTTAAAATCGTTGAAGCGTTAAAGCGTTAAAACGCCCGATTTACCGACTCACCGATTCACCGACTCACCGATTTACCGATTCACCGACTCACCGATTTACCGATTCACCGATTTACCGATTCACCGACTCAGAACCCATGTCCCGTCATAGTTTCAACCTGCGCCGCTTCTGGGCGATCGTCGTGAAGGAGTTCATCCAGATGCGACGCGACCGGGTCACCTTCGCGATGATGGTGGGCATCCCCTTGCTCCAGCTCGTCCTGTTTGGTTACGCCATCAACGCGGATCCCAAGCACCTGCCGACGGCAGTGCTGTCCGCGGACAACAGTATTTTTGCCCGCACGCTGACCTGGGCGCTGCGGAACAGCGACTACTTCCGCATCGTCCGGCAATCGGCCAGCGAGGAGGAGATCCGCCGGCTGTTGGCGCAGGGCAACGTCCAGTTCGTGGTGCACATTCCGGAGGATTTCTCGCGCCAGCTCCTGCGGGGCGAACGGCCCAGCCTGCTGCTCGAAGCCGACGCCTCGGACCCGATGGCGACCGGTTATGCGCTGTCGGCCTTGAACACGCTGGTCACCTCCACGCTCGACCGCGACCTGACGGGACCGTTGTGGCGGTTGCGCGTCGCGCCGGGGCCGATCGAACTGCGCACGCACCGCCATTACAACCCGGAGAACATCACGCAGTACAACATCGTGCCCGGCCTGATGGGCGTCGTGTTGACGATGACGATGGTGATCATCACGGCGCTGGCCATCACGCGGGAACGGGAGCGGGGGACGATGGAGAACCTGTTGTCCACGCCGGTGCATCCGGGCGAGGTGATGATCGGCAAGATCATTCCTTACATTTTGGTGGGCTACATTCAGGTGACGTTGATTCTGACGGCGGCGCGGTTCCTGTTCCATGTGCCGGTGGTGGGGAGCCTGCCGTTGCTGCTGGCGGTGATCCTGCTGTTCATCATGGCGACGCTGGCGGTGGGGATCATGTTTTCCACGGTGACGAAAAACCAGTTGCAAGCGGTGCAGATGGCCTTTTTCTTCTTCCTGCCCAACATTCTGCTCTCGGGTTTCATGTTTCCGTTTCGCGGCATGCCCGCTTGGGCGCAGAGCATCGGCGAAATCCTCCCGCTGACACACTTCCTGCGCATTGTGCGGGGCATTCTGCTCAAGGGGAATGGGCTGCGGGAGATCGCCCCCGAGCTTTGGCCGATTGCCCTGTTCATGGTGGTGATGCTCAGCCTGGGCATCAAACGCTATCGGCAGACCCTCGATTAACTGATTCTCCGCATGAGATTCCTCCTGCCCATTCTGGTCGCGGCAGTGGCAGCGATCTGGGCAGGGCTGGCGCTCACGGAGACGCCGGTTCACGTCGGCCTGGTGCGGTTGCGACCGGGGTTGGTGCGCTGGCCACGGTGGGCGGGGCTGGCACCGCTGGCGCTGACGGCGGTGCCCATTTTTGCCCTGCTGTTCGCGACCGTGCTACCGCTGCTCGTGTTGCCGGTGCTCGATTACTTTTTCTGCGCGAAGCTGAAGTGGATCAGGTAATCCGCTTCCGCCCCGCCAGCCCCCGCCGGTCGCCGGTTAGAGATGCAACTCGGAAGCCACGCGGGCCGAGCGGATCGAACTGACATACTTGCGGTCCAGGTCCAGCAGGCGGGCGGCGATGGACCGGCTGATCGCCAGCAGGAACGGCGTGGCCAGGGCGGGCGCTTCGCTGATGATCGTTTCGAACGCCTTGGCCGGGAGTTTCAGCAGGACGCTGTCCTCGTTCGCCAGGATGTCCGCCGCGCGGGGTCCCTCGCTCAGCAGGGCCACCTCGCCGAAGAAATCGCCGACGTGCAGCGTGGCCAGCGTGGTTTCCTTGCCATCCACGGTCAGGGCGGCGCGCAGTTCGCCTTCCAGGATGAAGTACATCGCATCGCCCTGATCGCCCTGGCTGAACAGGCGGGAGAACTTGGCGACCCGCACCGCTTCGAGGTAGTGCAGAACCGATTCGAGTTGGGCCAGGTCCAGGTCGGCGAACAGCTTGATCCGGCGCAGATTCTCCGGCTTGACCACGCCGCCGGAGGGCGCGGCGTGCTCCGGCGTTTTCGTGTCGAAAAACATCTTCAGCTCGGTGAGGTCCACCGCCTTCATCCAGCGACGGTCGTCCTGCACGAAAACCCAGCTTTCGGCGGTGACGCGTCGCTGTTTTACCCACGTCACGAGCGTCGGCAGTTCAAACGGCCCATAGGCCACATTGTCGGCGCCCCAAACCCGGTAGAGCGGCGCGGCTTGTTGGTCTTGCATAGTCAAATGTGGTTTCCGCGATGCCGGACTGTAGCCTCGCCGGTCACGCGGCCCAAGTGAAAAGAATCAGCGCCCGGGAAAAATCCGCATCGCCCGCCCGGTGGGCCAGGCAGCGGGGGATGGGTTGGATCTTGCCCCACTGATTTGAAATCGGTGGCAGTGTCGGGATGCCCACTGTTCGGCCGTTCGGCCGCCGGCTCGCGGAACGTCATTGACAACCCGCGCCCGCCCCGGCATGGAAGTCCGCGTTCGCCATACCGCCATTGACCGATGCGATTATGAAACGCCGTGAATTCCTGACTTCCAGCCTGGCCACCGCCGGCCTCGCCACCGTCTTCACCGCCCACGCCGCCGATGCTCCGGCGCCCGCCGGGCGCGAGTTTTACGAACTGCGCCTCTATCGCCTGAAGAATGCGGCCAAGCGGAAGCTGTTCGAGGATTACGTCCGCGACGCCGCCATTCCGGCCACGAATCGCGCCGGCAGCAGCCCGGTCGGCGTGTTCTTCCCGGTGCCCAAGGCGGACGCCGCCACGGAGGAAACCGCCGCCTACTTGTTGATCCCGTTCAAGAGCGTCGAGCAGTTCGGCGCCCTCGGCGGCAAGCTGTCCGCCGATGACGAGTATCACAAGGCAGGCGCGGATTTCATCAACGCGCCGGCGACCGATCCCGCGTTCGTGCGCATCGAGAGCTCGTTCCTGGTCGCCTTCGAGGGCCTGCCCAAGCTCGTCGTGCCGGCGAAGATGCCGCGCGTCTTCGAACTGCGCACCTACGAGAGCCACAGCAAAAAGGCGAACAAGAAGAAGATCGAGATGTTCAACCTCGGCGAAATCGCGATCTTCCGGCGCAACGGACTGAACCCGGTGTTCTTCGGCGAGACGCTCATCGGCGCGCGCCTGCCCAATCTCACCTACATGCTGGTGTACGACGACATGGCCGCGCACGACCGGAGCTGGGGCAAATTCGTCGCGGATCCGGACTGGAAGAAACTGAGCAAGACGCCCGGCTATACCGACCCCGAAATCGTGTCGCACATCACGAACGTCTTCCTTCAACCCGCGCCTTACTCGCAGATCTGACCGGGCGGTTGCGGTGTGCAGTGTGTGGCCGGCCAAGAGGCGTAAGGCGCTGCTGCGTCGGCGCCTCATTTTCGTTGACGCAACGGGAGTGGAATGAGTCGTCACGGCCGCGATTTGAAATGGGAGCGCGCCCGTCCCGGGCGCACCCGACGGCGTCCCCGCCGTCGGAGTTCCGTGGGCGACCAACCGCCCCGGTGTGATTCGCCGGTTCGGAAGTTCGCCGCGAGGACGCGGCGAACGGCAGGCGGGACGCCTCGCCTGCCACGTCCGGCGTCCCCGCCGGACGATTCCCAGAGTCTTCGGCGGGACGCCAAAGACAGCGGCCGAGGACGGCCGCGTTCCCCTGATCCCCGCCCCGAGCAGGCTTGCTGGGCCGCCGACCGCTGGGCGGCGGCGACTTGGACAGCGTGGGCCCGGCGGTCCCGCGCCCACCACGCGCCCCAAGCGGATCGTCGGCCTGCCACCACCCAATGACACCACCATCAAGCGGCATTGCGACCGGCGCCAAGTCAGGGTAGAACACTGGGCCATGCACCATTCCTTCTGGCGGCAATGGCTCCCGTTGAGGCGCGCGGACATGAGGCGTCAGCGTCGCGCGCCGCGTCGTGCGCAGGTTCGCTGCGCGCCGGCGCGAGGTTCAGGCGTCGCCCCAGGCTGGCGTGTCGTTCAGCTCGCCGTCGTGGCGGGGCTTTGCTCGGGAGTGGTCGCCGGTCCGGTTTCGATCACGCTCGATGGCCGGCAGGGCGGCCGCGTCTTCGAGGGCATCGGGGCGTTGAGCGCGGGGGCGTCGTCGCGGCTGCTCATGGAGTATCCGGAGGCGCAGCGCAGCCAGGTGCTCGATTACCTCTTCAAGCCGCACTACGGCGCCGGCTTCCAGCACCTCAAGGTCGAAATCGGCGGCGACGTGAACTCCACCGACGGCTGCGAGCCGAGCCACCAGCACACGCGGGCGGACCGGAATTTCGAGCGCGGCTACGAATGGTGGTTGATGCGGGAGGCGAAACGCCGCAATCCGGAGGTGTTCCTCGACTGCCTCGAATGGGGCGCGCCAGCGTGGATCGGCAACGGCGATTTCAACAGCCAGGACAACGCGGATTACATCGCCGAATTCCTGCTCGGCGCCCGGCGCGTGCATGGATTGAACTTCGATTTCACCGGGGGCTGGAACGAGACGCGGGCGGACATGGGTTTTTTCAAGCGGTTGCGGGAGACCCTCGACCGGCGCGGGCTCGGCGCGGTCCAGATCGTTGCCGCGGATCACATCAACCGCTGGAGCCTGGTGGACGTGATGGCCGGCGACGCCACCCTGGCGCAGGCGGTGGCGGTGGTGGGCGTCCATTATCCGAAGACGCAGAGCCCACCGGCGGCACAGGCCTGCGGCAAGCGCATCTGGGCCAGTGAGGACGGGCCGTGGAAGGAGAATTGGGCCGGCGCGGCGGCGCTCGCGTGGGCCTACAACCGGAACTACATCACCGGCCGGATGACCAAGACGATCATCTGGAGCCCGGTGACCGCCTATTACAACATCCTGCCGCTGCCCGGTTCGGGCGTCCTGCGGGCCAACACCCCGTGGTCCGGGCATTACGAGGTGAAACCCGCGCTCTGGGCCACGGCGCACACCACGCAATTTGCCGCGCCCGGCTGGCAGTACTTGGACCCGGCCTGTCTCGTCACCAACGGCGCCAGCATCGTGGCGCTGAAGTCCACCAATGGGGCCGATTTCAGCATCATCGTCGAAACCATGGAAGCGACCGATGTCGTCGAAGCGGTCTTTGAGATTGGCGGCGGTCTGGCCACGGGGCCGGTGCATGTGTGGCGCACCAGCGTGAAGGAGCAGTTCGTTCAGCTTGCCGATGTCACGCCGGAGGCAGGGCGTTTCCATTTCGAATTCGCGCCGGGCTGCGTCTATTCCCTCACCACCACGACCGGCCAGCGGAAGGGGGACGCAGCGGCACCACCGCCCGAGCTTTTTCCGGACGATTATCGCGAGGATTTCGAGCGGTATGCGCCCGGTTCGACACCGCGCTATTTCGCCGACCAGGCGGGCATTTTTGAAGTGGCCAGGCGGTCGAAAGGCGAGGGCCAGTGTCTGCGGCAGGTGGTCACCGCCAAGGGTATCGAGTGGCCGTTTCATCTGAATCCGCCGCCGGAAACCTTTCTTGGGAGCGAGGTCTGGAGCGATTACGCGGTAAGTGCGGACACCTTGATCGAACGGGCGGGTTATGTCGCGCTGTTCGGCCGGGTCGGGCGGATCCAGGAGGATGCCAGTGCGCCGGACGGCTATTGCCTGAAGGTGGATCAGGACGGCTGGTGGGAGTTGGGCGACGCGCGGCACGCCCTCGCTTCGGGGCGCGTCGCGTTCGGGGCGAACACGTGGCATCGGCTGGGCCTGCGTTTTCGCGGCGACCGGATCACGGCCAGTTTCGACGGCCAGGAGGTTGCCACCGTGCGCGACACCAGCTACGGGCGGGGGATGGTGGGACTGGGCTGCGGCTGGCACGGGGCGGAGTTTGACAATGTGGCGATCACGGTGGATCCGGACGACGCCAATCTCGCCTTCGGCCACCATGCGAAAGCTTCGAGCGTGGCGGACGCGGATACGGTGGCCGACAATGTTACCGATGGCGATGCCGTTACCACCCGCTGGTGCGCGATGCCGGGCTGGAAGGAGACGCCATGGCTCGAGATCGACTTAGGCGCGCCGACGGAGTTTAACAGTACGACGTTCCGGCCATTCGAGGATCGCCTCCTCGGCTACAAGATTCAATGGTGGGATGGCGTTGCATGGGTTGAGGCCGCGACCGGCGGTGCGCCCGGGCCGGGCTGGCGGACCCATCTCTTTCCCCGGGTGCGGAGCGATCGGGTGCGGCTGCTGATCACGGCGGCCAGGGACACGCCGTCCGTATGGGAGTTTGAGGTGCGGAACCGGCACTGAGATGGCGGGGTGGGCGGACGAAGGCGGCTTGAGCGGCGGCGGGGAACGGTCCATGTTCATCGCGCGGCCGGGCTTGTGCGCCGACCGTTGATGGACACAAACAAAATCAGTCCCACGCGCGCCGTGCCCGGACTGGTGAACGCGTACCTGTTCGCCACGTTCAACGCGTTGTCGTTTCCGATTGTCCTGGGCAGCCCGATGGTGCTGTACGCGAAAAGTCTCGACGCCAGTGCCACGGTGATCGGGATCATTGCGGGGATGATGCCGTTGCTGGTGGTGTTTCAGATTCCGGCGGCGAAACACATCGGGCGGGTCGGCTACAAGCAGTTCGTCTATGCGGGGTGGGGCACGCGGGTGCTGTTCATTTTTCTGATGGCGCTGGTGCCGTTGACCGGCGGCTTCCTGGCATCGGGCAATCGCATTGCGGTGATGCTGTTCCTGCTGTTTGGCTTCAACCTGTCGCGGGGCATTTCGAGCGCGGCCTGGCTGCCGTGGATCACGGCGCTGGTGCCGGCGGGCATTCGCGGGCGCTACCTGGCGCGGGATTCGGCGTGCGTGAACGGCGCGAGCGCGGTGACCCTGGCCCTGAGCGGGCTGGTGCTGGGCAGCCAGGCCGCGTCGTGGCAGTTCAGCGTGCTCTTCGTGCTCAGCGCCCTCAACGGCGCGGCGAGCCTGGCGTTCCTTAAACGGATTCCCGATGTGCCTTGCCCGGAGGCGGGGACGGGCAACTCCACGCCCGTGCCATGGCGCGAAATCGCCGCCTTCCCGCCGTTCCGCCATTTGCTGTGGATGAATGTGGCGTGGTCGGTTTCCTACGGTGGCATGACGGCGTTCACGGTGGCCTACCTGAAGGCGGCGGCGGGCATGGCGGAGGACTGGGTGTTGTTCGCGACCGCCGTTTGCTATCTCGGCGGGGTGGGGGGATTGGTGCTGTTCGGATCGCGCCTGGACCATCACGGCAGCAAGCCGATCCTGCTGGTGTCGCTGCTGGGCTGGGTGGTCATCCTGGCCGGCTGGGTGGCGTTGTCGGCGGGCGTGGCGCCGGCGTGGCTCTGGCTGGTGCTGCTGCTCGAACTGGGCATGGGACTGGCCTACGGAGTGTTTTCGATGGCGAACACGAGGCTGGCGATGGCGACGGTGCCGGAGATGGGGCGCAACCATTTCTTCGCCCTGTTTTCCGTGGTCGGCAGTCTGACGCTCGGGGTGGCGCCGGTGTTGTGGGGACTGTTGATTGACGCGGTCGGGGCGCGGCGGGTGAGGTGGGGCGCCTTCGAGTTGAACCGGTTCAGCCTGTTTTTCGCGCTGGTGACGCTGACGTTTGCGGTGACGGTCTGGCGCTGTCGGCGACTGGAAGAGCCGCGGGCTGCGGATGTATCGGCGTTGTTGCGTGATTTGCTGGCCCAGCCTTTGCGGAGCTGGATGCGGCTGTGGCCGAGGGGGTGAGGCCGGTGGTGCCGCGGCGCGGAAATTCCCGGTTGCGGTGTTGCTGCCGCGCGACTAGCGTTCGCGCGCCCGGCAATGTGAGTCGGGACATGACAACGAAAGCAGGTCGCAGCATGAAGCACACCCCTTTGACCCCGGCGGAACTGAACGAACTGGTCAGCGGCCTCCACCGGCTGGCCCACAATCTGTGGTGGAGCTGGGATCAGGATGCGCAGGACGTCTTCCACGATCTTTCGCCGCGCGGGTGGCAGAATCTTTATCACAACGCGGTGGCGGTGCTGCACGAGGTGTCGGACTACGAGTTGCGCGTGCGGCTGCAGGAGCCGGATTTCGCCGAGCGCGTGAGCAAAGCCCTGCGCCAGTTCGCGGCCTACCTCAACGAAACCAACACGTGGGGCCACCAACATGCGCCGCAGCTCCGTCGCAACCCGGTCGCCTACTTTTCGGCTGAATTCGCCTTTCACGAGACGTTGCCGATTGCCGCGGGCGGCTTGGGGGTGCTGGCGGGCGATCACGCGAAATCGGCCAGCGACTTGGGGCTGGGTTTCGTCGGCGTGAGCCTGTTTTACCGCGAAGGCTATTTCCAACAGGCCATTGATCACGACAACTGGCAGACGGAGTATTACACCCACTTGAACCCGCGGAATCTCCCGCTCGAGCCGGTTTTGAATGACGAGGGCGAGCCGCTGGTGCTGTCCGTGCGCATTGCGTCCACGCCGGTCAGCTTCCATGCCTGGCGGGTGAACGTGGGGCGCGTGCCGGCGCTGCTGCTGGACACCAACCGGGAGGAGAACGAGCCGCTGTATCGGGACCTCACCCAGCGCGTGTATGGCGGCGACAGTTCGACGCGCATCATGCAGGAGATTTTGTTGGGTGTGGGCGGAGTGCGGTTGTTGCGGGCCCTGGGAATCGAGCCGGGCACGTTCCACATGAACGAAGGGCACGCGGCCTTCCTGACGCTGGAGCTGGCGCGGGAGAAGATGGTGGACGGCCTGACCTTTGAGCAGGCGTTTGCGGCCACGAAGCAAGAATGCATCTTCACCACCCACACGCCGGTCGAGGCGGGCCATGATCGCTTCCCCAGTGGTCTGATGAGTCACGCCGGTCATGATCTCGCGGCGGACCTGAAGTTGTCGCACCCCCAGCTCATGGACCTTGGACGCGTGCGCCCCGGCGACGCGACCGAGCCCTTCTGCATGACCGTGCTGGCGCTGCGGGGCGCCCGCGCGGCCAACGCGGTCAGCGAACTGCACGGGCAGGTCAGCCGGCGGATGTGGCAGGCGCTTTATGGCGCGGCCAAACCAGAGGACGTGCCGATCGGCCACATCACCAACGGCGTGCATCTGGTGGGCTGGATGAAGGGAACGGTGCGGCGGGTCTGGAAGCGGCAGTTTTTCGCGGCCTTTCCCGGGAAGTCCGAGCTGGACTGGCTGGTCGAAGGCAACGGCCCGGATTTCTGGAAGCTTTTGGCCGACCCGAACACGATTTCGGACGAGGAGGTCTGGGCGCTGCGGTTCAGGCTGCGGCGCGAGTTGATCGAGTTCGCCCGCCGGCGCTTGCTGATCCAGGGCCATTCCCTCAGCCAGCAGGATTTCATCAGCTTCGATACGTTCCTGAATCCCGCGGCGCTGACGATCGGGTTCGCGCGGCGGTTTGCCACCTACAAGCGGGCGCCGTTGATCTTCGACCAGTTTGACAACATCGTGCGGCTGGTGCGGGACAATTCGCGGCCGGTCCAGTTCATCTTCGCCGGCAAAGCGCATCCGCAGGACGACGCGGGCAAGGCCTACATCCAGAAGATCATTCACCTCAGCAAATTCAGCGAACTGAAGGGCCACCTGGTGTTCATCGAGAATTACGACATCCACACGGCGCGGCAGATGGTCAGCGGCTGCGACGTCTGGCTGAACAATCCGCGGCGGCCCCTGGAGGCCAGCGGCACCAGTGGGATGAAGACGATCGTTCACGGCTGTCTCAACCTGAGCATCATGGACGGCTGGTGGCGCGAAGGCTACGACGGCACCAATGGTTTTGCGATTGGCGACGACACGCATCCCGACAGCGTCGAGGAACAGGACCGGCGCGACAGCGCGAACCTCTACCAGGTGCTCACCGAGGAGGTGGTCCCGGCCTTCTACAACCGCGACGCGACCGGCATTCCGTGCGAATGGATTGCGAAAATCCGCCGCTCGTGGGTCACGCTGGCGGCCCAATTTGGCACCTGGCGCATGGTGCAGGAATACACCAACCGCTATTACCTCACCAAGTAAGGTTTGGGCCGGGTCGGGTGTGCTCGTGAATCGCGACGTTAAATCGCAGACGCTGGAGGAGTTGCAGGCCGAACTGCGCGTCTGGGAACAGCCGGCGTATCGCGCCAGCCAGGTCGTCGAGTGGCTCTACCGCCGCCGGGTCACCCAGTGGGCGGCGATGACCAACCTGCCCAAGCCGTTGCGGGAGCGCCTGGCGCGGGAGTTTTCGCTCGCCACGCTGGAATTGGTGACGCAGCGGGGGGCCGTTGACACGACGCGCAAATTCCTGTGGCGGCTCAGCGATGGCGCCCTCATCGAGAGTGTGCTCATCCCGGCGAGCCCGGCGTTGTATGGCGACACCAGTGACCGGCAGACGCTTTGCGTTTCGACGCAGGTGGGCTGCGCTTACGGCTGCCGGTTCTGCGCGAGCGGCCTCGATGGCTGGAAGCGCAACCTCGGCGTGGAGGAGATCGTCGAGGAGGTTCTCGCCACCGAGCGTTGGAACGTGGCGGAAGCGTGCGCGGCGGATCCCACGTTGCCGCCCGAGGCGGTGCCGCGCCTCGTCAGCAACCTCGTCATCATGGGCATGGGCGAACCGCTGGCGAATTACGACAACCTGCTCAAAGCCCTGGCGATTCTCAATGCGCCCTGGGGTGGCGGCATCGGGGCGCGTAAAATCACCATCTCGACGAGCGGCCTGGCGCCGCAGATCCGCCGGCTGGGCGATGAGCCTTGCCAGTTCCGGCTCGCCATTTCCCTCCACGGCGCCACGGACGGGGTTCGGGACCGCCTCATGCCCGTGAACCGGAAATACCCGCTTCGTGAGCTCCTCTCGGCCTGTGAGCACTACCTCGCGCGCCAGGGACGGATGATCACCCTGGAGTACCTCCTGGTGGAAGGGGTTAACGATGGTCTGGATCAAACGGAGCCGCTGGCTGACCTGGCCCGACGCCTCCGGGCCAAGGTGAACCTGATTCCCTACAACCACGTCGAGGGACTGCCCTGGAATCGCCCGGCTGAATCGGTGCAGGAAGCGTTTCTGAAAGCCCTCGAACACCGCGGGATCGCCGCCACCTTGCGGCGCGAAAAGGGGCATGACATTGACGCCGCTTGCGGCCAGCTTCGCCTCCAGGCCGAGAGGATGGCGCGGGCCATCGCGAGCGCTTGAGGGATTCCACGAATTCAAGCCCGCGAATCTCGCGCACGACCAAGGAGCGGCGCCTCGGTAGAGCCGCCGCCATTTGATTCAGGAAAAGGCGGAAGGCGCTGGGGGGAGCGGAATTCCAGGTCGAAAGGGCGTCCTGCTCGGGCAGGAGAATGGCGGCTTTCTGCCGAAATCCGCTACGACCGTAGCGCAGCCGTCTTCGGCGGCCAGTGCGGGCGGCGTCCCGGGTGTCGCGTCCCGGATTGCACTCTGCCGCGGCACTGCCTAACCTGCGCGGGTGATTGCGTTGATTGACTACGGCGCGGGGAATCTCCGGAGCGTTCACAAGGCGCTGGTCCATGTGGGTGCCGATGTGCGACTGGTGACCCGACCGGGGGACTTGCGCGGAACTGCGGCCGTAGTATTGCCGGGGGTGGGCGCCTTTGACGACTGCCTGAACGCGCTGCGGCGGCAGGAGTTGAGCGAGGCCTGCCGTGAGTTCATCCGCTCCGGGCGGCCTTTTCTCGGCATCTGCGTTGGTTACCAGGCGTTGTTCGAGCGCAGCGAGGAGTTCAACAGCACCGCACCCGGCCTGGGCGTCTTCCTGGGCAAGGTCGTCCGGTTTGCCGGCCACGGCGGGTTGAAAGTGCCACAAATCGGCTGGAACCGTTTGGAAATCGTCCGGCCGGAATGTCCGCTTTTTCGCGGAATCCCCGACGGCAGCTTCGTCTATTTCGTCCACAGTTACTACCCGCAACCGGCCGATCCGGCGATCATCGCGGCCCATACGGATTACGGCGGCGCGTTTGCCTCGGCCATCTGGCGGGACAACGTGTTTGCGACGCAATTCCACCCGGAGAAGAGCCAGGAAATCGGTCTGCGGCTGATGCGGAATTTCGTCGAGCACGTGGCCGCCGGCCGCGGGGGGTGACCGGGTGGCGTCCGACCACGGCGGCGATCGCACCCGGGTAAAAGTAATGGCCCGCCGGGGGGCGGGCCATTGCCGTAACCTTGTTTTGGGACCAGATTAATTGATGCGGGTAGGATTGATTATTTTGGAGCTGCTACGCTGCTGCATCCAGTCCACGTCCGTATCCCTCGGTGCCGCGAAACCGAGCGTCAGCTCTTGACCGGGTTGCAGCTTTGGCACCGTGCGGGGATCCTGCCATTTCTTGATCTCGGAATGACCGTCGAGGAAGGAGAGGCCACCGGCCCCGTTGTGATAGCTGGCTTGCATGTCCACCTGGATATAGGCGTTCGGGTTGATGGGGTCGTATCCCGTCATGTCCACGGCGAACCAGCCGTCGTTGATGCTGTCCTCGCGTTCATCGAGGAACACCCAGCACTTGGAGGGCGAGGGGTTCGAGACGTCGCCGATTTTCTCGAACTGCCAGAAGCCGGACGTGTAGGGCGCGGCGCGAACGCCCAAGTAGGCGTTCATCGAAAGGCTGCGCACGCGGGAACGGGTGACGCCGCCGTTCCGCACCATGCATTTGTCCGCGGGGCACTTGAAGATGCCGGCCGAGCGGGCGATGAAGGGGGCGAGTTGGGCGTTGATCAGGAGGAGAACATTCGTGTTGTCCGCATTATCGGCCGCCGTGGTGAGCCAGCCGGCGCACCAGTCGAGGTTCGTCCGGGCATTGCCACCGTCGTGGTTGCCGGGCAGGTTGCCACCTTGGTCGTCCGCGTACATGATGTAACCGAGCGCCATCTGCTTGGTGTTTGCCAGGCAGAGGATGCCCTGGGCCTTGGCCTTGGCCTTGGCCAGCGCCGGCAGCAACATGCCGGCGAGGATCGCGATGATGGCGATGACGACGAGCAGTTCAATGAGGGTGAACCCGCGCGCCAACCGGCGCTCGGGTGCGAAGCAATTCAGCTTCCACGTTTGGGTTGGTTTCATATTACAGCATTTTGGACACGCCTATTTGGTTGACATCCACATTCTGGCAAAACGGCCGCAGCCCGTCAATCCCGACTTTCACTCGCGCCCCAAAAAACACTCAACGAATCACCCAGGCAGCGGTTCCGGTATGCTGGAACAAAAACTTAGCATGCTCCCGGCGCACGGAAAGTGTGCGTTTGGCTGCACAGCCTGAAACATGGGGTGAGGGTTCGCGCTGGTTTCCGGAGCCAACCGGGGGTTAACTGACCCGGATGACTGACCTGCCAAACTCCGAACTCCGCCGGCTTAAGGCCGCTGCCCAGCACCTCGAACCCACGGTGCGGCTCAGTAAGAACGGGATCACGGGCGAGTTGCTCGCAGCGCTTGACGTTGCGCTGGAGCAGCATGAACTGGTCAAGGTTCGGTTCGAGGCGTTCAAGGACCAGAAACGTGCGCTGGCCCGGGAACTGGCCGCCCGCTCCGGCAGCCACCTGGTCATGGAGGTCGGGCATGTGGTGGTGCTGTTCCGCCGGCGACGGGCGCCCGCTGCGGAGACGCCGCGACCTGCTTGAACACGGCAGGGTGGTGTCCAAATTTGGCTTCCCGGTGGTGAGCGTCCTCGCGAGCTGGCTCGTCGGAGCCCCCACCAAACCAGGACACTGCCCACGGCAGAGGCGGTTTGACGGGGACGCCCCTTTGCGTCATGGTGCTTTGATCGTGCAGACGGACCGGAAATGAACGGCGCATTGCCATGGCAGCGTGGTTTCCTGGCCGCTGTAGCGTTCCCCGAGCCAACCGCCATGCGTCTGACCGGCCGACGTCGAACCGCCTTCCCCGTGCCGCGGGGCGCAGCGCTCTTTTTTGCGGCGGTACGACCCCAGGCGATGGTCAAGCCGGCCATGGATCGCGGGTGGAGGCCGGACGCCACCTTTTTATCGTGAACGCTTTCGCCGGCCGATGTCGTCAGACGGTCGAGTGGGCGCGGCTGGCAGCCGCGCAGCGGTGGCAGCGCTGGCTGGCCTTGCGCCAGCATTGGCGGCCCAGCGAGGAGGCATTCCACCTGGCGCTGGCCGCCGTGGTTGGCATCCTGGCGGGGCTGGTGAACTTCTTTTTCTACCTGGCCACCGAGTCGGTGCGCTGGATGGTGGTCCGCAACCCCGGCGATCCGATTGAGGTTGCGGAAATGTTGCCGTACGCGGCGAGGTTTGCCGTTCCGGCGCTGGGGGCGCTGGCGGCGGGGCTGATCCTGCAATGGGGTTTGCGCCTCGCGCGCAACGAAGGTTCGACCAACATGCTGGAAGTGGTGGTGGCGGGTGACGGCCGTCTGCCGCTGCGCACGACCCTGGTGAAAACGGCTTCCGCCCTGCTGAGCATCGCCACAGGGGCGTCCATCGGCCGCGAAGGTTCCATCGTCCAGCTTTCGGCGACGCTGGCCTCGAAGGGTGGGGCGTGGGCGGCTTGGCCGCCGTATCGCCTGCGCCTGCTTCTGGCCTGTGGAGCCGCGGCGGGCATGTCGGCCGCCTACAACGCTCCCATCGCCGGGGCGGTGTTCGCGGCGCAGATCGTGCTCGGCAATTTCTCGATGAACCTGTTCGCGCCGCTCGTCTGCGCCTCCGTGGTTGCCGCGGTCACGTCGCGCAGTTTTTTCGGCATCGCGCCCTGGTACCAGGTGCCGGGGTTCGATTTCACGCGGCTGGGCCAGTTGCCCTGGTTCCTCGTTCTGGGGCTGGCGGCGGGCGCGTTGGGGGCGGCATTCTTGAAACTGCTGCAGTTTGGTGAAGCGCTGTTTCAGCGCACGCGCTGGCCGGTGGCAGTGCGCCTGGCCGTGGCGGGGGCGGCCGTCGGCGCCCTGGCGCTCGTCCGGCCGGAGGTCTGGGGCAACGGCTACACGGTCACCACCCGGATTCTGCAAGACGACTATCGTTACGGGGCCATGCTGCTCCTGGGTCTGCTGGCGGCCAAGCTGCTGGCCACGGTCATCACCGTGGGCGCCGGGACGGTGGGTGGCGTGTTCACGCCCACGCTGTTTCTGGGCGCGGCCCTGGGCGGTTTGTTCGGGCAGTTGTTGCAGGCGGCCGGATTTGCCGAGGGGCTGCCGGTCGGAGCCTTCGCCGTCGTCGGCATGGGGAGCATGCTGGCCGCCACCACGCATTCGCCGCTCCTGGCGATGATCATGATGTTTGAGATTTCGCTGAACTATTCGGTGATGCCGGCCGTGATGCTGGCCTGCGCGGTGGCGACGCTGGTTGGGCGGCGACTGCATCCGGCCTCCGTTTACACGGAACCGCTGCGTCGGAAGGGCCTGCTGCCGGACGCCGACAACGAAAGCCTTGGCGCCGCCATCCAGCAGAGTGTCGGCGATCTCATGCAGCCGCCCGTGCCGCCGCTGCGCGAGACGACCAGGTTCCGCGAAATCGCCGGCCGTTTTCTGACCAGTGCCAACAATTTTCTGCCCGTCGTGAACGCCCATAACCGGCTCGTCGGCGTCGTGGCGTTGCAGGACCTCAAGGAACATCTGAGCGGCGGGGCCGAACTCG
Organism: Verrucomicrobiota bacterium; assembly: GCA_050012855.1. Lineage (GTDB taxonomy): Bacteria > Verrucomicrobiota > Verrucomicrobiia > Limisphaerales > J093 > JAJXZJ01. Next base: position 24,373 of record JBEKGJ010000042.1, on the reverse strand, counting down.
AAGGCGTGATCGCGTTCGATGTGATGCGACCGCCGCCGCCGTGCCTGACGCCTTCCCAGCCGCTCCAGGACGCGCTGCCCGTCCTGCTCAAGGCCGAGCAGCAGAACATTCCGGTGGTGAGCGACCCGGTCGAGTTCCGGCTGGTGGGCCGGGTCGTGCGGGCGGAGGCGTTGGGGGCGCTCTCCGAGGCGCTCGCCGCCCGGTCCACGGCTTCACGGTGAGCAGCCACCCGGGCCGGGGCCGGGCCGCCGCGGCCGCGAGCGCGGATCAGCTTTGGCTCAGACGCTGCTTCGGCGCTTCAGAGAGCAGTTCGTGGGCCTCGCGGAGAATGCCGGGGATGCGATCGGCAAAGGGGCTTTGGGCCAGCGTGGCGCGGAGGTCGAGTTGGGACACCTGCGCGGCGTTCGCGCCGGGGAACCAGTGTTCCGCCTGCCCGAGGAGGTTGTAGCGCATCCTGGCCCAGTCAACGAGGTCGAGCGACTTGGCGTAGGTCCAAAGCCGGAGGATTTCGCGCAGGTTCACCTGGCCCGGCACGTCAAGATACTCCGGCACACCCACGGGCCAACGGGCACACCAGTCGGCGCCGAGGCTTCGCTCCATTTCCGACCGCAGCCGCCCGGCGACGGTTGCGCTGAGTTCGGCGGCGTGATCGTAATCTACCAGCGCGGCGACGTGCTCGTCGAAGTCCGATGGTTTGGCGACCCCGCAGCTCAAGGTGTGCACCTCGGGCCGCGCGAGGCAGAAAAGGTCGTTGAACTGCATCGGTGTCAGTGGCGCGCACCGGTTCACGAGTTTGTCCGGTGGCGTGTAGAGTTTTCCGCCCTTGTCATTCGGGCTGATGATAAACACGCCCATGTCCCGCTGGTGCGCGGCGACCACCGCCGGCCAGGTGAAGTCGTTGACGAAGTACCAGTGAAGGTTGACGTAATCGAACTCATCGCTTTCGACGGCCCGGAGGATGAGATCGGGCGTGGCATGGGTGGAGAAGCCAACGAAACGGGCGCGGCCTTCCCGCTGGAGCTGGCGTGCCGCGGCGAGGCAGCCGCCCGGGCGCAGCGACCAGTCGAGCAACTCCGCGTTGTTGATGCCGTGAAGGGCGAGCAGGTCCACGTGTTCGAGCCGCAGATAACGCATGGACCTCTCAAACGTGCGGCGGAACTCGGCGGGGTCGGCGCAGGGCGCGATCTTGGTCTGGACGATGATTTGGTCGCGGGGCAATTGGGGCAGGATGGCGCCGAGCTGCATTTCGCTGGTGCCATAGCCGCGGGCGGTTTCGATGTGGTTGATGCCCAGTTCGACGGCCCGCTGAACGCAGGCTTCGAGGTTCGCCTGGTTGGCCGGCGGGATTTCCTTGGGGTCCACGTCCTGCCATTTGTGCTGGTAGCGCATGCCGCCACACGAGATGACGGGCATGGACAATTCGGTTCGCCCGAACCGACGATATCGCATGGGCCGCAACGTGGCGCCACTGCCCGTAGATGAACCTGCAACCATGACGGGAAAGAATGCCGTGCTGGGCGCGAGGCCGCAAACGGAATTGTCCCGATTGTCCCGCCGACTCGCCGCCGCTGCATCGGTTCGTCATCACGCCACAAACTCGAGGGCGGGTGCGTTGGGGATCAATCCGCGCGCCTCCGCCTGGGCGAGAAAGCGCTCGATGGCTTCCCGTCCGCGCTGGCCGTAGTCGAGCGTCCAGTGGTTGACATACATGCCGACAAACTGGTCGGCGAGTTCGCGGCCCATGTCGCGCGCAAACTGGAGCGCGTGCTGCACGGCTTCCGGCCGGTGGTCCAGGCTGAACTGGATGCTCGCCCGGAGAATGTCGGAGATCTGCCTCCGCTCCACCGGCGTGAAGCGCTTGTGAATGACGTTGCCACCCAGCGGCAGGGGAAGACCGTCGTTGGCGCGTCCCCACCACGCGCCGAGATCCTCGCAGACCACCAGCCCCTCGTTCCGCCAGGTCAACTGGCCTTCGTGGATGATGAGGCCCACCTCCGCGCGGCCGGACTTCACGGCGGCGAAGATCTGGTCGAAGGGCACGACCACGTGATCGAAGTCCCGCGCGGTCCGGCCGAGCCACAGTTGCAGGGCGAGGAAGGCGCTCGTCATCGTGCCGGGAACGGCGATCCGTTTGCCGGCCAGTTCTGCCTTCGGGAACTTCTCTTTCGCCACGAGCATGGGGCCATAGCCGTCGCCCATGCTCGCGCCGCTCGACAGCAACGCATATTGGCTGCTGACGTAGGCATAGGCATGGATGCTGATGGCGGTAATGTCGAGTTCGCCGCGGGTGGCGCGTTCGTTCAGCGTCTGGATGTCCTGCAGGATGTGCTCGAATCGCCAGCCCTGAGACGAGACCAGCCCTTTCGCCAGTCCGTAGAACATGAAGGCGTCGTCCGGGTCGGGCGAGTGGCCCAAGGTCACCGTGCGTTGTTCCATAGCGGAATAATTGACGGACGCGGACAACCTTGTCACGGGCGATTGTCACGGGCGATGTGCGCGCTCGGGCGGAGGCAGTCCGGCGGGCGGCGGCGCCTGGCTGCCATACAGCAAGTAGAGCCAGATCGAGCGAATCTGGCGTTCGGTGTCGCCATCGGCAAAGGCCCGCACGGTGGCCTTGCCGTCGGGCCAAAAGCCGGGCATGCGCGTGCCAGGCCGGAGCGCGGTTGGTTCCAGGAGGTATTGCCAGAACCATTCGGGCCGCAATTGTTTCGCCATCTGCGTCAGATCCATGACCGAAATGGTCAGCGACGGTCGCCCATTCCAGCGGTGGCAGGTGAGGCACGAGCAGCCGTTGGTGCCGACCAGTCGCCGTCCCATTTCCGCGCTGCCGGCGATGACGGGGCCCGCCAGGAGCGGCGGTGCATCGGCGGATTGGAAGGCGGCAACGAGGTGGAGCACGTTGCTGGCGCCGAACTGCGGCATTCGCGTGGCCAGGTAAGGTCGCTCGGCCCCGTGCCGGGCCAACACCTCGCGCAGCCAGGACGATCGGAGTTTGCGGCCCACGCCGCTCAGGTGCGGCGGCAGCCGGCCCTCGTCGCCGAGATCGGCGTCGGTGACGGTGGAGAAATAATCGGCGCGGCTCGGTGACGGTCCACCGTAGCCATCGCGCGCATGGCAGGCCACGCAATCCCGCCGTGTCAGGGTGGCGGCGACGCGTTCCGCTGCCGTCTGGGGCCGGTCGAGGCGCGAGCGGCCGGCCAGCGTGGCCCGAAGCGCGTCCCTTTGCGCTTCGCTGAATTGATAATGCGGCCGACCGAGTCCGGGGTCGCTGGCCAAACAACCGTCGTGCGCCGCCGGGTCAAGATCGGCGAAGGGCTTTGCCTTCAGCGTTGAGGTCACGCGCGGCTGGCTGGGACCCAGTTCGTGGCAGGCGGCGCAGCCGAGCGAGGCGAACAGTTCGCCGCCATGCCGGGCCTTGGCCGCCTCCACCGCGCCGGTGGGAACCGACGCCTGCGCAGCGGACGGCGCATTCGTCCCCGCGTGAACCGACTCGAGATAGGCCGCCATCGCGCCGGCTTCGGCGGCAGTGAGGCTCGATGATGGCATCCGGCCGCCGGGCCGTGCGTGGAGCGGGTCGAGCAGGAACCGCGCGAGTTCGCCCGGAGCGAACTTGGCGGCCAAGTTGCCGAGCGGGACCGAGGTTTGATCCAGTTGGCGGAGCACGAAAGCGGCGGTGGCCGGATCGGTGGGCGCGGCAGTTCGCTGGTAAAGCGCGAACGCGGGTTCAACGGGGGGATGGCAGGCGACACAGCCGACGCGGTGATAGAGCGACCGGCCCTGGGCGACGGCTTCGCCGCTCGCTGATTTCGGAACGGCTGGCTGGGGTTTCGCGAGGGACGACAGGAATTGGGCCAGCGCCTCCACGGTGTCCTCGCGTTCGGCATCGGTCAGCCCCGGCAACAGCGCGGGCATGGTGGTGCCGGGCTTGGCCGCGACGGGATCGCGCAGGATCGCCCGCAGGTGGACGGGACGGATGCGTTGGGCGGCTTCGCCCAGCAATGGCCCCGGTTTGGAGGCCAGGCGCGCCTGCACCGTCGCGCTGGCGGTGTGACAGGCGATGCAGTTCAACTCGCCCAGCAGGATTTCACCGGGGTCAACGCCGGGAGCTTGGGCCGCGAGGCCGCGCACGACCAACGCCGACGGCTGCGCCTGGGCCCGCCCCGGGACCACCGTGGCGTCGAGCAGGGCCATTGTCCAAACCGCGGCCACGATCCACCGGCGGGCAAAACGGTGGCGAGGCAGCCGGCGAAACGGCAGATTGGCGAACTGGTTACGCACGCATGACAATCCGCACATTAGCCGGCGGATCGGAGGGATTAAAGCCGCGGCGGCGGCTGAAACGGGGTCGGTGAATAGATTCGTGCGCCTTCTCTAACGGCATCGGCACCCTTTGCTCATCGGCCAACCCTGCGCGCGGCTGGGGGATTTCCAGCCCGTCACCCTGTGTGGTTTTGATCGAGAATCGGATGACTTGGCCCGGACATGGCTCATTTCAACTCCCGGAGGTCGAACCGCTGGTGATAAACCTGGAGGGCCGCGCTCATTGGCCCACTGCAGGCTGACGCGTCCGCGAAGAGAGGCCGGCGGCCATGTCGCGTTCGGATTGCTGGATGTCGGCCTCGAACTCGTCCGTGAAATGAAGCTGATCTTCCATGAAGTTCTCCAGCCAGTCGCGCACCTCCCGGATTTCTTCGGGTGTGAGCTTCTGCAACTCGGACTCAATCGTCTGCACTTTGCTCATGGGTGCAAGGTAGGCAGGGACGGCCCGGCGGACAAGGGGTTTTCGGGGTTTTGGGACTGGAGCCAGGGGCAGACATTACGGCCATGCCTTGGCGTAGCGGCGGCTCGGGAGAGCGCCGCCGGAACATGAAGCTGAAGGTGAAAGGTGTCGTGAAGTGATACCGCATCGCTTGACCCGTGGGCTGGCGCGGGTTAAGAGGCGGGCAATCAGGCGCGTCGTTGCGCCGACCGTTCAAAGTCATGAAAAAGCAAGTCATTCGTCCCGCCGGCGCCCCCGCTCCGGTCGGTCCTTACAGTCACGCGATCCGCGTCGGCGATCTGTTGTTCTGCTCGGGCCAGATTCCGCTCGACCCGGCCACCGGCCAGCTTGCGGGTCCCGACATCCAGACCCAGACGACGCGGGTGCTCGAAAACGTCAAGACCGTTCTGGCGGCGGAGAACCTGAAGCTGTCGGCGGTGGTGAAGACGACGGTGTTTCTCACCGATCTCGCCGATTTCGGGGCCATGAACGAGGTTTATGGGCGGTATTTTACCGCCGAATTCCCGGCCCGCTCGACCGTCCAGGTGGCGGCCCTGCCGCGCGGCGCGCGAGTCGAAATCGAGGTGGTCGCGCATTACTGAGCCTGGTGCGGTGGAAAGAGTACGCCCGCGGTGGGGCTCCGGAAGCAAGCCACGACGGGCGCAGCGTGCGTAACCCGAAAACGCGGGTCGGCAGGCGGCCGGTTCAATAGACCGCGACGCTGGCCTGCTTGGTGAATTCGTCGAGGCTGAGTTTGTCTCCGGCGAAGGCGCTGATGTCCGCGGCCTTCACCCGGATGGTCAGCGTGCTGCCGGCCCGGATGGTCAGCGTGCTGCCGGGCGCCGCATAGGTGGTGATGTAGCCGGTGGCGTGGACCGTGGTCCCGCTGGGCAGCTCGCGTTGAAGTTCATCATTGCTGATGGTGCGGGTCTGCTTGCCGGCCGCGCCACCGCGGACGACTACGACGAGAGTGTCGTCCGGTTTGAGCGCATGGATGTTGCCGGCGTTCTTGAGCGCCTTGAGCAGCGCCACTTTGAGCGACTCGACCCGGCCGGCATCGAACGCCAACGGTTCTCTGCCCGGGGTTCCGCGTCCGAGACCATAACGTCGCAGCATCATTTCCGACATTCCGCCTGCTGGCGGCTGGGGCGGACCGTAGAGTTCGCGCTTGGTTTCCTCCCAGGTGCTGTCTTTGGGCTTTGGCTCGGCGGGCTTGTCCGCCTCGTCGCGGGGTGGACCGAGGAGCGGGAACTTGACGTCGAGCAGGAAGACCGGGCCGAAGCCGCTGAGGTAGAGGGTGTCGGGGCCGGGTTGGCTGTCATTGAAGACGGCGATGCCCATCGCGGTCGGTTGCCGGGCGCCGCCGGCCACACTGGACACGGCCTTGGCCAGGATGCGGTGCATGACATTTAGGTCCTCGATCAGCGCGCCACGCTGTTTCGGCTCCTTGATCTCTCCGGAGTCAATGAGGAGCGGCGTGGTGTGCCGATTGCCGCCGAAGATGACCGTCGGATCGGCCGGCGCCACCGGCTTGAACACGTCCTCCGCCTGGGCCTCGGCATCCTCGGCTTGCGCCAGAACGTGGTGTTGCTCCAGCCGCTGCCGTATCCGGCCCTCCGCTTGGGCCTCGGCATCCTCGGCTTGCGCCAGGGCTGCTTCCGCCTGGGCCAGGGCCGGAAGGGCAGCGGGTGCAGGTGGAACCGGGGGAACCGCGGGTGTCGCCTGGGCGAGTTCGACCACCGCAGGTGGCGTCGGCGGGGTCGGTGGTGCCGTGACCGGCGGCGCGGTGGATTGGGTGAGAGCCGGGGCGGTGCACAGGAGGCAGGCGAGCGCAGCCTGGGCGGTGAGTTTGAGTTTCATGGTGGTTCCTTTCTACGATTGATTCAGTTTGTGGTTAAGGGGTGTTGCCGTCGGGATGAGTGGAGTCCGCGGGAGAGACGAGAGCGATCTGGCCCAAGGCGCGTTCGGTAGTATCCAGCCGCAATTCCGCCTGGATGGCGACGGTTTCCAGGTCGTGACGCAGCCGGCTGTAGTCGGCCTTGCGATCGGTTTGGGCGCGGTCGTAGAGAGACAGAGATGCCTGCCAGTCCTCGGCCCGGCCGGTGATCCAGGCCTGGGCAAGTTCATCCAACTGGCGCTGGGTCCGGGCTTCGGCCGCTGCGACCGCTGCGTGCAAATCATTCTGGAATTCCTGACGAAGTGTTGAAGCCATTTCTGCGCGCAACTTCGTCGTGTCGAGTTGCGGTGCGGAGAGCCGGCCGGCGGCGAGGCCCACTCCGAGGACGAGCACGGCGGCGGCAGTCCATTTTAGCGGGGCGACGAAACCGTGGCGCCTGGAGGGCACAATGGGGCTTTTCCACGTGTCCAGCGCGGCCATGGTTCGGCGCGTGAGGGCGAGCTCGGCGGTGCAAGTCGGGCAGGCGGCGAGGTGCTGCTCCAGTCGCCGGTGCTCGGCCGGCGGCAGTTCGCCGTAGAGGAAATCAAGCCAGGCTTCAGGGCCGGGGTGAGCAATGGTTGGATTCATAGGACAAGGCATTCTTGGGCTTGGATTCGGGGCTTGGGCGGCGAGCCGGCCGGGCGCTCGAGGGCGCGGCCAAGGCGCCCGGCCAACTGCCTCAGCGCCTCGGTCATCCGGGTTTTGACGGTCCCCTCCGGCAGTTCGAGGACCTCGGCAATCTCGCGGAACTTCAGGTTCTCGTAATGGCGCAGGACCAGGATGGTGCGGAGGTGTTCGGGCAGTGTGGCCAGGGCGCGGCGGACCAGGGCCGCCGTCTCCGCGTCCGCCAGCGCCTCGTCGGGCGCGGGTTGGTCGTCGGCGAGGAACTCCGTGACCGGCCGTTCGCCGTCGCCGGCCGGGGGCAGGGGTCGTTCAAACCGGTGGCGGGCTCGGCCCAGCTCACGGTAGCAATGGTTGAGGGCGATGCGCCACAGGTAGGTGGCGAACCTGCGATCCGGCTGGTAACTCTTTCGGTGGGCGAACAACCGGGCAAACACCTCCTGCGTCAGGTCTTCGGCGCGATGCTCGTCCCCCGTAAGGCGGGCGCAAAGGCGCTGGATGGGGGCCTGCCACCGACCGACCAGCGTGCCGAAGGCCGCGGCGTCATCGTGAGCCTGCACGCGCCACATCAACTGCTCGTCGCTGGGGGCGAAGAGATCGCGGACGGTCTGGAGCACGGAAACGCTCATCGGCGGGCGGTCGCGGTCGCTGGTATTGGCATAAAGTGATGCATCATGCTGTCGGTTAATACCGTTCCGGCCTGGACTTCGTTTGATTTTTTTGCAACTTTCGGCTTTCCGGTCGTGTTCTGCGAGTGACAATGCACTCGGATTAGTCGGGGCAGCCAATGAAACACAGCGTGGATGAGCGACCCTCTTCAATTCGAGGCTTTTATGCGCGATTACCAGAACATGGTGTTCACGACCGCTTTCCGCCTGCTGCGCAATGAGGCTGAGGCCGAAGACATTGCGCAGGAGGTCTTCCTGAAGGCTTACGAGCGGTTCGACGAACTGAGCGTCAGCCCGACCGTCGGTGGCTGGCTCAAGACGGTCGCGCGCAACCTCTCGCTCAACCACCTGACCCGTTACCGTGCGCGCTGGCGCTTCTTTTCGGAATTCGAGCGGGAGGGCGAGTCGGACCAGGAGGCCTTCGGCGCGAACCTGCCCGCGCCGGACACGCACACCCAGACCGTGGATGCGGCGGACCAGCGCGAGATTCTGGAGGAGGCATTGGAGAAGCTGCCGGCCGCCCAGCGCATTCCGCTGGTGCTGTATCATTTCGAGAACCTGGGCTACGACGAGATCGCCGCGAAGCTGAAGGTTTCCCTGGGCAAGGTGAAGACCGACATCCACCGCGGCCGCGAAGCCCTGCGCCGCAAACTGCAATTCAACCCGGAAGTTGTGGAGGCTTGATCCCATGAACCCGTACAAACCCGAATCCGACTGGGAGGCTCACCTGGACCGCCAATTGCGCGAGTTGCCCGATCGCCCGGCGCCGACAACGCTCATGCCGCGGGTGCTGGCGGCCATCCGCGCCCGCGCGCTGCCGTGGTACCAGCGGACGTGGTGGACCTGGCCGCACGGCCTGCAGATCCTTTCCCTGGTGCTGACTTCGGTGCTGCTGGGGGGCATCGCCTGGCTGGCGCTGCACACCGCGAACGTGGACTGGGGCGGCCAGTTTGAGCAGAAGCTGGCGCAATGGCTGGGGCCGCTGACGCTCGTGTGGAGCGTGCTGGGTGTGTTGGCGGATGCGCTGGCCGCCGTCGTCCGTTCCGTGGGCACCGTCGGCCTGTGCGTCGCCGCTGGCGTGATCCTGACGATGTACCTCTCCTGTGTCGGTTTGGGGACGTTGTTCTACCGCGTCACTTTTTTACAAAGGAGCTTATGAAATTCAACATGCGAACCGCCCGTTGGCTGGGCTTGGGCCTTGGGTTGGCCCTGGCGACGTGCGTGCAGGTCAGCGTCAGCCTTTACGCCCAGGAACCGGCCACGACCGAGTCCTTGAGCGTAAAGGACGGTGCCGCGAGTGGCGACCGCGTGAGGATCACCGGCAACTCCGAGGTGAGTGCCGGCGAGAAGGTGGGGGACTTCGTCGTCGTTTTTGGCAATGCCAGTCTCCACGGCGAGGTGACCGGGGACATGGTCGTGGTCTTCGGGAACGCCACGGTGGATGGCACGGTTCATGGCGACTGCGTGAACGTAATGGGTTCGATGCGGCTGGGGCCGAACGCGGACATTCATGGACAATGCGTCGCCATCGGCGGAAAACTGAATCGTGATCCGGGCGCCAAACTGGCCCAGGAGCCGGTCGAGGTGGGCTTTGGCGGGCTGATGCCGCAGGTCGAAGGACTGGGCCGCTGGGTTCGGGAGGGCCTGCTGCTCGGACGGCCTTTGCCGCCGACCGTTGGTTTCGTTTGGTGGATCGTGGGGTTGCACTTCCTGGTTTACCTCATCATCACCCTGTTGTTGCCGAAATCGGTGGATGCGTGCGTGAAGGTGCTGGAGACGCGAACGTTGACGGCGTTCATGGTTGGGTTGTTGGGGATGATCCTGCTGGCGCCGGTCATGTTCATTCTGATCATCTCCGGGATCGGCCTGATTATCGTCCCGTTTGTCGCGCTGGCCTTGACGGCGGCGAAACTGATCGGCCGGACCGCCTGTTTCCATTACATCGGCGGCCAGCTTTTGCGCCGGGCGAACCCCGACAGCACGCCGACGCCGCTGGTGGCGTTCCTGGTTGGCTCGGTCCTGGTGACGCTGCTTTACATGGTGCCGATCCTGGGTTTCGTGGTGTTGGGGGTGTTGACGCCGTTTAGCCTTGGGGCGGCTCTCCTGGCGGTTTTCCACAGTCGGCGCAATGGCCAGGAGAAACCGGTGCCGGCCGCGCCGGGGCCGACGCCAGCCCCGGTGGCGCCCGCTCCGACACTGCCCCCGGCGCCCACGCTTCCGCCCGCGGCGGTGGCGCTTGCCGCCGCGCCGCTGGTCGCCCAGACGACTCCGCCGGCCGCTCCGGCGGTTGCGCCAATGGCTGCATTCGCCGAGCCGGCGGCAACGCCTGGTTTCGCTGCGAGCGTACCTCCATCAGTCGCTGGTCCGGTGCCGCCGCTGCCCGGCTCCGTGCCACAGCCGGGTCCGGTGCCCCCCTTCGTGCCCAGCGCGGCGGCCCAGGCCGGGATTGATTTCACCCGGCTGCCGCGGGCCGGATTCTGGCTTCGGTTTGCGGCCGTGCTCCTGGACCTGATCCTGGTCGGCATCGTCACCAACTGGATCGCGCCGCACCTGTTCCGGCATGTGTTCCGCTTCTTCGCGCACAACGTGGGCCTGTCGATTGACAACCCGATCGGGCTGCTGTTCTGGTTGGGCTACCACGTTGGCATGTGGGTATGGCGCGGGACCACGATCGGCGGCATCGTCTGCAACCTGAAGGTCGTGCGGTTGGACGGACGGCCGATGGATGTCGGCGTCGCGCTGGTCCGAGGGTTGGGCAGCATCTTCTCGTTCCTGGCGCTGGGCATCGGCTTCTTCTGGGCGGGCTGGTCGAGCGAACACCAGTCGTGGCACGACAAGATCGCGGGGACCACGATTGTGAAAGTTCCCCGAGGCATTCCGCTGATTTAGTTTTGGATCATCAGGACAAGCGGGGCCGCCGGTTGACCGGCGGCCCTTTCGTTTTTTGGGGAATCCATGCGCTGGCGGCTGTGAGTCGAGGCAGTCAAGAAAAGGGGTTGTTGGCTGCGGAGCATTTTGGTTTGCTGGCTCCGTGATTCGCCTGTCGTTGACCCCGGGTGCGGCCGACGTCGCGCCGCCGACCCTGGTCCGCCGGGAAGCAACGCGGCTGTCCGAGCTTTCGCCACAGCAATGGCGGGGCGGTTTGGCGGCGTGGCTGGGCTGGCTGTTCGACGGCCTGGACATGCATCTCTACACGCTGGTGGCCGCGCCGTTCGTGATGGAGTTGCTCCAGGCGGCCAGCCCGGCGGACCCGGCCGTGAAGGCGCGGAGTTCGTGGATTCAGGCCGCGTTCCTGGTCGGTTGGGCGCTCGGCGGCGGTCTGTTCGGGCGGGTGGGGGACCTGCTGGGGCGGAGCCGGGGGTTGAGCCTGACGATCCTGACCTACGCGTCGTTTACGGGCCTGTCGTTCTTCGCGCAGACGTGGTGGCAACTGTTGGTTTTCCGGTTTCTCGCGGCGCTGGGGATTGGCGGTGAATGGGCGATCGGCTCGTCGCTGCTGGCCGAGACGTGGCCGACGCGGTGGCGGCCGTGGATTGCCGCGGTGCTGCAGACCGGGGTCAATCTTGGCATTCTGGGTGCGTGCCTGACGATCTATCTGCTGGCGACGGTGTGCGGCTGGCTGCAAGTCCACTACGCACCGCGCTGGGTGTTTCTGGTGGGGGTGCTGCCGGCCCTGCTCGTGTTCTGGATTCGGCGGCGCGTGCCGGAGCCGGAGGAATGGCACGCCGCCCGGGCGAACTCACGGGAAAGAACGCCCGGCATTCGCGACCTTTTCCGCGGCGACATCCGGGTGCTGACGCTGAAGACGATCCTGGTGTGCGCGCTGTCGTTGAGCGCGTGGTGGGCGTTCATTTTCTGGCACGCGCAGCATCTGCGCAATCTGCCGGAACTGGCGTCCTGGGCGGTGGAGCGGCGCGAGCAACTGGTGAGCACGGCGTTCTTCGGCGTGATCGGGGTTTCCATCGCGGGCAACTTTTTCTCCGGCTGGCTGGCGCAGCGGCTCGGTTACCGGCTAAGCCTGGTGCTGATGTTTATTGGCGAATTCGCCGCGGAGGCGGGCGCCTTCGCGCATCCGCGCAGTTGGGAGTCGCTCGTCTGGTTCTGGTTTCCGGCGGTGGGGTTTTTCTCCGGGGTGTTCGGCCTGTTCACGATGTACCTGCCCCCATTGTTTCCGACGCTGCTGCGCACGACCGGCGCGGGCTTCTGTTACAACGTGGGACGTATCGGAGCGGCGATCGGCACGGTCTTCTTTGGCCTGTTCTCCCAGGTGGGCGATTTTCGACGGGCGCTGCTGGCCGGCAGTCTGCTGTTCGCCGCCGCGGCGGTCGTCGCCTGGTTCATGCCGGAGGCAACGGACGAGCGCCGGTTCGATGTTTGAAGTCAGCGTGGGCGACCGCTCCGCGCTTGACCCGGGTAAAGGCGGGAGCATGCTCTTGGGAAAGCGCCAGAATGAGCCAGCCCTATGGATGTCAACGCACTTATTTGGCCATCCGCGAGGCGGGGGTCCATCCCTGGAATCGGTGAGCGAAGGCGGCCGCGTGTCGCGGCGGTGCTAAATGTCACCGTGGCGCTGTTGGCGGCTGCGCCGCCATTGTGCGCCCAAAGCAGCGTGGTCGTGGACTTCCGCAACCGCATTCCGGGCATCTTGGACGCGCCGGTGTTCGACGCCGACGGCGCAACCCGGCTGACGGCTCCCGCCTCGGGCATGAGCTATTTCGTGGCGCAACTCTATTTCTCCACGAGTGCGGACGGAAATGACTTCTTGCCCGTTGGTGTCGCCACGGCGTTCGGATCGGCCCCGGCCGATGCAGGCTACTGGGAACCGGCGCAGGTCGTGCTACCGGGTGTGAAGATGGGGCAGACGGTCCGTCTCATGGTCCATGCTTGGGAAGCGTTTCCTTCACTCGAGTCGACCCTGAACGGCATGGCGGGCCTGTCCGCCCCGGTGAGCGTGACGGCCACCGGGTCCACGATCACGCTGGCCGGCCTCACGAGTTTCAGCCTCGTCCCGGAGGCGCTGACGGTGGAACGATTGGGGGGGGCGGTCGTGCTCAGTTGGCCGAACCTCGGCGCCAGCCGGTACGAGTTGGACGTGAGCGGGAGCCTTGGGTCGGGAGCGTGGTGGGCTTCCGTGCCGACGGGATTGGGCACGGTCGGCTTCGGCGAGAGCTATCGGGTCACCAACGCGATCGGCAGCCAGGCGCAGTTCTTCCGACTGCTCAGGTGGAGATAGCCGCATCGGCGCTGGCCCCGCTTACGGCGCGCCGACCTGCAAAACGCGGTAGAAGCGCTGGGGCGCCGATGCGGGTGACGCATCGGTGGCCGGCGGGCCGGTGTCGGTCCAACTCAGGAGCGTCGGCGTGTTTGTGTTGAGGAAGAATCCGGTGGGCGAGACGAACCAGGCATCGAGGTCCGGCGAGAATTCCACCTGAAATGAGGCATTGGCGGGCGCCGGCCACTTGAGGGCCGCGTTCGCGTTCGTGGCGTCATAACGAAGGGCGGGGGCGGCGAAACTCAAGGGTTGGAAACCTGCGCGGGTGAGGCCGCGCTGGATGATCGGGCTCTTCATCATCGTGCGCCAGACGCGCTGGGTTCGATAGTTCTCCGCCATGAGGAGAATGGGTCCTTGGTCAATGCCGAGTACGTCGGCATCAAACCAGTTCCACGTCGGGTTGAAGGCGTCGCAGAAACCGTAACCGGTCCAGATATTGGTCCGGTAGGCGTCGTAGAAATGGCGCAGCGTGGCCACGCCGATGTCCGGTGTGAACGGCAGCGAGCCGCCGACGGCGGTGGGTGCGAGGGTGCCGTCATCGTTTTGCGGTGGTGGTGCGCCGCGGGCAAGATAACCCGTCGCGGGCGGTCCGTCGCAGGCGGTGATGCCCCAGACGTTCGTGCTGTAGCCACGATGGCGTCCCGGGTTGGCGACGCAATAGGCATATTGCGCCAACGTGGCCCGGCGCGAGTTTTCAAAGTAGCTGATGCCTTTGGCGCTCAGATAGGTGTCCGTGACGTACCGAAAATCCACCCAACTGTGCGAATACTGGTGTCCGAACAGCGGCGGGAACTGGACGTAGCTGTAGCCGTAGTTGGTCCGCCATTGGTAGCCGGCCGTCCACGCGGTCCAGGCGTTCGTTGGCGGGGGACTGTTCGTTGATCCGAGGGCCAGCACGTAAAGGATCATCCCCTCGTTGTAGCCGATCCACTGGCTGGTGATGAATTTGCTTTCGGGGGTCCAGCCCATGGAGAAGGTCTGGTGGCCGTTCAGCATCCAGGTCCAGTCCACGCGATTCACCAGGGCGTCGGCCAGGTCGCGAATGGCCTGCTCGTCGGGATCAACTCCATCGAAGTACTCGCGGGCATACACCACACCGGCCAGCAGCAGGGCGGTGTCGATCGAGGACAATTCCACCGACTGGTAACGGGTGGCGCGGTTCATGTCGAGGAAGTGGTAGAACCAGCCGCGGGTGCCGATGGTGCCCGCGCCTTGGTCGCCTTGCGGCGTCTGCCAGAACGTTTGGAGGGTCGCCAGGGTCCGGCTGCGCCCTTGGGCCCGGGTGATCCAGCCGTGGTCAATGCCGATGCCGATCCCGGTGAGACCGAAGCCGACGGAGGCGATGCTGGCGAAGGAGTTGGTTGTGCTGCGGTCCTTGATCAATCCGTTCGTGGGGTTGGCCTCGTGCCAGAAGAAGTCGAACGCGGCGGCTTGAAGGAGTTCGAGAAACTCGGCGTCGCTGGCGAAAGGTTTCGGTGTCGCGGCGATCACGGCCGAGGGCGCACCCTCACCGGCGGCATTGAGGGCGGTGACACGGTAATACCACGTGACGCCGTTGGTGGCCTGCACATCAGCGAAGCCGGTGAGATGAACCGGGGCCGTGGCGGCGTTGAGGGGGATGAAAGCGCTGTCGGGCGAGTCGGAGCGATAGACGCGGTAAACGAACGGAGGTGCCTCCGTCGGTGGATCCCAGTGCAAAGAGACACTCATGTCGCCGGCGCGGGCCATGAGGTTGGTCGGGCTGCCGGGGGGATTGCCGGCGGCGCAGGGAAGCGTCGCGGTGGCCACGGCCAGCGCCGCGCGCGCAAGGAAGCGGCACCACCAGAGAACCCGTGGCGGCGAAGTCGTGGCTCGGGCGGCGGCGGTTTGCACGGACCATTCGGGGGCTTGGTTCACGCGTTCATGTTGCCGCCGGCTTTTTAAAATTGCAAACCTCCGGGTTTTGGCCTTGATTGGCTATCGCCCTTTGCGTCGGGGCGGAAATGTCGCCGGCCGGGACATCCGTGGCGAGGGAGCCGAATCAGCTCAGGCAACGAAAACCATGACATGAAGATCAGACGATCGGGTGAAGCGTGTCGCCAGCGACTGGCCTGGTGGTTCCTGGGGATGGCCTTGATGAGCGTGGCTGCTTCGGGAGCGTGGAGTGCCCCGAACCGTTCGGATCGTGTCCCCTGGCCAGCCCGGGGTGCGGCGCAGCCCCAGAGTTTCTCGCGGCCGGTGGCCCCGGTCCGTCTGCAATCCGGCACCTTCCTCGGCGCCGGCGATCCTGCGGCCAACCTTGCCCTGGACCGATCCGTTCACCTCCGGCCTGGCCGGGTCCATGTCATCGTTCAGTTCGACCGGATTCCCGACAGCACATTGCGCGACCAGTTGGCGGCGGCGGGGATTACGCTGCTCGATTACCTGCCGGAGCGCGCCTTTTTTGCGTCGGTGCCGACGGACCTGCACGCGAGCGACCTCGAGGCGGCGGGAATCCGATGGCTCGGGGCAATTGACACGGCGGACAAGCTGTCCCCCCCGGTGAACGCGGGCGAGGTGGGCGCGTGGGCGCTGCACGCCGACGGGACGGCGGACCTGCGTGTGAAGGCGTTTGCCGACGTTGCGCTGGCGGACGCGCGCCCGACGCTGGAGGCGCTGGGCGCGGTGGTGCGCGAGCCACAGGCGGGGCCGGGTTGGTTGACGATCAACCTTGCGACGGCCCGCATCCGTGACGTGGCGCGGCTGGACTGGGTGCGTTGGATCGAGGAGGTACCCCCACCGGTGCAGGAGTTGGTGGACAACGTGCGGACCAACACCCAGGCGGAACTGGTGCAGGAGCCGCCCTACAACCTGAGCGGGAACGGCGTGAGTGTGGGCGTGTGGGACATCGGCCTGGTGGACAACACCCATGCCGACTTCGCGGGGCGGATCCGCATCATGGACACGAACAGCCCGATGGGCATCCTTCCCCACGCGACGCACGTGGCCGGCATTGTGGGCGGGAGCGGCAGTCTCAGCGCCAGCAAGGGCGGCTACCCGCGTCAGTGGCGGGGCCTGGCGCCCAGCGTCCAGATCCTCTCGTGGGACAATGTGAACGAGATCGCCGAGTGCAACCCGGCCATCAATTCCCTCGGGGTGACGATTTCCCAGAATTCCTGGGGAGTGACGATCGGCAGTTTCTACGGCAACTGCAGCCTGTTTGGCGACTACAGTTATGACGCGCCGGCCTATGATGGCGTGGTCAACGGCTCGCTCTTCGGCGGGCGCATGAACGTGGTCTTTGCCGCCGGCAACGCGCGCGGCGGACTCAACACCAATTGCAATCTCGGTCCCTACGCAACGATTGGTCCGCCCGCCACGGCCAAAAACATCATTGCCGTGGGCGCCATCAACTCCAACGACAACTCGATGACCTATTTCAGCAGTTGGGGGCCGGTGGACGACGGCCGGCTCAAGCCCGATCTGGTGGCCCCGGGCGCTCGCATCGGCGGGGAGAATGGCGTCACCTCGACGCTGCCGGGCAACACCTATGGCGTGCTTTCCGGCACCTCGATGGCCGCGCCGGCGGTTTCGGGTGCGATTGCGCTGCTGACCGAGGATTACCACCGCCTGTTCAACGGGCTGGATCCGATGCCGGCGGCGGTCAAGGCGCTGCTGCTCCACACCGCCGAGGATTTGAATGACGGTTCCGTGTGGCTGACGCCCGGGCCGGATTACGCCTCCGGTTACGGTCGTCTCCAGGTCAAGGCCGCGGTGGACCAATTGCGGTCTGGCGGTCTCCTGCTGGGCCAGATCGGCAACGGAACGACGAACTTCTACGGCCTGCCGGTGCCGGCGGACGCCACCCAAGTGAAGATCACCCTGGTTTGGGACGACGCCCCGGGCGCCGAGAACGCCACGGTGGCGCTGGTCAATGACCTCGACCTCGTGGTCTTTGATTCCCAGGGGCAGCGGCGTTATCCGTGGACGCTCGACCCGGCCGCGCCGCAGCACGCCGCGACCCGGGACCGCGAGGACCACCTCAACGTGGTCGAGCAGGTGCAGGTGGACGCCGGCGACATCGTACCCGGCAGTTGGACGGTTCAGGTGGTGGGGCACCAGGTGCCGGCGGGGCCGCAACAGCCGTATGCGCTGGTTTTCAGCCCCACAACCATGTCCGTGCCGCCCAACCTGACCCTCGACAGCGTTGTTCCGGACGACACGGTGGCCGGCAACGGCAACGGCACGATTGATCCCGGCGAGACGATTTCCGAGAGCATCCTGCTGCGCGATGGAGATGGTCCCGGTGCGACCGGGGTGCAGGCGACACTGCTGTCCCTCACTCCCGGTGTGGTCGTCTTGCAGGGCGCGGCGGCCTACCCCGACATTTTGCCGGGGACGACCGCCACGAACTTGACGCCGTTTGTTTACCGGGTGCCCAAGAATGCGTCTTGTGGTTCGGTCCTGAGCTTCGAGCAGATCGTCACGCTGACGAATGGATTCGCCTTTACCAATTTCTTCGCCCACACGATCGGGCTGCTCGGAACCACCAACCTGGCGACGAACTTCTTTTCCAACAGCGATGGGCCAATGCCCATCCCCGATCTTGGCATGATTACCTCATCCATTCCGGTGACGGTTTCCGGCCAGGTGCAGAACGTAAAGGTATCGGTGCGGATTGATCATCCCGCTGATGAGGATCTCGCCATCAGGCTGGTCAGTCCCGATGGCACCGGCGTGGTGCTGGTGGCCAACTCGGCCTGGAACCCTTTCCAAGGCCCTTCGGGGATGGGCACCGGGGCTTGCGACGGCACTGGGAATCCGACCGTGTTCGATGACGCAGCCTTGACCGCCATCAGTAATGGCCAGGCACCTTACGCCGGGAGCTACCGTCCGGACGCGCCGTTGAGCGGCCTGGTTGGTCATCCCGTCGCCGGCGCCTGGCAACTGGTCGTTGCCGACACGATTATCGAGGACATTGGTTCGCTGCAGTGTTGGGGAATCGAGATTGCCTGCCACCAGCAGGGTTACACGTGTTCGCTTTTCAACCGTCCGCCCGTGGCGCTGCCTGCCAACGTGACCGTTACCCATGACTTTCCCGCCACGGTGCAGCTCGTCGGAACCGATCCGGACGACGATCCGTTGACGTTTGCCCTGGCGACGGCGCCGACGAGCGGCGTCATTACGGGATTCGACCCGGTCAGCGGTACACTTACTTACTATCCGACGCCTGGCTACACCGGCCCCGACAGCTTCACGTTCACAGTCAACGATGGCCTCACCAACAGTGCGCCGGCGGAAGTGAGTCTGACCGTTGCGCCGCCCCGGGCCGAACTGAGCCTGTCGGTGGCCGCACCGGACCGCGTTGCGCTGGGCAGCAATCTCGTCGTCGCCCTCACCGTCACCAATGCCGGTCCGAATCCAGCCACGGACGTGGTGTTGACCGATCTGCTTCCCGCGGGCGCGGATTTCGTCAGCGTCCAAGCGAGCCAGGGTGGTTTTACAAATGGTGAAGCCGGCTTGATCTTTGCCTTGGGCGGCCTGGCCGCTGGCGCGGCTGCGCAGGTCGAGGTCGTCTTGCTGCCGACGGTGATGGGCGGCATGACGAACTCGGTTGGCGTAACCGCAGCGGAGTTCGACACCAATGCCGGCGACAATGTCGCGACGACCGTAACCTGGGTGAACCAGACCGCCGACCTGGGGGTGGCGCCGGTGGCGCCGGTGGCGCAAGTGCTGCTGGGTGGCAGCTTCACGTTGCAACTCCTGGTGACCAATCAGGGACCCAGCCAGGCCACGGGCGTCAGTCTGGTGGACAATCTGCCGCCCGGAGCCCAGGTGATCAATGTCGCGCCCGGCAACGGCAGCTTCACGCTTACTAATAATGTCGTGACGTTCGACTTGGGGTCGTTGGACGCCGGCGCCGCCGCGCTCGTCGCGATCACGCTTCAACCCACGGTGATCGGTCGGATGACCAACCTCGCGGTTGCTGCCGCCAACGAATTCGACTTTGCGCCGGGCGACAATGCGGTGACGAACGTGGTGGCCGTGTTGCCCGCTGCGAACCTGGCGGTTTCCCTCAGCGCTGCGCCCCTGCCGGCGGCCCTGGGAGGGAATCTCACTTACAGCCTCGCCGTGACGAATGGGGGTCCCAGCCCGGCGACCGGCATTGTGTTGACGAACGTGCTCCCGGCCGGCGTGACCCTGGTGTCGGCCTCGCCGGCGCTGACCAACTGGGCGCAGACCGATGGCGTTCTGACCCTGCCCATCCCGGACCTGCCCCCTGGCACTGGGACGGTGGTTCAAATCGGCATCCAGCCCGGAACTCTCGACGCCCTGACGAACCTGGCGACCGTGGGCGCCAACGAAACGGACCCGGACGCTTCCGACAACACGGCGGTGCTGGTGTTGTCGGTGCAACCGGCTGCCAACCTCGCCGTCACGCTGCCAACACTGAATCAGTCCGTGGCGGTTGACTCCCCGCTGATTTGGACCTTCACCGTGACCAATCGCGGGCCCACCAACGCTTCGGCGGTGGTGTTTTCGGACGTGTTGCCCGCGAGCTTCACCTTCGTGTCCTCGGTGGTCGGAAACGATGGCACGGCCAGCGTCCAGAACGGCACGTTCGTGGCTGAACTGGGTGGCTTGCCCGCCGGCACCAATGTCACCATTACGCTGACCGTCCAACCCACGCAGTTGGGCTGGTTCACGAACACCGTCTCGGTCGAAGCCGCCGAGTTGAACCTGCTTCCCGCGGACGCAGCCATCACGAATGTAATCGTTGTCGGCGCGGCAGCCGACCTCGCGCTGAGCGTGCAGACGACACCGGAACCGGTGGTTCTCGGCGGTCCGCTGACCTATAATCTCACGGTCACCAACCGTGGTCCTGACACCGCAACAGGCGTGGTTGTGCAGGATCAGCTCCCTTCCGGGTTCACGGTGGTTTCCGTGACCACCAGCCAGGGCACGAATGAACTCCTCGCCGGCACGGTCACGCTCAGTCTGGGCGATCTGCCGGTGGGCGGTCTCGCAACCGCCGTGATCCAGGGGAGTGTCGCCGTGCCCGGGGCAATCCAGAATATGGCCAGCGTGAGTTCCGATGAGGTGGATACCAACCCGGCCGACAACCAGGTCCTGACCGAGGTCTTGGTGCGGCTGGAGGCTGAACTCGCGGTGCAAGGCGCGGTCAGCGCGGCCCCAATTCATTTCGGCGACTCGGTGGCGATCGAGTTTATGGTGACCAACGCCGGTCCGGACACGGCCAGCAGCGTGACCCTTGCGGACCCGCTGCCCGCGGGCCTTAATTTTGTGTCCGCCACGGTGAGTCAGGGAACCTTTACGACCACGAACGGCACGGTCGTGTTTAACTTGGGAGCGTTGGCCAACCAGGGCAGCGCCGCCGTCACGCTGGTCGTTCAGCCCCTCCAGCTCGGCACGATAACGAATGCCGTGGTTCTGAACGCGCCCGAAGTGGACACCAACGCGCTGGACAACAGCGCCACGCAGGTCCTGAGTGTCTTGCCGCGAGCGGATCTGGCGTTGTTGGGGACGGTGGACCTGCCGGTGGTGGCCACCGGAACGAATTTCACCATAACCTTCACCGTGACCAATGCCGGGCCGAATGCGGCCAGCGGGGTGCAGATGACCGGCAACCTGCCCGTGGGCATGATTCCGGTCAGCCTGACGGCCGATAGCGGAGTGGTGACGGTTGCAGACGGTGGGTTCACCGTGGATCTCGGCGGGCTCGCGCCGGGCGCCACGTCGGTGGTGCAGTTGGTGGCGAATTCGCCCGCTTTGGGAACGCTGCTCCTGACCGGCCAGGTGGCGGCGGTGGAGTTTGACGCTGACCTCAGCGACAATGTGGTCATGCTGGGCGTGAGGGTGTTGCCCCAGGCGGATCTGGGGGTGACCAAATCCATCGTCAGCAGTGTGCCCCCAGAGGGTCTTCTCCTTGGTCAGACGGTGACGTATTCCATGTCGGTGACCAATGGCGGTCCCGCGGTGGCGGCGAATGTCAGCATTGCGGACCCGCTCCCGTCCGGGCTGGAGTTTGTCACGGCACAAGCCAGCCAGGGATCGCTGACCAACGATCAAGGGGTCATCCGGTTCGATGTGGGCGATCTGGCGCCGGGGCAGGGCGCCACCGTCGTCCTGGTGGCGGCAGCGCAGACGAGCGGTTCCCTCACGAACACCGCCCTGGTCAGTGGCGATGTGATTGACGGTTTTCCTGACAACGACACGGCGACGGCGATTCTCACCGTCCAGCCCGCCGCCGACCTGATCGTGATCCAGAATGTCAACCCGAACCCCGCTGCGCTTGGTGAACCGCTGACGCTATTGCTCACCGTGACCAACGCCGGCCCGGGCGCCGCCACGGCCGTGCAACTCACCGACACGCTTTCGGGCGCCTTCACGTTGCTGGGAGTGACCAACAGCCAGGGGAACGCCACGACGAATGCCAGCGGCGTCACCTGTCAGGTGGGTGACTTGCCCGTCGGGGCGACGGCCACAGTCCAGATCCAGGTTCTTCCGGAGGCGGTGGGTCTCATCGGGAACACCGCCATCGTGACCGCGAATGAGGCGGACCCCGATCTCAGCAACAACCTAAGCTCAACCAACGTCGCCGTGGAGTTGGAAGCCGACCTGGCCGTGGGAATGTTGGCCACGCCCTTGTTGCTGCCACTCGGCGGCCAAACCACCTTCACCATCACCGTCACGAATCTCGGTCCCGCTCCGGCAAGCAGTGTGGTGTTGACCGACGTCCTGCCGGCAATGCTGACACTGGTCACCAATTCCGCCAGCCAGGGCAGCGTGGTTCTCACCAACGGTGTCGTGATCGCGCAATTGGGCGGTCTGGGTGTTGGAGCGGTGGCCACGGTCAACCTGGTCGTGTCGGCGGTTGACGTCGGATCGAGCACGAACGTGGTGGTGGCGACTGCGGCGGAGGTGGACCTCCAGTTGGCAAACAACACGGCGGCCGTCGTCACCGAAGCGCGCTACGAGGCTGAGCTGTCGCTGAGCGTCACTGCCGCGCCGGGGACGGTGCTCGTCGGTGATTCGATCTCCTGGCAACTGGTGGTTACGAATGCCGGCCCGCATGATGCAACGGCGGTGACCCTCGCGATGACCCAGGCCGACGGGGTCGAACTGACTTTCAACCCGCCCGGTGATGCGCTGACAACCAACCAGAGTGGCGCGTTGTGCCTGGACCTGGGTCCGTTGCCGGCCGGAACCAATGTGGCGGTGGTGGTGACCGGGCAAGCCATCGCTCCGGGAACGTTCACGAACGTCTTTGTCGCGACCGCCAACGAGCTGGATTTGTTCCCGGCGGACAACACGGCGACCACCGTCACCGTGGTGCAACCGGTTGCCGACCTGGGATTGTCCATGCAGTTGCCGACGACGGCGATCGTGGTGGGGCATCCCTTTACATTGCTTCTGACCGTGACCAATCAGGGACCGAATGCGGCCAGCGATGTGCTGTTGACGAACACGCTGCCGGCGGCGGTGAGTTTGCTCGGCGCGCAAGTGTCGGCGGGTACGAATTGGGCTGAGGGCAACCTGGCGGTTTGCGATTTCGGACCCTTGCCGCCGGGTGGGACCGCGTCGGCCACGCTTTCGCTGTTGCCCCTGCAGGTCGGGTTGTTCACCAATGTGGCAACGGTCGTGGCGCCCGAAGCGGATCCCAACCTGACCAACAACCTGGCCGCGGCGACAGCCACCGTCCTCGACGAGGCCAACCTCGGGATAACGCTGGACGTGCCGGCGGATCCACAGCCGTTGGGCGGTGTGTTCGCCTACACCCTGACCCTGACCAACCAGGGGCCGGGTACGGCCACCCTGGTGTGCGTGACGAACACGCTGCCGAATGGCCTCCAGATGGTCGGGAACACCCCGAGCGACGGCACCGTCCAGTCGGTGAGCAACACGGTGGTGTGGCAGTTGGCCCAGCTCGTGGCCGGGACCAACGCAACCCTCACCGTCCAGGCGTCCGCCAACTTGCTCGGTTCGCTGACCAACCTCGCCAGCGTGAGCGCCGCGGAGGTGGACCTTTCGACGAACGACAACGCGACCGCTGCCGTCATCCGCATCTGGCCCAGTGCAGACATCGCGCTGGTAACCACCGCGTCCCAGATCACGTATCTCGGCGGCAGCCCCATGTACTACTTCCAGGTGGTCAATCAAGGTCCCGATGACGCCCCGAATGTCGTGGTCACGCAGGCGCTGCCGTCGGGCCTGACCAACGTCGCTGCGCAAGTGGCCCAAGGCACTTACACGATCAGCAGCAACCTGCTCGTGTGGCAGGCCGGGACGGTGCCGACGGGTGGATTTGCCGAGATTGACATCAGCGCCGGGACACTCGCGCTGGGACCGATCACCAACCTGGCCACCGTTAGCGCGGACGTGGTGGACACGAACCTGGCAAACAACAGTACCGCCACCATCCTGAACGTCGTGCCCGAGGCGACGCTGCAGGTGTCGCAGACGGCCAGCACCAACCAGGTGCTGGTGAACGACCAGTTCACCTGCACCATCACCGTCACCAATCTCGGCCAGGTCACCGCGCCCAAGACGGTCTTGCTGGCCGCCTTCTCGCTCAACGCCGACCTCCTTGGCGCCAGCACCACCTTGGGCACCGCCGATGTCGAACCACCGGGCGTGCTCTGCGGTCTGGGGAACCTCCTCCCCGGCGCGAACGTCGTGGTCACCATCTCCGTCCATGCGCCCACGGTGGGAGAGATCGTCTGCCAAACGACGGTCTATTCCCCCGCCACGGACCCATCCGATCCTCGCTTGGGCGCGCGCCTGACAACGGAAGTGGTGGCCTCGCCCACGTTGTGGCTGGGCCGGACCGGCGGCTACTTGATGTTCAGTTGGCCGGCCGTCGGCAGCAACTTCGTGCTCGAATCCACGACCAATCTTGCCAATCCCGTCTGGGTGCCGGTGAAATATCCGCCGGTGATTTCCGGCGATGTCATCACGGTGACGGTCAAGGCAACCGGGGCGGAGAGTTATTACCGGCTGCACCAGCCCTGAGGCGTGCTCGGGGTGGGCGGGCGCGATCGTTCGGCATCGGCATTTTACTTTTCAACGGGCGGGGGCCGGCATACATTGTGCCCACTATGCCTGTTCAATCGTCATACAAGTTTTCCTTCGGTCCG
>JBEKGJ010000041.1:0-47257 GCA_050012855.1 Verrucomicrobiota bacterium | reverse complement strand
TTCTGGGCTGTGGCCCAGCTACCCTCCCCACCCCAGAATCGCTGGCCGGAAATCTTGGGAAATTACTCCCTCTGACCTTTCTCCTTTTGAACTCGCACAGGATTCTCCTTTTGAACTCCCGCCGACACCTAACGAGTTTTGGGTTGTGTTGCTGAGTTGCGGGCCGGGGTGTCGGCTGACGCGCTCAGGGCACCGATCTGGTAGTTCAAGGTCGCCTGTTGGATGAGCACATCGTAACGGGCGCCGCTGTGAGCCATCTGGGCCGAGGTCAGATCCAACTGGGACTGGCTCAACTCGACGATGGAACTGCTGCCGACCTGGTAGCGCGCCTCGGCGAGCGTAAAGGCGTCGGTGGCGTGCTTGAGGAGCTGGGTGGTGATGTTCAACCGCTGCTCCGCGTTGCTCAGGC
The DNA here is from genome assembly GCA_050012855.1 of Verrucomicrobiota bacterium. Lineage (GTDB taxonomy): Bacteria > Verrucomicrobiota > Verrucomicrobiia > Limisphaerales > J093 > JAJXZJ01. The sequence continues at coordinate 46,848 of JBEKGJ010000041.1, read as the reverse complement.
TCAGCCAGGCGATACGCACATCGCGAACTACGTTGTCTTCGGCGCTACGGAGGAGTTCTGCAGCGGCCTGCGCCCGGTCCTCAGCTTCATGCTGGCGGGCGACGTAGAGCCCGCCGGCGAACAGGGGCATGCTCAACTGGATACCGGCGGCCGCGTAGTTGTCGGGCAGGCGGTCGTCGTGAATGAACGAGTTGCCAACCGTTCCCACAGCGGCCACCACCGGCCACCGGGCATCCCGCTGGGCGCGGGCAAACCGGAGGTCGGCCTCGTGTCCGTTGCGCAGGCTGGCGAGTTCCGGTCGGTCCTGGAGCGCCAGGTCAATCAGTCGGTAGACCTCGTTGGTGGTGGTGGTGGGCGGCAGCGATTCGTCGGCGAGCTGGTAGGCATGCAACTCATGAAACCCCAGTGCCGCTGAGAGTGCGGCGCGGGAGGCGTCTGCGTTGTTGCGTGTTTCCTCGACCAACAGCCGGGCTTGTTCAAAGACGACATGGGCGAAGCTCAGGTCCAGTTCGGACTTCAGTTTGTTGGAGACTTGGAGGGAGACCAGGTCAAGCAGGGCCTGGCGGGCGGCCAGGGTTTGTTCGGCGACGTGGAGGAGCGCCTCGGCTTTCAACACTCCGAAGTAGCTTGCGTCCACCTGGAGCAGGACCAGTTCGCGCGTGGCGGCGGCGTTCTGGTGTTCCGCGTCCGCTTGGAATTTGGAACTCGCGGTGAGATTGGCGGTCCGTCCGAAGTCGGTGATCAACATGCTCGCGCCCAACCCCTGGGCTGCGCGATCGAACACGCTCGGGTTGTTGAGCCCGCCCGCCATGATCCGGGTTTGTTGTGAGTCGGCGCCGACCGCCGAGGCGTACAAGGTCGCCGCGGGGTAGAACCCCGAACGGGCCTGCTTCACGGCCTGCTCGGCGGCAAGGGTGCGGTAGTTGGCGGCGTTGATTTGGGGATGGTTGCGAAGGGCCAGTGCGTGGGCCTGGGTCAGCGTCAGCGACTCCAAAGCGTTGTCCTGGTCGGCCGCCTGCGCCCCCAGGCACAGCACGAACCCTAAGAGGCGAAAAATGACTCGCATCATGGTGGTGTCGTGGTCATGAAACCGGAGCGATACTGCCCGCGCTGGCTGCCGTCGCTTGCGCCCTTTCCTCCTGCCGGCGGTAGAGGACGTAATAGGCGGTGGGCACGATAAAGACCGTCAGCACCACCGAAACCGCCAGACCGCCGACGATGGCGCGTGCCAGCGGCGCGTAGGCTTCGCCGCCGGTACCGAGTTTCATGGCCATCGGGATCAAGCCAATCAGCGTTGCCAGGGAGGTCATGAGCACCGGGCGCAGGCGGACGCGGCAGGCGAGCGCCACGGCTTCGCGCAGCGACCGGCCTTCGTGGCGTAAGCGGTTCGTGAATTCCACGATCAAAATGCTGTTCGATACCACGATACCGACCATCATCACCACGCCCATCAACGACATGACGTTGAGGGTCGTGCCGGTGGCGAACAGGATCAGGAGCACTCCCGTCAATCCGGTGGGCACCGCGAGGAGGATCAAGAGCGGGTCAAGGAACGATTCAAACTGGGCTACCAGGATCAGGTACACCAGCACGGTGGCGAGGATCAGGCCGAATCCGAAACTGCGAAACGAGGTTTCCATGGCCCGGGCGGAGCCACGGATTTCGACCCGCACGTTGTCGGGCAGTTTTGTTTCCGCCAGAATAGTGCGGATGCCGGCCAGCACCTTCCCCAGGTCCTCGCCGGACGGGGCGACGTACACATCCATGACCCGGCGCAACTGATAGTGGTCCACCTCGGTCGGCGCCTGCCGATGCGTCACGCGGCTTACGGCGCCCAGGCGCGTGGGCAGGGTGGACTTGGTGCCGCGCAGGGGCACCGAGGCGAGGTCGGCCAGGTTCTTCACCGCGTTCTCGGGATACTGCACGGTGAGGAAATAGTCGTTGCCGCTTTTGGGATCGACCCAGTAACTGGGCGCGACCATCAGGTCCGAGGTTAACGCGGTGATGACGTTGCCCACCACTTCCTTTTCATTGAGCCCCAACTCGCTGGTGTGGATGCGGTCAATGTCGAGTTGCAGGGCCGGATAATCAATGTCCTGCGGCACCAGCACATCGCTTACGCCGGGCAGGGCCAAGACCTTCTGTGCGATCGCGGTGGCGGTGCGGTGCGCGTCCGCCAGGTCGTTGCCCGCGACCTGGATGTCAATCGGCGCCGGCAGACCCAGGTTGAGGATCGCGTCCACCAGACCGCCGGTCTGGAAATAGGCGGACACCTGGGGCAGCTCCTTCTGCAGGCGCGTTCGCACCCGGTCCATGTATTGAAAGCTGCTGAGGGCGTGACCGGCCTGCAGCCCGACCTGCACGAAGGCCGTGTGCGGACCCGAGTTCGGTGTGTAGATGGAAGAGAAGCCCGGAGTGACCCCGATGTTCGAGACGATGATTTTCAGGTCTCGGGCGGGAACGGTTTCGCGGACGATGTTCTCCACCTTCTCCACCAACGAACTGGTGAGTTCGAGCCGGGTGCCGGTGGCGGCCTTGAGATTGATGACGAACTGGCTGGGGTCCGTGCGCGGGAAATAGGCTTCGCCGACCAGGGGATAGAGCGCGAGACTCAACAGGAACATCCCAGTAATCCCCAAAACAGTGGCGGCGGGACGAAGCAACGCTACGTTCAACCAGCCGTCATAACGGTCGAGCATCGCCGTGAACCGGCAGTTGAACCAGCGGTTGAAGCGCAGGCCCCAGCCCCGGGCCGGCGTTGATCCGGCCTGCGCGTGCCCCTGGTGGCCCTTGATGAACCGGGCGCAGAAGAGCGGCACCACCGTCATCGCGACCACGTAGGAAGCGAAGAGCGACAGGACGACGGACAGCGCCAGCGCCGTGAACAGGAAGCGGCTGACCCCGTAAAGAAACAAGACCGGGAAAAAGACCACGGCGGTCGCGAGGGTGGCGGCCAGCACCGGCAACGCCACCTCGCGCCCGCCTTTTTCAGCCGCCACTTCGGGGGCTTCCCCGGTTTCGAGATGCCGGAAGATGTTCTCGAGCACCACCACCGAGTTGTCGATGAGCCGCGAAAAGGCCAGCGCCAGGCCGCCGAGGATCATGGCGTTGACGGTGTTGTCACTCACGGAAAGGGCGATGAAGGCCGCCAGCGCGGACAGCGGGATCGAGAGGAACACGGCGATGGTGGCCCGCAGGCTGCCGAGGAAGACCAGGATCATGACGCCGGTGAGCACCAGCCCGATGGCACCCTCGTGAATCAGGTTCTCGATGGCATCGCGCACAAAGACGGACTGGTCGAAGACCACCTTTGCCACCAGCTCCCGGGGCACGTCGAGCAGATGATCGAGCGCGGTCCGGATGCCGTCCACCACGGCGATCGTGTTGGCGTCGCCGCCCTGCTTGAGCACCGGCAGGTACACCGAGGGCTGGCCGTCCACGCGGACGACGCAGTTTTGAATCTGTGCGGCATCCTTGGCCTCGCCGACGTCGGCGACCAACACTGACGACTTGCCGACCGTCTTGAGCGGCAGGCGGTTGATGTCCTTGATCTCCTCGATCTGGCTGTTGGCATACAGATTGTAATCGAACGGGCCGATCTTCACGTCGCCGGCGGGCAGGATCAGGTTGGCGTCATTCACCGTGCGCACGACATCCATGACGCTCAACTGATGGGCCTCCAGTTTGAGCGGGTCCACATAGACCATGATCTGGCGATAGCGGCCGCCAAAGGGCTGTGGCACCGAGGCGCCCGGCACGTTGGCGACCTGGTTGCGGACGTTGTACTGGCCCAGGTCGCGCAGCTTCGCTTCCGCGAGGCCCTCGCCCTTGAGGGTGATGAGGCAGACCGGCAGGCTGGAGGCATCGAACTTCAAGACCACCGGCGGCAGCGTGCCCGGCGGCAGGCGGCGCAGGTTGGCCATCGCGAGGTTCGCGATCGTCGTCACGGCGGAATCGGGATTCACGCCCGGCTGGAAATAGACCTTGATCAGGCTGACGCCGGGCAGCGAGCGCGATTCCATGTGGTCAATGCCCGCGCCCAGGGTGAAGAACCGCTCAAAGCGTCCCGTGATGTCGTTCTCAATTTGCTCGGGCGGCATGCCGGAGAAGAAGGTCGCCACCACCACGACGGGGATCCGGATGGGCGGGAACAGGTCCACCGGCATCCGCACCAGGGTCGTCACGCCCACCACACACACGATCAAACAGACGACCACGATCAGATAGGGATAGCGAAGGGCAAAGCGCGACATGCGGGAGCGGGAGGGTTCAGAACTGGTTTTGGGCGATAACGACGCGCAGCTTTTCGATCGAAAAACCGGGCGACTGGCAGAAGGCAATCAAAGCCTCCTTCCGGGCGGAGATCTTCGCCGCGACGTCGAAGACCTGCGGCACGAGTTCGATGGGGATGGACTGGACCCCATGCAGGTCGCCATGCAGCAACTCGCCGGAGTGAACCTTGAGGCCGTCCACTTCGACCGGGGTGCCGAACTCCACGATGTGCGTGTAAGCGTGGGATACCGACACGTTGCCGGCAAAAACCTGGAACCCCAGCGCCTCGGCGATGGGAAGGCTGCGCACGGCGCCGTTCGTGACGATCCCCACGCAGCCCAGCGCCCGCTCGATGTTGAAATGAACCTGGCCCATCAGCGCGCCCAACCCGGGATGCGAAGCGATGTCCTGGGCCACGATGATGTGTGGCGCCGGCAGGGACTGGACATAATCCCACCAGTCAGTGCGCTGGGGATAAAGACCGGCGGTCGTCGGCGGCGCCGAGCCGCGAAGCTTGAGGGTGGCGGCGTAGCCGACGATCGGCGGCAGGTGCGGAAAGAAACAGCGCAGGGCGCCATCGGTGAATCCTTCGTTGCGCAGGCGCACTCCGAAGGTTTCGATGGCGTTGGCCAGCGTGCAGGCGTCGAGTTGGCGCAAGGCTTCGAGCTCTTGGGGCGTGAGCGGAGGTTTCATTTTTGGGCCAGGGGATTGATCGGGTTGGACTCCACCTTCTGGCCTGGCCGAACCCGCGAGCGATCGCCGACCATCACGGATTCGCCCTCTTTGAGGCCGGAGAGGATTTCATATTTGTCCGGGGTTTCGAGGCCGACGGTGACGGCGCGTTCCTCAATCGTGCGGTCCTGATTGACGACATAGACCGTGGGTTGCTTGTCCCCGGTGAGGGCTTGGACGGGGATGGCCAGGGCGTGCGGGCGCGGCTGCACTTTCACCATCACGCTGGCATACATGCCCGGCACGATTTCGAGGCTGGGGTTGGGCACTTCGATCTCCGTCATCATGGCGCGGGTGTCGTCCTCCACCTTGCCGGTCACCCGCGAAATGGTCCCGACGAATGCCTTGCCGCCCAGCGAATCCACCCGCACGTCGAGTGTGTCGCCGACATGGACGTCCTTCACGTCATCCACGGAAACGTAAAAATCCATCCGCAGCCGGTAGTTGTCGGAGACACGGATCAACGCCCGGGCCTGGGTGTCGGAAGCGGTGCCGGCCTGGATCAGCGTGCCGGGATCGGCGGAGCGCCGCGTGACCACGCCGGCAAACGGTGCGGTAATGCGTGTGTAGTCCGCCATGGTTCGCAGCTTTTGCACGTCCGCGGTGGCCGCGGCGATGGTGGCCGCCGCCTCCAGGTCCCGCGCTTCAGCGGTGTCGAGGTCCTGCTGGGCCACCAGGTTTGCGTGAGCCTGGTTCACCGTGACGAGGCGGGTGTAGGCGAGGTGGGCGTTGGTGTAATCCGCCTCGGCGTGACGTTCGGCGGCGAGGGCGCGCTGGAGGTCATCCTTCAACTCCGGGACTTCCAGCGTGGCCAACAACTGGCCCGCCTTCACCTTGTCTCCCAAATCCACGCTGATCTGCTCCACGTAGCCGGAAACCTTCGCGTGCAGATCCACCTCCTCGTAAGGCCGGAACTCCGCCGGATAGGTCACCCGTTTGAAGAGGTCCTCGCGGGTGACGGGAGCGACCGCCACGGTCGGCACGGGGGCCGCGGGCACGGCCTTGCCGCGGGTGAGATGTCTGAAACGCAGCCCGCCCGCCAGCGCCACCGTCACGAGCGAAGCCAGCAGGGCGGCGTAAACCCAGCGTCGTCGCGCGGGTGAGAACGGGGGAGGAGACTCGGCCGGGTCGTGCTTCATGCCTGGTTCGTCGGGTTGCGGCGGTCTTTGGCCAACGGGAGCTTGACGCGGAAACGACTGCCACGGCCCACCGCGCTCTCCGCCTCCACCGCGCCCCCGTGCGCGCTGCAAATGGATTTCACAATGGCCAGGCCCAGGCCCGCGCCGCCCGTTTCGTTCGAGCCCGTCGGGTCCACGCGGAAGAAGCGGTCGAACACGTGCGCCACCGCCTCGGGGGGAATCCCGATGCCCGTGTCCGCAACTTCCAGCACGGCGTGACTGTCGGCGGTGCTGGTTTTGAGATGCACCGCGCCGCCGTCGGGCGTGTATTTGATGGCGTTGTCCAGCAGATTGACCACCACCTGCTTGAGCCGCGAACGGTCGCCCTCGACCATTACCGGCGCTGGCGAATCACACGTGATCGCGATCCGCTTCTCCTCCGCCAGCAACGCCATTTGGTCAGCCGTTTCCGCTGCCAGCGCGGCCAGATCGAATTCCACCCATTCGCTCCGCGCCTCGCCCGCATCCAGCCGCGACAGGGCGAACAGGCGCTCCACAATCTTGCTCAACCGCTCGACTTCTTCGAGCAGACTGCCGAGGCTGTCCCGCTGTCCGGCTGCAAGCGCCGATTCCTGCGCCAGGTGTTCCAGTTCGCCGCGCAGGATTGTCAAGGGCGTGCGCAACTCGTGCGAAGCATCGGCGACGAAGCGTTTCGACGTTTGAAAGGTGTCATCCAGCCGCGTGATCATGCGGTTCAACGAAACCGAGAGTCGCTCCAGCTCGTCCCCGGTGGGTGGCACAGGCAGGCATTCGCTCAGATTGTGCTGGGTGATCATCTCCGCTTTGCCGGCGATGCGATCCACCGGTCGCAATGCCCGCCCGATCAGGAAATAGCCACCTCCGGTCGCCACCAGCACAACCAGGGGCAGGCCAATCCCGAGCAGCAGCAACAAGCGGTTCAGCACGGTCTCCACCGGCCCTGTGGGAGCGCCAACCTCCACGAGATACGGCGTGCTGCCGTTGGCGGCGGCGCGAAACGCCGCAGTCAGCAGGGCGTGCCCGTCGGGAAGAACCTGCTTCCGGTTGAACTCGCGCCGCGGGGATGCGTCGGCCACCGCCACCTCCGTGGGATCGAAGCTCTGATCGTTCGGGGGGCCGGAGCGGTACAGCACCGAGCCGTCCGCCCGGGTGATGCGGATGAACCGCCCACTGAGTTCCGGGGCGTAGAGGGATGCGACCTCGCGAGCGACGTAGGGCTCGCCGGTTTGCTTCACGTTGACGAGCAGGGTTTCGGCAATTTGCCGGGCACGTCGGACCTGAGCCTCAAGGATGTTGTCCTCTAGAAAACCTTTGAGCCGGGCGTAGAGGAGTGCCCCCAGCAGCACGAAGACCGTGGTGAGCAGTCCGGCGTACCACACCACCGCTCGGAACCGGATGGAACGGGTATTCATCCTTGCTCCTCGTCCGACAGGCAATAGCCCACCCCGCGCACGGTGTGGATGAGCTTCTTGGGAAAGGGATCGTCCAGCTTGCTACGCAGGTGGCGGATGTGCACATCCACGATGTTGGTCAGTCCTTCGAAGCTCTGGTCCCACACGTGCTCGATGATCATCGTGCGCGAAAACACGCGCCGGGGATTGCCGGCGAGATACTCCAACAACGCGTACTCCTTGGCGGTGAGGTCAATTCGCTTGCCCGCGCGCCGCACCTGTTGCGACAGCCGTTCCACTTCCAAGTCCCCCACGCGCAGGACGCTGGACCGGTTGACCGGCCCCCGCCGTAGCAGGGCCTTCATCCGAACCAGCAGCTCGGCGAAGGCAAACGGCTTGGTGAGATAATCGTCCGCTCCGGCTTCGAAATTTCGCACCTTGTCCTCGGTGGCGTCCCGCGCCGTGAGAATCATGACCGGCAACTCGTGGTTCCGCCGGCGAACGCGCTGCAGCAGTTCCGTCCCGCTGAGGCCGGGCAGCCCCAGATCCAGGATGATCAGGTCATAGTTGCAGGCGGCGGCCATCTCCCAGCCGCTTTGTCCGTCCCGGGCCACATCCAGCGCGAACCGGTCGGCCCGGATCCCCCGGGCAATCATGTCGGCCAGTTTCTTGTCGTCTTCAACCAGGAGTATTCGCATACGAACAATCTGACACAGGATTAAAACAGGCGTTGATTAAAACTTCATGAAGGCCAGATTAAATTTCGTTCAGAAATCTTGCCGCCACGGGATTTGGATTATGTTGGTTCAGGTTCATTGCCTCCCCCAAGCGGGTGGAAAGAACGGGAGACTGGCACATCGCCGGTCTCGGATCAGAATGAAAGGCCGTTTCATGAAAAAGGAAATTCGCTCCCCCAAGCGGCTGGCGTTGACCACGCTGACGCTCACCCTGCCGTGGCTGTTGAGTTCGTGCGCCACCAACCAACCGATGGCCCTGGGCACCGTCGGGCCGGAATCGGCGACCGGCCGCGTGACCGAAGGGCGTGGGTATCTGGTCGTTTACTCGGAGACGCAGCCGATTCGTCTGGACAAGGGAATTCCCTATTACATTCACACGAGTTATCTCATCCAGACGCCACAGGGCCGGACCATCAAATGGATAGACAACCACATCGGCGACATGGATGAGGCGCCGCAATGGGTGCCGCTGCCCGCCGGCACGTATCAGGTTTTGGCCCACTCGACTGACTATGGCCGGGTTCGCGTGCCGGTGATCATCGAGCCGTTTCGAACCACCCAGGTTCATCTGGAAGGCAAGGGCAGTTGGAAGCCGCAGTTGCCGAAGGAGGACGCGGAACTGGTTCGGCTTCCGGATGGTGAACCCATCGGCTGGCATGAACTGGCCGGCCAGTAGCTCCGCTGCCGCGATCCCGCCGCACCCCTTGGTGAGGCAGGGGCGGCCTGGCTTCACCCCGTCAACGACTGGCGGATTTGGGGCGGGTGCTGGAGACTAATGAACATGGAAACCGGCACGAAAAAGCCCACGGTGGCGAGCCCGCCTTCGGAGACGCCAACGGAGAAAGCGCCTGATCTCGCGTCCGCGTCGGTCGCCGACACGCTCGCGACGCTCAAAGTTAACCCCGAAACCGGGCTTGCGCGGGCCGAGGTGGACACCCGCCGGAACCAGAACGGCTACAACGAAGTGGCCGAAAGAAAGGGCCACCCGGTCCTCAAATTCCTCCGTAAATTCTGGGGAATCTCAGCGTGGATGCTTGAGCTGATCATGGTTCTTTCAGCCGTGCTCCGAAACTATTCGGACCTCGTCGTGGTGGGCGCGCTGCTGGTGATCAACGCTGGGTTGAGCTTTATGCAGGAGCGACGAGCCGCCGGTGTCGTTGAGGCCCTGCGGCGACGCTTGCAGGTCAGTGCGCGCGTCCGGCGCGATTCGAGCTGGCAGGTCATCCCCGCCCGGGAGCTGGTTCCTGGCGACATCGTTCGCGTGCGACCCGGCGACATCATTCCGGCGGACGTGAAACTCCTCACGGGAGCGTTGGCGGTGGACCAGTCGGCGCTCACCGGCGAATCGAAGGACGCGGACAAGACGCCCGGCGAAGTACTCTCGTCGGGGTCCGTCGTCCGCCGGGGCGAAGGCAACGGCGTGGTGATGCTGACCGGGGCGAAGACCTACTTTGGCCGCACCACCGAACTCGTGCAGGAGGCGCGCCCGAAACTTCACATCGAAGCGGTCGTGGCCAAGGTCGTCCGCTGGCTCTTCGTCATCGTCGGCGCACTGCTGGCCGTGGTGATCGTGCTGTCGTTGATCCGCGGTGCGCCGCTCATCGAAATGGTCCCGCTCATGCTCGTCTTGTTGATGAGCGCGGTGCCGGTTGCCCTCCCCGTCATGTTCACGGTCAGCATGGCCGTCGGATCGAATGAGTTGGCCAAGCGCGGCGTGCTGGTGACGCGCCTCAGCGCCGCCGAAGATGCCGCGACGATGGACGTGCTCTGCGTGGACAAGACCGGCACGATCACGATGAACCAACTGGCCGTCACCGGCGTGATCCCGCTGGGGCACGCGACGGAGGCCGATGTGCTGTTCGCCGGAGCGCTCGCCTCGCAGGAAGCCAACCAGGATCCGATTGACCTCGCGTTCCTCGCCGCGGTAAAAGATCGGCACATCTTCGACAACCTTCCCAAGGTCGCGCCGGTTTCCTTCGCTCCGTTCGACGCGAAAAACCGGCGGACGGAAGCCGTGGTCGAGCAGAACGGGCAGCGGCTCCGCGTGATGAAAGGCGCCGTGCGAACCGTTGCCGACGCCTGCGGACTCCAACTCCCGGCCATCGAGACATTGGAGGCTCGGGTCAGCGAATCGGCTGCGAAGGGCTATCGGACGCTGGCGGTGGCGCGTGGCCCGGAGACGGGCGCCCTCGCGCTGGTCGGATTGGTGTCGTTGTATGATCCGGCGCGACCGGACGCCAAGCAACTCATCGCCACACTCCACGATCTCGGCGTTCCGGTGAAGATGCTCACCGGCGACGCGCTGCCGGTGGCGCATGAGATCGGCCAGGGAGTTGGGTTGCCCAACATCCGGCGGGTGGCGGATCTGAAGGCGGCGGGCGCTCAGGCCGGCAACGAGGCGGTGGACTTGTTGGCGGGCGCCGATGGCTTCGCCGAAGTGTACCCGGAGGACAAATACATCGTGGTCCAGCACCTGCAGGCCGCGGGGCACGTGACTGGCATGACGGGCGACGGCGTCAACGACGCGCCCGCGCTCCGCCAGGCCGAAGTCGGCATCGCCGTCAGCACCGCGACCGATGTCGCCAAGGGTGCCGCGAGCGTTGTCCTGACCGAACCGGGCTTGACGAACATCGTGGCGCTGGTCGAGCAGGGGCGGACGATCTATCAGCGTATTCTCACCTGGATCATTAACAAGATCAGCCGGACAATCCTCAAGGCCGCTTTCGTGGCCATTGCGTTCGTCGTGACCGGCAAGTTCGTTGTCTCCGCCTTCGCGATGCTGCTGCTGGTCTTCATGACCGACTTCGCGAAGATCTCCCTTGCCACGGACAACGTTCGGTCATCCAAGAAACCGGAAACTTGGAACATCGGAGGCTTCATCGTCGTATCCGTGGCGCTTGGTGTCGCGATGGTTGCCGAAACGCTCCTCCTGCTCTGGGTCGGCTGGTCGCACTTCGGTCTGGGGACCAACAACCATGCGCTCTACACCTTCAGCTTCCTGACGCTGCTCTACTTTGCCGTATTCTCCATCGTGTCGGCGCGGGAGCGCCACTGGTTCTGGACGACGCTGCCCAGCAAGACCTTCCTGTCAGCCCTCGCGGCGGATGCGCTCACGGGCACCGTCCTCACGTTTGTCGGTCTCCCCGGACTCACGCCTTTGCCTTGGTGGCAGACGCTGGCAATCTTCGCTTATGCGATGGTCTCGTGCCTGGTCGTGAACGACGCCGTGAAGGTCGTCATGATCAAATGGCGCGTTCCTGCGGCGGCAGCCTGAATTTCGCCGATGCTCTAACCATCTCTCTCCTACGGCATGGTGAATCGGCTTGCTCAAAGCTCGGCCGGCAGGGGGTAAGCCGATTCTCCACCGGCCACGGCCACGGCGGATCACACGCGGCCTCGCCTTTCGTGGGCGGGATTGGTTATGCCGGTTTCACGCCTTCGCGGTTGGCGTGGAAGACGGACTTTCAGGCAATGCGGTCGAAGTCGTGGTGGCGGGCGGATGGCTTCTTCCTGTTCGAGCAGCAAGTCGGTCATAAACTCAGCGAGGCGGACGGGTGTTCCACGGCATTTTCGCCAGCAGCAAACCCATGCCGCAGAAATCGGTGATGCCGGCGAAAACGAGCCCCGCACCGACGAAGGCCGCAAGCCCGATGAAACCGGGGTGGACCAGCCAGCCGAGCAGCGCGCCCACGAGCACGAGCGAACCAGCGGCGATCCGCACCTGGCGCTCCAGGCTGATGACCTTCACGGCGCCGCGCGTCACGGGCAATCCCGCTTCAATCCACGCCAGTGTGCCGCCTTCGACGACGACCGTCTGGGGAAAACCGTCCCGGGCGAACCGCTCCGCGGCTTTCGCGGCGCGCGCGCCGGAGCGGCAGAGAAGATACACCGGTTGGTCCGGCGGTAGCACGCCGGACTCGACCAGCGCCCGGGGCCGGAGTCCGTCGAGCGGTTCGTTGCGGGCTGGCGCGACGTGGACCTCCGCAAATTCGATGGGCGTGCGCACGTCGAGCAGGGGGAGGTTGGGTTGGGCGGCAAGCAGCTTCTGCAGCTCGCTGGGACTGATCGTTTTCATACCTGTTTTGGCATAAGGTGCAGCACGCGGACCAGTTCGTCGAACTCCGCGTGCGTGTTGTCGAACGCCAGCGACGGGCACACGCTGCCGTTCAGGCCGCTTCCAGAGTCTCGCTTTTCAACTCGTTCCTTGGATTTTCCCAATGCGGACCGACCAACCAACCAATGAGGTGGATGCCGTGGCTGAGGCCGTTCAGCCTGAGGTAATCTCCGACGAGTTGGGTCTCGGCTGCCGTGCGGAGTTCGGTGTTCCAGCAGTTGAAAGGAGCGGTTTATGGCCGCCAGCGCCAATCCCACCAATCCCGCATATTCCGTCAGATGACCGCCCTTGCGGATGATCCTGATCGCGAGCGCCAGGGCGCGGTCGGACAGGTCGGGCTTGAGCCAGCGCAGGAGGGTGACGATGAAAGGCGCGATGCGCGCCGCGGAAAGCAGATCGGTCGAGCCGGTGAAGATCAGGGCCATCCACGCCGGCGCTGGCAGCCAGTATTTTGGTCCTTCCCACCGCAGTCGCATCGCGGCATCCGACGGGAGCTTCTGCCGGCGCACAAGCCGCAAAATCGCAGAAATGGAATTGCCTTTCCGGCGTGAGCGGTTAGACAACATGACGTGAAACGACCTTGGTGGATGGGCCTTTTAGCGGTGGGGCTGGCCGGGCTTCGGGTGGCGGCGGTGGACGGCCAACCCGACCTGACGTTCAGTCCGCTGGGAACCGACGGCGTGGTTTCGGCCCTCCGGCTCGCATCGGACAATGGGATGTTCATTTCCGGCAAGTTTTACTCCGCCGGCGGTTATGCGCGGCCCGGCATCGCCCGGCTGTTGAGCAGTGGCTCCGGGGATTCGAGTTTCTCACCCGCCGCACCGGGCTGGCCCTATGTCGGGCCGATCACCGCGCAGTCCGATGGGAAAGTGTTGCTTGGCGTGGCGAACCTCATCACCTACGGCAATCTCTGCCGCTTCCAGACCGGCGGCAGCGTGGACCCGAATTTCGCATTCTCCGACGCTGACACCTATCCGCGGTTCAATGACGTGCTCAACGTCCTGGCCGTGGACCGCACCAACCGCCTTTATGTCGGCGGCAATTTCAGCGGCATCTTCACCGGCAATTCGACGACCGGCAAGGTGACCGTGGTCCGGCCGTTGCTGGTGCGGCTCAATCCCGACGGCTCGCTCGACAGCGGCTTCCGGCTCGACACGAACATTCTCAGTGGCGAGATCCACTGTGTAACCTTCCAGCCCGACGGCAAAGTCCTGGCCGGCGGCGAAACGACAACTAATGGGCCGGGCTTCCTGACCGCCGGGCCGCCGCTGTTCCGCCTGCAGACCAACGGCCAACTCGACGCCAGTTTCCAGTTTCTGCCTTCGGCGTTCCCGCTGGTTTCCATCGACCCGCTCACGGTCGCGGAGGTGCAGCCCGACGGCAAAATCATTTTCGCCTGGAACTCCAGCCCGCAACTGTTCGGCCGGGTGCTGACCAACGGCGCGCTCGATGCCACGTTCAACGCCACGGTCGCGCCCGACAACTCGATCAACGCCGTGCGGGTGCAGGCCGACGGTCGCATCCTCATCGCCGGCGACTTTCGCACCGTGAACGGCGTCACCCGCACCCGGGTCGCGCGGCTGAACCCCAACGGGACCCTGGACCCGACGTTCGATCCCGGTGCGGGGCCGAACAGCCTGGTTAACGACCTCGCCCTCGACGGCAATGGGAACATCCTCATCGCCGGCGCGTTCACAACCGTCAATGGCGTGCCGATGAACCACGTCGCCCGCCTGTTGAATACCGAGACCAACAACCTGGTCGCCCGGCTCGCACCACCGGCGGTCCTCCGCGCGTCGAACCGGGTGGACCTTACGGTCACCGTCGCGCCGCGGCGCTTTGCCCAGGTACAGGCGAAGAACACGGTGGTCACCAACGTCGCGTGGACGCCGCTGGCGATGGTCGGCAGCGATGACTGGGCGGGCACCTTCCGGGAATCGGCCGTGGTCACCACGAACCGGTTCTATCGCGCGCGGACCAGGTGAGGCGCCGCGGATCGGTCTAGGCACGAAATGCAGTAAACCCTTGGTGGTTCGTGCACCGCCCGGCAGTGGTTTGAAAATGGGGAGCGCGCCCGTCCCGGGCGCTGCCGACGGCGTCCCGCCGTCGGCCCTCCGCGTGCGATGCCTCGAGCTGCGATGCTCCGCCGCTGTGACGAGTCGTTCCACGTTCGCCGGGCAAGTGAAGATGGGGCGCCGACGCAGCAGCGCCGTACCAGCACCTTCGCCCGCCCGAACCGCGGCCGGTGGAGCTTCTCACCACTGAGAGACGGAGAACACAGCGACGGGAAAAGACGACGACACCCTCCCACACCAGCGGACATGCGGTTTTCCGCATCCGGCGGTGGTGGCTCCGTCCAGAGGTCTTCCCAGCGCTATGCAATGCGTCCGGGCGTTCCCCCGGAGAGCTCCGCGATTTCCTCGGCGAGTTGGTTTGCCTGCTCCTCCAGTGCGGTGCTTTCCTTTTGAACTAACCGATCGGGGAATCAGTGCATACTGTGTTCTTTCTCTCATGGACGAGATTGAGTCCGCGTTTGGATTTCGCTAGCAACTGCTATTCTGAATTCATCGTATTCCCTGCGCTGGTTCACCCACTCCTCTAAAGGGACAGGCCTGATGGCATATTTAGCTGGGGCGGGGCACATCACGAACTTTTTCACGTCTTTCCAATCTACGGATGTCAGAGAATCGAGAAGTTTGTCACGATCCGTTGGCAGCATCTGCCAGCCGAAGTACACAGCCACAATCAGTTGAGTCGGAAGCTTTACGAATTGGTTGTCGTCAAGTGAAGATGCCAATTTGACGAGTCGCCATTCCTTTTCGTAAGCCCACTCGGGGCTCTTTCTAAACACCATTTTCCAAAGTTCCTCTTTACTTTGATCTCGATCCTCGACTCTCGGCCTTTCGTCTGTCTCTGGGTAGTGGACTTGACCAAATTCTTCGGTGGCGAATGTCTGGTGTTTCGGATCGAACTCAACCACAAACCCAGTATGGCCTCTCCCATAGTGGCCCCACATGAGCAGATCGTCCAACTTCTCTGAAAAGCATACCAGCCTGAAGTCTTTACTAACCAACTCGCGGAGTGTTCCAGCCATTTCCAAGCTCAGCCAGGCATTAAACGCAGGAGCGCCAGGAATAACCTCCCTTTTGTAGGTCCTCCAGTCGCAGTTTACCTCAGGAGGAAGAAACGCAAACTCCTTTTTCACGGTTCGCTCCATTTGACTCTCCACTAATGTCTCAAATTGCGGAAGTGCATCAAACGGGTCGTTGTACGCCTTCAACGCCGAAAACCAGAGTTGCCTCTTCGCGAAGAAATCAGATCGGTGTGGTGGAAAATAGCGGAAAAGACGTTCAGGGCGAGGGTTCATATCAGATGGTTTCTTAGCACGAAAGTGCTGTTTTCCTGCAGCATTCCCTGGAAGGCGCATTCCGCCGCTGCCCGTGCCTGTTTGAAGCACTGCCCGGCGTAGCACATTTTCCAGAGCAACTTTGCGTCATCGAATTCTTGCGGTTGCATGGGCATGAGGCAGTCATTGCCACCGAACGAAGAACCCGTCCGCCAGGCGCTCAAGGTCCAGCCTCTCCGCCGGGTCGTGCGATGTGGCTTCCGAGTGGCGACGTGCGCCCGCGCGCGTTGGACTGTGCATGGCGTTGGCGTTGAACCGTGTGTTGGCGAGGAAGCAGTCGGGAAGGAGGTCGCAGCGGAGCATGCCGGCCTGCTCAGGGCCGAAGGTGCTGGCGCACCGCCAGCCTTTCCCGCGGACGCGATGGGTTCTTCGGCGGTTCATCCGGCGATTGAAGCACGTTCTACTGGCCATTCGCAAGTTTTTGATCCCGCTCAGAACGAGGTTGATCACGGCAAGGCGACGGAGCGTGGGCGTGCATTCCTGGCAGACGCAAACCGGATTTGTTCAACTCAAATTGTTCAACCCTCATTTCAACCGATGCGGAGGTTTGGGCCGCGACGCAGCGCGGCCGTACCGCCCACTTGGACGGCTCGCCGGGAGGCTCGCCCTACCGCCAAGATTGCGCCCGTCAGCCAAGCGCCTGCACTTCCTCCGCCGTGAGGTGGCGGAAGGCGCCCTTGGGCAGCGCGCCCAGTGGCAACGGCCCGATCGCCACGCGGATGAGCCGAAGCACGTTGACGCCGCACGCGCCGAGCAACCGTCGGATATGCCGGTTCCGGCCCTCGCTCAGCACGATTTCGAGCCAACTGTTCCGCGTCCCACAACGAAGCACCTCGGCCTGCGTCACGGCCAGCAACTCGCCGTCGGCCTCCGCGCCGGTGACCAATCGTCGGCAGAGCGCTGCCTCCGCCACGCAGTCCACTTGCACGTGATAGCGCTTTGGCAGGTTGCTCGCCGGGTCGGTGACGCGCGCCGCCCAGGCGGTGTCGTTCGTGAACAGCAACAAACCCTCGCTGGCCTGGTCCAGCCGGCCAACCGGTGACACAAAGGGAAGGCCCGGATCGGCGAGACAGCGAAACACCGTGTCGCGCCCGCGCTCGTCGGCCGCGGTTGTCACGAGCCCGCGGGGCTTGTTGAGCATGAGATAAACGGCCGCGGCGGCAACGATGGGCTGACCATCCACCTCGATCCGGTCGCGCCCCGGCACGACAGGTCGCTCCGGATCGCGCACGCCGGTGCCGTTGACCCGGACACGTCCGGCGGCGACCAACTCCATTGCCTGGCGGCGCGAACAATGGCCGAGTTTCGACAGGGCGCGCGCCAGCCCGCTCACTCCTTATCCTTCGGCTCGATCACGGGCACGAAATAGACGCTGAATTTGGCGGCATTCACATTGATGCCGTACTTGGCCAGATTTCGCTGCGTCTCCTCGTCGCTCAGGTCAATGGCGTTCTCGAAATCGTCGTTCTCGTTGAGCTGGGTGGTGGACAGGAGCTTGTGCGAGGTGTCTTCAACGACGTAGGCCAGGCCTTTGACCGGCGCCGTGAATTTGACGTTCAAGCCGCCACCAATCCGGTAGCGGGCGGCAGGCAGGCCGTTGGCGCCGAGACCGCCGGCGTAAGGCGGGGGCGCGGTCTGACAGCCAGTGAGCAGCGCGAGGCCAAGGGCCGCGAGCGCGGATTTGAAAAACTTGTTATTCATCGTCGGATCGAGGACTGGCTTGGAAGGTAGGCGGTGCGTTACGCGTCGTCAAAGTTGGAAGGGCGGCCGCCGGAGAATTGCGAGTTGCGAGGGTCGAGTGTCGAATTAGTGAGAATTCGTGAAATTGGTGTCTCGGCTCGCGGTACGCTCCAACCAATTCAGGACACTACCGGATCGCCGGCACCGAAGTCGCGGTGCGCAGATACTCTGGTAGCCGGCAGCCGTCGCAGATGGCGTTGGTGCAGTCGCAGAAATCGCGGACGACCTGGAGCAATCCCTGCTGGAGGGCGGCGCGCCGGGGGCGGTGCGCCGTGGTCCCGGCGAGCAACCGTTGTCGCGCCAGGCGCAGCACGGTGTTGTCCTCGGCCGCGGGCCAGGCAAAATAGCGCTCCTCGACGCGCCGGCAAACGACGTCGTTCCGCCCGGCCTGGGCGCGGCTCCAGAACCAGGGCAACAGCACGTTGATGGCGAGATCGGTGGCGCGCGGCGGTCCAAGCAACGGTTGGGGGCGCGGGAGTCGGGCGGAACGCAGCGTCCAATGCCACGACCAGAATGCGTCCGTGGGCATGGCCAGGGCGACGAGGAACTCGCGGGGCGCGGCGGTGGCGGAGAGGTCGGCGGCCAGCCAGGCTTCGAGGCGCCGCAGCCAGCCGGGGTTGGCCAGCCAGTGGGCGGCCAGGGCGAGCCGGCGTTGCGGGTGGTTGGCGGGGCGGACGCCGCTCAGCCGCCAGACGGTGCGGGGCAGCAGGCAATCAACCAGCCGGTCGCGCTCGCGCCACCAGAGGTCCCAGAGCCGGCGCAGGAAATCGGTGTTGGCGGCGGGCGCCCGCGGCAGGTCGGCGGGCAGCAATCCGGCAACGCCCAACAGACGCGCCTGGAGCGCCTCCGGTTCCGGCGGATTTTGGGCTTCGCCGACGATGCGGGGGCGCAGTTCGGCCAGGCGGCGCATCGGCCAGGCGTTGTGCTTGAAGCCGAGCGCGGCCAGCAGTCCTTCCCAAAGGGCCTGCTCCCATCCAGCGTCGCGGGCGCGGGCGGCAAACTGGCCGGCTTTGCGTTGGAGGCGGACCCGGGCGGCCTGGCCCAGCAGTTCTTCCCGCCACGCCACGGGCAGTTCATGGAACGCCGGGGCGCAGCGGCCGGCCTGGCCAGCCGGGAGGTCGGCGCCCGGCCCGGCATCGAGCCAAAGCTGGAGTTCCGGGAGCGGCGCGTCGAGTGCCTGACGGATGGAAACCGTCGGCAAGGCGCCCGGGCCGGAACCGGGTTCCCAGACGACGTGCAGGCGGACATTGCGGTAGGCAACATTTTCGTGGTGGCGGTGTTGACGCCAGTTGCCAGGATGAAGATCAATTTCGACATCGCCCGCCTGCGGAACATCGTCGCCGACTTGCACGACGGCATCGCGGAAATCCGGGCCGGCCTCGCGATTCCAAAAGCCGGGGTGAAGAACGGTCACCGGCCGACCGTCCAACGTGCTCAAGGCGCCCCGGCGGAGCCGCTGGTGGCGCCACACTTGTTGCAGCAGACGCTCGGAGGGCGGTCCTTCGTGGGCGGTTTCCCGCAAACCGGCGTCGGCCGCGGCCCCGGCCCGCCAACGAAGGTAGAGATCGCACGGGAACACGGGCATGATGCATTGCTTTTCGCGCCGGAGTTCGCCAATGTCAAGCTTCCGTACGGGCGGGTAATGTTCCAGTTGAATGGACCGCGGCTGTGTCGGAGACCAGCCGCATCGTTTTCGGCCGGCTGCGGCTGACGCTGTGCGCACAGCCGTGCTCCTGGACCGGCCGCGCGCGGAATGAACGGAATGTCATCAACAATGTCCTTTGCCGCATGAAAACATTCTTACCCAAGGTGGGCTTTGGGGCCCTTGGCATAGTGTGGCTGGCGGTCGGTCTGGCCGCAGCGGAACCCGACATCCGCCGCGATGCCACGGTCGAAGCCGTGGCCCGCGCCATGCCCAGCGTCGTCAACATCGCCACCGAGGAGTTGGTCGAAGTGCAGGATCCCTTCGGCCAGATGCTCCAGGAATTCTGGGGTCCCTATTACCGGCGCCGGCCCGCCCAGGCGCAATACAGCCTGGGTTCGGGCGTGATCATTGACGAGGCGGGCTACGTGCTCACGAACGACCACGTCGTCCGCCGCGCCAGCCGGGTATGGGTCAAGCTTTCGGAGGAAGCCGGCGGCAAGCTCTACGAGGCGGAGGTGGTCAACTCGACGGCGCGCAGCGACGTGGCCTTGGTGCGGCTGAAGGCCGAGCCGGGCGAGAAGTTCCAGCCGGTGCGGTTCGCGGCCAACGATGACCTGCAACTGGGCGAGACGGTGCTGGCGCTGGGCAACCCGTTCGGTCTGGGCGGCTCGGTGACCCGGGGCATTCTCAGTTCGAAGAGCCGCCGGCCGCCGGTGGAAGGCAGTCCGCTGGACATTGCCGACTGGCTGCAGACCGACGCGGCGATCAACCCGGGCAACAGCGGCGGGCCGTTGATCAACCTGAGAGGCGAGATCATCGGCCTGAACGTGGCGATGTTTCGCGAGGCCCAGGGCATCGGGTTTGCCATTCCGATCCGGCGGGTCACCGAGGCGCTTTCGGAGATTTTTTCGCCCGGGTTGAAGCACCTCTGGCTGGGGGCGCGGATCCGTCCGGGCAGCGCGCCGGTCATTTCGGCGGTGGACCCGGGCAGTCCCGCCGACCGCGCCGGACTCCGTGCCGGCGACACCATTGTCAGCGTCAATGGCAAGACGCCGCGCGGTTACATTGACATCATCCAGGAGCTGAGCGCGAGCGGGGAGCAGCGGGACGTCGAACTGGCGGTGCAGCGCGGCACCGAGCGTCTGGAAGTGGCGGTGCGGCTCATCCGCGAGTCCGCAGTGTTCAACGCCGCGTTGATCAAGCGCAAACTCGGCATGAGCGTGCAGGAACTCACGCCCGACCTGGCCGAGCGGCTGGGGATCGCGGCCAGCCAGGGGCTGGTGGTCGTCGAGGTGGAGCCGGGCGGCCCGGCGGCGCAGGCGGGCCTCGAACGCGGTCACGTCATCACCGCCCTCGAAAGCCAGACGCTGGAAGACGTGATCGCGGCGGCAAAAATCTTGTATGCCAAAAAGAAAGGCGACAAGGTTGCGGTCGCCGTTCTGGTGCAGCGCCAGCGGGGCAACTTCGTGTTCATGCAGCGGGCGCGGGCGGAGTTGGCCGTTCGTTGAACCGCACCGCGGCGCCGGTGTTTCCCCAGACCATGAGCTACGGACCGATGATCGAAGTTCAGCATCTGACCAAGCGGTATGGCCGTCATGCTGCCGTGGATGATGTCTCCTTCACCGTCGGTCGCGGCGAGATCGTCGGCCTGCTCGGCCCCAACGGGGCGGGCAAGAGCACCATCATGCGCGTGCTCGCCTGTTTCCTGCCCGCCTCCTCCGGCACCGCCCGGGTGGCCGGTTTCGACGTGTCCCATGAGGCTGACGACGTCCGCCGCCGCATGGCCTACATGCCGGAGAACAACCCGCTGCACATGGACATGCGGGTGCGGGAGTATCTCAAGTTCCGGGCACGTTTGAAGGGACTCGGCGTGGCCGCCAGCCGCGCGCGCGTGGATGTTGTCACCCAGGAATGTGGACTAACCGACGTCAGCCGCAAGATCATCGGCACCCTGTCCAAGGGCTACCGGCAGCGGGTGGGGTTGGCCGACGCCCTCGTCCACGAGCCCGAACTGGTCATCCTCGACGAACCGACGATTGGGCTGGACCCGCGCCAGATTCGCGCGGTGCGCCAGCTCGTGAAAAACCTGGGCCGGCGCCACACCGTGCTGGTTTCCTCGCACATTCTCCCGGAGATCGAGATGACCTGCGAGCGGGTGCTGATCCTTCGCGAGGGGAAAATCCTGGCCGCCGACACCACCGCGAACCTGCAGGCGCGGATGAGCGGCGGGGGCACGGTCGTCGCGGAAATCGAGGCGCCGGTGACGGAGGTGTATGCGTGCTTCGAGGCGATGCCGGTGGTGGCGCATTGCGAAGTGGCGGCGGCGGCGGGTTCGTATTGCATCTGCACGCTGACGGCGGAGGCCGGAGTGGACCTGCGGCCGGTCGTGTTCGAAACCGCAGTGGCACGCGGGTGGAAGCTGCGCGAACTCACCCACACCCGCCACTCGCTCGAGGATATTTTCATGCAGATCACGCGGGCGGACCGCGAGGAGGAGGCCGCCTGATGCGCCCTTACCTCACCCTGCTGCGGCGCGAATTGAGCAGCTATTTCCTCGGGCTCAGCGGGTACCTGCTCATGGCCGCCGTGCTCATGCTGCTGGGCCTCAGTTTCATGCTCATGCTGGTCAATGGCCGGGGCGTGGCCTTCAACGCGCCGCTGACCGAGGTGTTCTACAACTCGTATTCTTTCTGGCTGGTGATGCTGCTGGCCACGCCGGTGATCACGATGCGCCTGTTCGCGCTCGAGAAATTCACCGGCACCTTCGAGGCGTTGATGACCACGCCGGTGAGCGATCTCGAAGTGGTGCTGGCCAAGTTTTCCGCCGCGCTGGTGTTCTACCTCGTCATCTGGCTGCCCATGCTCGCCTGCCTCCACATCGTGCATGCCTACACGCAGCCGGGCGAACCCTTCGAGTGGTGGCCCACGGCCAGCACCTACCTGGGCATCCTCCTGCTCGGCAGTCTCTTCCTCGCGATGGGCTGTCTTGCGTCCGCAGTCACCCGCAGCCAGATCATCGCCGCGACCATCGGGTTCGTGCTCGGCACTTCGCTGTTCCTCCTCGGCTTTCTCACCTTCGGCGTCACCTCCGGCAGCGGCTGGCTGGCCCGCCTGGCGCCCTACATTTCGAGCATCGCGCACATGCGGGATTTCGCCCGGGGCGTCGTGGATACGCGGCCAGTCGTCTTTTATATCAGCGGCACGGTCCTCTTCCTGTTCCTGACCTTGAAGGCGGTGGAGAGCCGCCGCTGGAAATAGCATGGATCCGGACGCCGTCAATCGCCCCAGTTTCACGCCCGTGCGCCGCTTTGGCATCTTCCTGAACGTGCTGCTGTCCGTCCTGGCGCTGCTCGCGGTCGTCATCATGGTCAACTACCTGGCCGAGCGCCACTACCACCGGTTTTTGTGGACCGGCGACGCCCGGTTCGATCTCTCCCCGCCGACGCGCCGGGTTCTGGCCGCCGTGACCAACGAAATCAAGGTGACGGTTTTGTTCGATCGCGAGAGCGCGCTCTATGGTGCGGTGTCGGGTTTGCTCAAGGAATATGCCTACGCCTGTCCCCGCTTGGTCATCGAAGAGGTCAACTACCCGACCGCGCCGGATCGGGCGGCGTGGATCGTCCAGAAGTACCAGTTGCCCCGCGTTGATGCCGACCTGGTGGTGTTCGACCTGAACGGCCGTTCCCGCGTCGTGCGGGCCTCGGAACTGTCCGAACTCACTGACTACGATCTCAGCGGGCTGCTGAAGGGCGGGCACGAGGTGCGGCGGATGGCGCTCCGCACCGAGGAGCGGTTCACCGCCGCCATCGCGGGGCTGCTCGAAGGCAGAGCGGCCACGGCCCTCTTTCTGACCGGCCACGGGGAGCACGACATGACCGACGACTCGCCGCAGGGTTACCGCGAGTTTGCGCGCCTGCTACAGCACAAGAACATCGGGTTGAAGCCGCTGCGGTTGGTCGGTGACACCACGGTGCCGGACGACTGCCAACTGCTGGTGATCGCCGGTCCGGCCCACCGGCTGGCGGACACGGAACTTGAGCGGATCGGCCGGTTCCTGCGCCAGGGCGGACGGGTGCTGGCCCTCGTGAGCTGGTATCGCGCCGAGAACGCGCCGACGGGGCTGGAAAAGTTGTTTGCCGAATGGGGCGTCGTGGTGGGTGACAACTATGTCTATGACCCGAAAAACAGCCGCAGCGGCAATGACGTGGTCTGCACCAACCTCTCCAACCACCCGGTCGTCCGACCGCTTCAGGGCAGTTCGATTTACCTGCTGGCGCCGCGTTCGGTCGAGCCGGCGCGCGCCGTGAACCAAAGCGGCGACTCGCCCAAGGTGAACCCGCTGATCTCGACTTCGGTGGACGGCGTCGGCTCCGCGGAACTGGCGGCCGACCGGACGCCCCGGCCCAATCTGCTGCGCGACCGCCACGGCGCCATCCCCCTGGCCGTCGCCGTTGAAAAGGGCAACCTGCAGGGGGTCGCCGCCGACCGCACCTCGACGCGCATGATTGTGGTGGGCGATTCCATCTGCCTGGGAAACGCGGCCTTCCAGTACGGCTACGACGCCAACGTGGATTTTGCCAACCTGGCGGTGAACTGGCTGTTGGACCGCCCGCAACATCTGGCGGGCATCGCGCCACGGCCGATCCGCGAATACCGGGTGAACCTGACCCGCACGCAGCTCGCCCAGGTGAAATGGTTGTTGCTCGGCGCGCTCCCCGCCGCTCCCCTGCTCGCCGGCGCCCTGGTATGGTTGCGCCGCCGTCGCTAGCCTCACCGCCTGGATGAATTCATCAACGACACGCTGGCTGCTGGTTCTCGCTGCGGGGCTGTTCCTGTTCATCGTGTTCGTTGAACGTCGCACTCCGGGCACGGCCGTCCAGGCCGATCGCGAGACCCGCCTCTTTGCCGACCTGGTCCCGACCGAGGTGTCGAGCATTGAATACACTCGCGGTACCAACCTGCTCTTCCGCCTCGAACGCGCGGGGGAGGACTGGCAGTATCGGGTTCCGTTTGTTTATCCCGCCGTAAATCGCGGTGTGGACCGCATGCTCGAGGCCCTGGTCGCGTTGCGGAGCCAGTCGCGAGTCACGCCGGGTGAGGTTCTCGCCCAGACCAACCGGCTTGCGGCGTTCGGGCTCGATCCCCCGGCGGCCACCCTTGCCTTCCGCCGCGGCGATCGGCGCACCGAATTGCGCCTCGGGGCCGCCACCGCTCTCGGCTCGCAGGTGTACCTTCAGATCGTCGGCCAGGGTGACCTCGCGGCGATTGACCGCGGTTTCCTCGAGAACCTGCCCGCCACCGCCAACGATTGGCGCGACCCGGCCCTGTTGTCGCCGACCGGGTTCGCGTTCGACCGTATCGCTGTCCGGCCCGGAACCAACGGGTTCGAACTCGCCCGCAACCCGACCAACCAGGTCTGGCGCCTGATGAAGCCCCTGTCCACTGCGGCCAACAACCCCAAGCTCCAATTCCTGCTCCACGAACTGGAACAGGCCCGCGTAGCCCGCTTCGTGAACGACGATCCGGCCGCCGACCTCGAAACGTACGGCCTGCTGCCGCCCGAACGGGAACTGGTGTTCAGCCGGGGCACCAACGATCTCGCCACCCTCCAGATCGGCCGCAGTCCCACCAACGCCCCCGCCGAGATTTTCGTCCGCCGCCCGGAAACCTCGAACGTCGTGGCCGTCGCCCGCAACCTGATCGAACCGTGGCTGGCCGATTTCCGGGAGTTCTGCGACCGCCGGCTCGTGGTCTTCAAGCCCGACGCGGTGGAGCGCATCGAGGTGCACGCCGACCAGGCCTTCGCGCTACAGCGCCTCGGCACGAACCAGTGGCAGATCGTCGAACCTTGCGTGGCTCCGGCCGACACGGTGCTGGTGCTCGAGTTCCTGGAAAATCTGGCCGAAATGCAATTCAGCCGCTACGAGCGTGAGGTGGCGACCGATTTCACCCCCTACGGGCTGACCCCTCCGCGGCGCGAGTTCACTCTCCGCGGCGCCGCCGTCAAAGCTCCCGCCGGAACCACCAATCCCGTGCTGGCGGGCCTCGACATCGGCCTGCCGGTGCCGAACGAACAGGGAGCCGCTTTCTATGCCCGGCGCCTGCCGGAGAACGCCGTGGTCACCGCGTTTGTAAGCGATCGCCTGCCGCGCGCCGCCTTTGAACTGCGCGATCACCGGATCTGGAGCTTCACGACCAACCAGATCGCCACCCTCACCGTCGAACAGTTCGGCGTCACCCGCAAACTCCTGCGCCTCGGTCCCCTCCAGTGGGTGCTCGCCGGGGCCACCAACACTCCGGTTGATGAGGTGCATAACGTCACGCTGGAGGAAGCCGCCGACCG
This sequence comes from Verrucomicrobiota bacterium, assembly GCA_050012855.1. Classification (GTDB taxonomy): domain Bacteria; phylum Verrucomicrobiota; class Verrucomicrobiia; order Limisphaerales; family J093; genus JAJXZJ01. Next base: position 21,311 of record JBEKGJ010000041.1, on the reverse strand, counting down.
GCTCGGCAGCCTCCGGGCCGACCGCTGGGCCGCGCGCGGCGACGACCAGCTCGGTCGTTTTGGCTTCGCCACCATGGACCACCAGGTGACGGTCGAGCTTCAGTCCGGCGCGAATCCCGACCGATACGTGATCCGCTTCGGCCGCCGCGCGCCGGGGCGGGGCGTTTACGCCGCGGTGCAGCTCGACGGCCAGCCGGAGCCGGTCATTTTCGAGTGCCCCGCCTCGCTCTATGAATTCATCCTCGGTGACCTGAGCGTGCCGCCGCCCGCCCGCTGATATGGCTGTCAACCGCCAACGCCTCTGGCGCCGGTTGCGCCTCCTCTTCCGCTGGTGCCGCATCGCCGTCCTGCTTTTCATCCTCGCGCTGTTGGTGGCCCTGATTTATCTCGGCCGCGTGGGCCTGCCGGATTTTCTGAAGAGCCGGCTGCAAACCGAGTTGCGCGACCGCGGGCTTGACCTCGGCTTCGAGCGCGCCCGGCTCAGTTGGTTCCGGGGCGTCGTGGCCGACGTCGTCACCGTCAGCCGGGCGAACCAGCCGGAAGCTCCCCAACTGGAGCTGGGCGAGATCGCCATCCAGCTCGACTGGCGGGCGGTGGCCCGCGGGCAGTTGAAGGTGGATGGCGTCCAGATCCAGCACGGTCGCCTGCAGTTGAACCTGGCCGAAACCAATCAGCCGCCGGAACCGTTCACGCTCGACCGGATCGCCACCCAAATTCGCTTTCAGCCCGGCGGACGCTGGGACCTCGAGGCCTTTGAAGCCGAGGGCCTGGGCGTGACCTTCCGCCTCACCGGCTGGATCAGCCACGCGACTGAACTTTCCCGCTGGACCACCGGCCGGCCGGTGGCCACCACCAACGCCCTGGCCTTGGCCACGTGGCGCGCCGAACTGCGGCAAATGGTCGAACTCCGCCGCCGGATGCGCTTCCGCCACCCGCCGGAGGTGCTGGTCCTCTTCCACGGCGATGCGCGCAACCCGGCCAGCTTCGCCGCGGACCTGCGGCTCCAGGTATCCGATGCGCAAACCGACTGGGGCAGTCTCGACAACCTCCGGCTGACGCTGCGGTTGAACACGCCGCCGCCGTCCAACGGCTGGTTCAACACCACGCTGCAGCTCGACGTGGACAATGCCCACACACCGTGGGGCGATCTCGACCAGGGGCGTCTGCAGGTCCGCTTGGCCAATCCGCCCACCCACCGCGTGCCCGCCCGGGTGGACCTCGAACTCTCTGCCCGCGAGGCCCGCACCGCCCGGGCCCGCCTCCAATTCGCACGGCTCCTGACCCACAGCCGCCCGCTGGACGACGCCGCGTCCCGCTGGGAAACCAAGCTGGACCTGGCCGCGGACGGTGTGGTTTACGGGCATTCCCGGTGGCGGATGAATCGGCTGACCGGCCAGGGCGTTCACACGTTGACCAACCTCTTCCCGGAATCCGCTCGCGCCACCGCGCAGGTCGCCTTGCCCACGCCGGAAGGCGCCGTGGGTGAAGTGACGGTGGAGTTGGCACGGACGAATCCCCCGCCGCCATTCACCGCCGCGTGGGGTCCGTGGACCAACCTCGCCCGCTTCCGTTTGGGTTGGAGCCTGCGGATTACCGATCCGCGTCAAGCCGGCGCCGACGCCGTGCTTTCCACCTGCGGCGGCGAATGGCTTCCGCCGCGGCTCCTCGTCACCAACTTCCATGCCGCTCAATTCGGCGGTGAACTGAACCTGGCGAAGGCGCAACTCGACGTCGCCACGCGCGTGCTCGAGTTCACCGGCCTCGACGCCCGCCTTGATTGGCGCCAGCTCGGCCCCCGCCTTCGCGGCGGCGTCACCAACTGGCTGAACGAGCTTGCCTGGTCCCGCCCGCCAACCCTGATCGGCGATGCCCGGTTGATTGTCCCGCCCTGGACCAACTCCCTTTCCACCTGGCCAGCCTTGGTTTGGCCGACCCTCGTGGCCACCGGCCACGTGGCGGCCGACGAACCCGGCTGGCGAGGCTTCACCGCGCAATCCCTCGCCGCCGACTTCACGCTCTCCAATCGTGTCTGGCAATTGCCCAGCCTCGTTCTGCAACGGCCCGAAGGCCGCCTCGAGCTCGCGGTGGAGCAGGAGCCGGACACAGGTCGTGCTCACGTCCGTTTGCACAGCGGCATTGATCCGATGGCGTTGCGGCCGCTGCTCGGCGAAGGCGCCGGCAAGGCGCTCGATCTATTCGAGTTCGCCGCCCCGCCGCAAATCGAGGCCGAGCTGCAGGGGCGCCTCGCCGACCCCGGGACCGTGGGCGCGCAGGCGCGGGTGCGCCTGACGAATCTCGTGTTCCGCAGCGAGCACTTTGACTCGGTGGATGCGAATCTCCAATTCACGAACCGCTACATCGTCGTCACCAACGTGCTCGTCACCCACGGCGACGAATGGGCCCGGGCCGAGGCCGTTGGGTTCAACCTCGACAGTTTCTGGGTTTATCTGACCAACGCGGAGGCCCGCATGGACCCCATGCGCGTCGGTCGCGTCATCGGCACGAATGTCACCCGGGTCATCGAGCCGTTCACCTTCCTCCGGCCGCCCACGGCGCGGGTCAACGGCCATGTGCCCGCACGGGGGAAAACCGACACGGCGGATCTGACGTTCGAGCTGGCCGGCGGCCCTTTCCATTACTGGCGCTTCAATCTCCCGGACCTCAGTGGCACCGTCCACTGGCAGGGCAACACCGCCACCCTGACCAACCTGGCCGGCGGATTCTACGAGGGCCGGATGGGACTCGCGATGCGACTCGACTTCGCACCGGGCGGCGCCGCGGATTTCTCCTTTGCCAGCAGCTTCACGAACGTGGACCTCCACGCGCTGGTCGCCGACGTGGTGATGCCGACCAACCAGCTTCAGGGCATCGTCACCGGCCGCCTGAACGTCACGCACGCGAACACGGGCGACTGGAAGAGCTGGGATGGCCACGGTGAGGTGACCATGAAGGACGGCTTCCTCTGGGACTTCCCCGTGTTCGCGATTTTCTCGCGATTGCTGAATGTGCTGCAGCCGGGCAGCGGCAACGCGCGCGCCACCGCCGCCAAAGCCACTTACCGGATCAACCGCAGCGTCATCCGCACCGAGGACCTCGTGGTGAAGGCCACGCCGCTGGGATTGCGGTTCAACGGTACCGTGGACTTCGCCGGCAACGTGGACGCCCATACGGAAGGCCAGGTGTTGCGCCGGACGCCGTTGATTGGCCCGCTGATCAACCTCGTCATGACGCCGCTCACGACGGTGCTCACCTACAAAGTCACCGGCACCCTGGGCAACCCGCACGCCGAACCACTCTACCTTCCGAACGTGATTCAAAAACTGTTCGATCCGGGCAGCCTGTTCAAGGAGAACCCGCCATCGGCCCCTCCCGCGCCGCCGTCCAAGCCACCCGCCGGGTGATCGTGAAGGCAAGGTCGTGATTGCCTTCCGTGAGTAATTGCATCAACCTCCGCCAACACTCCACCATGATGCAACGAAGATCCTTCCTCCGCGTCACCGCCACCGTGGCGGTGGGTTTCCAGATCGTCCCGCGCCACGTGCTCGGCCAGGGGCTCACCCCGCCCAGCACGAAGCTGAACATCGCCGGCATCGGCATCGGCGGCCAGGGCGGCGGCGTCCTGCAGGACATGAAGAGCGAGAACATCGTCGCGCTTTGCGATGTGGACTGGGCCAAGGCCGGAGGCACGTTCAACGCCTTCCCCAAGGCGGAACGGTTCAAGGATTATCGCGTGATGCTCGAACGCCGGAAGGACATCGAGGCCGTGATGGTGGCGACGCCCGACCACATGCACGCGCCGATCACGCTCGCCGCGTTGCGCGCCGGCAAGCATGTCTATGTCGAGAAACCGATGGCGCATTCCGTCGAAGAAGCGCGGCTGATGACGCAGGTGGCCCGCGAAACCGGCCTGGTCACCCAGATGGGCAACATGGGCCATGCCGGCGAGGGCTTGCGGCTCACGCGGGAATGGATCCAGGCCGGCGCCATCGGTCCGGTGCGCGCCGTGCACGGCTGGAGCGATCGTCCGGGAAACTGGTGGCCGCAGCCGGCCATGCGCCCGGCCCAGGGAATGCCCGTGCCCGCGGAACTCGATTGGAACCTCTGGCTGGGGGCGGCGCCCGAGCGGCCCTATCACCGCGCCTATCATCCGTTCGCGTGGCGCGGGTGGTTCGACTTTGGCACCGGCGCCCTGGGCGACATGGCGGTGCACAACCTCGATCCGGCCTTTTATGCGCTCGACCTGGGCGCCCCCGTCTCCGCCGAAGCCAGAACCTCCGGCCTGGGCGCCGAAACCTATGCCGCCTGGCAGATCATCACGTTTGCTTTTCCGGCCCGCGGCGCGCAGCCACCCGTGAACATGACCTGGTGGGACGGCGGCAAACTCCCCGGCAAACCCGTTCATCTGGCGGATGAAGTGGACTTGGGGGACAACGGGATTCTGTTTCTCGGGGACCAGGGGACGATCCTCTGCGGCGGCTGGTCCGGCCCACCGCAGTTGTTCCCCGCCGCCCGCCGCGCCGCGTTCCGGCTCCCGGCGAAAACGATCCCGCGGTCCATCGGCCATCGCGCCGAATGGATCCAGGCCTGCAAGGACCGCAAGCCCCAGGACGCGAAGGCCGGCTTCGCCTATTCGGGTCCGTTCACCGAAGCGCTGCTCGTGGGCAACCTCGCCACGCGCCTGCAGAAGCCCATCGAATGGGACGCCGGGGCGATGCGGGCCGCGAACGCCCCCGAGGCCGACCGCCTCATCCACAAAAACTACCGCGCCGGGTTCGGCATCGCATGACGCGGCTCCGCTTCCAAGTTCAGGTGCTGGGGGCTGCGTGGCTGGCGGCCGGCATTCTGCACGCGGCTGCGGTGCCCGCCGCGCCGGAGGCCGCCGGAGAGGCCTGGCTGCCGCAGCGCCTGGAGTGGTATCAGGACCTCAAATTCGGCTTCATGATGCACTGGGGCGCCTACAGCCAGTGGGGTTGCATCGAGTCCTGGCCGCTGGTCGAGGAGGACAAATGGGCGCGACCGGACAACCTCGCGGCCTGGATGGAGCGGGGTCGGGACATCGAGCGGTTTAAGCGCGATTACTGGGCGCTGCCCGCCACCTTCAACCCCGCGAAATTCGACCCGCGTCGCTGGGCCCGGACCGCCCGCGCCGCCGGCATGAAATATGTCGTGTTCACCACCAAACACCACGACGGCTTCTGCATGTTCGACACGCGGTTCACCGATTATCGGGTCACCGCGCCCGCCGTGCCGTTCCACACGAACGTCCACTCGAACGTGGTGCGGGAGGTGTTCAACGCGTTTCGCGGGCAGGGGTTCGCCATCGGCGCCTATTTCTCCAAGGCCGACTGGCATTGTCCCGATTACTGGGATCCCGCGGTCCCGGCCCGCACGCGCAATCCGAACTACGACGCCCATGCCCAACCCGAGAAATGGCGGCGGTTCGTGGATTACACGCACGGACAGATCGAGGAACTGATGTCCGGTTACGGACCCATTGACATCCTGTGGCTCGACGCCGGACAGGTGCGGCCGCCGGACCAGGACCTCCAGATGGACCGCCTCGCCGCCATGGCCCGCCGGCACCAGCCCCGGCTGATCGTCGTGGACCGCACCGTCGGGGGGCGCTACGAGAACTACCGGACCCCGGAGCAGGAGGTGCCGGAAAAGCCGCTTCCTTACGTGTGGGAGACGTGCATGACGATGGGCGACCAGTGGTCGTTTAAGCCTAATGACAACTATAAGTCCACTCACCGCCTGATCCACCTGCTCGCGGACATCGTCGGCAAGGGCGGCAATTTCCTGCTCAATGTCGGTCCACAGCCTGACGGGGAATTGCCGGCGGCCGCGGTGGCGCGGATGCGGGAGATCGGTGCGTGGCTGAAAGTGAACGGGAACGCCATCTACGGCACCCGGCCGGTCGCACCTTACAAGGAGGGCCCGGTCGTGTTCACGCGGAAGGGACACACCGTGTTTGCGATTTTCCTGACCGCGGGCGAAGGCGATGGCCCGCCGGAGCGGGTGACGTTGGCCGCCCTGCGTCCCTCGCCGAATTCAAAGATTCACCTGCTGGGCGTCAGCAAAGCGCTGGCTTGGCAGACGGCCGCCGACGGCCGGACCACCATCGAGGTGCCGGCGGCGGTCCGCAAGTCGCCGCCGTGCCATCACGCGTTCGTCTTCCAATTCACGCCGGCAAACGACTGATGCAAAGGCGGCCCATGCGATGGCATTTCCTCGTGCTGGTGGCGCTGGCAGTCCTCCTTGGAGCGACGCCGGCCGCCGCTCGGTCAACCTCGTCCACGCCGCCGGCCATGTTGCGCCCCGTGGACGTCAGTGCCGCGCCCGGCCTTTTCGTCTGGACCGACACCTGCAATGTCTATGCGGTCCAAGACGGCGAGACGGCGCTGCTTATTAACTTCGGTGATGGCAGCGTGCTCGATCATCTCGCGGAGATCGGCGTGAAACGGGTCGAGTGGGTGCTGTTCACGGACCATCACCGCGAGCAGTGCCAGGGAGCACCGCGCCTGCGTGGCACGGGAGCCAAAGTGGCGGCGCCGGAGGCCGAACGGGCCCTGTTCGAAACGCCGACGGCGTTCCGAAAAATGAACGTGAACTTGGGTGATCGCTTCACGATCCACAGTGCCAGCTACGTGCGCCCGCCCATCCAACCCATTCCCCTCGATCGCGCCTTCCGCACGAACGACACGTTTGCCTGGCACGGGCGCGAGTTCCTTTGTCTGGACACACGCGGCAGCAGCCCGGGTGGCATGTCCTATCTCCTGCGCGAGGGCGGGCACTGGCTCGTGTTCAGCGGCGACGTGATGCTCGACGGGGCGAAGATGCACACGTGGTTCGACACGGAATGGGACTACGGCTTCGCCGCGGGCATCCAGGCGCTCCGGCGTTCGGTGGCGCTGCTGGCCCGCTACCAGCCGGCCCGGCTCCTGCCATCGCACGGACCCGTCGTGCAAAACCCGGAAGCCCAGTGGCCGCAGTTCGGCGAAAAGCTGGCGCGGCTCGAACCGCTTTATGTCCGTGGCTACGGCGTCGAAGGCGCCTCGGTGGCCTACCAGGACAAGGTTTCGACACCGACCGTGGTCTCGAATGTCTGGCAGGTGTCGCCGCACCTGTTCAAATTCAAACGTCTGAATTTCTGGCCCAATTTCGGGCTGATCCTGGCCGACAACGGTCATGCGCTGGTGGTGGACTGCGGGTTGCTCGACGAAATCTTCCTCGATACGGCGCTGGCCGGACTGAAAGCGCACTACGGCTTGAAGGCGATTGATGCGGTCATCATTTCCCACATGCACGGCGACCACTTCCTCGAAGCGCCGCATCTGCGCGAAAAATGGGGCGCGCCCATCTGGGCCCTCGCGAACATGGTGGACAAGATGGAGCATCCCGAGTGGTTCGATTACTCCGCGCCCATCCAGGCTTATGGCAAGATCGGGTCCGACGGCCGGCGCCTGACCGGCGTCAAGGTGGACCGGGCCTTCCGCCCGGGCGAAACGTTTCGGTGGCAAGGGCACTTGTTCACGGTGGACTGGATGCCGGGCCAGACCGAGTTTGCGTTGTGTCTCCATGGCCGCGTTGATGGCCGGATCGTCGCCTTCACCGGCGACAACATTTTCGGCGACCCGGACGACGTCAGCCAGACCGGTCACGAGGCCATGGTGGCCCACAACAGTGCGATCCTCGAAGAGGGTTACATTGAAGGAGCGGAATTGCTGCACCGGCTCCAGCCTGACGTCCTGGTCGGCGGTCATTCCTTCGTCATGGGCCATCCCGCGCAGTTCATCGAACGCTATCGTCGCTGGTCCTACCAGATGCGCGACGCCTTCCAATCGCTCAGCCCCGACCCGGACTATCGCTACTGGTTCGATCCGTTTTGGGTCCGCGCCCAACCCTACCGGGTCACGCTGCGTCCCGGCGGCAGCGTGACGGTGGACCTGCACGTGCGCAACTTCCGGTCGCGGGCGCAAACCCACCGCATCGAGATCCACACGCCGCCCGACCTGATTGCCGAGACGTCCGTGCTGACCGGCCGCCTCGCAGGCGTCTCCCGTCGCGTGTTTCCGCTGCGCTTAAAGGCGACCGCGGGGGCGGGGGCGGGAGTTCACCTGGTCAGCTTTGATGTGACGCTCGACGGCCAGCGTTACGGGGAATGGTTTGACCTGATTGTGAACGTCGAACCTGTGCCCGCGGCGCAGCCGGCCGGCAATTAGCGCGCCTGAGAGCGCAACGTGGACGGCAGGATTGCTGAGCGGATCTCCTGCCTATCCGCGATGGCGGTTGAACGCCACCGCCAGCGGACACCATGCCAGCCGGGCGCACGGGAGCAGCGTCACCGAGGCAAGCGCCCGCATGTGGTTTCCATGACTGCCCACCGTCCAGATCGCTCCCAGCGCCAACAGCGCCCAGACCGCCGTCGCCACCGCGGCTGATCGCAGCCGGAGGTGTCCGCCCCGCACCACGAGAACGACGCCGGTCACGGCGAGCAACAACTTGACCGTCAGGAGCGCGACCACGACCCACAGGGCGGGCGCGCTTTCGCCTTCGCCGTCGAGATAGCCGGCGAGTTGCCAGGTGCCCATCCAGGCCAGCAGCGTCGGCACCAACAGCGTCGGCAATCCCTCGAGCCGCCCGGTCAGCAGGAGCGGCAGCGCGCCGATCATGACGTGGGCACTGACGATCGCGAACCAGACGAGCATCGGGAGCATGTCCGGGAAACGCGGGTAGCCGGGCGGCATGTTCGGGAGGCTGACCGCCAGCAGGACGACGATTGGCACCCAGACGGTGAGAAACGCGAGCAGCATGGCCAGCAACCGCGGCGCCAGCAGACCGCCGGCATTCACCGGCAGGGTCGCGCGGAACGAGGTGAACCCGGTCTTGAAGACGCCCAGCGATTCCCCGGCCACCACCATCCCCGCCGGCGCAAGCCAGAGGAGGCCCCAAAGCATCAGGTAATTCAAGGCCGCCATGGTCGCCACCTCGGAGAACCATCTCCGTTCGGGCTGGTAGGAATGCATCCCGGTGATGACGGCGATGCTGATCAGCGTTGCCACAGCCAGCCAGCTCAACGCGAACGCACGCCACAGCGGCCGTGCCTCCGCCCAGACCAGCGCGGCGAAGGGCGAACGCAGTGGCCCGGCAGCCACGCCGTTGTGTCGGCGCGCCGCCCGCCCTGGCAGCGCCAGTGAAAACCCGCCCGGCCAGTCGCCGCGGCGATGCGCCCGCGCTACGCCGATGCCGGCCAGCGCCAGGACCAGCGACACACCCGCCATGTAACGCATGACCTCGCCCCGTTGCACCGCCCAGCGCGGTGAGGTCGGCGGCGCGAACGCCAGCCAGAGCGCCACCAATATCAACGGCGCCGCGAGCGTCCAGAACTGCGCCGGTTTCCGCGGCGTGACCCAGGAGATTGTCTGAACTACCGCCATCAAACCCAGCAGCAGGACGAGGTGATACCGCGCGTCGGTGCCCGGCAACAGGCGTTGAACCAGCGGCGACCACGCGCTGTGCACGGCGGCAATCGCGGCCCAGCCGAGGGTCAGCGGCAGCAGCACCAGCACGGTCGCCGGCACCGGCAGCACGAACCACCGGGTGGTCATCGAACTGAACCGCCAGCCGCCATGGCTTTCCATGAGGGTGAACGGCGCGAAGCCCAGGATGAGCGAGGTCAGCCAGAGCAGGACGCCGGTCTGGCGGAAGGAAATCATGCCCGGGTCGTCGGGCGGCGCGCTGGCGATCGCGTGCGCCAGCCACGCGCCCACGCCCCACAGAACGAGCAGGGCGGGCAGGAGGACCCGGCTCTTCCAGAGCATCTCCCAGGCGAGCGCGCGCAGGGGCGACCCATGTGCCAGCACCGCGTTCGTGCGGGGGGCCACCGGAATCGGACAAGTGATCGAGTTCATGACCAGCTCCCTTTCAAGAAATGACGCTGCGATGCTGGATGACGTCTTCAGCCGGTGGCGTGACCGACGCGGGCATGGAAGATTTCCTCGAAGGTCGCGCCCCCTTCTTCGAGCAACTGGCCGCCAAGTTCGCGCAACGCCGGCGCAAATGCCTCGGGTGTGCCATTGCAGATGAGCGTCCATTCGCCCGGCCCGCCGGACACGAACAGGGCGCCCGGCAAGCCGGCAAGGCGCGCTATCGGGACGTTGGCCTGCACCACCACCCGGCGATGGCGTTCCATCACGGCGGCCAGCGGTCCGTGCAACACCAGGCGGCCGTGGGCCATCATCGCGACGTGATCTGAAACCCGCGCGATCTCATCGAGGAGATGCGACGAGAAGAGGACCGTGCGGCCGTGCTCGGCGACCGCCCGGACGACGGCTTCGAGCAATTCACGGCGCACAATGGGATCGAGGCCGGAACTCGGTTCATCCAGAACCAGCAACTCGGGCCGGTGCGCGAGGGCGACGATCAGCCCGGCCTTGGCCAGCTCGCCCTTCGACAGGTGGCGAAGCATGGCATCGGGCGCCAACTGGAATTGTTCGCGCAACTGCTCGGCGTAGGCCGCGTCCCAGCCGGGACGGAACGCGCGGCTGTAGCGCAGCAGTTCGCGGACGGACATCCACGGCGGCAGGTCGCGGTCCTCGGACAAATAGCCGAGCCGCGCCAGCACCCGCACGGGGTGGGCCGCGGGATCGAGGCCGAACACGCGGACGGTGCCGCTTTGCGCGCGCAGGAGGCCGAGCAGGTGACGGATCAGCGTGGTCTTGCCCGCGCCATTGGCGCCGACCAGGCCCAGGACAATGCCGCCCGGCACCGCCATCGTCACGTTGTCCAGGGCGAGCTTGCTGCCGAACCGACGGGAGAGCCGGTCCACTTCGATGAGGTTGGTGTTGTTCATGATTGCTCCTTTTTCTTGAGGTTGGCGTAACGTTCGCAGACCAGACGGATGATCTCCTCGACGCTGGTGTTGAGGTGCGCGGCGTCGGCGAGCAACGAGTCCACCTTGGCGCTCAGCGCCTCGCGACCGGCGCGCGAGGACAGGCGGGTCGGGTCCTCGGCCACGTAGGTGCCCGACCCGTGCCGCCGCACCACCAGGCCCTCGTTTTCGAGCTCGGCGTAGGCGTGGACGACCGTGTTCGGGTTGATCACCAGCTTTTCGGCCAGCGCGCGGATCGTCGGCAGTTCCTGGCCGGGCCGGAGCCGGCCGGAGGCGACCAGGTATTTCACCTGGTTCACGATCTGCCGGTACACCGGCACGCCGTCCGAGGTGGAGAGCCGGATTTCCATGCCTCAATCCTCGCGCGCGGCCGGGACGGGCGAGTCGCCCGTGCCACCCAGTTTGGACGGGTCGGTCCCGCCGCCGTTGCCGAGTTGGTTGACAAGTGTCATAGCCGTCTATTACACTCAGACATGACACCTGTCCAGTCGTCACGCGCTGTTTCCCGGGAAAGGGCGAGGGAAGAAAAACGCGGCTTCGGCGTGACGATGCGATTTCAAGGTGGTCAAAGCCCTCAGAAACGCGGTCCCGCCGCTTGGCCCGGCCGCCTGTAAAGAAAACCAGATTCGTTCAAATCAATTGCCAAATGTATGAATAGCATCAAACACTCGCTGTTCGGTCTCCTGGGGCTGGGGCTCGTGCTGGCCACGCCTGGCCGGGGACGCGCAGCGGAGGCCACGATCGCGCCCGCGGCCACGAACCTGATCGAAACCCATCTGCAGGCCATCGGCGGCCGGGCTGCGCTGGGCCGGATCACCAACCTCGTCTTCAAAGGCACCGGCCGGGAAGGCATGCAGGAATTCAGCACGACGCTGGCATTGAAGGCGCCCGGCTTCATGCTGCTCACCATGCAGTCCGCCGAGGGAGTGAAGTTCCAGCACGCCCGCGACCCGCAGGCGCGGTTGTGGTCCTGCCGCCCGGACGGGGTCCGCGATGTCACCGATCCGCAGGACCAGGGGGTCATTCTCGACCTGATCATGGCGGCCTCGCCGTTCGGTTACTTGCGCATGGCTGAGCTTTACGGTGGCGGTGCCAGCGCCCTGGTCTGGAGCAACAACCACACCTATTACATGGTCCGCGAGAAGACGGAAACGACGCCGCGGCTGTGGTTCGACGCCGAAAGCGGCCGCCTGGCGCGCGTCGGATTGTTGACGCTCGAGGACTACCGGGAGGTGGGCGGGATCAAATTGCCGCACGCGCTCCGGATGAACAACCAGATCAGTTTTGAGTTCACCGAGGTCAAACTGAACCCCGACCTGCCGGACTCGATGTTCGAGCGGCCGAAAGGCGTGCCCGCCGCCCCGCCGCTGTCGGGCCAGCCCCGGTTCAAGACGCTGACCTCCGCGACGGGCAAGCTGGAGATCGTCCGCACGCCGGGCCCGCTGCAGTTCCGGCGGGGCAAATCCACCCAGATTGGCCATTGGGACCCGAAGTCTTTGCGGCCGGATCAGGTGGACCTTCGCAGCTACGACCTCTCCGCGCTGGACCTGCAAGACCGGCTGACCGACCTGGAGCACGCCCTTTTCGACAACCGCACGCGCTGGCCGGCGCAGTTGCCGGTGGGGTTTGAACCGCCGCGGATTATGGACGTGGGGCGCAACCCCGGCCTGGGCGTCCGCGCGGTGCACGCCCGGGGCATCACTGGCCGCGGGGTGGGCATTGGGATCGTTGACCAGCCCCTCCTGGTCAACCACCAGGAATACCGTGACCGGCTCCGGCTCTATGAGGAGATTCATTCCCAGGAAAACGGCGATGCTTCGATGCACGGGCCGGCGGTCACGTCCATCGCCGCGGGCAAAACGATCGGCGTGGCGCCGGGCGCCGAGCTTTATTACGTCGCGGAATGGCACCAGGACAACCAGGGCGAACTCGACTTCACGCCGCTGGCCCAGGCGGTCAACCGCCTGCTCGACGTGAACGCGACACTGCCGGCTGGGCACAAGCTCCGCGTCATCTCCATTTCCGTGGGCTGGTCGCCCGACATGAAAGGGGGCGCCGCGGCGGATGCGGCGGTCCAGCGCGCCCAGCGCGACGGCGTGTTCGTGATTACCTCGGCCCTGGAGCGGCACTATAATTTGAAGTTCCATGGGCTCGGCCGCGAACTGCTGCCGGACCCCGACCGGTTCGAGTCGTACGGTCTCGGGTCCTGGTGGGCGAACACGTTCTGGAACGGTACCCACCGGTTCGCGCCGGGCGAACGGCTGCTGGTGCCGATGGATGCCCGGACCACCGCCGGTCCGACGGGACCGGAGGATTATGCGTTCTACGCGGTCGGCGGCTGGAGTTGGTCGGTGCCGTGGATTGCCGGCCTTTACGCGCTGGCGTGCGAAGCGAAGCCGGACATCACGCCGCAGGAATTCTGGGCCACCGCGCTCAAGACGGGCCGCACGGTGAAAGTCACCTTGGACAAGGAAACGGCCGAACTCGGCACGATTGCCGATCCCATGGCGCTGATCCAGGCGCTCAAACCGGGCTGGTGAGCGGGAACCGCCCCGGATGGCGACGGGGGGGCGCGGTTGCTTGCTTCCTATGAACCGCCAGCGTATTTTTCAGCCATGAGCAAGTATCGTGTTACTTTGATTGAGCATGCGGACGGCGTTTCCGTGAGTTGTCCCGCGCTGAAAGGCTGCCATTCGCAGGGCCGCACACGCGAGGAAGCCTTGAACAACATTCGCGAGGCGATCCAGGAATGGCTGGCGGCGGAAGCCGACGAGTCGAGACACTTCAAGGTGAGCGAAGCCGAAGTCATGGTTTGATATGCCGAAACTTCCCGGTATCCGACATCAAGACGCCATTCGCGTCTTTGAGAAGCTCGGCTACCGCGTCATCCGGCAAGGCGGGCATGTCGTCATGTCCAACGGTGAGACGCGGCTGGTTATTCCGCGGGCCGATCCGATCGATCCTTACACCATGGGCGGCATAGCCCGCGACGCGGGCCTGACCCCGGACGAATTCCGGAGGCTGGCATGAAACGGCGGCCCTGGATTGACCTGGCCAACGCCGGCGTGTGCGATGCACCGGCTTTGCCATTTGATACGGACATGTGTGCCAATACACAGGACCCGTTTATGCGAGAACCACTGCGTCGGTCCGAATAGAATATCATGTGTGAGTTCCCATATTCGGTGAGCTTCTGTGTTGTGCACCCGTCCATCGCGCCGGAAGAAATCACGCGCGCGTTGGGGATGAAGCTAGACTCTCAGTCGGAGGCTGGTAAGGAACGCCTCAGTTTTCGCGGAAAGCCATCAGGCCGGAAAGCGGTTCTGAGCTATTGGCAGTGCAAACTCCGCCATGCGCAACGAGTGAGTTCGGAAGACGTCACCCTTGACGACTTCTTGAAGCATCGGTTGGCCGAGCTGGAAAAGAACAGATCGTTTCTTGCTCAAATCATCAGCGACGGCGGCAAGGTGTTTTGCGACATTGGCTGGGATGCGCGCTCACCTTGTACCACGGGTGTTTTCGATCATGGGACACTTGCTGCGTGTGGGCGGCTTGGAATTCACTTGGAAATCAATGTCACGGTCCCGGAGGCATGGGGTCGCAGAAACCGAGGACGCGCAGCATCTCCGTCATGACCGCCACAGTGCCTCATTTGGTGCGGAAGTTCCGCGGTCGAGCCGCAGCGCTGGTGCGACGGCCAAATTCATGTTCAGGTAACCGTAGATGATGAACGCCCACGCCATGAAAACTCGTTCCCCGTTCGGACTTTTATCCCTGGTGGCCTTGCTTGGGTTGCTCGCCCCCGGTGGTGTGTGTCCGCGCATCGCCGCGGAAGCAACGGCGGCCCCGGTCAACGTCATCCTCTGGTTCGACACAGAGGACTATCTGCTGCCCGCCGATGACGATGCGACCCGGCGCCTGGGCGAACTGCTCACCGAGCGCGGCATCCGCGCCACGTTCAAGGTCGTGGGCGAAAAGGCGCGCGTGCTGGAGCGACGCGGACGCCAGGATGTCATCGCCGCGCTCAAGCACCACGACATCGGCTACCACTCCGATTTCCACTCGGTTCATCCGACCCCGACCGAATATCTGGCCGAATGCGGCTGGCTGGACGGCATCGCTGAGTTTGCGCGGCGCGAAGGTGGCGGCGCGGCCGATGTGCGGCGCATTTTCGGCCTTCCCACCCTCGCGTGCTACGGTCAGCCGGGTTCATCGTGGGCGCCGCAGGCGATTGCCGCGCTCCGGCAAATCGGGGTCGCGCCGCGCGGCGTGCCCTGCTACGTGGATGAAGATTCGCATGTGCGACTGGACGGCAAGCCGTTCTGGTATGCCGGGGCCTTGAACGTCTTCGGCATGAACCCGAACCTCGCCCGCATGGAACTGCACGACCCCGAGGCCGTCGAGCCGGCGAAGAAGAAGGTTTCGGCCATCGCGGAACGGTTGCGCGGCGAGGGCGGCGGCTTGATCAGCATCTTCTATCATCCCTGCGAGTGGGTGCACCGCGAGTTCTGGGACAGCGTGAACTTTGCCCGCGGCGCGAACCCGCCACGCGAGCAGTGGAAAGCGCCGGGCCAACGCCCCGCCGCGGAAACGGAAGCCGCCTTCAAACGGTTCGCCGACTATGTTGATTACATCCGCGCCCTCCCCGGCGTTCACTGGGTCACGGCCAGTGACTTGCCGGCGCTCTACCTGGACCTCGTCCGCTCCGAGGGCGCAACCGAAGCTGACCTGGATGAACTCGCCCAGCGGATCCACCACCGGAGCGTCGGCGGCGTGGACTACCAGCGCCTCGGCCCGCGAGTCTATTCCGTTGCCGATCAATTCGAGCTGCTGACGCTCGCGCTCAGCGACGTCATGGCCGGCCGCGCGCCGGCATTCCCCGTCAAAGCGGGCGGACTGTTCGGACCGGATGCGCCACCGCCGGCGGCTCCCGTGCTGACGAGCCTCGATGGGCTCGCGTTCCGCGACGCCCTGCGCGACGTGCGTAACTTCATCCAGGTCGAGCGTCGGGTTCCGGCCCGCGTGTTCGTCGGGGCGGAGGCCGTGCCGCCGGCCGATTTCCTCGCGGCGATGGCGGCAGCGTGGAATTTCCACCGCCAGCATGACGGACCTCTGGCCGGGCAAACTGTGTTGTTGGGCCACGAGGTGGGGGTTCTTCCCGAGCGCCACCTCGCGAAGGACACCCCGGAGTTGTTCGGTGGTTGGGTGATTCACAAAACCGGCTTCCGCGCCCCGCAGCTCATGGAATTGGCGCGGCTGCAGGCGTGGACCTTGAAGCCCGCCACGGCGAGGCCGTGACGCTTAGCATGATCCTCCCGCAACTGAAATCGAACCCGACCCGCAGACCGGCCGGTTCCCTGGCCGGCCCCGGCGTATTTGCCTTGATTGGGTGCTGCTCCGCCGTGCCCGCGCAGCGGACGTTCACGGTGCCAGCGCCTCGGCTTGACGCGTGTCCGGCGGTCGCCCATAACCAACAGCACATCCGTGAGTGAAGCAACGCAAGCGACCCCGCCCAACGTGATCTCCCGGGCGCCAGCCAGCACGACGCCGCTGGCCACGGGCGATTCCGCGGTACCCGGCCCCATTTCTCCGCCCCGGCGCCTGCAGTCCCTCGACGCCTTTCGCGGCGCCATCATGCTGCTGATGGCGTCGAGCGGGTTGGGGATTCCGCAAGTGGCAAAGCATTTCCCAGACAGCGCGGTGTGGAAGTTCCTCGGCGACCAGTGCGACCACACCCCGTGGGCGGGTTGTACGCTCTGGGACCTCATCCAGCCGGCGTTCATGTTCATGGTGGGCGTGGCGCTGCCGTGGTCGGTGGCCAACCGGCAGGCGCGCGGGCAGAAGTTTGGCGTGATGTTCGGCCATGCGCTCTGGCGGGCTTTACTGCTTGTGTTGCTCGCGGTGTTCCTTACCTCGGCCTGGAGCAGGCAGGCCGAATGGTCTTTCACGAATGTTCTCGCGCAGATTGGCCTTGGCTATCCGTTCCTCTTTCTGGTCGCGTTCACGAAACCGCGCACGCCGTGGCTCGTCGCGTTCGCCCTCTTGTTCGCCTGCTGGTTTGCCTATGCGCTGCATCCCTTCCCGCCGGCAAGCTTCGACTGGCAGGCCGTGGGCGTGCCGGCGGACTGGCCGCGCCTCAGCGGCTTCGCGGCGCATTGGGAAAAGAACGCGAACTTCGGCGCCACGTTTGATTTGTGGTTTCTCAACCTTTTCCCGCGTGAAGGGCCGTTCACGCACAACGCCGGCGGCTATCAGACCCTCAACTTCATCCCCGCGCTGGCGACGATGATCTTTGGCCTGATCGCCGGCCGGCTGCTGCGCAGCGAACTCACGATCGCCGACAAGCTGAAGCGCCTCGTCATCGCGGGGATGGCCGGGATCGTGCTCGGGAAAGTCCTTGAACTGGCCGGCTTCTGCCCGATCGTGAAGCGCATCTGGACGCCGAGTTGGGCGTTCTTCAGCGGCGGGTGGGTGACGCTGCTGCTTGCGGGCTTCGTCGCGCTCCTCGACTGGCGCGGCTGGAAGCGCTGGGCCTTCCCGCTGGTCGTCGCGGGGTTGAATCCGATCACGCTGTACTGCCTGTGGCAGCTCACGGGCGGGTTCATCCGCGAGAGCCTCAAGACCCACCTCGGCCAGCGCGTCTTCGAACGCTGCGGCGCGCCTTATGCCCCGATGCTCGAACGGAGCGCGGTACTGCTCGTCTTCTGGCTCATCCTCCTGTGGATGCACCGGAAAAAGATCTACTTGAGAATTTGATCCACCCCGGCCTACAAGAACGCCGGCACTCTTATGAAAACATTTCGTTCCTTTCCCTGGATATTGTTCCCGCTCGCGCTCGCCGGGGGGCTCGCCGCCCAGGAATCATCCCCGGAGCAATTGTTGCTCAAGGATTTCAGACCACGGTCGATTTACCAGGTGCCGGTGACGCATTTGGACAAGGCCCGGTTCCCGGTGATCGACCTGCACAGTCACGATTACGCGAAGGAGGACGGGCAAATCGCGGAATGGGTGCGCACCATGGACGGACTGGGCATCAAGAAGTCCGTCATTCTTAGCTGCGCGCACGGGAAGGCATTTGACGCCATCGTCGCCCGGTACAAGAAGTATCCAGGGCGCTTCTCGGTCTGGTGCGGGTTCGATTACACGGGCTACGACCAGCCGGGCTACGGGCCGGCCGCGGTGGCCGAATTGGAACGCTGCTTCCAAGCGGGGGCGGAGGGCGTGGGAGAACTCGGGGACAAGGGGAAGGGCCTGTTCTACTGCCAGCCGCCAGCCTGGGGGATGCACTGTGATGATCCCCGAATGGACCCGCTGCTGGAAAAATGCGGCCAGCTCCGCATGCCCGTGAGCATCCATGTGGCCGATCCCAAGTGGATGTATGAGCCCATGGACAAATACAATGACGGGCTGATGAATGCCTACCAATGGCGGCTGGACAACCAAACCAACATCCTGTCCCACGCTGAGCTCCTTGGCACGCTCGAACGAGCCGTCAAAAAGCACCCCCGCACCACGTTCGTGGCCTGTCATTTTGCCAACTGTTGCTACGACCTGGCCCGGCTCGGGGCGATGTTCGACAAGTATCCCAATCTCTATGCCGACATCAGCGCGCGGTACGCCGAGACCGCACCCATCCCGCGGACCGCCGCGAAGTTTTATCGCAAATATCAGGACCGGCTCGTGTACGGGACCGACATGGGCCGCGGCAAGCAGATGTACCTGACGACTTTCCGCATCCTGGAAACCGAGGATGAACATTTCTACGACTGGGACTTGTTCACCTATCACTGGCCGTTGCATGGGTTCGGGTTGAGCGACAAAATCTTGAAGAAGGTTTATTCCAGAAATGCGGAGAGAATCCTCCAAGTGCGAAAATAGCATTTCCGAATCCTCACGGGCCCTGGAGATCAACCCCATGCCGGCGGTCAGTTGCACCGCTCCAACCGATGACTGGGTCGCGGCGGCGATCGCCTCCCAGCCGGGCAGTGAGTCCACCCGGTGAGTAACCGCCGGGTGAGGCTCGCCCTATTTCACCACCAGGTTGAAGCTCTCCGAGTGGCTGTTGAATTCCGGCGCATACATGCACTGGATGCCCGCCACCCCGGTTTGGTACTGGCCGCGCAACTGAATGCGCGTGGCATACTCGAAGACATAAGTGCCCTTGGGCAGGTAATCAATGAAGAAGTGGCTGGCCGTGTCCCGCGTGGATTCATAATAGCCGAGGCCGTCCTGGTAGCGGTATCCGGACAGGACATTCACCGGTTCCGTGCCGCTCCCCCGTTCGTCCTTCAAGTGGACGTATTCCATGTCGCGGTCCACGCGCAGTTCGATCCGCACGACCAGTTCGTCGCCCACCGCCAGCGGTCCCTTCACCGCCTCGAGCACCGGGCCCTTCGCCGTGTTTTTTCGCGTGAAGAGCGTCTTTTTAAGTTTCAAAGGCGTGCCGGCGTAAGGCGTCACCTTCGTCATGTCTTCGAGGTACTGCCAGTGGACGCTGCCCCAGGCGACGCCGTCGTCGAGTTTCTTCACCGTGATGCGGCCCATTGCAGGTTTGATTTCGGGACCGGCGAAACGCCGCTCGTAAAAGCCGGTGCCGGGCTCGACCCGGTTGAGAGTTGAGGGTTGAGAGTTGAGGGTGCCGACTGGCTTCGCGCCGGGCGTGACGTCGAGATTGCCGAGTTTCACCTCGACCAGTTTGTCGCTCGCGAGCAGGTTTCGGCCGCGCAGGAGTAGCGCATAGATGGCGTCGGCGGTGGCCTTCGTCGTTTTCCAATCCTGTGTCTGCTTTTGCTTCAACAGCCAGACTTTGCATTCCTCGACCGCCGAGTCGTCATGCGCGACCTCGCCGAAGGCCTCGATCAGGAGCGCCTGGGTTTCGATGGGCGCGTGATACCACCACCAGCTCAGTTCGTCCTCCCGCCAGAACCGCCCCATCTCCGGGTCGGTGACGGAGCGTTCCTTGAGCGATTTCATAATGTCCATCGGCGTTGAATCGTTAAACGAGTTGAAGAGGTTGAAGCGTTGCAGCGCGATGGCCAGATGGGCCTGGGTCTGGCGGTTTCCAGTTTTCAGCCAGTGCCGGCGTGCCTGCTGGAGGAAGAAATCCACGGCCGGCCTGTGCTCCGCGGCGACGGGCTTGTCCTTGAGGAAGAAGCTCCGGCCATAGAGATAAAGCGCATCGGTCGCGCCCGGCACGTAATCTTCCGGTTTCCTCCAATCCTTCAGAATGCGGTCGTGGTGCTCGCGCATCCAGTTGTCGAGCCGGTCGAGTGAACGGAGGGCGGGCGGCATCTGGACGTCGGCGCCAAGCTGCCGGAGCCGGCCGAAGCCGGTGGTGATGTAGAGCGTGATGTAATCGTTGGCCGGCCCGCCGGGGAACCACGGCCACGCCCCGTCGCCCAACTGGCCCTCGGCAAGTTTCTGGAAGGCAAGGGCAAGTTCGGCGTTGAGCCGGTTGTCCTCGAAGAGCAGACCGACATTCTTGCGGGCCTGGCTCTCATTCTGGGCCTGACGCAACCACGGCGTTTCCTCGATCGCCACACTCTTCAGGTCCTGGTTCTTCTCGAGCGGGCTGTCGAGGGCGGGCGTCGCGCGCCAGAGCTCGAAGACGCGATGAATCTTCGGGTCGCTATTAGCGATCGTGCGGGCCAGCGCATTCGCGTAAAAGCGGTTGAAGGTCTGCTCGGCGCATTCGTAGGGGAACTCCATCAAGTAAGGCAGCGCCATCACCGCATACCACGCCGGATTGGACACCATCTGCACGGTCAGGCTCTGGTGGCGCAGCGTCGTGGATTTGCCGGAGTCCTCAAGCCGCTTGAAATCGAACTGTTTGGTTGCCGGACCGCGGATCGGCAGCGGCAGCGATTCGGTTACCAGAATGCGGCGCGACAGGACCGGAAACACTCCTTCCTCGCCGTCGGACACCTGGTCAGACGCAGCGACCGCCTTGTAGGAAAGCGCCGGGAAACCGTCGGGCACCGCCAGGCGCCAGGCGAAGCTCCGCGATTCCTTCGCCGGAATGTCGAACGCCTGTTCGGGAACCTTGTTGCCCAGCAGCGCGTCGGCGGACTTCTCCGTCCACGCGTCGTTCAGTGTCAGCCGCACCTTGCCGCGCTGGCGCTGGTCGCTCTGGTTGGACACCTTGACGGTAAACTCGACCGCGTCGCCCTCGCGCAGGAAGCGGGGCGGGTTAGGCTGGACCATGAGGTCCTTGGCCGTGACAGTTTCCCCGAAGAGCTGGCCGGCGCGACAGGCGTTGTCGTGGGCAAAACCCAGGAAGCGCCACTCGGTCAGCCCCTCGGGCATGGTGAAGGAAAGGCGCACGACGCCGTTGCTGTCGGAGACGAGTTGCGGGAAGAAAAAGGCAGTTTCGTTGAGGATTTTGCGGGCCGCGACCTTGTTCAAATCCGGCGCGGCGCCG
>JBEKGJ010000040.1:0-47994 GCA_050012855.1 Verrucomicrobiota bacterium | reverse complement strand
CGACCGGCTCTCGGCAATGACCGAGCCGGCAAACAGGATGGTGGCGAGCAGGGCGGGGAACATCGCGCGGTTTCAATGGTCGCGTCAGCGCGTTTCCTCGCCGGCTTCCTCGACCCGCATCCGGTCAATGGTGCGGTCCAGAAAATCGCGATAGCCCTGGACGTCCAGGCAGGCCGGGTCGGGTGTGCCTTCGGCGGCGTAAAGCCAGCCCGCGTCGTAGGGGTCCTGGTTGATCAGATCGGGTTTCTCGCGCAACGCGGGATTGGCGCTGAGAAAACGACCGTTCACCGCGGAGTGCAATTCGGAAACCGCCTTGAAACCCTCGACGAAGCCAATCGCGTCGCCGACCTGCAGGCTGGCGCCGGGCACGACCTGAAAACCGTGTTCCACCATTTCACCGAGCAGTCGCGTCGCAAATTTCGTGAGTCCGACGCGCCATGAACCGTCCGGCTGCCGCGCCAGCCAATGGTGCGCCGGCGTGTAGAGAAAAGCCACCGGCAGCGGCGTGGCGAACTGGCAGCGCTGGTAGAAAACGGCCGTGGATGGTTCGGCGCTCATGCGGTTGTCCGGCCGCCGAGGGTGGGGCGTTCACGCCAGCCGGGCAAGCGGGAAAGGCGGGCAGGTGGGGCAAATCGGCCCGGCGCTTTTGCCTCCCATTCCTCGGCCCAGGTTCTACACTATCCGCATGTCCGCCGCCGCCAGCTTCGATTCATTCAAGCAGGAACTTGACCGGCTCGTCGAAGTTTTTGGCCGAAACCTCGCCGCCTACCAGAGCGCCGCCTACGACGAGGCCAGTCTCCGCCAGGAATTCCTGAATCCCCTCTTCCGCGCCCTTGGCTGGGACATCGAGAACAAGGCGGGCCTCATCCCGCAACACCGCGAAGTCGAAACCGAGAGCCGCACCCAGATCGGTGGACGCCAGAAACGCGCCGACTACCTGTTTCGCACCCACCCCACCGACCGCTTCATTTGCGAGGCCAAGAAACCAGCCCAGGAACTCCACGCGCAAGACATCTTCCAAGCCAAGCGCTACGCCTGGAACAAGGGCCTGGCCCTGGCCGTTCTCACCGATTTCGACGAGCTGAAGATCTTCATTGTCGGTGGCAAGCCGTTCAAGGACGAGCCGGAGGTGGGCCTTTGGAAGACCTACCAGTTCCGCCAGTATCCGCTCGTGGCGCAGGAACTCTGGAACCTCCTCGCCCGCACCCGCGTCGCCGCCGGCAGCATTGATCAGCTCATCGAATCCCTGCCCAAGAAACCCACGGGCCAGCGCAAGGCCAGACAGGGCTGGCTCATCAAGCCCGACCGCTCCCGTGCGCTCGACACCGACTTCCTCAACTTCCTCGACGAAGCCCGCCGCGAACTCGCCTCCGACCTGCTCCGCCACAACGACCGCGCCGACCTGCTCGAAGGCACCCAGCTCAACGAAGCGGTCCAGCGCATTCTCGACCGCATCCTCTTCCTCCGCATCTGCGAGGACCGCGACATTGACACCGGCTATCCGCTCGACCGCCTGGTCCGCTCCTGGCGGGATAACAGCGACCCCGATATCCCGCGCCGCGCCCGCCAGCAACCGCTCGAACTCCACGACGAACCGCCCAGCCACCACGGCGGCAGCGGACTGTGCGCCCCCAAGGGCACGCTCTGGCACGCGCTTGTCCGGCATTTCCGCGCCCTCGACCGCCGCCCGGCCTCGCATATCCCGTTCTTCAACGGCAACCTCTTCAAACCCCACTTCAGCGAGGAACTCGTCGTCAGTGATGACTGGCTGGCGCAATTCCTCGACGAACTGGGTGACGAGGAATCCCCCTACCTCTTCAACTACATCCCGGTCGAAATCCTCGGCACCATTTACGAGCGATTCCTCGGCAAGATTGTCCGCCCGCAAGGGCGCGGCGTAACCATCGAGGAAAAGCCGGAGGTCCGGAAAGCTGGCGGCGTTTATTACACCCCGCGCTACATCGTCGAATACATCGTCGGCCAGACCGTGGGCAAGCTGCTCGCCCGCCGGAAGCCGGAAGAGGCCCTCAAGCTCCGCATTCTCGACCCCGCGTGCGGCTCCGGCAGTTTTCTCATCCGCGCCTTCGAGGTGGTCTGCGAGCACTGCCAGCAATGGCTCACCGACCACCCCGCCCAGCGGAGGAAGGACTGGTGCTGGCTGGACGAGAAGGAAAACGCCCTCCATCTCACGAGCAAAGCGAAGCGCCGCATCCTGCGCGAAACCATCCACGGCGTGGACCTCGACCCGCAGGCCGTGGAAGTCACGCAACTCTCGCTCTACCTCAAGATGCTGGAGCACGAGAACCGCGCCACGCTGGCCCGCGAGCGCGACCTCTTCGGCAGCGACGAAGCCCTCCTGCCGCCGCTCGAAAACAACATCAAATGCGGCAACTCGCTCATCGCCTCCGACTTCTCGCTCGTGCCCGACGACCTCGTGCGCGTCCATGCCTTCGACTGGCCGGTGCAATTCTCCGCCATCATGAAGGCAGGCGGATTTGATGCGGTGGTCGGGAATCCGCCCTATATCCGCATCCAAGGCTTTCCGCAGGACCAAGTCGGCTACTTCGTTCGGAACTACCGCGCCGCAACGGGCAACTACGACGTATATGTGAACTTCGTTGAGCGTGGCCTGAGCCTGCTTGGTGCAAAGGGGCGTCTCGGAATGATCCTGCCGAACAAATTCTTCCGAACCGACTATGGTCTGGGCCTTCGCAGTCGCCTCTCGGAAGCGTAGGTTGTCGCGCGAATCGTGGATTTCGGGGCGGAGCAGGTCTTTGAAGCGACTACCTACACCTGCTTGCTGTTCTTGAGTCGTGAGCAAGCGAGAGTCTTTGAACTGGCTGCGAGCAAAGCCGACGCAAAAGCGCTGGAGGAAGCCAGCTTTGAGTCTCGCCCGTCGGCAGGGCTTGGTGAAGCTCCCTGGACGTTCGCAGATGCGCGAGAAAGCCGGTTGCTGGACAAAGTAAAATCCGTCGGCAAACGATTGCTGGACTTGCCTGCCGACATGAGCCGTGGGAGTTCGAGCGGTGATGACGAGGTTTTCGTTGTGGAAGCCAAAGGGCACGGGTTGGAAGCGGGCGCGATTCGGATTCCGCTCTTTGCTTCAGATTTCGGCCGCTACTTCCTGGAACCATCAACGGAGTGGCGAATCGTATTTCCTTACGCCATCGAGGACGGCGTCAGCCGGCTAGTGTCCAGTTCCGAATTACAGCGCCGGTTCCCGAGAGCTTTCACCCACTTGCAGGAGCACGGGGCGAAACTCCGCGAGCGAAAGCAATTCAAGGAGTGGTTCGGTTACTCCGCTCCGCGCAACTTGGAACTCCACGACCGCGCTCAGATTGCGGTGCCTCTGCTCGCCAACAAGCCGGCCTTCGCGTTCATTCCGAAGAAGGTGCGTGGCTTGTTGTGTCCGATGGCAAGCGGCGGCTTCACGATCACGCTGGATTCGCGATGCCCGCTGAAACCCGAGTTCGTTCTCGGCTTGTTGAACTCAAAGCTGCTGTTTTGGTGTCTGCGACAGGTGAGCAACGTCTTCCGCGGAGGCTGGATAACTTGCACAAAGCAATATTTCGGAGAGCTTCCCATCGTTTCACTCGACCTCTCTAAGCCCGCCAGCCGCGCCCGGCACGACCGGCTGGTGGGGCTCGTGGACAAGCTGCTGGCGTTGACGCCGAAGCTGCGGGCGGCCACAACAGAAGCGGAGCGGCAGACGTTGCAGAACGCCGTCACCGCCACCGACCGGCAAATTGACGCGCTGGTCTATGAACTTTACGGCTTGACCGCTGACGAAATCAAGCTGGTGGAGGGCGGAGCACAATCTTGAGGGTTGGACCGTATTTGTCCGGCTGCCTCAGGCAAGATTCAGGCGCATGAAAACACGAAACGGGAGCGCGGGGTTCACGCCGCTTCAACGCCCGAAGGGAACGAAACGCCGGACTATTCCTGCTCTGGTTCGCTGGCGGTCGTCGAAACGGACTGAATTCCGCGCGCCTGCGCCGGTAAGGCCGCGTTGCGGCCGGCCAAATTCGATGGGTGGCCGGAGTTCCGCGAGACCCTTCGCCCCGGCCTGGAGCGCGACACCCAACTCATGCCCTGGCTGATTGCGGAGTCGGTCTGCGCCGAGGTGTCACGGTTTCTCGGTATCGAACTTCCGGCCCGCTACGCCGCCTGGATCGAAGCTCGTGCGGAAGTCAGCTACGCCAAGCCCGGCCATTTCCGCAAGCTCATGCGCGGTCGCGGCAACGCCCCGCGCGACTGGCTCCGCGCCTGCATGCGCCATTGGCTCGCCGGCTTGTTGGGCACGGAGCGTCCGGACCTTTACGAGTGCTTGCCGGACACCTACGCGCTCGGCCATGCCTTGCCGCCTCCGGTTTGGCCTCGTCGTCGCTGGCACGGCAACGGCCAGCCGCTTCATCCGCCGCGCGATTGGAATCCCCAGCTTGTTCTCCAACACCGCCGCTGGCACTGGCTGGCGAAACGCTTGCCTGCAAAGACCGACGCCGAGCGAACCACGCTCCACAACGGCGCCACCGCCACCGACCGGCAAATTGACGCGCTGGTCTATGAGCTTTACAGCCTCACCGAAGAGGAAATCAAACTGGTAGAGGCTTCGTAGGAGACAACGTCAAGAGTCTCTGTTCAAAACACGCAATCCAGCGACGCCCCGTAGAGCATGAGTCTCATCACCTCGACTCCGGCAAACTCCCGGCTCTCGTTGATTTGGCCGACGCCGCAACGGGGCCGCGGTTATTTGGGCACGAGGTAGCTGGTGGTCCAAGGGGGGCGGGCGGGCCACGTGGACGTCTTCCATTGGTCGTCCGTGAGGCGCTGCAGATTCGGGCCGGGGAGGATGAACTCGTAGTGACTCAGCGTGGGCCCGGCATAAACCATTTTGTCCGGCCCGTTGTCCACGGCGATCATCAGCAGGTCCACGTTGCCCGTCGCCTCGTGCAATACGCCGCCAACGGGGTCCACTTCGTCCGGCGGCGCCGTTTGGATGTCGGTCACGAGCGGATCGGGCTGGTTGCAGCCGTTCAAATCCTGGGCCTCTTGCGGAGGCGCAATAAACTGGCCGTAGTCCTTGTAAAACAGGCCCGGATACCAGCCATCGAAGGTGGGGCCAAGGTAGCCGCGATTCTGGTCGTTCATCAGGCCCTGGATGAAGGTGACCTCGGCGTCGGTGAACGGTTGCTGCTGGAGTTCCTTCGTGGCGAGCGTTTCGAGCGCAGCCATCTGCTGGATGAAGTTCGTGCAAAAGGCGAGGCGGGCCTGCTTGCGCTGCGCCAGATCCACCACAGCCGGCTGGCCGTTGGGGCCAAAGACCGGCAGCCCGAACGCATCAAGCACCGGCATGGTGCCGCTGGCCGACAGGCTTTGGATCACCTGCCCCGCGGCGAAGGCCATTTGCCGCATCTGCTCCCAGAAAGCCGGCACCGGCTCGACGAAGCCCGCGGGATATTCGCAGAGGATGGCTTGCGCGTAAGGTTGGGCGGCATACAGCACGGTGTCATGTTTCAACTCGGTGTAGGAGGCGAGTTGCGTGTTCAACGCGCGCCGCGCCCAGGCGCGGGTCCGCATGGCCTGGGGGAAGGCCGCGGCGGTGGTGGGCGCCGACAACGCGCGCAACGCCGCCAGCCAGCAGGTGTAGAGGCTGTCCTGCCACGCCGCCGCGGGCAGACGATCGAACGTGGCCGCCGCCGCAGTGAGGTTGTGCGCGTAGGGATAGCCGTCGCGGAACTTCCCGATGCCCGACGCGTCAAGCATCCGCGCGGCGATCAAATCGCCCACCTGCCGGTTGCCGAGCGTGGAGTAGGCCACGTCGAGCGCGCTGGCGTAACGCCGCAGCACTTTTTGGTTCCAGGTGACATTCGGAATGTCTTCGTTCCAAAAGATGCGGTCGAAGATCACCTCCGAGATCGCCCAGCCGTCGGGGACAAACGCCTGCCCGAGAAAGCTGCAACTGGCTGGCAACTGCACCTGGTTGGTGTTCCATGGTGAATAAAAAACATCCGCCGCGTAGAGCTGCTGCCCGTAGCCGCCGTTGTAGATGCGCGCCTGTAGATTGGAAAGTGTGTCACTCGTGATGCCGGCCAGCGATGTGATGCCCGCCGCGCTGAGCAGCGAATTGAGCTGCGAAAAACTCATCGCTTCGGGCCGGCCGACGAACGTGCGGATGAAGTCGTCGAGTTCCTGCCACTCGGTGGCCTTGCCGGAGGACTGGAGCAAACTGGCCAGCACGGCCGCGGTGCCCAGTTCGCGCAGCGACTGCGGATCGCCGGGGGATTCGAGGAGGCGAAAGTCCGTCCGCGAAACCCACATGAAGGTCTGGAAATAGCGGGCGAG
Source organism: Verrucomicrobiota bacterium (assembly GCA_050012855.1). Lineage (GTDB taxonomy): Bacteria > Verrucomicrobiota > Verrucomicrobiia > Limisphaerales > J093 > JAJXZJ01. Next base: position 41,652 of record JBEKGJ010000040.1, on the reverse strand, counting down.
GCGCGGATTGCGGGTGTAATGGCCGCGCACGATGAACTGCGAGAAATCCACCGGCCGGTTTGCGCCGAACAGCGGGAAATCGTCAACGTATTGCTGGGCGGCAATGGCTGCGAGCGTCTGACTGACCTGACCGTCGCTGCCGCCGCCGAACTGGGTGCTGACTTGTTGGCCCGCCAGCAGCGAACGCGCCACGGCGAGGTAGTAGTCCGCGTCGGCCACGCTGCTGGCCAGCGGCCCGTTCCGCACGGTCGCCGGCAGATTCGGCAGTTGCCCGCCCATTCCATTCAAAATGTCCAGCAGCGCCGGCGCGAGCTGCGTTTCTTCGCTCTCTTCCAGCAACCGTTCAAAGGAGAAGTGCCAGGCGTGCAGCACCGAGTCGGCCGTCACAAAAACCGGCAGGTCGCTGCTCAGGATGCGGTAATAGACGCTGGCAAAACGATCCGCCCCCAGCCGCTCGCTGACGACGAAGCCGTTGGTCAGGAACACCGTCATCTCGGCGTTGTTCAGTGGAAAATCGGCGCTGAACTGGTCCCAGTATTTCGCCGCGCGCGGATCGAACCCGATGGCGTCGAGGTAGCCGAAGGAGGGCAGGTTCGTGGCGAACTCCATGGGCGTCAGGAACCCGACGCGCTGCAACTCCTCGTTGAAAATCCGCCGGTAGCCGAAGAGTTCCGCGCCGTCGGCGTCTTCGCCAGCCACGACCGCGGCGTTGAACCGGAAGAAACGGTGCGGCTCGGCCGCAACGCTCAGACCGCTGCCGTCGGGCGCAAGCGTGTTCCAGTCACCTTCGTCGTGCCAGGACCGCAGGTCGGCGCTCGATTCGAGGCGCAAGCGATAGGCCGTGCCGACGATCGGTGTGACGCCCGGATTCTGCACGTTCACGATCGGGACATTGCCGGTGTTTTGTATGGAAAGGGAAGGCGGCTGGATCCCCAGCGCAACCACCACGGCCGTGAACCACGCCAGCGCAACGAGACGGGGGGTTTTCATGTGGCTTTCTTACGACCGTGTCGGTGGTTTGGAAAGAAGAAACGGGCCGGCGTCGGTCAGCCCGTGATCGGGAGTTGGAACCTCACAGAATGACATGCCCTGCGGCTAAGGCCTTTGACAGATCACAGCAACCGCCCAACTAGTCGTGTCTCGCGCCGGCAAGCACTATTTGACCGCCGATGGCTCGGCCGCGCCGGCGCGGATCGCGTAGAGGCGCGTGGCGCTCGCGATGTAGAGCGTGCCGTTGGCCACGACCGGCGACGAGTAAACCGGCCCGTTCAAGTTCGCCTGGCTGAGGATCTTTTTCTCCCGGCCGGCCGCCAGCACCAGCACGTCGCCGTCTTCGTCACCCACATACACCTTGCCGTCGGCCACGAGCGTCGAACCCCAGATGTGGGATTTCAGGTCGTGCGTCCAGCAAACCTTGCCGGTGTCGGCTTCCAGGCAGTAAATGAAACCAGAGAAATCCGCGACAAACAGAAGGCCGCTCTCCGGGTCAATGGAGACAGTCGAGAGGCTGCGATGAATGCCGCGAAAATCCCAGACCAGGCCGTCGCGCGTAAGGCCACCGGTCTTGGTGGCATCCACGCACACGAGCCGGCCCACCCCTTCGCCACGTTCCGGTTCCTGGCCGGTGGCGACATAGACGCGGTTCTGGTAGAAGACCGGCGTGGCGTTGATTTCGCTCGGGCCGTCGGTGTCGCCGTATTTAATCGGCTTCCCGTTCTTCGCCTTGTACTCGGGCGGATTGCAGTCGAACCACCAGACTTTCTTGAGCAAATGGCGGTCGCCGGCGGGCGCGGGCGTGGCGTCGAACGCGTAGAGCACGCCGTCCCCGCCGCCGCCGAAAAGCAGCGGCCGCCCGTTAACCGACCCGGCGGCAACGCTGCTCCACTGGCCGAGAAAGACGCGTGGGCCGATGTCCGCGTCGTCCTCGCCGGCCAGCGCGCCGGTGCGACGATCCAGCGCCACAAAACTGGGCGAAAACGGCGACGGCACATTCGCGCCGGTCCAGTCCTGCCCGTTGCCAGTGCAGGTGTAAACGAGGTTGCCAAGGATCAGCGGCGAACTGTTGGCGGCGTTGTGCGGAAACACGCCGAGTTCAGTCATCATGTCATAGACCCAGACGATGTCCGCGTCCTTTGGCCCCGGCGGGAGGGGCGGCGCCGGACGCTCGGTCGGCTGCCCGCGATCAAGGACGACATCCTGGACGACGTACCGCGCCTCGTCCTGAAACGGGCCGTCGTTGCCGTCGGCCATGCCGTTGAGATCGAGACAAGCAAGTTCGCCGCGGCTGGTCACCAGATAAGCGTGTTTGCCTGCGATGACCGGCGAGGAAAGCACCCCGAGGTTTTCCCAGTCGTTGGCCCGGCCCTCCTTCAACTTCGGCACGGTGAACTGCCACTGCAGGCCACCGGTGGCCTCGTCGAGGCACAGCAGCAGGCTCCGGTCGCCGGGGTGGCGCGGATCGCGCGGCGGGTCGTTGTTGGTGCCGACGAGGACGTGGCCCTGGGCCACCACAACGTTGCCGTAGCTTTGTGAGCCGAGTTCTGCCACCCATTTCACGTTCTTCGTGGTCGCCAGATCCACCTCCGTTGAACCGGGCTTTGTTTGGCCGGCGTCGAATGTCGCGGGCAAGCCATGCTCCGGTGAGTACATGTTGCGCTCGTTGGTGCGGCCCCACATGGGCCAGTCCGCGGCGCGGGCAGCGGGCAGCGCGCGCAGAAGGACCAGGCCGAGAATCGCAGCGGTCCGGGTGTGGGTTGAGACAATCCAGTGGCGCATGTTCCGAACGCAGATTCTTGGTGGCGGAGGCCGGCTTGTCCATGTAAACCGGTTGCCGACGAATGCACGGCCGAAACTCACCTTGACGGGACCGCGGGTGCTCGTAAAAGTGGGGTTCTTACGCGAACCACGAGGCTTCAACTTCGGTTGAGGCCGGACACGCCCGGCCGGCAAAGGCGGCGGGTTTGCGTTTGCGCGCATGAACAAAGGCAAAATCATTCAGGTGATCGGTCCGGTGGTGGATCTCGAGTTTCCCGAGCCGCTGCCCGCGATCTACAACGCCCTGACCGTCGAGTATCCGCTTCCTGGGCACGGGAACACGAAGCTCACCCTCGAGGTCCAGCAACACATGGGCGACCGGTGGGTGCGGACGGTGGCCATGTCCACGACCGACGGTTTGAAGCGCGGCTACGAGGCGACCGACACCGGCAAACCGATTTCCGTCCCCGTGGGTCCCGGCGTGATGGGCCGGGTGCTCGACGTGACCGGCCAGCCGGTGGACGAGCGCGGGCCGGTCCAGGCCGACCGCTACAACCCGATCCACCGGCCGGCGCCGCCGCTCGTGGACCAGTCCACCTCACCCCAGGTGCTCACCACCGGCATCAAGGTGATTGACCTGATCTGTCCCTTCCTCAAGGGCGGCAAGGTGGGCGCATTCGGCGGCGCGGGCGTGGGCAAGACGGTCGTCATCATGGAGCTGATCAACAACATCGCCAAGCTCCACGGCGGCGTGTCCGTGTTCGCCGGTGTCGGCGAGCGCACGCGCGAGGGGAATGACCTTTACAAGGAAATGTCCGAGGCCAACGTCATCAAGCAGGGCAACCTCGGCGAGTCGAAGATCGCGCTGGTGTACGGCCAGATGAACGAACCGCCCGGCGCGCGTCTGCGCGTGGCCCTCTCCGGCCTGGCCATCACGGAGTATTTCCGCGACGAGAAAAACCAGGACGTGCTCCTGTTCATTGACAATATCTTCCGGTTCTCGCAGGCCGGCTCGGAAGTCTCCGCCCTCCTGGGCCGCACCCCCAGCGCGGTCGGTTACCAGCCGACCCTCGCCGCCGAGATGGGCGACCTGCAGGAGCGCATCACCTCCACGAAGAAAGGCTCAATCACCTCGTTCCAGGCCGTGTACGTGCCGGCGGACGATTTGACCGACCCCGCCCCCGCCACGACGTTTGCGCATCTGGATGCGACCATCGTGCTGGAGCGTTCGATCGCCGAGCTCGGCATTTATCCCGCCGTGGACCCGCTGGCCTCGACCTCCCGGGCGCTGACGCCGGACATCGTCGGCGACGAACACTATGAAGTCGCCCGCGGCGTGCAGAAGGTGCTCCAGCGCTACAAGGACCTGCGCGACATCATCGCGATTCTCGGCATGGACGAGCTGTCGCCGGAGGACAAGCTCACGGTGTACCGGGCGCGGAAGATTCAACGGTTCCTCAGCCAGCCGTTCTCGGTGGCCGAGGTGTTCACCGGCCGGCCCGGCAAGCAGGTGCCGGTGGCCGACACCGTGCGCGGCTTCAAGGAAATCCTCGAAGGCAAGCATGACGACGTGGGGGAACAAAACTTCTACATGAAGGGCGGCATCGACGAAATTAAAGAAGCGTGATTCGTCGAAACATTGAATTGTTAAACCGGTTTAACGATTCAGCCATTTAACGATTCAGCGATTCAACATGGCGACGCTCAAACTTGAAATCGTCACCCCGGAAGGCGTCCGCTGTTCCGAGGACGTGGACATGGTCACGCTGCCCGGCGCGGAAGGCGAGCTCGGCATCTACCCGCAACACGTGCCGCTGATGACCCAGATCGTGCCGGGCGAGATCAGCTATCTTAAAGGCGGCGAGGAATTCGGCTTTGCCGTTGGCCCCGGTTTCGCCGAGATCGCCGGCGACCACGTCGCGATCCTCACCGACGTGGCGATTAATGCCGACGAAACCGATGCGGCGAAGGCCGCGGCGGCGCAGGAGGCGGCGGAACGGCGGCTGCGCGACCGGCTGGGCAATGAAGAGGCAGCGTCCGTGAACGCCGCCATTGTCCACTCCCTCGAAAACCTGCGCGTCCGGCGCCACAAGCATCGTTAGCCGGCGCAACCCTTCCGCTTCAAGGGCCGGTTGTTCCTGGACTTGGTTTCGACCGACCCGGCCGGAGCCGTACTGCCGCCTCCGGTGCCCACGCACGGGGTCATGCAGGTTCCGCAGTCGGGGCTCATGCTTCGACTCGTGCCGCCCAGTTACGAATGGCTCGACCAACCTTTGGAGTGTGAGCCCGACGCGTTGCGCCACCTATGCCTGGAGCGATCCGCTCAAGCTCAAGCGTGCGCCTGTGCCGACGGCAGCGTCCGGCGAGGGTGGGACGCGTTGACGGTCAAGGGCCACCAGAAGGAACTGCTCAAACCCTGGCAACGCGGTTGACGCCGGGGAAATCGCCCCCCTCGGCCCACCCCGCCAACCCGCGCGCTGACGCGGGAACCCAACCGCGGCCGGCGTGAGAGATGGGGGGTCCGGGTGGCCCCAGCGGCCAGTGCGGCGGTGCAGCCACCCAGAACCCGCGGGAGCGTCCGCCGCGACCAGCCGCAATTCGCCCATCGAACCGGAGGACCTGAACGCCTCCGCGCGCTGGTCTTCGCCAAACACCCGCCTTCCGAGAGGTTGGCCAAATGAAAAGACGCGTCCTATCGGAGTTCGGACTGTAGTGGGGCGACCAAAACCGGACAGCCCCGTGCGATCAAAACCGGAATCATGCCGGTAACCACCGAGTTTTGCTTGTCGCCGCAGGCCGTTGGCATAGAAACGGGGCTCGCTTCTGCGGAGGATAGGGCTCTGCGGGGACGCAACCTGAGCGCCGACAGGAGCCTTGCAAACGGCAGGTCGGGCCGCTGCCCGGCTAGCCCCTGCCGGAGCAAGTCACAAAGCGATCAATCCATCCCGCCAATCATCCTCGACTCCCGCTCTCGCCGAGGATTCCGGTTCTGATCGCACACCGAATTCCGGTTTTGAAAGTTGGTTACACGACACGTCGAAGTTCGGACTTGCCAGAACGCGGGTTCTTCGGGCATCAATTGACATGGCTGTGTTTCAAGCTGTCTCTGCCGTGGACGCCGGGTTCTACCAGCCGGCCGACACCTTCTTCCCCGCGCATCGCGACGTTGCGCTGACCTATGACGATGTTTCGCTCGCGACGCTCTACTCCGAAGTGCTGCCGCGCGACACCCAGCTCGGCACACAACTGAGCGAAGGGCTGAGCTTGAACATCCCCATCATCTCCGCGGACATGGACACCGTAACCGAATCGCGCATGGCGATTGCCATGGCCTTGAACGGTGGCCTGGGGCTGCTCCACGCGAACATGCCCGAGCGCACGCAACTTTCGGAAGTCAGCCGCGTGAAGAACCACGTCCACGGCCTCATCCAGGAACCCATCAAGGTGTCGCCCGAGCAATCCATCGGCGACGTGCTGGCCATGATGGCGGACCGCAACTTCTCCTTCGGCACGTTCCCGGTGGTGGACACGGCGGGCCGTTTGGTCGGCCTGCTGCCGGGCCATGTGGTGAAAAACCGTTACGCCGCGCGCCGCGTCGCCGAGGTCCTGACGCCCCGGGCCCAGGTCCAGACCATCAACCGGCGCGAACTGCGGGACGATCCCATCCTGCAGGCCGACCAGTTTTTCAGCGACCACCCGGGCTTTCACAAGCTGCTGGTGGTGGATGACGAGGACCGGCTGCATGGACTGTTCACGTTGAGCGACGTTGACCAGATCATCCAGGAGCGGAAGGCGCAGTTCAAACCGGCCCGCGATGCCCGCCTGCGGCTCATCTGCGGCGCAGCGGTGGCCGCGCCGCGCAACGCCGCCGGCGAACTGGACCGCAGCCGCATCCTTAACCATGTCGGGGCGCTGGTGGAACGCGGCCTGGACGTGGTGGCCGTTTCCACTGCGCACGGTCACACGCGGGGCGTGGGCGAAAGCGTGCGGCTGGTCCGCGACGCATTCCCGCGCCTGCCGATCATCGCCGGGAACGTCACCAGCGCCGCGGGCGTCGAGTTTCTTGCCGGGCAGGGGGCCACCACCATCAAGGTCGGCCAGGGTCCGGGTTCGATTTGCACCACCCGCCTCGTGGCGGGGGTCGGCATTCCGCAATTGACCGCGCTGTACACCGCCTCGCGGGCGGCGGCCGAACGGAAGGTGACGCTTATCGCCGACGGGGGCATCACCAAATCGGGCGACATCGTGAAGGCGCTCACGCTGGCGCACGCGGTGATCTGCGGCGGACTGCTGGCGGGCTGCCCGGAATCGCCGGGCCAGGTGCTCGAAATCAACGGCAAGCTCTACAAACAATACCGCGGCATGGGCAGCCTGGCAGCGATGAAGGCGGGCTCGGCCGCGCGCTACGGCCACGCGTCGGACCCCGCGCGCAAAATGGCGGCCGAGGGCGTCGAGGCGCTGAAGGAGGCGGCGCCATCCGTGGACGCCGTGCTCACCCAGCTCATCGGCGGAATTCAGTCCGGCCTGGGTTATCTGGGGGCGTCGAACCTCGCCGAATTGCGCGCCCGGGCCCGGTTCGTGCGGATCGGCCCCGGCGGCCTGCGTGAGGCCGGCACCCACGATGTCGTGGAAATCAAGACGGCGGAATAACCAGCCGGCAGGCGCATCAGAATCGGAAGATGTTGTTCATCCGTCCGCACTGCGGGCAGCGCGAAAAGTCCACGTCCGAATCATCGGTGTAAACGTAACGGCACTGCTCGCACCGGAAGACATTATCCGGTGCGGAACTGGGGCCGAACCGCCGCCGCCGGAGTTCGTCCATCACGGCCACGGCAGCGAGCCCGGCAAGCAGGCCCAAAGCATAAAGGAACAGCAATCGGTCCTCGGTCATGGCGAGGGCGATTTGGCAACCGGGGCGGAACCCGGCGGACGCGTCTGCCAGACGAAAATCAACCGGCCCCACGCAAGGCGCGGGCCGTCCACCGGGGTCGGGGCAAACTTCATGGCGCGCGTTAGTTGCAGCGCGCGTTGGTCCGCCGCCTCCAACCCGCTGCTGGCGCCGACCATGAGTGTCGCCGTCAGCACCGCGCCATGTTCATCCACGAGTGCTTCGACGGTCGTCGGTTGCAAAGTGTCAGGGTTCTCCCAGACCGGCAGCTCGTCGCTCCCGGCCATGATCCGCCCGCGGAGGTCGCCGGCAAGCCACAGGACCGAAGGGCCGGCCAGGGCGGCGGATTGGACCGGGCGCACGAGTGAAACCGCGGCCGGCGGTTCGGCGACGGCGATTCCCGGTCCGGCCGCGAACGAGCCGGGATCGGCCGCATCCCGCTGCCCGGCCGATCGCCAGGTCAACCAGCGAGGCGGTTCGTCCCACTCCACGGGACGCGGAGCCAGTCTGGGCAGGCGCTGCCAGACGGGACCGGAAAACCCGTGGGCCGAGGCAAGGGCGAATTCGGTGGCCTCGGACAGCCAGGGCAGTTCCCCCAGCTCCCGCGCCTCGCCCCCGAGCGCAAGGCGGAAAGAGCCCGGCGGGGCGGGTGGCCCCACCCGGAGCGAGGGCCGCGCGGAAAACACGATGACGATTACCAGTTGGGCGAGGCCGACACTCGCGATCGTGACCAACCAACGGCGACGGCTCCAAGCCGGAGCAGGAAGGACAACCAGCGTACTCATCGGGACGAGGTTCGGGATGTGGGTGTGGTTGGCAGCAACGGCGGACGCGTCGCAATGAGCACATCCGCCACGCTGGCCTGGCGCGCGAGCGCCGCGACGCGCACGATTGCGGGCCATTTCACCCCTTCGTCGGCCTGGATGACGAGCGTGAGCGGTTCCTTGCTTTGGTGGACCCGTTCGGCAAGGCGCTTGAGCAGGTCGGCGGCGGTCACGACCTGATGATCGAAGTAGAGAACCTCGGAGCGGTCAACGGTGACCGTCACTGCCGGGCGCCAGGTGCCGGGCATCTCGGGGAGGTTCGCGGCCGGCAACTGGATGCGAATGCCTGGGGGCGGCACCAGTGAAGAGTTGAGCACCAGGAAGAGGACCAGCAGGAAGAAGACCCCGGCAAACGGCGCCACGTCGAACTGGCCGGTGAACGGTTTGGCATTGCGGGCAAATTTCACGGGCTATTTCCGCGGCTCGGCCAGAAGATTGAGGATTTCCGCGGAGGCCTTCTCCATGTCGAGCACGATGCTGTTCACGCGGTTGACCAGGTAATTGTAGCCGGCGTAGGCGGGAATGGAAATGGCCAGTCCCGCGCCGGTGCAAACCAGCGCCTGCCAGACGCCGCCCGCCAGTTCCCCGGGCGGGGCCGACACCCCGTGCTGCTGGAGGACACGAAAGACGCTGATGAACCCCAGCACGGTGCCGAGCAGGCCCATGACGGGCGCGATCTGGGCGATCGTGGCCAGGAGGTTGAGCCGTTCCTCCAGCCGCGGCACCTCGAGCAGCCCCGAATCCTCCAGCGCCTCACGGATGCCGTCACGGCCGCGGTCGCGGCTCAGAATGGCGGTCTTGACCAGCCGCGCCACCGGACCCGGCGTGGCCTCGCAGATGGACAGGGCTTCGACCACATTGTCACGGCGGAGCACGTTGCGGACGCCGTTGATGAACTCGATCGAGTTGATCTGCTCGCGGTGGTAATGGAGCAGGCGCTCGACGAACACGGTGACCCCGACCGCGCCGGTCACCAGGAGCAGCCACATCATCACTCCGCCATGCTTGAGCAATTCGGGCAACATGCAGACCAGTTATAGCGACGCCCGCCCGGCCGGCAATGTTCAAAGTTCGTGGTCGGCCGGCTTCGGGAATTCTGGTTGCGCCCGGGCGCCAACGGCTTAATGTTACTGACAAGCACGAGACTGCTGACCACCGACGTCAACCTATGTATTTCGGCGTTGATTACCACCCGGAGCATTGGGTTTATCCCTATGCCGGCACCCCCGATCGGCCCGAGGCACGCTGGGAGCGCGACGCCCAGCTCATGGTGGCCGCCGGGGTCAACGTCGTCCGCATGGGCGAGTTCTGCTGGGGCCTGTACGAGCGGGAGGACGGCAAATACGACTTCGACTGGATGTGGCGGGCCATGGACATCATGAAAATGGCCGACATCCAGGTCGTGCTGGGCACTCCGACCGCCGCCCCGCCCATCTGGCTGGCCCGCAAACACCCGGAAATCCTGCCCTTGGATGAGCGCGGGCTGTCCGTGCGCGAAGGCACACGCCATGCCTACTGCATGAACAGCGATGTCTATTGGGACTATTCTCGCCGCATCGTCACCGAACTGGCCAAAGCCCTCGGCAAACATCCTCAGCTTGTTGGCTGGCAGGTGGATAACGGCATCGGCGGCCATGGCACGGAATTCTCCTTCAACGAGGAGTCGCGCCACGACTGGCAGGCCTGGCTCAAGGCCAAGTATGAAACCATCGCCCAGCTCAACGACCTGATGGGAAACCGGTTCTGGAGCCAGGTGGTCACCGACTGGGACCAGGTGCCCATGCCGATGCACGCGCCCACGGTGCACAACCCCGCGCTCGTGCTCGACTGGATGCGGTTCTCCAGCGACACCTGCGTGGCCTACGTCAAGATGCAGGCGAACCTGCTCCACGAGTTGACCCCCGGGCTGCCCGTCACCACCAACCTCCGCGCCCTCACCCGGCATTACGACCATTTCGACATGGCCGAAAACCTCGACTTTGTCGCGCTCGATTCCTATGCCACGCTCAAGTCCCGCCCGTCGGAGAATGCCGTGGAACTCGACATCATGCGTTCGCTGAAACGGACCGGGGTGCAAACGCCCGGCGGCGGGGAAGGGTTCTGGGTCATCGAGCAGAAGGCGGGAAACGTCAACTGGCAGGATGTCAATTCACTCCTCCGGCCGGGGGTCGTGCGCCTGTTCACCTACCAGCTCGTCTCGCGCGGGGCGACCGGCGTGCTCTACTTTTTCTGGCGCTCCCCGCGCATCGGTTCGGAGAAGTTCTATGGCGGCGTGCTCACCCACGACGGCCGCGGCGACAACCGCGTCTATCGCGAGATCAGCCAGATCGGCGAGGAGATGAAGCTGCTCGCCCCGGTGCTCAAAGGCGCCCGCGTCGTCGCCGAAACCTGTATCCTGTGCAGCCACCCCAACGAGTGGACACTCAAGCAGCCGATGCAGCCCAACCGCCACTTCCGCCAGCGCGAGCACGTGATGCTTTTCTACAACGCCCTCCACGACCGCAACATCCCGGTGGATTTCGCGCGACCGAGCGAGGACCTGTCCCGGTACAAGATCGTGTTCGCGCCTTCGCTCCACCTGCTGGCCGGCGGCGAGGCCGATCTGCTTAAGCTCTACGTCCAAAACGGCGGCACCCTCGTCGCCACCTTCAACACTGGCCTGGTGGACGAACACAACATCGCGCCCGACACCGGTTTTCCCCGTGACTTGACCGACCTGTTCGGCATGGAGGTGCTCGAGTTCGATCCCATTCCGCCCGAGGAGGAGAACCACCTCTCGTTCAAGGGCTCGTTTCCGGCCAGCCACCTGCACGGCGCCCGGTTGTGGTGCGACATCATCGAGCCGAAGGAATGCGACGTCATCGCCACGTATTCGAAGGATTTCTACGCCGGCCGGCCGGCCATCACGGTCAACAATTACGGCCTCGGCCGTGCCATCTACGTCGGCACGATGCTGCAACAGGCGTTCTACTACGATCTGGTGGCCTGGCTGCGACAACTGTGCAACCTCCATCCGCTCCTCAAGGTGCCGGACACCGTCGAGGTCAGCATGCTCCAGAAGGACGACACCAAGATTTACTTCCTGCTCAACCACCAAAACACCCCGGTCCGCATCACCTTCTACAAGCCCATGCACGACTACCTCACGGCGAACACCTTCACCGGCAATTACGACCTCCCGCCGCACGGTGTTCTGGTGCTCGACGAAAAGGTGGCCCGGAGTTAAACGATCCGTCGCCGTGTCGTTTTTCCGTCCATGGCGCCCCGCGCCCCGGCCGCCGGTTCGCCGCAACCCCCGCGAAACCGCCCTCGCGGAATGGCATCGCGTGGACCTGGCCGCGCTCGAACGCGAGCGCGCGTGGACGCCCAAATCCGCGGCGCAGGTGGTGCCGGCAACGGTCGAGCGGTTCGGTCTCGCCCGGCCACACAACTTCGATGAAATCCTGAAGGTGTGGAACGATCTGCTGGATCCCACGCTTACGGCCCATGCCCAGCCCACCGCCCTCCAGCGCGGCACGCTCTTCGTCACCGTGGACAGCAGCGTGTGGCTGGATGAAATCGTGCGCTATCGGCGCAAGGAGATTCTCAGCCGGCTGCAATCGGCTTTCGGCCAGGAAATGATCGCCCGCCTGTCCTTCCGCACCGGGTGAAGCGCGCGGGACGCCCCATTCATCGGCGGGCAGGGTCAATGTTCCCGGCCGCCTCGTGGTGTTGTCCGTTTGCTGTTGGAGTTCGAGCGAGCGCCAGGTAACGGCTGGAAACAGCTTCCGCGACGCTCAACTCACACCCCGCGTCGCCAGCAACCCCGCCAGAACGGCCGGTTCCTGCGTGGGCGCCTGGCAGGCCGTGCCGGTGCAGACATACGCTGTCGCCCGGCCGGCGGGGGCCGGCAGCGACCGGGCATAGGGTTCGACGGGTCCCGCCTGCCCGGCAACGACCTTGTGGGGCTGGAACACGCCGTGGGCGGCGCGCAGCAACGCGGCCCGCCCCACCGCATCGCCGTCGTCCGCGACCACCACGCGCCGGGGCGGTTCGACCCAGAACGCCAGGGCCTGCAGAAGATAGGGCGCCGTTTCCGGCACTTGGGCGAGCCGCCGGGAGAAAAGGCGCAACGTCCGCTCGGCCGACCGCCGGAAATCCGGCCGATCGCAAATGGCCGCCAGTTTGAGCAGCGCGAGGCAGGCGACCGAGTTGCCGGCGGGCTCCGCGCCGTCATACGCTTCCTTGAGCCGGAGGATCAGGTCCGCTGCGTCCGCCGGTGTCTGCCAAAACCCGCCCGCCTCCATGTCCTCGAAGCGGGCGCACATCCCCTCCGCCAGCGTGACGGCAAACTCGAGGTGGTGGGCCTCGAGCGTCGTCTCATAAAGGTCCACCACTCCGGCGAGCAGGAACGCATAAGCCTCGAGCAGTTGCGCGGCGTCGCGTTCACCGTCGCGCCAGCGGTGATGGAGTGTCCGCGTGGACGGGTCCCACAATTTTGCCTGGAGAAAGGCGAGGTTCTTCTCCGCGGCGGCGCGATACGTTTCCTCGCCGAGCACGGCCGCCGCCCGCGCCAGTGCGCCCAACATCAGCCCGTTCCACGACGCCAGGATCTTGTCATCCAGGTGCGGTCGGACCCGCCGGCTTCGCGCGGCCAGGAGTTTCTCCCGTGCCGAGGCCAGCAGCGCCGCCTCCTCCGAAGCAAGCTGGGGATCAACGACGCTCAACACGTTCTGTCCCGCCAGCGGTTCCGGGTCGCTGTGGTCCACAAAATTGCCCGTCTCGGTCACGCCAAAGCGGCGCAACGCCACAGCGCTCTCCGCCGGCGACAGCAACGCGGCGATTTCGGCGCGGGTCCAGCAGTAGAATTTGCCTTCCTTGCCTTCGCTGTCCGCGTCTTCGGCGGAATAGAAGCCGCCCTCCGGGTGCGTCATGTCACGCAGCACGTAACCAAGAATGTCACGCGCCACCCCGGCAAACTGCGGGTCGCCGCTGACGAGGAAGGCGTCGAGATAAAGCGAAACGAGCTGGGCGTTGTCGTAAAGCATCTTCTCGAAATGCGGCACCAGCCAGCGTTCGTCCACCGAGTAACGGGCGAACCCGCCGCCGATTTGATCGTGCAGGCCGCCGGCGGCCATGCGCTCGCAGGTGTGCAGCACCCTCCGCACCGCCTCGGCGTCGTCATAGCGCCGGCCCGCCTGCAGCAGGAAGGCGGGGTGGCTGGGGCGGGGGAATTTCGGTGGACCGCCAAACCCGCCGTGCTGCGGATCGTAATCCTGTTTCAGTCTTTCCAGGGCGGCCGCCAACACGGCCGGGGTCAGCGCCGGCCCGGCCTCCGCCGGCTCGGTCGCCGCAATGGCCGCCAGCCGTTCGTGCAGTTCGCCGGCGCTTTGGAGGACCTCCTTTCGGCGCGTTGTCCAAAGCTGGCCGATCTGGCGCAGCACGGTCGTCAACCCCGGCCGGCCGTGCAGGCCTTCCGGCGGAAAATAGGTGCCGCCATAGAACGGTTTGCGATCCGGCGTCAGAAACACATTCAACGGCCACCCGCCCTGCCCGGTCGTCGCCTGGATAAACGTCATGTAGATCCGGTCCACGTCCGGCCGCTCCTCGCGATCCACCTTGATGCTCACGAAATGTCGGTTGAGCAGGTCAGCCACCGCCGGGTTCTCGAACGACTCGCGTTCCATGACATGGCACCAATGGCAGGTCGAGTAGCCGATGCTGAGAAACACGGGCTTGTCTTCCGCCCGTGCCCGGGCGAAGGCCTCCTCGCCCCAGGGGAACCAGTCCACGGGATTGTGCGCATGCTGGAGCAGGTAGGGCGACTTCTCGCTGGCCAGCCGGTTCATCGGCCGCGCGGCGCGTGGGAATTCAGACACGATCGTCGAGGGAATGGGCCGGTTTCAGGCGGGCGCCCGCCGGCGGCGTCAGCAGTCCGGCGTCCGGGGCACGATGTCCGTTTGCAGCCTCGGGTCCGCCGCGCGCACGCTGGTCGTCGGCAGGCCGAGTTCGTGCCGGACCAGGTTGGTGCCCTGCGCGATCGCCGAGGTTTTGAAGAAGGCGATCTCGCGATTGCAGCCCTGTCGGCCGAAGCCGCAGTCGCTCGAGACGATCAACTGCTCGGGCGCGATGTGCTGCAACGCCTGTCGGATGGACGCGGCGACCTGCTCCGGTTGCTCGACCTGGAGGGAACGGTGGCTGACCACGCCAATGCAGATCTTTTTCTTCAAACTGCCTTTGAGTGGCGCGAAGAGTTCGATCTCCCGGAGGTTCCGGTCCTTCATTTCCACGGTCCACACGTCGCCGTGGCAGGCTTCGAGATACAACTGGAACGACGCGCGGTAGCTGTCGTTTTCGATGACGCGCTGCATGTTCGGGTTGCCCCAGCAGGTGTGAATCCAGAGTTCGACGTCCTCGAGCCCCTGCACTTCGCGGTTGTAGGCCTCGATCATGAACTTCACGTTGTCGTGGTCGCGGCCGTAGGTGTTGGCCCAGAAATGCAGCGTCGGTTCCTCGATTTGAATGCAGCGGCAGCCGGCGTCGCGCAGGTCGAGCAACTCTTCGTTCATCGCCACCGCCATGTCCCAGACGACCTCCCGGTTGTCCTTGTACTTCGGCGTGTGGATGTCGAGGAACAGCCCCATGACCTGTGAACAACAGGTGCCAAAACGGACTGGCTTCGCCGTCCTGGCCTGGGCCATCCGCCAGATCTTGGCGTAGTCCAGCGGCCGGTGCTCGATCTTGTCCACGACCCGCGGCCAGCGCCAGCCGGTGTAGATCTCGTTGAGCAGCGTTCCCGGCGGATAGCGCAGCCAGGGCGAACGCGTGGCCTCGGATTGCAGGTGGTCGCCGGCAAACCCCGCCCAGCGCTGCAACGGATAATGATGCCACGACCGGCCCGCCAGGTCGTCGTCGCAATGCAGATCGCCGTGGGTCAGGATGTCAATGCCGGCCCGCTCCTGGTCGCTCAAGACCGTGGCGAGCGCGTCCTGGAATTTCTCGCGGAACCGCACGTCGAGCAGGCACGTGTCGAGCGGCCGGCCCCACATGCTGTCGTCAAACCAGCGCGGACGCGGGTAGGAACCGGTGATCGTGCAAGGTAGAATCGTGTCGGCGGTGATCGTGAACATGGTCGTCTCAGCAGTGCGTTTTTCAGGCTTGGCCC
Organism: Verrucomicrobiota bacterium; assembly: GCA_050012855.1. Classification (GTDB taxonomy): domain Bacteria; phylum Verrucomicrobiota; class Verrucomicrobiia; order Limisphaerales; family J093; genus JAJXZJ01. The sequence goes on along the minus strand of JBEKGJ010000040.1, from coordinate 26,042 downwards.
ATGGGACCAAGAATATACCAGGAATGATGCATCGCAAAACGGAAACTCATGTTGGGCTTGCGGCCAGGCCGACGCCTTCGGGACTCGCCGGCCGTGGTCGCATCGGCTGCGAATCCAGCACCAGCAACGCCAATGCGCTCCTGTGCGAGCGGGTCAGCCAGCGGTTCCGAATTATTTTCATACCGTGAATGAAATCCATTCACGTCTTGAAATTAATCAGAATCGGGGGCCGAGCTCGCTGCACCCTGTCAGCGACGATCCGGCTCGCTGCTGTCGGGCGTGGAGCCGCGCGCAAACGGATCAAGCCGTGGCCGGCATCATCCCTGCCGTGTCGATCAGTTCTGCCGCACCAGCGGCAGAAGTTCGGTCACGTTCACCTCGCGCGAGCGTTGCGCGATGTCGCCGGCGTAGCGGCCCTGCAGGCCACGCGCCTCGGCGAGCATCGTCGAAAACGCCTCCCGCAATTGCGCCGCACTCAGCGTCCGGCCGCTGGCATAGTAGCGCTTGGCGACCTGCCCGAGCGCGTAAGTGGTGGTAAACCCCACCGCCGAGCCGGCCGCCTGTCCGGCAACACCGCCGACCAGTCCACCCAGCAGGCCCGGGCTGAAGCCGCGCACCAGCCGCGAGGCAAATCCCTCGAATACCTGCGCCGTCAGGCCCACGCCGACCGTGCCAAGGAAGTCGGTGATGTGCCCACGGCCCAGTTCGTAGCCGTAACTCTTGCCGACCCGGTAAACCATCCGCATCTGCAGCGGCACAATCGCCAGCGTGGCCAGGGAATGCGGCATGATTTCGAGCGCGCCGATCAGGATGGCGGAGTTGAGAATCATCCGGTCCAGCTCGGCGACGTCGCTCACGCGTGGCGGCGCGGCCACCGGTTCCGCGGCGAGCGCGGCGGCACTTTGATGCAACGGCTCGCTGCGGACATCGTCCAACTTGAGCGCCTGCCGCAGCTCCGCCAGGAAGCGGGTTTCGGCGTCGTTGACCGTGCCATCGGCGTGGCAGACGCAGACCGCCATTTCATAGGCCAGTGCCCGGCCAGCCGGCGTGGTCAGGCGGGCGGCCGCGTCCTGCAGTCCAACCCGGCCGGTGAGCACATCCTGGTACGTTGCCGCCCAATCCGGCGCCGCCGTAGCGAACCCCTGGACGATCCGTTCGATCTGCGCCCGTTCGCCTTCGCCTTGCGCGCCGTCGGCGAAGGCCGCGAGCACACAAAGGGAGATCACCGCGTTCTGTTCGTCCGGTGTCATGCTGGGAATGGTCGTGTTCATGGTATCGCTCGTTGCTGGCATCCAACCGGCCCGGGGCGCAGGCCGCTCCCCCACCCGGGCGCCGGTTCTTTCAATGGAACACGGCTGGCGGTGGCGGAGTTTCAACCGACTGCGCGAGGCGGGTCGAGGTGGCTTCGCGCTGGCGGACGGGAAGAAGGGCCGCGGTGGACCCGGCCGGCTCATTGCGGCCCGCCGGCACCACCATGGCGGACGGCTTGAGGTCCGCCGGCGTGAGCCCCTTCAACTGCCGGGCGACGCTGGCGACCCGGTCGCGCACCCGGTCGCGGAGGCGTTCGACCTGCCAGTCGTAGCCTTTGGCCGTGTCGGGATCGTGTTCCGCCAGGGCGGCGCGGATGGGGGCGGCATAGCTGTTGATGCGGTTGGTGATGGCCGCGACCTCGAACACGTTGGTCAGGAGTTCGGTCATCCGCGTCACGTAGCGGCGGCGGCCTTCGGGAGTTTCGAGCACTCCCCGCGCCACGAGGCCGTTGAAATAAGGGAGGATGGGGCCGTTCGGTTCCCCGAACATCTGGTCCATACCGTGGGGAAAGAAGTCAATGCGGCCCGAGTCGGGATCCCAGTAGAGTTTATAATTGTTGGGTTTCATCACGTAGCCGTCCCAGTCCCAGGTCATGATTTCGAGCGCGCAATAGGAGATGAAGCGGTCCAGGTTCAGGCGCTGCTCCAGGTTCGTCCAGCGCCGGTGAAGGTCCGGATCCGTGGCGGCTTTGGCGAGGGCCTTGAGTTCGGGCTGGTCCTTGGTTTCCTTGTCACCGAGCTTCTCGAGCGTTCGATCAATGTCCTGGCAAAAGCCGCCGTCGTAGAGATTTCCGTCCCGGTTGCGGTAATACTGGCGCAGGAAGGTTTTGTCGAAGCCCTCGATCAGAACGTAGATGCCGAGTTGGCGGCCGTTCAGGATCACCCGCGCGTTGCTGACGCGCGGCGCCGGCACGCCGGCCTGGCGGAACAGTTCGCCGCAGATGTTTTCCGTCAGCAGGGTGTCGTCCTGGACCGAATTGTTGAGATGAATTTTCTGCAGGCCATGCCAGCGCTGGCCGGAAACGTACTTCCCGAAATTGACCGTCAGGGCCGGGCGATCATCGAGTTGACGGAAGCTGCCCGCCGCTCCTTTCAGGTGGACGCCCACCTCGCGCACGGCGGTTTCGCCATCGTGGAAGGTCGCCTTGGTGTACTGGCGGTTCTCGCGTTGCAGGGCGGCGAGGGCCTCGCCGGTGATATCAATCCGGATCGTGCGGATCGGACCGGGCGTGAACACCTCCGCGCCGGGCGGAGATTTGGCGGCGAAGCCGCAAAGCTGAACCAGCCCGATTCCGAGAAGCCAGAGAATCGGCCGGCGGTCGAAGCGCAACCTCATGCCGGCGAATCTAACCGCACCGGCCGGATTTGTCACGGCGCGGGTGGAGAACCCCGGGCATCGAACGTGACGGGGCGGAAAAAAGGCGCGCCGGCCCGGATGGCGGACGCGCCTCGTGTGAGGTCGGGCGAAATTAGTTCGCCTTTTCGATGGTCTCTTTGGCCTCTTTCCAGCCGGAAATGCCGGCGGCGAGGTGTTTCACGTTCTTGTAGCCGAGGTCCTTGGCCGCCTTGGCGGCCGCCTGATACGCGCCGCACGCGGGCCCGCCGCAATACGCCACGACCAGTGCGTTTTTGTCCTTCGGCAGGACCTTGGCCAGGTCTTTCTTCACGGCGGTATAGTCGATCGCGCCGGGAATGTGGCCGCTCTGGTAGGAGGTGGTGCCGTTGGCGTCCAGCAGGACGACCTTCTTGGTTTCGATGGCGGACTTCAGCTCGGTGATGCTGATGTCGGAGAACTGGGCGGCGGAGGCGGCGGCCGCGAGCACCAGCGTCGCGACCATGGTCAGAAGCGTTTTCATGTCAGCAGAATCTCATTCGGTTAACGGCCTGGCCGGGCAGAGCCCGCGCGGTGGTTCGGACGCCGGATCCCCGGGCCGGGCCGCGCCGGTGGCCTGCCACTGCCAAGCCGGTTTACATGTCAGTAATATGCCTTCTTATTGTGATTCGTCAAGCTTTTGAATCGGGCCGGAAAAACCACCCTCGCGTTCGTCCATGTCCAGGTGATCCCGGATCGGCCGGCCGCCGCGGGCGGCTTACAGCGACCAGCCCTCTCGGTACTCGCGGTGGAGCAACATGTCGGCGCGCGCCGAGTTCAGGACGCGGCCGCTCACCGTGTCGTAGTCGAACGGGCCTTCGACCAGCGTCGCGAGGTTGGCCAGTTGCATCAATTCGGTGAGGGGGCCGCCGATCTCGAAGCCGGAGAAGGTCCGGCCACTGCCCTTGCAGGCCTCCACCCACTCGTGGTGATGGCCCCGCGTGCGTGGCAGCGACTCGGGCAGGTCGCTCTTGAAGTTCTCGAAGCGATTCTCCGGGAGGAGGGTGAACTGCGTGTTCCACGGGTCTTCGGAGAAAATGGAGCCCTTGGCGCCCACGAGGAGATCGCCCCAAGGTTTCATCGGATAACCCAGCATCAGATCTTGGGCCGGCCGCTCTTTCGCATACAGGGTCAATTTCACCGGCGGCAGGCCGCCCCGCGCCGGCAGGTCCAGCGTCGCGCGCATGGCGCGTGGGTAGCCTTCCGTGTCCACCTCGGACGGTTTCGCCTCGACGCGGATGACGACCCGGGCCAGCTTTTGCCCGGCGGGGAAAGTCCACAACTGTTCGAGGTGCAGCGCGCGGAACATGATGTTGCCGGTGTGGCAGCCGAAGTCGCCCACGATGCCGCTGCCGAAGGCACGCCAGCCGCGCCAGGAGGCCGGCAGATAACACGGGTTGTAGGGGCGGAATTGCGCCGGGCCGAGCCAGAGGTCCCAGTCGAGGGTGGCCGGAACCGGCGGCGTTTCGGTTGGGCGCTGGAGCGGCCCGTTTCCGCCGTCGAACCAGACGTGCGCCTCGCGGACCTCGCCGATCGTCCCGCCCCACACCAGTTCGACCGCGCGGCGTAACGCACCGGCCGCTGAGCCTTGATTTCCCATCTGGGTGACCACCTTGGTTTTTGCGGCCGTCTCACGCATCACGCGGGCCTCATGGACCGTGCGGGTGAGCGGTTTTTCGCAATAGACGTGTTTACCGCGCTTCATCGCCGCGACCGCGACCACGGTGTGCGTGTGGTCGGGTGTCGCCACCACCACCGCGTCAATCTGCTTGTCCATGACATCGAGCATCCGTCGAAAATCGGTGAACGGTTTGGCCGCGGGGTGCTTTTGGAAAATGTCCCCCGCCCGGGCCTGATCCACGTCGCACAGCGCCACCAGGTTTTGCCCGAGGCTCGCGATGGCATCGAGGTCGCTGCGACCCTGTCCACCGATGCCGATGCCGGCGACGTTCAACTTGCTGTTGGCGTCGTAAGCGAAGGCCAGGCGGCTGTGGCGCAGCAGGAGAAAGCCCGAGGCGGTCGCGGTGGCAGTCTGGAGGAAACGCCTTCGCGTGACCGGCGGAACACTGGGACGAGCGGGTTGGAGCGGGGCGATTGTGTGCGGCATGGACATGGCCACAGCGAGCCTCGCTGGGCGGGAAAAGTCAAGCCGGGCCGATTTGGGCTAGTGTTCGAATCTGGTGGGGTGAGGCCATGGCCTCCTACCACCGCCGAAAAGCCCTCTCGCTCGCAACCTCCCCAAAGGCCAGTTGGTTGCCAACGTGAGAAATCAGCGCTGCGGAAACACCCCCGGTGTGAGTTTGGCATTGCTTCCCGGTTGAATTTGCGTTGAATCCACCTCTGGAATCTCACGTCTGAGCCAACAAGTGCGAATTATGAACAATACTCCATCCATCAGCCGCCGCCGCTTCCTCGCGCGGGCCGCCGTCGCCGGCGCGGCCGCGCCGTTCCTGCTGCCCTCGAACGTCTGGACCGCCCGCGGGGCTTCCGGGCCCAACAATCGCCTCACCCTGGGCTACATCGGCACCGGCAAGCAGGGCCGGTTCCTTATGGACTGTTTTCTGCCACACGAGTCGGTCCAGGTCGTCGCCCTGGCGGAGGTGGACACCACCCGGCGCGAGTTTCACAAGAAAAAGGCGGAGGATTTCTACTCGACCAAGCAGGACAAGGATTTCAAGGGGATCACCGCGTACAAGGATTTTCGCGAACTCATCGCCCGCAAGGACATTGATGCCGTCGTGATTGCCGCGCCGGACCACTGGCACGCCTACATCTCCATCGCCGCCGCCCAATCCGGCAAGGACATCTACTGCGAGAAGCCGCTGTCGCTCACCATCCACGAGGCCCGCGCGATGGTGGATGCCGCCCGCAAGTATGAGCGCGTCTTTCAGACCGGTTCGATGCAGCGTTCCAGCAGCGAGTTTTGGAAGGCTTGCACGCTCGTTCGCAACGGCGCCATCGGCAAGATCAAGGAGGTGTATGTCAGCGTGGGCGGCCCAAGCAGGCCGTGCGACCTGCCCGAGGAAAAGATGGAACCCGGTCTCGACTGGGACATGTGGCTCGGCCAGGCCCCGCTGCGGCCTTACAATTCCATCCTCAGCCCGCGCGGCGTCCACGACAACTTCCCGGACTGGCGCAATTACCGCGAGTATTCCGGCGGCGCGATGACCGACTGGGGCGCCCACCACTTCGACATCGCCCAATGGGGCCTCGGCATGGACGACAGCGGCCCGGTGGAAATCCTTCCGCCCGACGGCAAGGACGTGAAACGCCTGACTTACAAGTACGCCAACGGTGTGGTCATGTATCACGGCGGGCTCGAAGGCTACAACTTCGGCGTCGTCTTCGTCGGCGAGAACGGGAAGGTCTGTGTGGACCGCGGCAAGTTCAAGGCGGAGCCGGAATCCGTTGCCGCCGTGAAGCCGGACGAACTGCCGGTCAAACTCTATCGCAGCAACAACCACTATAAGGATTTCCTCGACCGCGTCAAGGACCGGAAGAAGCCGATTTGCGACGTCGAGATCGGCGCGCGCTCGGCGACGGTGTGCCACTTGGGCAACCTCGCCTACTGGAACAAGACGGTGCTCAAGTGGAACCCGAAGACGGAGCAATTCGGCGGCGGCGCCGGCAACAACGAGTGGAAGGACCGCGTGAAACGTGCGCCCTGGACTGTTTGATCAACTTTGGTTGTTGATCTCACTCGGAGGTCCTCCGCGGTGGCACTGTTCCGGCGGTTGGACCTCCGCCAGAACCTGATCACCGGATCGGCACCGTAGGAACGCATGCCTGGACGCGTTTCAGGTCGCGGTCGCGACCGACGATGCCGGGAAGCCCCTGGACCCAGCCAGACATTGTGTCGGCCGCCAGCGTCGTGGGTTCGAGCCAATGCCAGGCTTCGCAGCGGCCATCGGCAAAGCTCAGGACGCAGCCGTGGTTGTGGCGGGTGGCCGGATGGTCCCCCCAGTCCCACATTCCAGGCTGCCGAATCAAGAACCGCGCGTTTTCGATGCTCCCTTGGTGTTCGTCGACAAAAACCGCCACATGCGAGGGTGACGGATCCCGGATGTCCGAGTACCGATGCCAGCAATTGACGTCCGCAGGATCTGGGTCGTCATTCAGATAATTGTTCATGGACACACTCCGCGTGCGCGCGATCAGGCCCAGGTCGCGGACGGTCGAACGGTCGGAGGGGCATTTGTAGATCTGCACGGATTGGTTGTAGGGAAACAACACACCCCGTTCGATGTTGGTCGTCGTCGTATCCGTCCAGGCATTGCCGGCGACCCAGGTCTGGTCGGTGGCGATCCAACCGTCCCGACTGCTGCCTTGGATGGTCGCGTTGGGCGGAAGACGATCGCCGTGGTCGTCAACATACATGATCCAGCACACCTGGAGTTGGCGGAAGTTCCCCAGACAACGGATCTGGCTGGCCTTGGCCTTCGCCTTGCCGATGGCGGGCAACAACAGGCCCGCGAGAATCGCGATGACGGTGATGACAGCAAGGATCTCGATCAGGCTGAAACCATGACCATTTTCAGCCGGGGCGGTTGGCGCAGAAGACTTCATAAAGCCACTCGCGGTCATTCTTCCTGTTTCCTGTGCTTGAGGAGTGGTTTACTGCACAGACCGTCGCTTGGCAAGGGTGCGTCTCGTGGCGTCACGTGGATCGGCAGAATGGATGATCCGTTGAATATTCCACTCGCCGCCGCCAGGCATTTCACCTGACGAGTATTCCTCGCTGTCCGAGTATTTTCCCCACATTGCTTAAATGCCGGGCCATTTCCACCCTTTGACGTCCTGCCAGGTGTACCGCCAAACGCTCCCGGCTCGGTTCCCCGGCGCTTTGATGGGGTGGAGGCGCGTTGCCAGGGGGCGGGCTGGTGGAAAATCAGGATTTGCCCGGAGCGCGCGAGCGAAACACTGTATTAGCCAGCACTTTTGTCATGGGACTAAGAACAGTCGGAGGTCGGACCCGCCGAACTCACCGCGACGCCTCGGACCTCCGCGCCGGCAGCAGTTTGCGAAAGCGACGTTGATTGTGGCCTGTTGCGCGGCACCAACAGCCTGACGAGCAGCCAGCCGTAAACCAGCGAATCCAACAGAATCTCGACTGTGTGCAAGCCCCTCATGCCCCAGGGCAACCAATACGCTTGAAGCAAGCTGTGAAGTCCAAGGACGATGAAAAGGCTTAGGCCAAAAATCACGCTGAGCCGCCGCCGCAAGCCCGACCAGGCGACGAAAATGGGTGTTGCCCCGAGCAGGAAGACGATGCCGCGGGCGAATTCGACCGCGATGACGACTTCCAAACCGGGTAGTCGCAGGCCAAAGGCTTGGTCACGGTAAGAGTGCTGGACCAGCAGGCCAACGGGCATTCCGAAGACGAAGTAAACCACAGGAAACCCGAGCCAGGCCGCTGCCAGGCGCCACGTCCACTGTCCAAAAGTCCTGCCACCGAAGAATCTGCGGACCCGCACGCCGAATGACTCGGCCGGGGCGGGATCGCGAAAGAGAAGCGTGACCACCCCCGCCGAAAGCAGACACGCCACCAGCCACAGCACGGCCAACGCCGGCCCTCCGCCGATGGAAGTGAAGAACGAAGCTTCGATCGTGTTGTTAATGCCCAGGCAACCGTAGGCAAACCAAGCCACGATCAGCCAGCGCGTCCAAAAGCTGCCTCGTAACCGGCGCGCGATTTCGGCCAGCCCGATGGACAGCACCACGCTGCCAACCAGTGTCCAAAACGCAAGCAGTCGGGCATCCACAGCCGGTGGCATTTGGGGCCCCGGCAATCCGAGTGCCGTGAACATCATGCCGCCCAAAACCGTGCCGACGACGACGCTCAGGGCGCACACCAGAATCTTCCAAATGTAGCTAATCATGGCAGAAGCAAATTGCAACGCCTAACATTGCGTATTGAGCGGCCGGAAGTGCCGGGACGCCACATTGATCGGGTGACAGCCTTCTCCGTTGGCCAACGCGCTGGGTTTCACGGGGGTTGCGGTTTCGCCCGGTTGCATTACGAGTCAGAGGCAACAGAGCATTCACTTGCAGGCCACTCTGTTCCATGTCGAGCGCCTGTCAAGTCGTTTCGTGGTGTTTCGTGGCGACAAACAGGTCACGGCTGGCAACGCCGCCTGCTACACGTTGCCGCATCTGAAATCCGGCCGCAGAACGGTTGGTGGCAGCGTGGCCGATGTGTTGGTGTCAGGCACGCAGTTGAAAGGGCGTAGCACGGTGAGCTCGCTCCATGAGGAAGCGCTCATGTCCGCCGAGACCGATGAGACGGTGCCCGTGTCGGAGTTGATGAGCCGGGACGAGGAAGATCCGTCCACCAAGGCCACCCGCAAGCTCGACTGGCAGCAGTTCCACCGCACGCAGGATCAACACAATCGCCAGTTGCTCGCCTGTCTCGCCGAGGGCTGCGACACGCGCGCGATCACCGGCAAGCTGAAGTTGACTCGTCTTGCCGTTCGGCGCCGCACGGATCAACGGCGCACCGCCCTCAAGCTGTTTTTCGGCGACGGCGTGCTGGCTGAGGTGTGCCGCTCACGGCAATGGTTCAACGATCTGCGAGCGGTGAAAGAGCACCTGGCCAGCCGCGGCGAACGAAACTGGCAGACTCACTGACCGCCGGAGTTAGCCCTCCATCCCCGCCTGTGGCCTGGAATCACCTTGGTTGCACGTGAGGGGGAGGCAGTGGGGGCCATGGTGCCGCTTTTCGTTTAGTTCTGAGGGCTTTGGACGTCGGTCTTTTCCATACCGGTTTCCGAAATCTGCAACTCTTCCACGACGCGCGGTGTTCTACCTTGCGGCTGGGTGTGCTTGGAAACGATCGGGAAAACGTCGGCTCCGGTAGAGGGAGCGCATTCGGTCGGGTTTTGAAGTCGCCGCGTATGGGACATTACTCGGACGGTTCCGTGGGCGACCCTTACTTTGAGCCGTTCCAGAACAACCACGATGATGACCGCGACAATTTGTGGCCCGGCCCCGGGACGCAATTTGTGTGCCCCATCTGTTCTCTCCGAGCGGCTGCTGCCAGTCTGCTCTCAGGAAGCGGACTTTCAGCGCAATCTTGATGCATTAACCGCAAAGTACGCCCGCCTGTGGGAACAGAGCGTTCAGCTAACGCTTCCGCCCCGGGAACCCGTCACGCTGCAGGAGCAGCGACGTTGCGAGCAACAGGCAGACGCTTTGATCCGATGGCTCCAGGCGGAAATCAGGCATCGTCCAAAATCCGAAAAGGGCCGGATGGCCTGGAAAGAGGGTGTAATCGCCCGGCTCCATCGGTTTAGCGGACAGTGTTTGGGATTTCCGGACCGGTGTCTCCAAATTCTGTTCTCCGGTCCGTACCGCCAGGCCACGGTGGAATTCATCCGCCGGGCAAAGGCATTCGATCCTTCGCTGAATCTGGACGACCTCTTCCAGGCGCTGCGAAATGTCTGGATCGCCAACTCCATCCAGCTTCTGTTGGAACGGCCGGTCACGCTGAGCGCGCCCATTTTCGCTTACAGTATGTTGTACCCGTGCACGGACAACCTCCTGGATGACCCGGAGGTTCCGCTCACGGTGAAGCAAGCGGTGGACGATTGGCTGACGGCGCGCCTGCGCGGGTTGCCCGCGACACCAGGTTCGCCACGGGAAGCGGTCATTGCCCGGCTGCTGGACGGGATGGAAGAAACGTATCCCTTCCTGCGTTCTCCCGACGTTTACCGAAGTCTTCAGGCGATCCACCTGGCACAAATTGAAAGTCTTCGACTCCAATCGCCAAGGCAATTCGAAGATGACGCAGAGGTGCTCCGAATCAGCGTTAGAAAGGGCGGGACTTCGGTCCTTGCCGACGGTTATCTGGTGGCGGGGCGGCTCAACCCGAGACAAGCGGATTTTCTCTTTGGCTACGGCGTGGTTCTCCAGTTGCTCGACGACCTGCAGGATGTGTCACGCGACCGGGCGGCGGGGCACAGAACGATCTTCACCTGCGCCGCGGCCAAGGGGCCGATGGACGGGCTGACCGAACGCTTGTGCGCTTTCATGCTGCATTTCTTCCAAGCTGCGGAGCTGTTGGCCAGTTCGAAGAGTGAGGCGCTCAAAGAGCTCATGACGAGGAGCTGCGGGCTGTTAATTCAGAACGCGCTGGCGATGAACCCGGACCTTTTCACGCGAGAATATTCAGAGCGGCAGGAGTCATGTTCGCGCTTCGGTTTTAGCTTCATCCGCGAGCAGCGCAGGACCTCGGAGAAGATGTATCGGACGATCAGGGCAAAACTGAAGCGTGATGGCAATCTGGATTCCGTGCTCAGCGCCTTGGGCTGAAGCTGGGGATCCTCTGCCCGACGGCTACCATCCGTGCAGATGGCAGCACGTTAGTGCCGTAACGGCGAATGAGACGCCTGAAAAGCGCGGTGGGGCGCGGACCGCTGGGCCGCGACGCGGGAGCCGCTGTCCACGATGAGTCTGTTTTCCGCCCATGCGCCGGCTCACGAGGACGTTTGTTCTCTGCCGTCCTCGCGTCGGCGCAGCAATCCTCCGCTTTGCACGCCGCCAAGCCCTGACGCCCGTCCCGTCGCGCGGCCAACCCCGGTTTCCCGGCCGTCTGCCCCCGCCCCGCCGCCATTCACCCCGCGCGCCATGAATCTTGGACGCTTATGCGATATATCTGTCGAGCTGTTTGACTTCGCGCGGGGGCGCGGGGCACCTTGACCAGTTGATGACGTCCGCCGCAGGAACACCGCCCGCCGCGCCGCGCCGCCGTTACGTGCGCGCGGTGGGGCCGCGCTTGCGCTGGCTCCTGGGCGGGGTGTCGGCGCTGGCGGCCGTCCTCGGCGCGAATTCCACTTACCTCGCCGCCATCACCTTTCTCGAATGGTGGCGCGGCCTGTCGTATCAGAACTATTTCTACCAGCTCCAGTTCCTCGCCCACCTCGTCCTGGGGCTTCTCCTGATCTTCCCGTTCCTGGTCTTTTGCGTCGTCCATATCGCCAATGCCTGGAACCGTCCGAACCGCCGGGCGGTGCGGGTCGGCTATCTCCTCTTCGGGATCAGCCTCCTCCTGCTGTTCTCGGGCGTGGCCCTGATGCGGCTCGGCGGCTTCGCCATTCGCAGCCCGGAAGTCCGGTCCCTGCTCTACTGGCTGCACGTGATCGCGCCGCTGCTCGTGGTCTGGCTTTACCTCCTGCACCGGCTCGCCGGACCGAGGATTCACTGGCGCGTGGGACTCGGCTGGGCTGGCGGCATCGCCGTCGTGGTCGGTGCCATGGTGGCCCTCCACGCCACCGACCCGCGAAAATGGAGCGTCGTCGGTCCGAAGGAAGGAACGAAATACTTCCAGCCCTCGCTGGCGCGGACGGCGACGGGCAATTTCATTCCCGCGAACAAGCTGATGATGGACAGCTATTGCATGGAGTGCCACCAGGACGCCTATGCGGGCTGGTTCCACAGCGCTCATCACTTCAGTTCCTTCAACAACGCGGCCTATCTCTTCAGCGTCCGGGAGACGCGCGCCGTGGTCCTGCAGCGGGACGGCAGCGTCAAGGCCTCGCGATGGTGCGCCGGGTGCCACGATCCGGTGCCTTTCTTCAGCGGCGCCTTCGACGACCCGAACTACGATCTTACCAACGCCCCCACCTCGCAGGCCGGCATCACCTGCACCGCCTGTCATTCCATCGTTGCCGTGAACAGCACGGTCGGGAATGGCGATTACACAATCGAGGAACCGGTCCATTATCCGTTCGCTTTCAGCACGAACCGCGTCCTGGCCTGCCTCAACCGCCAGTTGGTGAAGGCCAAACCGGATTTCCACAAACACACGTTCCTCAAGCCGCTGCACCGCACCGCCGAATTCTGCTCGACCTGCCACAAGGTCAACATCCCGGCGGAGTTGAACCACTACAAGGAGTGGCTGCGCGGCCAGAATTCGTATGACAGTTTTCTCCTGAGCGGCGTCTCGGGCCACAGCGCCCGCAGTTTCTATTACCCGGCGCAAGCCCAGACGAATTGCGCTGGCTGCCACATGCCCTTTCAGCCGTCCGGCGATTTCGGGGCGCGCTTCTTTGACCCGACCAATCACATGCTTGGCATCCATGACCACCTGTTCCCCGGGGCGAACACGGCGATCGCCCATCTGCGCCAGCAGCCTGGCATCGTGCAACGCGAGCAGGATTTCCTGAAGGGCTCCGTGCGGGCGGACCTCTTCGGTTTGAAGGAGGGCGGGGCGGTGGACAGCCCGCTGACAGCGCCGTTGCGGCCGAAAGTGCCGACACTCCAGCCGGGCCACAGCTACCTTCTTGAGGTCGTGCTCCGCACGCTCAAGCCGGGCCACCTTTATACCCAGGGCACCGCGGACTCGAATGAGACCTGGACCGACGTGCGCCTGGTGGGCGACGGGCGCGTCCTCGGTCGCAGCGGCGGTTTGGGCTCGCATGGCGAAGTGGATCCTTGGGCCAACTTCGCGAACGTCTATATGCTCGACAAGGACGGCCACCGCATTGACCGCCGCAATCCGCAGGACATCTTCACGCCGCTCTACGATCACCAGATCGCGCCCGGTTCGGCCCAGGTCATGCACTACAGTTTCACGGTGCCGCCCGAGGTCCGCGGCCCGATCACGGTCGAGGTCAAATTCCAGTACCGGAAATTCGACACGATCTTTTTCAATTATTTCCGCGACCCCCACTACACAAACGGTCTGCCGTTCACGATCACGAACGACCTGCCCATCACCACCCTCGCCTTCGACCAGATCACTTTCCCCGTCTCCTCGACTCAACCCTCAACCCTCAACCCGCAACTCTCAACTCTCGCGGAGTGGCAGCGCTGGAACGACTACGGCATCGGCCTGCTGCTCGAAGGCGACCGGGGCAGTGAAAAAGGCGAGCTGATCCAGGCCGTGCAGGCCTTCAGCGAGGTCGAGAAGCTCGGCCACTGGGACGGTCCGGTGAACCTCGCCCGGGTGGCCTACAAAGAGGGCCGGCTCGACGACGCCGTGACCGCCCTCCAGCGTGCCGCCCAATGCCAGCCGCCCGCCCCCCGCTGGCTTGTAGCCTGGTTCAGCGGCCTGGTGGACAAGCAAAACGGCTATCTTGACAAGGCCATCGCCGAATTCCAGAGCATCCTCGAAGACCGCTATCCGGAACTGAACCAGCGCGGGTTCGACTTCAGCAAGGATTACGTGGTGATCAACGAACTCGGCCAGGCGCTGGTCGAGCGCGCCAAGGCCGAATGGCAGGACAAGCCCCGGCAGCGCGAGTTGCTGGCGGCCGCGCGGCAGCGTTTCGATCAAACCCTCGCGCTCGACCCGGAAAACCTCACGGCGCACTACAATCTCGCGTTGATTTTCGACCAGCTCGGCGATGCGGCCCAAGCCGCCGAGCACCGCCGCCTGCATGAGAAATACCGGCCGGACGACAATGCGCGCGACAGCGCCATCGCCAGTGAGCGTCGCCGGAATCCCGCGGCCGACCACGCCGCCCAGGCCATTGTGATTTATCCGCTCCAGCGCCCCGGCGCGCCGGAGTTGACCGGCAGCCCGCCGGAAGCGACCATGACGGCGCACAAATGAACCGTTCCACCCGACGCGCGACCCGGTCCGCCGGTTTCCGAACATGAGCGACGAACCGCTGCATCCCCCCGACGAGGGCGAGGAGATGGCCCATTACGACGACGCGGTCATCGGCCGCGCGTTCCGCTGGTCGCTGGTGGTGCTGCTGGTGCTCCTGACCGGCGGCGGTGCGATCTACTGGCTCAAACGCAATCCCGCTCCACCCGTCTCGAAACTCACCGCCCTCGCCACGCCCCAGGCCCCGCCCTCGCTGATCGCCGAAATCCCGGTGACCCGGTTCAGCGACATCGCCGGTCCGGCCGGCATCACGTTCAGCCATGTCAACGGGGCTTATGGTGACAAACTGCTGCCCGAAACCATGGGCGGCGGCGTGGCGTTCCTCGACTACGACAACGACGGCCTGCCCGACCTGCTGTTCGTCAATTCGAGCTACTGGCCAGGCAAGGTCCCCGCGGGCAAGAGCCAGCCCACCATGGCGCTTTACCACAATGACGGGAACGGCCACTTCACCGATGTGACCGCCGGCTCCGGCCTGGACGTCAGCTTCTACGGCATGGGTGTCGCTGTGGGCGATTACGACAATGACGGTCTGCCCGACGTGTTCATCAGTGCGCTGGGTGGCAATCACCTCTTCCACAATCTTGGTCACGGCAAGTTCCAGGACGTCACGGCCGAGGCGGGCGTCGGCGGCTCCGGCGCGGACTGGAGCACGAGTTGCGCGTTCTTCGATTACGACAACGATGGCAAGCTCGACCTGGTTGTCTGCAACTACGTCCAGTGGTCGAAGGAAATTGACTTCGAGGTCGGCTACAAGCTGGTCGGCATCGGCCGCGCCTACGGGCAGCCGCGCGATTTTCCCGGCACGTTCCCTTTCCTCTACCACAACGACGGCAACGGCCACTTCACCGACGTCTCGAAGTGGGCCGGCGTCCAGGTCAAGAACCCCGTCACCGGCGTGCCCGCCGCGAAGTCCCTCGGCGTCGCCGTCGCCGACCTGGATGGCGACGGCTGGCTGGACTTGATTATCGCGAACGACACGGTCCAAAACTACGTGTTCCACAACAATCGCGACGGCACGTTCAAGGAAGTCGGCGCACTGTCGGGCATTGCGTTCGACGCCTACGGCCAGACCCGCGGCGCCATGGGCATTGACGTCGCGCATTTTCGCAACGACGACACCCTGGGCATCGCCATCGGCAATTTTGCCAACGAGATGACCGCGCTCTACGTCTCACAGCCGCAGCCCATGACGTTTGCCGACGAGGCGATCACCACCGGCATTGGCCCGGCCAGCCGCCTGCTCCTCAAGTTCGGCATCTTCTTTTTCGATTACGACCTCGACGGCCGGCTCGACGTGCTGACCGCCAACGGCCACCTGGAAACCGAAATCAGCAAGGTCCAGCAAAGCCAGACTTACGCGCAGCCGGCGCAACTCTTCTGGAACACGGGCGGCACCAAGGGGCCGGGTTTCGTGTCGGTGCCGCCCGCCAAGTGCGGCGAAGACCTCTTCAAACCCATCGTCGGGCGCGGCTCGGCCTTTGCCGACATTGACGGCGATGGCGACCTCGATGCGGTGCTGACTCAGGTGGGCGGACCGCCACTGCTGTTGCGCAACGACCAGAACCTGGGCCACCACTGGGTCCGGTTCAAACTCACCGGCACGACCAGCAATCGCGACGCCATCGGCGCGGAGGTCAAGGTGCGCGCCAACGGCCGCAACCAATGGCGGACCGTGATGCCCACGCACGGTTATCTCTCGCAGTCCGAGCTGCCCGTCACGTTCGGCCTGGGTTCGGCCGACAAGGTGGACAGTGTCGAAATCCGCTGGCCCAGCGGCAAACGGCAGACGGTTACCCATGCGCGGGTGGACGCGCTCAATGCGGTAACCGAGGAGAAGTAACCTCGGCGCGGAAAACGAAGCGCCGCCGGCAGGGGTTCCACCGGCGGCGCAACGAACTCCGGAGAGGTCAGGCCGTTACTTCTTCTTCGCCCAACTGCCGCCGTCTTCGCCGACGGAAACCTGGATCGCGCCCTTCGGATCGAACTCCGCCTGGACGTCCACGACCTTCGAGAAGAAATGGGTCGGCGACTGAGCGAAAAGGACGAATTCCTGGCCGCCGAACTTCAGGATGAGATTGCCATCGCGCCGGCTGACCTGGCTGTTTTCGTAAGTGCCGCAATAACTGTCGAGCACGCTGTCCGCCAGGTAAAACTCCGGCTTGCCGCCGTCCAGTTCACGAACCCAGACGTTGCGGAAGCGGACGGGATTGCCGTGGTCCTGGAACGCGATCGGCAGCTTCTCCGGCTGGGCGGTGTAAGGCGCCCGGACCAGCCAGTCGGTCTGGCCGATCAGCGTGACGTTGTTCTGGATCAGCACGCCGTTGTGGAAGACGGTCTCGCGCGCGGGGGAAAGCAGCTTCCCCGCGGCGTCGAACCGCGGCGGCGTCCAGAGGATATCATAGGTCTGCCATTCGCCGGGCGGGCGGGAGGCGTTGACCAGCGGCGGATACTGGTTGTAGATCGCGCCGCACGAGCCGTCGGCATAGGTCTTGTTGTTGTAGGAATCGAGCACCTGGAGTTCGTAGCGGCCCATGCCAAAGAAGACCCCGCTGTTGCCGCGGCCCTGGCTCGAACCGTGCGGCGGCGTCGGCGTGGCGAACTCGAGGTGCAACTGGCAGTCGCCGAAACACTGCAGCGTGCGGGCGTAGCCGCTGCCCGGCACGCACTCCATGGCGCCATCCTTCACGACCCATTTCGTCAGTTTGCCGTCCATCGCGACCCATTTGGACATGTCCGTGCCGTCGAACAGCACCACCGCGTCGGAGGGCGCCTTGCCGGCCTGCGCCTCGCGGCTCGGCTGACCGGGATCCACCACCGCCGGCATCGGCCGGGTGCGGTCGTGGCCCAGCCAGTGGGGCTCGGTGTCGGCCCATAAACTGGAGCTGCCGGCGAGGGTGAAGGTGAGGGCGAGCCACGCGCCGAAACGCGCGGAAGCCACGGACGAAATGCGTGTCGTTGTCATCGCGGTGAATTTCATGCCGCGGAGTAAAGCAGTTGTCCCACGGCAAATCAATGGCGACGTGGGCATGGCCCTTCCTTGGGTTGGTGGGCGCTGACGAGCCGATGAGAGGCCTCGGAAAGAGCGGCTCGCGAGGACGCCCCACCGGTCTCAACTCTCAACTCACCACCCTCTCAACTTTCCCGCCGGCTCGCGAGGACGCTCGCCCCACCGGCACAGTTAAATTCGGACCCTGCCGCGCGCCCGTGCCGGCGCTCACAAATCCGCCACGATGAACCGCGCAAAGTCCGCCCGGACCTGCGGCGGAATCCGCGCCTTGAACCGCGCCGTGTCGCCGTCGTACTTCCGCTCGACGATCTGCGCCACCTCGTGGAGCCGCGAAACCACCGCCGCCTCGCCGTGCGGGATCGCCAGTTCCACAAACTCGCGCACCGGCCGCAGCCGGCTGCCCAGCTCCGCCAGCAGCGCCGGAAAGCCCGCGCCCGTCTTCGCCGACACGGCCACCGCGGTGGGAAACCGCTCCAGCCACCCGTGCACCAGGTCGGCGGTGTTGAACCGGTCAATCTTGTTCAACACCGTCAACACCGGCTTCTCGCCGACGCCGAGTTCCTTCAGCACGGTGTTGACCGCCAGTTGTTGTTCCTCAACCAGCGGATGCGTGACGTCCACGACGTGCATCAGCAGGTCCGCGTTCACGACCTCCTCGAGCGTCGCCTTGAACGCCTCGACCAGTCCGTGCGGCAGCTTGCGGATGAACCCGACCGTGTCCGACAACAGCGCGTTCTGGTTGGTCGGCAGCCGCAGGCGTCGCGTCGTGGGATCGAGCGTGGCGAACAGCTTGTCCTCCTCGAGCACGTCGGCGCCGGTGATGGCGTTGAACAGCGTGGATTTGCCGGCGTTGGTGTAGCCCACGATCGAGACCAGCGGCCACTGGTTACGCTGGCGCCCCTGCCGCTGGGTCGCACGCTGGCGTCGCACTTCGACCAGATCGTGCTCCAATCTCTCGATCCGCTGCTGCAGTTTCCGGCGGTCGGATTCGAGCTGGCTCTCGCCCTCGCCCCCGCGCATGCCGATGCCGCCCTTCTGCCGCGACAGGTGCGTCCAGTAGCGCGTCAGCCGCGGCAGCAAATGCCGCAACTGCGCCAGCTCGACCTGCAGCTTGCCCTCCCGCGTGCGGGCGCGCTGGGCAAAGATGTCGAGGATCAGCATCGTGCGGTCGAGCACCTTGGCCGTGAAAATCCGCTCCAGGTTGCGGCTCTGCGCGGGGGAAAGCTCATCGTCGAATACAACCGTGTCCACCTCCTGCGCCCGGCAAAGCTCGGCGAACTCCTCCGCCTTGCCCGGCCCGATGTAGCTGGCGGCCGTGGGCTTTTCCAGCTTCTGCACGCCCTCGCCCACTACATCCCCGCCCGCTGTCCGGGCCAGTTCGGCCAGTTCGTCGAGCGAGTCCCGCACATCAAAGGTGGTGCGCGATTTCAATTCCACGCCGACGAGAAAAACCCGTTCGGTGCGTTGATTCTGGGCGGTCGAGTAAAGTGCTTTCAAATCGTGGACAAACCGTAGCTCGCATGACTCTAGTCGCCGGCGCCCCGTGGCGCAACCACGCGCACGGTGTTTCGGCACGCCAGAATCTGCTCCGCAACCGCCTCCGGCCCGCGGTCCGGCGTCAGTTCGATCCACGTCACCTCCAACTGCCGGCGGAACCACGTCATCTGCCGCCGGGCAAACTGCCAGGTGCGCTGTTTGACCAGGGCGATCGTCTCCGCCAGACCGCGCTCGCCGCGCAAATGCTCGACCACTTGCCGGTAGCCGAGGGCCTGCATCGCGGTGCGGTTTTGCGCCAGCCCCCGCGCCAGCAACTGTTCCGTCTCCGCCACCAGCCCGCCGGCAAACATGGCATCAACCCGCGTCGCGACCCGGGCCCGCAGGTCGGCCGGCGTCCGGGCGAGACCGAAAATCGGCGCCGCGGATTGCGGGTCGCAGCTCCCGGGCGCGGCCGACCAGTCGGCCCGTTGCGCGGAAAAGGGCTGGCCGGTAAGCCGGATGACCTCAATCGCCCGCACCACCCGGCGCGGATTCTGCCGGTCAATCCGGGCGAACGCGACGCGATCGCGGGCCGCGAGTTCCTCGAGCAGCGCCGCCAGCGGCCTGGCCTCGAGTTCGGCCCGCAACGCCGGATCGCCGGGCGGCGCCGCGCCGAGCCCGGACCGCAGCGCTTTGAAATAAAGACCGGTGCCGCCGCAGAAGACCGGCACGCAGCCGCGCCCCGCCACGTCGTCCGCCGCCGCCTGGGCGAGCCGGACAAACTGCGCCGTGTCGAAGGCCGCGTCGGGTTCGACCACGTCAATCAGGTGATGCCGCACCCGGGCGCGGTCGGCCGGCGAGGGTTTTGCGGTGCCGAGGTCGAGCCCGCGATAGACCTGCATCGAGTCCACCGAGATGATCTCGCCGCCGAGCCGTTCAGCCAGGGCGAGCGCGACGGCGGATTTGCCGACGGCGGTCGGACCGGCGAGCCACACAGCCTGGTTGGGATCGAGGCTCACGCCGCGGGCGGTTTGACTTCCGGCCGCGCGGCGCGCTTCTCGACGGTGAACGACAGCAGGAAGAGCAGGCCGACCCCGATGCAAATGCCGCTGTCGGCCACATTGAAGGCCGGAAAGCCGATTTCCGACCCGCCGCGCTGATACAGGTAGAAGCGGAGAAAATCCACGACATGACCGATGCGCAGACGGTCGGTGAGGTTGCCGAGAATCCCGCCGAGGATGAGTCCGATGGCCACCCGCCCGAGCGGGTCGTCCACCTCGAAATGCCGTCGGGTGAACAGCAGTGCCGCCAGCGCGATCAGGGACACCAGCGCCAGCAGGCCGTTGTTGCCGTAAAACATGCTAAACGCGGCGCCGGTGTTGTCCCAGTGGACGAATTTGAAGAACCCGTCCACCATGACGCGCTCGTCGTGGAAATCGAGCAGGCGCATCACCACCAGCTTCGAGAGTTGGTCGGCGACGTAAACAGCCGCAGCAGTCAGGCCAATCTGCCAGTTCGCCGAAACGCGCATGATGGGCATCATGGGCCGCTGCCGAATCGAAACGCAAGCCCGGAGAGCGGCCGGAGAGCGCCGGAACGCCGGGTAGTGTCCTTGTTTCCGCCATCAAGCGGCGTTTGGAGTCCCGGCTTCAGCCGGTTGGGGCCGCCAGAAGGCGGACTCCAACGCGACGAAGTCCGCTCGCGGTGCGCCCCAACCAATTAAGGACACTACTGAACGCTGAGGCCAGGGCGGCCGCATCGAAACCGGGTGGCACGGGCGACTCGCCCGTCCCGCCCGGCGGCTCGCCGGGCGGAATCGAGGAAAGCGCTGGGAACGCAGCGGCGTGAGCCGTTTTCCGCCCCCCGCGACCTCAACCGACCGGCGCAAAAAAGGTCGGATACGGCCCGCCCTGCGCCGCCCGCAACAACACCAGCGCCAGCTCGCGGGCGTGGTAATCACCCCACATCGAGCTTTCGCCGTTGGGCACCTTCTGCCCCGACGCCACATAGTCCCAGCCGTTCGGCCGGTGGTAAACCGAATGCTGGATCAGGCCCTGGTGCTTCGGCGACATCGCGAGATACGGCTCGGCGAAAAGCGTGTCGGCAATCGTGAGCGCGGCCTGACAATAACGTTTCGCCATCCGGCTGACGGATGCCGCCGCGCGAACCGGTAGCGACGGTGTGAGATAATTTCCCAGCCGCCATAATCCCTGGGCGGCGATGGCGGCGGCCGAACTGTCCACCGGCTCCCAGTCGTTGAACGGGTCGGCCGGTTTGTCCAGGTAATCCTCCGGAAGACGATGCAGATTCGGCGTGCCGGTGTCCCACATCGGGATGCCGTCGGCACAACAATTGGCCAGGTAAAAGTCGGCCGTCGCGACGGCAGCGCGGACACACAGTTCCGTGAAGGTGAAGCCCGGCCTCCGCTCGTCCATGCGCTCCCCGCCCGGCACGATCGCCGCCCACGGCAGCCGGCCCGCGACGTCGTCCAGCGCGCCTTGATGGAGGGTCGCGAGGAACTCGAGTTCCTCGGCGAACCCGAGCAGCGCCCACGCCAGGCCGCGCGTCCACGTCGTAAACGGCGACCAGCCCTGCTGGGTGTTGGGGCACCGGAAAACGCCGCTGGTCACGTTGAAAATCGCCTCCTGCGCCACGCGACCCCGCACGTCCCAGGCGTCGCGGCCTTCGCCGTGATACACGTTGTAGCGGGCCGTGTTGAGCGCGTGCTCGACGAGCCGCCCGAGCAGCGAGATCCGGGCGTCCTGTTCGCCGCGCAGTTCGTGGCCGAGTTGATGCGCGATCGCCAGCGACCGCAGCGATCGGACCGTGTCCACGAACAGCGAGTGCGGACCGTTGAAGCTGTGGATGAAACCCGTGCCATCCGCCAGCCGGGTCCACCGCGCGGCCTGCACCGCGCCGCTCACCTTCAACGCGAGTTCGTGCAGGTTCCGTTCCGCTTCGCTCGCAGGGACCTTGCCCTCGCGCATGAGGCGCCAAAGGTTGCCGTGGGTCGAGACGATGTTGAACCCGTGGTCGTGGACGCCGGTGTGCGAGATGTGCGTCGCCATACGCGCCAGTGTGCCGCGCCGGCCGAGCTCGAGAAAACGCGCGTCCCCGGCGGCATCGAACTGGAGCAGCGCCGAACCGAACTGGAAACCCTCGGTCCACTCGGTCCAGCCGCGCGCGGTGTAGCGGCCCTTGACGGTGAAAACCGGCGCGCCGCGATCCGGCTTCCAGGTTCGATCGAGGTCCAGGATTTTGCCGGCCGACCGGGCAAAGAGCCGCTCGAGTTTCGGCAGGAGCCGGGCCGGGGTCAGTCGGGTGTCAAGCTTGATGGGCATGGCGCGTCAGGATCAACGGGGCGTCATTCTGCACGGAACCGTGGGCCAACGCCAGCCCGTCCAGCGAAATGTTTCGTGTTAAAATGATTCGGGACGCCAACCTGTTGTCCCCTCTTCATGGGGAGGTTCCATGAACCCAAGCTCGCGAATCGTGCCGCTGAGCCGTCCTGAATCCCCCTCAACCGGCCGGGATGAGGGGGTGAGGTTCATGGGTAGAGCGACAAGCTCAGCAAGAGCCGATCCCACCTGGTTGCGCACGGCATGGAAGAGAACCACATCGGCTCCAAAGGTTGTCACTCAATTTATGCACATCATCAGTGGTTTGTTCATCAATCCTGCTGAAATCAGTCTTGACGGGCACGCTCATTTCGCCAAAAAGTCGTCCATTCCTCATGGAAGCCGAACAACCCATCCGAATCCAGAGAAGGACCGTCAACTTCCCATCTCCATCGCGTTGTCTTGCGTCGCCGCCTGGACTGGCGTTGTCAGGCCAGTGCCTTGACCGGGCCGCCAGCTGTCATTCCACCAACTCCGTGGGCCGTGTCCCCGCGACATATAACAGAAGTTCAAACCGCCTTGGCCGCGCCCTTGGCCGAAGTCACCGCCGGAACCGCCAATTTCCCAGGATCGTCGGCGCTGGTGACGCCGCCCGGCACGATCATCACGAAGCCCCGGGCACGCTCCCCGAAGCCAGCGGCGGATGTCACGGAAGTCCAGGCGCTCGTCACGAAGCCTTGAGCGGAGATCACAGTGACCTGTTCTGCACTGACTTGCGCTGTTCCGGTAGGGCTGAGCTGCTGCTCGGCCCACTTCTACGGACCTGGGGCACCGCATCCCTACCGCCTGGTAGGGCGAGCCTCCTGGCGAGCCGTCCAGAAGGCGGGTTTCACTATGCCTCCGTCCCACCGGACATCGCTTGGTCATGGCGGCGCCACCCGATAAAAAGGCCCGTGCTGCTTTTCATCAATCGTCCCAAATAACATTTGCCCTGCTTTGAAAACTACGCAAACGACAAAGATGCTCCGCCAGCTCTGGCGCTCTGGCGCTCGGAGAGCCGAATGAAGACCAGCCGCTTCACGTTTCGCGAATTGATCCTCAAGGCCCTCTTCGTCTTGATGCTGCTGCTCGCGTCTCTCCCGACTGCGTCTGGTGATCCGATGAGTGCGGAGCAAGCTAAGGCAGCCGTGAGAGGCTGGCTTAAAGCCGACCGCGGTCCCCTCCAAACGACCTTGGGGCAAAAGGTAAAACGCGTGGAGACGTTTAATGATGCCAACGGGACAGTTCTTTACCATGTGGTCTATCTTGATCCCGAAGGGTTTGTCATTGTGGCCGGGGACAACCTTATTGAGCCGATCATCGGATTCGCGCCGCACGGTCAGTTCGATCCTTCAACCCAGAACCCTCTAGGTGCGCTGGTCAGTAATGATTTGCCCAACCGGCACGCGAGCGTGAAAGGAATTACGGCGGCCAACGCTCAAGGCTCGCCCCGGGCCGCCAAGAGCAAGTGGGAGCGGCTCAATCGCATGGACCAGGCTGGTCCGGGGGTTGAGCCACTCGGCATCACCGCCGTTTCGGATGTTTGGGTCGCGCCGTTGACACAGACCGCGTGGAGCCAGAGTACGGATTCCTCCGGGAACGCATGCTACAACTACTACACGCCGCCCTATGCGGCAGGATGTGCCTCGAACTACTTTTGCGGATGTACGGCAACGGCCATGGCACAACTCATGAGATTCTGGCAATACCCCGTCAGCAGTGTTGGCACGAACTCCTTCCCAATCGCGGTGGCCGCCGTACCAGAGAGCCGAAACCTGCTCGGAGGCGATGGTTTGGGAGGTCCGTATGTTTGGAGCGATATGGTTTTGGCCCCGAGCGGTTCAAGCACGCTCGCGCAACGGCAGGCGATTGGGGCGCTGTGCGCTGATGCCGGCGTTTCAGTCGGCATGAACTATGATGCAGGAGGGAGCGCCGGGACCTTGGATGGGAATGGCGCCCTCGTTAATACTTTTGGATATGCCAACGCCGTCCATGGACTTAACGGCAACGCCACCATTGGATCCGGACTGACCGGCATGGTAAATCCCAACTTGGATGCCGGCTGTCCTGTATTGTTAGCCATTGAGGGAACGTTTAGTGCCCATGCCATCGTATGTGATGGTTACGGCTACCATGTGTCCGCCCTTTACCACCATTTGAACCTCGGCTGGGCCGGCAGTGACACCGCTTGGTATAATCTTCCGACCATTGACACATCGCAAGGCACGTTCACAAGTGTGTATGAGTGTGTTTACAACGTATGGACCAATGGAACGGGGGAAATCATCAGCGGGCGGGTCACCGATAGCGGAGGGAATCCCATCCCGGGTGTTGTGGTGACCGCCACGCGTTCCGAAGGAGAGACATATAGCGCCGCGAGCAATACTAATGGAATCTACGCCCTGGCGCAAATCCCCTCTTGCTCAACCTATGCGGTGAGCGCGAGTAAAGCCGGCTATTCCTTCACGGAGCCGATCGTCACCACTGGCCAGTCCTCGGATAATTCAGCCAGTTCCGGAAATCAATGGGCCATCAATTTTAGTCCAGTGCCCCAGGATTATTTGTACACGACCAATAGCGGCACGGTAACCATCACCAATTACATTGGTTCTGGCGGTGCGGTGACCATCCCGGGCACGATCAATGGCCTGCTGGTCAGCAGCCTCGGAGACTCGGTGTTCAATGACTGCATCAGTCTGACCAGCGTCACCATCCCCACCAGCGTCACCAACATCGGGAACCATGCGTTCTATGCCTGCACCAGCCTGACCAACGTCACCTTTGGAAACGGTGTCACCAGCATCGGGGATTATGCGTTTTATGCCTGCGGCAGCCTGACCAACGTCATCATCCCCGCCAGCGTCACCAGCATCGAGGACGATGCGTTCGCATCCTGCACCAACCTGACCGGAGTCTATTGCCAAGGCAACGCTCCGAGCCTTGGTTTGTCTGTGTTCGAGAGTGACAACAACGCAACCGTCTATTACTCGCAGGGAACCACGGGCTGGGGCGCAACATTGGGTGGTCTTCCGACGCACGAGCAAATCCTGTACACTTTCACGACCAATAACGGCACAATCACCATCACGGGCTACCTCGGTTCCGGCGGTGCGGTGACCATCCCCGGCACGATCAATGGCCTGCCGGTTACGAGCATCGGAGCCTATGCGTTCTACTGGGCCAACTTGTCCAGCGTCGCCATCGGCGCCAGCGTCACCAACATCGGGGATTGCGCGTTCTTCTGCTCCAGGCTGACCAGCGTTACGATGGGCAACAACCTCGTCAGCATCGGGTACATGGCGTTCGGAGCCTGCTTAAGCCTGAGCAGGGTCACGATTGGCACCAACGTCACCAACATCGGGGATGAGGCGTTCGCATCCTGCATCAGCCTGACCAACGTCACGATCCCCGCCAGCGTCACCCGCATCGGGGACGGGGCGTTTTCTGATTGCCACATCCTGAGAGCGATCACGGTGGATCCAATCAACCCCGCCTATTGCAGTGTGACGGGCGTCTTGTTCGACAAGAACCAGACGGCGCTCATCCAATGTCCAGGGGGCAAAGTCGGCGGCTATTCGATTCCCGCCGGTGTCATCAGCATCGGGGACGACGCGTTCTATGACTGCGGCGGCCTGACCAACGTGACGATCGGCAACGGTGTCACCAGCATCGGGGACGAGGCGTTCTATGGCTGCAACGGACTGACCAGCGTCACGATGCCCGCCAGCGTCACCAGCATCGGGGACGAGGCGTTTTATAGCTGCTCCAGCCTAACTGCGATCATGGTGGATACAAACAATCCCGCCTATAGCAGTGTGGCTGGAGTCTTGTTCGACAAGAACCAGACGGCGCTCATCCAATGTCCAGGCGGTAAAGTCGGCGGCTA
>JBEKGJ010000039.1:0-49573 GCA_050012855.1 Verrucomicrobiota bacterium | reverse complement strand
AGGGAAGAGACTAGGTCGCCACTACACGCCGTTTTGGGAGCTGAATCACGACAATCCCCAGCAAAACCACACTCTCGCCTTCTGAAAAAAGTAAAATCTGGCTCCAGTAGCGGAAGTCGGGTTAGGGCCGGCCGGCCAATCCGCGGTTTGAACGCGGCCAGGGTTTTGATTCCCAATCCGCCGAACTTCGCTATCATCCCGCCATGACCCGCCATTGCCACAACTGCGGTTGGGAATGGAAATACGAAGGCCCGCCCGGCCGCAACGACATCTGCCCGCAATGCCGCTTCGACCTGCGCGTCTGCCTCAACTGCGCCCGGCACGATCTGCGCGCCGCTTACGAATGCTCAGAGCCGAAAGCCGACCCGGTGGCGGACAAGGACCGCGCCAGCTTCTGCGAATGGTTCACGTTCGCCCGCCGCGTTTACCAGCCCAAGGGCGGTCGTGATCGTGCCACGGAGGCGCGCGCCGCATTCAAGAAGCTCTTCGGCAGTTAACCCGCAAACCCCAAACGCCATGACCCGCCAAAGACGCCAAAGAGGCGAAAACCTTCACGCACGACACGACTGGACAGCCTGGCTGACTGCGACGTTGGCAATGGTCATGCTCGTCCTTGGCACCGGTTCCACGACGGTCGGGGCCGCGCAGACGAGCAGTGTCTTCAACGTCCGCGACCACGGCGCGGCTGGCGACGGCGTCACCCTGGACACGGCGGCGATCAACCGCGCCGTCGCGGCGTGCGCGCAGGCTGGCGGCGGGCAGGTGTTGTTTTCGCCGGGACGTTACCTCAGCGGCACGGTGCATCTCCGCAGCCATGTCACGCTGGTCCTGGATGCCGGTGCGACACTGGTCGGCACCACCAATCTTGCCGACTACCAGCATCCCGCGCCGCCTGATTTCATGGCGGGCGCCCGCTGGGGCAACTGGCATCGCGGCTTGATTGTCGGCGAGAACGTCGAGGACGCGGCGATTGTTGGCCCGGGCGTGATTGACGGGAACAAGGTGTTCGATCCGACCGGCGAGGAGCGGATGCGCGGGCCACACGCCATCGTGCTGGCGAACTGCCGCGGCATCACGCTGCGCGACGTTTCCGTGCGCGATGCCGCCAATTACGCGTTCTTCTTCCTCGTGTCCGACCAGGTGGAGGTGCGCAACGTGAAATTCACCGGCGGCTGGGACGGCGTGCATTTCCGCGGCGCGCCGGGTCACGATTGCCACGATGTCAACATCATCGGCTGCCAGTTTTACACCGGTGACGATTCGATCGCCGGGAGCTACTGGAACAACGTGGTGATCTCCGGCTGCGTGATCAATTCCTCCTGCAACGGCATCCGCCTCATCGGCCCGGCCACGCGGCTAATCATCCACGATTGCCTGGTCTATGGTCCGGGCGCGCAACCGCACCGCACCTCGGGCGCCGCGCGCCGCACCAACATGCTCGCCGGCATCATCCTCCAGCCGGGCGCCTGGGAGCCGATGCCCGGCCCGCTCGACGACGTGTTGATCTCCGACATCACCATGCGCGACGTGGCCTCGCCGTTGACGCTCTGGACCCGCGAAGGCAACCCGACCGGCCGGATCACGGTCGAGCGTCTCAACGCCACGGGCATCTATCGCGCCGCCGCGTCAGTCGAAAGCTGGGGCGACACGCCGCTGACCAACGTCGTCTTCCGCGACGTGAATCTTGAATTTGCCGGTGGCGGCCGGGCCGAGGCGTCGCAGCAAGTGGTGAAACGTCCCGGCGTGGACTGCCGGCCGCTGCCCGCATGGGGTTTCTACGCGCGGAACGTGGGAAAACTCACCCTCGAGGATGTCCGTTTCAGCGCGGCCGCGGACGATTTCCGTCCCGTCCTGCTCGCCGACACCGTCAAACAACTCGACCTCGATCACGTCCGGTTTCCGCAGGTACCCGGTGTACGCGAACCGGTCCTGACGACCAACGTGGGCACGCTGAACATTCGGGAAACCGCACTGCCGTCGGCGAACCGCTGAATCGCGCGGCTTATGCGGCGGGCCGGCGCCGAACGAGCCATTCGTTGAGCCACAGCGAACCCGCGATCAGCATTCCGCCGGCAAGCAGCTTCAACCACGGAACGCTCTCGCCGAAAAACAGGACCGCGCAGAGGATCGCGAACGGAATCTTAAGATTATTGGCGATCGCCAGCGCGCCCGGATTCGTGCGCCGCGCACCGAGGTCCCACAGAAAAAAGCAGAGCCCCGACGCCACCAACCCGAGATACAACAGCACGCCCGCCTGTCGGGCGCTCACGCTGACGTGTGCCCAATCGGTGGTGAACAGCGCCGCCAGGCCGGCGGCCACCACCGCCCCGGCGTAGAGGAACCCAAAGACCTGCCTGTCCTTCACGCCCGGGCAACCGCGCATGATCCGCGGATAAAACACCTGTCCCGCGGCGAAGCACAGGTTCGAGAACTGGACCAGGGCGAAACCGACGCCAAGATCGGCGGGCTGGATTTCCCGATAAACGAGGATGCCGGTCCCCGCCACCGCCAGGGCCACGGTGACCAGAAAATGCGGATGAAAGCGTCGGGCGCAGAGGTCGTTGATCAACGTGACGTAGAGCGGCGTGAAGATGGTGAACAACGCCACCTGGTGCGCCTTGAGAAAGCGGAACGACGCCACGTAGGCCACATACATGAGGCCGAACTGGACGGCCCCCACAACCGCCAGTCGCGTCGCGGTGGCGGCCGGCACCGCGCGGGGCCGGAGCCACGGCAGGAACAGGAGGAGCGACAGCGTCAAGCGAACCAGCGAAACGAAACTGGCGTCCAGCCCGGCCAGTTGCGTCTTGATCAGCCCGAAGGAAAGCCCCCAGACCAGCGACACCACGATCAGATAACCCATGTCCGCGCGTCATTTCACCGGGATCGGTTTCCGGCGGCAACGGAATTACACCACGGCACAACTGGCCTTCACCTCTCAACCATCAGCCAACAATCATCAACCTTCCCGAACGCGGCTGGTTGCGGGAATCGGGGGAGCGCGGGCTTCCCGCCCGCCGTTCGCCGCGTCTTCGCGGCGAACCTGCGGGTCAGTGGATGACATCGTGGGTTTCTTCGCCGTGGGAGTAGTCGCCAAGGAATGCCGACGGCGGGGACGCCGTCGGCTGCGCCCGGGACAGGCGCGCTCCCTTTTTCAAACCGCGGCCCAGCGGTCCACGACCCACCACCAAATCCGGCGCTGCTGCGTCGGCGCCCCGTATTGATTTGGGATGTTGCCACGTCAGCCACACAACGCGGGCGCGGCGATGAGTCTGCACCAGCCGACAAGAAGTTTGGGCCGAGCAGCAGCTCAGCCCTACCGCCCCGTTACTCCACGGTATCCACCGAGGGTTCCCATTTGCCCTTGGGCCGCGGAGCCAGGTTCGGCCGTAACATGCGCTTCTGCCGCTCGCGGTCGCCGGCGTTGCGGGCCACGGGAATGGGTTGCTCGCTGTTGATGTCGAGGCCGGTCACGTACATCGCGGCGGCGCCGGTCATCGGCAGCGGAATAAAATCCTGCACCTGCTGCAGGTTCCAGTTTTCCTTTTTCAGGAATTGTTCCACCGCGCCCATCTCCTTCTCGGTGCAGCCGGGGAAGCTCGAAATGAAATACGGCACCAGGTACTGTTCTTTGCCCGCGTCCTCGCTGAGTTCGTGGAACTTCTCGAGGAATCCTTGAAAATCCCCCGCCGGCTTGCGCATCCGCCGCAGCACGTCCGGGTGCAGGTGCTCCGGCGCCACCTTCATGTGCCCGGAGACGTGGTTCTGCACGAGTTCCTTCAGGTATTCCGGTGTGCGCAGCGCCACGTCCATGCGGATGCCCGACTGGATGAACACGTGCTTCACGCCCGCCTGCTCCCGCGAGCGGCGGAGCAGGTCAAGCTGCTGCGACTCGTCAATGCCGAAGTGGGGACAGATCGTCGGCCAGAGGCAACTGGGCCGGTGACAGCTCTTGCAGGCGTCCACGTGGCCGTTCTCGCACGCGTAGAGATTCGCCGTCGGGCCGCCGAGATCCGACACCGTGCCGCGGAACGTCTCCGACTTGGTCATCCGCTGGATTTCCTTGAGCACCGAATCCACGCTGCGGCTGGTGAGAAACTTGCCCTGGTGAAAACCGAGGCCGCAGAACGTGCAGCCGCCGGCGCAGCCGCGCGACACAATCACCGAGTCCTTGATCGTGGTGAACCCGGGGACCTTGCCACGATACGACGGGTGCGACAGCCGCATGAACGGCAGTTCATAAAGCGCGTCGAGTTCCGGTCCCGAGAGCGGGAAGGCCGGCGGTTCCTGGAGTACGGCGCGGTTGCCGTGCATTTGCACCAGCCGCTTGCCGCAATAAGGCGTTTGCTGCGCCTCGACCACCTTGGTCAACCGCAGCAGGAGCCGGTGGTCGGCCTGGATGGCGTCCCACGATGGCAGGATGAGGCATTCCTTGAAATCGGCGGTGGCGGTGGCCTTCGCGCCCAGGAACAGTGCCGTCCCGCGGATGCCGCCCAACTCCGCGTTGCCGTCGCGCAGGCGCCGCGCGATTTCGCGGATGGCGAACTCGCCCATGCCATAAACGAGGATGTCGGCCTTGGCGTCCGCCATAATCGAAGGACGCAGCTTGTCCTCCCAGTAATCGTAATGCACGACGCGCCGCATGCTGGCCTCCATGCCGCCCAGCACGACCGGCAGGCCGGGAAAGGCCCGGCGGCTCATCTGCGCATAAACGACGGAGGCATGGTTCGGGCGTTTGCCGGGCGTTCCGTTCTCGCTGTAAACGTCCTCCTTGCGCTTGTGGCGCGCGGCGGTGTAGTTCGACAGCATTGAGTCAAGGTTGCCCGCGGTCACGCCGCAGAAAAGCCGCGGCCGGCCCATGAGCTGGACGGATTCGATCTGCCGCCAGTCGGGCTGCGCCACGATGCCGACGCGGTAGCCCTCGGCCTCCAAGACCCGGCCGATGACCGCCGCGCCGAACGATGGATGGTCCACGTAGGCGTCGCCGGTGATGAGCAGCACGTCGAGTTCGGCCCAACCCCGCGCGTCCATTTCGGCGCGCGACACGGGCAGAAACCCCGCGGCCGGCGCGGCCGTCGGGCGATTACGGGCAACCTTCATCGTGGGCAACGATGCGACATCGGCGCGTCCGGCGCAAACGGAACCGGACGGGCCGCTCCTTCAAGGGGTAGCAGCCGACGTGAGTCGGCTCCGATTTCAATGGGATTCTCCAAGGACCACGGATATTTGAGCCGGCTCACGCCGGCTGCTACGGCGCACAGGAGCGCTGAACGCGCGGCCTGCCAAGGGCGAGCCCGTTCATTCGCCTCGGGCCGCAGGCGCGACGCCACCCGCTTTTGCGCGTGACCGGGCGGTGGCGTCGTGACATAAACCGGAAATGGCAACGCTCACCGCAACCGCAATTCGGGCCGCGCTTGCGACGGTGCCCAAGTGGCGGAAGCGCCGTGCCGTCATCCGCCGCACCTTTGAGTTTGCCGATTTCGCAGCGGCGATGAAATTCGTCAACGCGGTCGCCCGGCTCGCCGAGAAGGCCGGCCACCATCCGGAGATCGAGATCCGCTGGAACCGGGTGACACTGGTGCTGACGACCCACGACGCGGGTGGCCTGACCGCGAAGGATTTTGAACTGGCGGCCCGCCTGGACCGCCTTCTTTGACCCCAACATTCCATGAACGAACTCCGCGACTTCTTCCAAAAACAATTCGGCACCGCGCCAGCACAGTTTGTCCAGGCGCCCGGCCGCGTCGAACTGCTGGGCAACCACACCGATTACAACCAGGGTCTCATCATGGCCCTGGCGGTGGACAAGCACATCACCCTCGCGGTGGCGCCGCGCCAGGACGGGATCGTCGAAATCCGCGACATGGCGTTTCCGGAGGTCGCGCGGTTTCCGGTGGACAAGATCGAGAAGGACCCGGCGATTCCCTGGGCGAACTACCCGAAGGGCCTGTTGCTGCAGCTCCAAAAGCGCGGCGTGCAGTTCGGCGGGTTCAACGCCGCCATCCGCAGCACCGTGCCGCTGGGCGCCGGGCTGAGCAGTTCGGCCGCGTTCCTGGTCGCCACCGCGCTGGCCGTGCGCAAGCTGTATCCTTATTCGCTCACCGAAGCGGGCGCCGGCGCGCCGCCGAAGCCGGACGCCGCCAGCAATCTGCCGCCGTTGGGCAACGCGGAAAAAATGCTGTTCGCCAAGGCGTGTCAGGCGGCCGAGAACCAGTTCGTCGGCGTGAACTGCGGCCTGCTCGACCACATCTCGTCGCTGTTCGGCCGGGCGTGGCAGGTGATCCTCATTGACTGCCTGCATTTGACCGTGAACTGGTCGCCGCTGCACGGAGACATCGCGGTGGTGGTGTGCCATTCGGGCGTGAAACACGCGCTGGTCGGCGGCGAATACAATGACCGCCGTGCGCATTGCGAGTCGGCGGCGAAGGCGCTCGGCGTGCCGTCGCTGCGGTTTGCCACGCTGGAGCTGCTCCAGGCGAACCAGGCGAAGCTCGCGCCGCGCGATTACGGCTGTGCGTTGCACGTGGTCGGCGAGAACCAGCGCGTCAGCGAGGGTTCGCAACTGCTCCGCGCCGACAAGCTGGCCGAGTTCGGCCGGTTGCTCTTTGCCAGCCACGAGAGCTCGCGGCTGAATTTCCTCAACAGTTGCCCCGAGTTGGACGTGCTGGTGGAGCTGGCAAAAACGTACCCGGGCTGTCTCGGCGCGCGGCTCACCGGCGGCGGGTTCGGCGGCGCGACGCTGAACCTCGTGCGCCGGAACCAGGCGGAGGACTTCCGCGTGAAAATGGCCGCGGGCTACGAGCAGCGGACCGGTCACAAGCTGCAGTCCTGGATCTGCCAGGTGGTGGACGGGGCGGCGTGAGTCGGATCAGGGCGGGTTGAACGGCGGCAATGGCGCCTGCTTGGCCAGGTGCAAAGCACGCTTCCGCGCCAGCAAGGTCGGGTGCTGGTCTGCCGGCAAAGCCGGATCGGCGATCTGCCGCCCCAGTTCGACCAGCTGCCGGTCAATGAACTGGTCTCTCAGCCGGCGCGTGTGTTCGACGAGCTGTTGCGGGCGGTTTTTCAATTCGCGATTTTCAGCGACCGATTCCGTTACCATTTGCTGCGCGGTTGCGTCGTCTCCCAGCGCGCCGAGCAGCGCGGCTACGCCCTGCCAGTTGTCGGCGCGCTCGGCAGCCAGGCGTAGTTCGACGATCCGCCGCACCACCGGGTGCGACAACCAGTCCGGATCAAGGTGCGCTGCGGTCCAGGGCACCAGGGAATCGTCGAGCAGCAGCAGTTTTAACAGCCAAGCCTCCGCCGGCGAGGGCGGCGCCATTTCCTCGGCGATCGGTGCCGCGGTCGCCTCCGCTTCGGCTCCGGGTTCACGCGACGCCCGGGCCGTCTTGCGGAATTCCGTCCGCACCGCCTCGACACTTACGCCAAGCCGTTGCGCGGTTTTCTGCGCGTAGGTGTCCACCAGCACGGCGTCGCCGGTCTTGGCGACCGCTTCGCCCATGGCGCGCACGATCGCGGCGCGGCCGCGGTCGCTGCCAGGATCGTTCGTCGCGATCAACCGGTGCAGCAGGTGGTCGAAGAACCCCACCGCCCGCTGGATGAGTTCGCGGAAGGCCTCGCCGCCCCGTTCCTTGATGAAGCTGTCCGGGTCGTGCGGTGCCGGCACGGTGGCCACGCGGATGGCCAGGCCGGAACCGAGCAGGGCATCCAGCGCCCGCAGCGTCGCGTTCTGGCCCGCGGCGTCGGCGTCGAAACACAACACCACCTCGGGAACGTAGCGCTTGAGGATGCGGCAATGTTCGGGGGTCAGCGCGGTGCCCTGGGGCGCGACGACGTTCTGCACCCCCGCCATGAAGCAGGCGATCAGGTCGAGCTGGCCTTCGCAGACAATCGCGAAGCCGGCGTCGAGGATGGCGCGCTTGGACTTGTCGAGGCCGAACATGACGCGGCCCTTAGTGAAGATGGGCGTTTCGGGCGAGTTGACGTACTTGGCGGTCTTCTCGTCGCCGGTGAGGACGCGTCCGCTGAAGGCGATCACCCGGCCCTGCTCGTCGCAGATCGGGAACATCAGCCGGCCACGGAAGCGGTCGTAGTACCGGGGCGGCCCACCGCCCTCGGCCTCCTTGCGGATGATGAGGCCTGCCTGTTCGACGGTGGCCAGGTCGAAGCCGCGTGATTTGGCCCAGTTGACCGTGTCGTCCCAGGCGTCCGGGGCGTAACCGAGGCGGAAGAGTTTGACGGCTTCAGCGGAGACACCCCGCCGGGCGAGATAATCGCGGGCGATCTGGCCGGCGGCGTCATTCGCGAGCGCCGCCTGCCATCTTTGGGCGAGCTGCTCGTGGATTTTCAGCAGCGTCTCCTTCAGGAACTGCGTCTGCTGCGCCGCCGGGTTTTCCTCGTAGGCGAGCGGAATCCGGGCGCGCTCGGCGAGGCGGCGAACGGCCTCGATGAAGCTGATGTTTTCGTATTCCTTGACGAAGGTGAAGACGTCGCCGCCCTTGTGGCAGCCGAAGCAGTGGAAGATCTGGCGCTGGGGGTTGACGTGGAAGCTGGGCGTCTTTTCCTTGTGGAACGGGCACAGGGCGACAAAATTGGCGCCGGCGTGTTTCAACGGCAGCACCGCGCTGATAACGTCCACGATGTCGCTCGCGGCGCGGATCTGCTCCAGCGTTGCCGGGGGAATCAGGCCAGCCATGCGGTCCAAGGCTGCCGCGTCCGGGCACGAAGCGCAAGCTGTCTGAAATGGGGTCGGTTCTTGATAATGGCTACTGTTTGCCCGGCTTCCTCAGGCAATACAACAGGCGGTTACTCGGCTCTCAACTTGCGGACCAGGACCGGAAACTGGTCGGGGATGCCGGAGTGTTCAATATCAAGAACCGACCCCTCTGCTGTTACCTTCGGCGAAGACGCTCTCGAACGGCGCGGTCGTCGCGTAGGTGGTCAAGGGCGTGCCGCAATGCGGACAGAAATGAGTCCCGGGCCCAGTGAGTCGCAGGCAGGAGAGGCAGACTTCCTGCTCGACTCCCGCGGCCGCCGCAAAATTGTTTTCAACCGCGCTCACGGAAAACTGCCGGGCCAAAACCCCGGTTCGACCGTTGCATCCTGGTCAGGCTATGGTCAAACGGTCGTCCCCGGTCGCTCCGCTGTCAATGACCGAACCCGTCACGGGACGCGGCTGACCATGCTGGCGACGACCCGCAGGCGAAGCGACCACCTCGAGCCGCAGCTTTACTTTCCCGGAGAAACCCGGCAAAGCTAGGAACGCGTTTATTACCGATGCAAACCATGTCCATAATGCCCACCGACTGGTCGCCGTCCTCCTGGCAGAGCAGGCCGGCGGCGCAACAACCGGCCTATCCCGACCCCGTGGCGCTGCAAACCGCGCTGGCGCGGCTGTCCCGCCTGCCCCCGCTCGTCACCAGTTGGGAGATCGAGAATCTCAAGCACCAACTTGCCGAGGCCACGCGCGGGGAGCGATTTCTGCTCCAGGGGGGCGACTGTTCGGAGAGCTTCGAGGACTGCGAGTCGTCCGCCATCACCAAGAAGCTGAAAATCCTGCTCCAGATGAGCCTCGTGCTCGTGCATGGCGGACGCCGCCGCGTCATCCGCGTGGGTCGCTTCGCCGGCCAGTACGCCAAGCCCCGCTCGGCGGACACCGAAAAGCAGGGCGGCGTCACCCTGCCCAGCTATCGCGGTGACATGATCAACCGCACCGGTTTCACCGCCGCCGAGCGGACGCCCGACCCCGAACTGTTGCTTCGCGCCTACGAACGGGCGGCGCTGACGACCAATTTCATCCGCGCGCTGGTGGACGGCGGATTCGCGGACCTGCATCACCCGGAGTACTGGGAATTGGATTTTGTTTCGAAATCGCCGCTGGCCGCGGAATACACGCGGATGGTCGAGTCCATCGGCGAATCGCTCTGCTTCATGGAAACGCTGGCCGGCAGCACGGTGGGCGAAATCAACCGCGTGGATTTCTACACGAGCCATGAGGGGCTGCATCTGCCTTACGAGCAGGCGCAGACGCGGCAGGTGCCGCGCCGACCCGGGTGGTATAATTTGTCCACCCATTTTCCGTGGGTCGGCGAACGCACCCGCGCCCTCGACGGGGCGCATGTCGAGTATTTCCGCGGCATTGCCAATCCCATCGGCCTCAAGATCGGACCGTCGGTCGAGCCGAACCTGGCGGTGGCGCTCGCCGAACGGCTGAACCCGTCCGGCGAACCGGGCCGGCTCACGTTCATCCTGCGGTTCGGGGCGAAGCTCGTGGAAAAGTGTCTGCCGCCGATTGTCGAGGCGGTGCGGCGCCGCGGGTTGCCGGTGCTGTGGTGTTGCGACCCGATGCATGGCAACACGGAGACGACCGCCAACGGCATCAAGACCCGGCGGTTCGACAATATCACGTTCGAACTGGAGGCGTCCTTCCGCATCCTCAAGACGACGGGCGGCCACCTTGGCGGGGCTCATATCGAGCTGACCGGCGACGACGTGACCGAGTGCATCGGCGGCGCCTGCGGGCTGACGGAGGCGGACCTGCCCAAGGCCTACCGCAGCCAGCTCGATCCGCGACTGAACTACCAACAGTCCATGGAAATGGCGTTTCTGCTCGCCCGGTTGATGGCCCAAAGCCGCGGCTGAACCGGCGACCATGCTCCTGGCGTTCCACAAGCCGTACGGCGTGCTTTCGCAATTCACCCCCGACGGCTCGCCGAACCGTTCCCTGGGCGAATTCCGCTTTCCGCCGGGTGTTTATCCCGTCGGCCGGCTCGACGCGGATTCGGAGGGGTTGCTGCTGCTGAGCGACGAGCCGGAGTGGAATGCCCGCCTGCTCGAACCACGCCGCCGGCATCGGCGCATTTACTGGGTGCAGGTCGAACGCATCCCGAGCGACGCGGCGTTGCGACAGCTCGAGCACGGCCTGGTGATCCAGGGCCGCCGCACCCGGCCGGCCCGTGCTGGCCGGCTCGAACCGCCGCCCGACCTGCCCCCGCGCCATCCGCCGATCCGCTTTCGCAAATCGGTGCCCGATTGCTGGATCGCGCTGGAGCTGGTCGAGGGCCGCAACCGGCAGGTGCGGCGCATGACTGCTGCCATCGGGCATCCAACGCTGCGCCTCGTGCGTGCGCAAATCGGAGATTTCCCGCTGGGCGATCTGCCGCCGGGCCGCTGGCGGGAGCTCGATGCGGCCGAACGGGACCTGGTGCTGGGTGGCTGAGCCCGCGGACTACTTCGCCGGCGCGCCGTTCACCAGTTTCTGGATCGCCTCGGGCAGCACGAACTCCTTGTCGGGTACGGCCTCAAACCGGGTTTCCGTGATGGTGATGGCGATCTCCATGCCATTCACCTTCTGCAGGATTTTGGTGGGCTGGAGGAGGTCGCCGTATTTCTTGTAATCGGAGAGCTCGTTCGTGACTTCGCTCGATCCCTGCTGGGTTTCCTGCATCCGGCGGCCACCCGCGCACAGGCCGGTTTTGGTGTTGAAGAACAAGGTCTCCTCCCGCCCGGACTTCCACACGGCCTTCACCTGGTAGCAATCCTGGCCGGCAAACGCGGTCTTCGCCACCGTCTCGGCGCTGGTGAGATCGCCGTCATGGAGTTGAAACTGGCTGTAAAACTGTGCGTTGTCGTGGGCCTGGTCGAGCATCCGGCCATTGAGGACCAGCGGGCCTTGCGAGGGGTCGATTGACCAACCCACCTCGCCGTTGAAGCCGCCGGACACGGATCCGAAGCCGGGGGCAGTGAACCGGAAAACCTGCTTGTTCGGCTTGGCGCCAATAATCTCGATCTCCGCGTTCATGTTCGCGGAGGCGATGCTGAACTGGCCTTTGGCCCGCACGCCAGGGACCTTCAGCACGGCCGCCTTGCCGCCAATGGCTTTGACATGACCGGCGAAAACTGTCTGGGCGGACGGCAGCTTGGCATCGGCGGCGAGGGCAAATCGGGCCGGCAGAAGCAGGGTGACCGCCAGGACCAACAGGGAGGCAGAACGTATCGAGGGCTTCATAGTTGACTCAATTAGCTACACCGGTGCCCGGGGAAAGGCGAACAAATTCAACTCGCCGCGCTCAGACCTCGCCGCGTTCCAGCGAGGCCAGCACTTGCGGATCGCGCACGTCCACCCAGCGACCGACAATCTTCAGCCCGGCGATTTTCAAGCCGGCGGCCACCATGGCGATGATGGCGTCGGTCAGTTCGTATTCGCCGCGCGGCGATTTCTGGAGGCGGGCCGTGTAGTCGAACACGACGGGCTGGAAGAGGTAGATGCCGGCGTTGTACCAGGCCGGATCGCCGGGTTTGAGCCAGCCGGCGGCGCGCAGTTCGGCGAGTTGCGCGTGACTGGGTTTCTCGATCAGCCGCTGGAGGCAGAACTGGTCGTCGAAGAAATTGATGGCGCCCTTGGTGACATCCTCGCCGGCGGTGACGGTGAGCAGGCCGGCGAAACCGCCCTCGCCAAACCGGCGCAACATCTGCGCATAGGTTTCCGGCTTCACGAGGATGTCGCCGTAGGTCAGGAGAAACGGCGCGTCGCCGACAAAGTTCTTCGCCAGCTCGGGCGCCTTGCCGGTGCCATCCTGGACCGCCTGCCGCACGTACGTAATCTCGGCGCCCCAGCGCGCCCCGTCCCGAAAATGGTCCTCGATCATCTCGGCGTGCCAACCGGTGACGATGCAGAAACGCCGGATGCCGGTGGCGCGCAGGCCGGCAACGATGTGTTCGAGGATGGGCCGGCCCTGAACCGGCAGCATGGGCTTGGGGAGCTCCTGGGTGAGCGCCTTCATGCGCGTGCCCTTGCCGGCGGCGAGAATGACGGCCTTCATGAACGGGGAATAGGGCGAGGCGGCGCCGGGCTCCGCGTCAACGCGGGTGTTCCGGGCGCTGCCGTGCCTCACCACGGGATCACGCGCCGAACTTGTCGAACATCCGGGCGTTCGCCTGCAGGTACCGGATGAGGAACTTCGCCTCGAAGACGCCGAGCGAGCCGAGGTTTGCGCCGGTTTCGGTAAACCGGTCCAGCTTGTCCGAGCCGCTGAACGCCGAGTGGATCAACACCGGCTGCGGGTGCCACGAATGGCCCTTCATCGGGCACGGCGTGGAATGGTCGCCGGTGATCGCCAGCACGTCGGGCTTCTTCTGCAGCAGGATCGGCAACGCAGCGTCGAATTCCTCGATCGCCTTCCGCTTCGCCTCGAAATTCCCGTCCTCACCGTATTTGTCGGTGTACTTGAAGTGGATGAAGAAGAAATCGTAATTGGCGTATTCGGCCAGGTAACGTTCGAATTGCTGGGCGATGGTCGTCGGCCCTTCGATCTTCGTCATGCCGACAAGCTGCGCCAGCCCTTTGTACATCGGGTAAACCGCCAGGCAGGCCGGCTTGAGCAAGTAACGGTCTTGGAACAGGGGAATCTCCGGCTGGTGGGCGATGCCACGCATCAGGAAGCCGTTCGCCTTCGAATGCGAGGCGAGGACCGGCAGGGCAGCCTTGACGAACTCGGCGACGGCCTTGGCAGCTTTCTTCTGGCCGGCCGACTTGGGATTCTCCGGCCTGGCTTCGAGCAGCTTCAATCCCTCGCGGTTGGGATCGGTGGCTGTCAGCGGGCCTTCCAGACCTTTGCCGCGGAAAATGACGACGAACCGGTGCTCCTTGCCCGCCTTGATGATGACCTCGACGTCGCCGACCTTCTTGATCTTCTTCGTCAGCTTGCCGCACAACTCCTGGCAGACCTCGGTGGCGATGCGGCCGGCGCGGCGGTCGGTGATGACGCCCGCCTTGTCGAGCGTGCAGAAGTTGGCCCGCGCGGCGATGTCGCCGGGCTTGAGTTCGAGCCCGAGGCCGAGGGCTTCAATCACGCCGCGGCCGACCTGGAATTCCAGCGGGTCGTAACCGAACAGACCGAGATGGCCGGGGCCGCTGCCGGGGGTGATGCCGGGGGCCACCGGGATCATGCGCCCCTGCGCGACGCCTTGGGCGACCAACGCGTCGAGATTGGGCGTGCGGGCGGCTTCGAGTGGGGTCATTTCCCCGTTTTCCTTGATGGCGATGTCGCCCACGCCGTCGAGGACGACGAGGGCGATCTTGGCGCTGGTTTTCAGCGTCAGTTCCGAATAGAGGTTGTCGAGGTTCATATCCAATTTCGATTTCAGGTTCAATGTCCGGGCCGGGGGATGATCAACAGGCGAGCTCCGTTTCCCCGCGCCGAGGGATAGTGGCGACAACGCCAGCCCACCGTCAACGGCATATTCGGTCCCCGTCCACGCGTCATTCTCTGAAACGTGGGACTGGGCTTGCTTCGGCGAAACGGACAGGAAAACCTGGATCAGCGCGGGGGCTACCGGCGAGTTTCGCCGCCGGGCCGGTCTCGAGTCAGGCTTCCAACAATCTCATTCAGCGCCGCACGGGAATGCCCCTCATCGCCAAAAATGTTTTTACATCGCCCACGGTGAATTCGCCGAAGTGAAAAATGCTCGCCGCCAGGACGGCGTCGGCCTTGCCCTCGAGCAACACTTCGGCCAGGTGCTCCAACTTGCCCGCGCCGCCGCTGGCCACCACCGGCACGCCAACGCGCTCGCTCACCCGCCGCGTGATTTCGAGGTCGTAACCGGCCTTCGTGCCGTCGGCATCAATGCTGTTGAGGACGATTTCGCCGGCGCCGAGGGCAACCGCATGTTCGGCCCACGCCACCGCCTCGAGGCCGGTGTCGTGGCGGCTGCCATGCGAGAAGACGCTCCAGCGGTCCGTCGCGACGCGCTTGGTGTCAATCGAAACCACGATACACTGGCTCCCGAATTTCTCCGCGCCAGCCTGGATCAACTCCGGCGTGGCCAGCGCCGAGGAGTTGATGCTCACCTTGTCCGCGCCGGCGTGGAGCATGAGGTTCATGTCCGCGAGCGTGCGGATGCCGCCGCCGACGGTCAGCGGCATGAAGCACTGGCTGGCAACTTCCTCGATCACCTCGACCATCGTTCGCCGGCCGTGCGCGCTGGCGGTGATGTCGTAAAACACCATCTCGTCCGCGCCCTGCCGGTTGTATTCCACGGCGAGTGCGACGGGATCGCCGACATTGCGCAACTGGCCCTTCTCGGCGAGGCCGAACTTGACGCCGCGGGTGACCTGGCGGTCATGGACGTCGAGGCAGGGAATGACGCGTTTGGCAAGCATGGGCGCGGGCTGGATCAAGCTGCGGCAGCGGGAGGCGCCACCGGCGGTTCAGACGATGAGTTCCTTCGGACTGTTTTTCATCGCGGCAACGGTATAGCCGCGCTTTCCGGGCTGACAAGGCAATTACCCGGGGCAGAGGCATCGAGTCTGGGTGGCACGGGCGACTCGCCCGTCCCGCCCGGCGGCTCGCCGGGCGGAATGGGGAAAAAGGCTGGGAAAGCAACGGCATCAGCCATTTTTTCATCGCGCGGCGATCCGTCGGGCGGGCCGCCCGACGGCACAGGCCGGCGGCCTGTTCTCCCCGGCCACGGAGCGGAATCCGGCCGGTTTACCCCGCCGCCCGCCGGGCCCGCGGCAGCAACGCGCACAGCAGTGCCGCGAGGATCAATCCCCCGCCCAGGACCGCAAACGGCACCGTGAGGTCGCCGGTTCGCTGCTTCAACTGCCCGAACGCGTAATTGCCGGCCCAGCCGCCGATGTTGCCCAGGGCGTTCACCAGGCCCATGGCCGCGCCGACAACCGATCGTGGCATCGTTTCCGCCGGGATGGCCCAGAACATCGCCTGGCCGCTGAACGGTCCCTGGATGGCGAACAGGAGGAAGGCATAGGCGAGCCAGAACGAGTAACCTCGCACCAGCACGCTCGCCACGAGACAAACCCCGCTGAGGCCGAAGGCGAAGGCGACGTGGCCGCGGCGTTCCTGCGTGCGGTCCGAGTGGCGCGACAGCC
The DNA here is from genome assembly GCA_050012855.1 of Verrucomicrobiota bacterium. Taxonomy (GTDB): domain Bacteria; phylum Verrucomicrobiota; class Verrucomicrobiia; order Limisphaerales; family J093; genus JAJXZJ01. The sequence continues at coordinate 33,687 of JBEKGJ010000039.1, read as the reverse complement.
CGACCATCATCGCCACGGCGACCAGGTAAGGCAGGGCATAAAGGGCGCCGGTCTGGAACGAGGTGAAGCTGTGTCCGCCGCCCTTGAGCGCCTCGCTGAGGAACGTGTTGCAGCCGTAGGCGGCGGCGTTCTGGAGAAAATAGATCGGGATCAGGATGAACACGACCGGCTGCAGCAGCGCGCGCCAGAACGGGACTTTTTCCGCCGGCTCGAGTTCGCGGGCTTCCCGGGCGAGGGTGGTTTCGAGATATTCCCGTTCCCCGGCGGAAATCCATTTCGCCTCGCGCGGGCGGTCGCTGATGAAGTGCCACCACACGGGCAGCCAGATCAGCGGCAGGGCGCCCTCCATCATCAAGGTGAGCCGCCAGTTCCAGTCCGCATGGCCGGGCAGGTTCAGGCTGCCGAGGAACCAGCCGGTGATGGGCGCGGCCCCGGCCACAGCCAGCGGCTGGCAGACGATCCAATAGGCGTTGGCGCGCGCTCGCTCGGCCTTGGGAAACCAGTTCGCCAGCAGGACGAGCGTGGCGGGATAAACGCCGCTTTCGGCGACGCCGAGGGCGAAGCGCATGACCTTGAACTGGGTCACATTCGCCACCAGGCCGCAGCCGATGGCGCACAGGCCCCAAAACACGAGGAAGATGCTGACCAGCTTGCGCGGGCTCCACCGGCTCGCCAGATGGCCGCTGGGGATCTGCAGCAAAAGGTAGCCAAAGAAGAACAAGCCGACGGCATTGCCCTTGATGGCGTCGTCCATCTTCAAGAACGCCATCATCGGGGAGAGCTTCGGGTCCAGCGCCAGCGCCACGTTGGTGCGGTCGATGTACGAAATCGTGTACATGATCAGCGCCACGGGGATGATGCGTAGCCAGCGTTGTTCCTTCATAACCGGTGAGAGCGTGGCGCCTTTGCTACCAGAACGCGCGAGGTTGTCCACCCTGTTCGTCCGGAACGCGGCGACCGCGGCGCCACCGAAACCCGTGCCGGCCGGCCGCGCCGGGCGCGGATTTCCTTTTCCTGGGGCGGCGTTTGCAGCATAGTTTTCCCATGTCAATCACTTATCGGAAATTGGTCGTGGGTCTCGCTTCGCTCGTGCTCGCCGTGCGCGCACTGGCGGCGGACTTCCCCGTTCATGACGGCGATCGGATCGTCTTCCTGGGCGACAGCATCACCGAGCAACGGCTCTACACCACCTACCTCGAGGCGTACACGCTGACACGGTATCCCGCCTGGAAGCTCACCTTCCGCAACGTCGGCTGGGGCGGCGACACCTCCTGGCTGCGCCAGCGGGCGCATCCGGATGAAGGCGCCCTGTTTACCGCCAGCGAATCGCAGCAACAGGCCATGGTGGAGGACGCGGTCAAACGCGGCCTCGAACGCGACGTGTTGCCGCTGCACCCGACCGCGGTGACCATCAAGTTCGGTATGAACGACCACTCGTACCAGCCGTTTCGCGAGGACATTTTCCGGGCCTATGTGCGCAGCCAGGCGCAGTTGGCGAAGGTCCTCCAGGCCGCCGGGGCCCGGGTCGCGTTTCTGACGCCGCAGCCCATCGAGGAGAAACGGCCTGACCCGGACAAGGACGTGCGCAACCAGTCGTTGCGGCGGTTTTCCGACGGACTCAAGGAAGTGGCCGCCCGGGAAAACGCGTTGTTCGTGGACCAGTTCGATCCCTACATGGCGCTGATGCTGCATGAGCGCGCTGCGAATCCCGCCGCGATCATTGGCGGAGGCGACGCGGTCCATCCCGGACCCGCCGGCCACACGCTGATGGCCTGGGCGATCTTGAAGGCCATGAGCGCGCCCGCCGCCGTGTCGCGGGCGGAGATTGCCGCTCCGGCCGGGACTGTTGCCGCCGCCGAACACTGCGCCATCAGCAACGTGAAAGTGGCGGACGGCGGGCTGACGTTCGACCGCCTCGACGAAGCGCTGCCGATGCCGATTGATGTGCGGGCCAAGCCGGCGTTGAAGCTCGCACCAGTGCTCGACGACCTCAGCCGTTACGATTTGAAGGTGACGGGCCTGGCGCCGGGCAGCTACGAGGTGAAGATTGACGGCGAGCCGGTCACGCGGGCGAGCCAGGCGGAACTGGCGGCAGGCCTGAACCTGAGCGATCTGCCCGGACCGGTGACCGAACAAGGGCGAGCCGTCCTGTCTTTGGTGTTTCAGAAGAATGATGTGTTCTTCCGCCGGTGGCGCGATGTGCAACTGTTCAGTTTGCCGGCGTGGGCGGAGAATTCCGCCTCCGCCGAGGGCCGCGCAGCGGAACTCGCCAAATTGGACAAGCGGATTGCCGAGTTCGAGAGTCGAATCGATGCCGCGCGCCAGCCCATTCTGCGCCATTTTGAGTTGAAGCCGGTGGCCCCGTAGCGCCGCCACGCGCCGCGCCCCGCCCGGACTGCAAAAAGCCCGTTGGCCGACGCCGCGACAGGTTTTGGCTTGTCGCGAACGGAAGCAACAGCATGCACGCCTCGACAATCCTGACCTTCTTGACGCGGGCTTCGGCCGGCGCCGCCCGGCACTGCCGCCGTTCTGCCCGGGGCGCGCGCCTGATGCAGTTGCTCCTGGCGGGTTGGCTGGCGCTCCTCGCGATGGTCGCGCTGCCGGTCCCGACCCGCGCGGCCGATGCGCCCGCGCCGTCGGGGACCGCGTTGGATGTTGAGGCGGCCACCCGGGCCTATCTCGACCGTCTGTCGCCGGAGAAACGGGCCCGCAGCGACGCCTATTTCGAGGGCGGTTACTGGCTTCAGTTGTGGGGGTTTCTTTATGGCGCCGCGGTTGCCCTGCTGCTGTTGCAGACCCGGTTTTCCGCCTGGATGCGCGACCGGGCTGTCCGCCTCACCCGCTTCCTGCCGCTGCAGACTGCCGCCTACGGCGTGCAATTCATCGTCGTGAGCGCGCTGTTGAGCCTGCCGTTGGCGGTCTATACCGACCACTTTCGGGAAGTTCAATATGGGCTGGGCACCCAAAACCTCGCTGGCTGGTTCGGCGACTGGATGAAGAGCCTGCTCGTCAACGTGGTGCTCGGCGGGGTGCTAATGATGGCGCTGTTTGGGGTGGTTCGTCGCCTGCCGCGCTCCTGGCACGTCTGGGGCGCCATGGTCATGGTGGCTTTCCAGATCCTGACCTCGGTAATTGGCCCCGTGTTCATCGCCCCGCTCTTCAACCAGTACACGCCACTCCGCGACCCCAAGGTGGTGGACCCGATCCTGCGGTTGGCGCGCGCCAACGGCATCACCGCCGACAAGGTCTTCGAAATGGACGCCTCGCGGCAAACGACCCGGGTCAGCGCAAACGTCAGCGGGTTCCTCGGTACGACGCGGATCACGCTCAACGACAACCTGCTGAAACGCTGCGCGTCGGCGGAGGTCGAGGCGGTCATGGCGCATGAAATCGGTCACTACGTGCTCAACCACGTTTTCAAAGCGACCATGTTTTTCGGCATCCTGATCGTTGCCGGCTTCGCCGTGCTGCGTTGGGTGACCGACGGTTTGCTGCGGCGCTTCGGCGGACGCTGGGGTCTCCGCGGCATCGGCGATCCGGCGGTGACGCCGCTGGTGATGCTGCTCTTCGCGACGGGGAGCTTTCTGGCGACGCCGTTCACGAACAGTTTCATCCGGAGCCAGGAAACGGAGGCGGACATCTTCGGCCTGAACGCCGCCCGGCAGCCGGACGCGTTTGCGGAGGTCTCGCTCAAACTGGCGGAATATCGCAAACTCGAACCGGGACCGGCGGAGGAATGGATTTTTTACGATCATCCCAGCGGCGCGGCGCGCATCCGCATGGCGATGCGCTGGAAGAAGGAGCACCCGGGCTTGCCGAGCGCTCCGTGACGCCCGGCCGCCCGGCCGGAAATGTTTGCCGGCTGGTTGAACCTACATTCTGCTGTTGGGAACAGCCAGAGGGGCGATGAACCACGGATTCACACAGATAAACACAGATTTCGGTCGGCATGGCCCGCTCATCTCAGCGGTGATCCGGTGGATTCGTCCAAGTGCCTTGTATCTGTGTCCATCTGCGTCCATCTGTGGTTGAACTGCGTTTTCTAGGTTGAAGCCGGCTCGCGGGGACGCCCACCACCAACAAAAAGCCCGGCGGGTCGTGGCCCACCGGGCTTGAACCGCTTATTGTCGGCGGCTCAGTAGGATTTCAGCCGGAGGTTCTTGAACTGAACCATCATGGGCGGGCCGGCGTGGAGCTGAAGCGCGAGGATGCCGGACTTCGCCGCCTTGCTTTCCTGGTCGTCGGTGATGTCCACGGTCACCCGGCCATTGATGATATGGGTCAGGTGGTTGCCGCGGGCGATGACGATGTACTCGTTCCAGTCTTCCTTCTTGATCAACGCCTGGATTTCGGCGGATTCACCCATCGTGCCGAGTATGCGGATTTTGCCGTCGGGTTCGATTTTCACCATCTGGCCGCGCTGGGCGAGGATGCCCCGGCCGCGCTCTTCATAGAGAATGCCGGTGTAGGTGGGGCCGGCTTCCATGTCCGCCTGATAACCGCCCACGACCCAGTAGCTGGGGTCGGCGACCTTGCTGCGGTATTGCATGCCGGAGTTGGCGAAGCCTTCGGTACTGCCGGGCACGAGCTTAAACGAGCAGCGCAGCTCGAAGTCCGCCACGTTTCCGCCCTTCCAGATGAGGAACGTGTTGCTTTTGGCGGGATGTTCCTTGGTGGTTTTGCCGGTGATCGCGCCGTCCTGGACCGACCAGAGCGTCGGCTCGCCTTCCCAACCGGTGAGGTCGGTGCCGTTGAACAGGCTGGTGAAACCGGGTTCGACCTCGGCGGCCTGAACGGCCCGCGCGAGCAGAAGGGCGCCTGCGAGCACGGCGCCGAGACGAGAAAGGGAGGAATACATTTTCATGGTCATGAATTGCAGTTGATCAATGGGCGGATGCTAGCATTGCGGCGCGACTCGCACAACGAGATTCGCCGTCGTGCCACACGGACGGCTGGATTGCGGATGCCGGGCCGTACCCGGAAACGGGGACGGCGCCCGTCTCGGGCGCAACCGACGGCGTCCCCGCCGTCGGAACTCCTCGTCCGGCCCAACGGTCGGGCAGCCACCCAGACCTGAGTCTTCGGCGGGAGCGCCTGGGTTCTTGTCGGCCGCGGATGTCCGGTTTTTCCCAGACTGCGGAGGATGTAACTTCGGCCCTCATCTGCTTGGGCTGCTCGGCTGCCTGGACATGAAGTAACGGGCAGGCAGAATCTTCACAGTGTTCCGGTCGATCACTACCGCACAGAGATTCGTGAAAAGTGGTGTGTACGGCTGCGCCTGGGAACTGACGATGACGCCGTTGGTCCTGATGCAATCCAGATTTGCCCGCACCCATTCCCGGATTGACTTTGCATTGTGCGGCCCACCGAACACGAAGCTGATCCAATTCGTCTCGGCTCCTTCCAGAAGGTTGTGCGCGACCCAAAAGCTCTTCCCCGTGGCATTGGAAAGAACGCGGATGTTGCCGAGCAAGTCGACAGGGCGAGGTGGGTTCGGAATGCGAAACTGACGCTTTCCTTCGATTTGAGCGATACCGTTTCTCGCTCGGAGGAATAGCAAGTCCTTGTATGAGATCTTATCTTTATCTTCTGGCGTCACGGAGCGTTCAAACCGCACCCACTGCAAATCTGGGAGTTGCCCCTCCACAAGAGGCTCTCTCGTGCCATCCGGGAGATACAGGATCGGCACATCTCCGTTTGCTCGCCAGAAACAGTAGCTCGCAAGTGCCACAATTATTCCGACCCCGACCCCGAGGCCAATCAGCCACCGTTTGAGTTTTCGGTTCACGGATTACAGGAATAGCGCCGAAGCCGCGCAACACCAAGCAGGTTTGCGTTGGCCGCCTGAACACTCAACGGGCAAGTCGCGGACCATTTGGCCGCGACAAGAAGAACTGCCCGCCCAGCAGTCGGCCGGACACCTTTTGCGATGCTGATCGTCGTTGGTTGAGGGTTGAGCCTGGACGGAGTCTCCGGCGAGCCGCAGGAGACAACCAGGCGAGCCGCCCGCGCTCCCCCATCGCTACCAGTTAACCGCGTTCACATTCTCGGCGAAGCGCTCCAGGTCGCCATACTTGTGCTCCCAGGTGGTGTAGATCACGCCCTGGACGCCACTGACTTTTTTGGCCGAGACGAGCCAGTCGCGGATGCGTTCGGGCGCGGCGTCGTAATAGCCGGCGATGACCTGGGCATGTCCCCGGTCCGCGAACCATTTCAGGCTGGCGTCGCGCTTCTCGAAATACCACGGCACGATGATGACCTCCTTGTCGAGGCCCTCCCACGAACCGGTGAAGTCGCCGCGCACCAGGTAATAGTCGCCGTGGGCGTTGTGGTTGGGATCGAACATGTCGCTCCAGACGTAGATGCGACCGCCGGGATTGACTTCGCGGAGGAGGCGAATGCAGGTGCGGACGTTGTCGGCGAGGATGGCGCCGGCGTCGAGGTGGCGGCGCTGGCAGGCCGCACACCAGTTGAACACGCGGATTTCGTCGTGCGACATGAAATAGCCTTTCGCGCCCCAGGCTGCGTGCAGGCGTCGCGCCTGGTCCGCCAGCAATTCGACCGTCCGCGGCTCCGATGGGCAGATCCCGGCCTGGCCGTCGTAAATGGTGACGGCGTGGTAATAGGCGACGCGCAGGCGGGTGCCGTCGGGTAGCGAGGTTTTGATGACCGGCGGTTCGTGGTAAATGTCGTATTCGCCGTTCCACGGGTGGTTGCCCATGAGCGGGTCCACGGTGCGCTCGAAGTCGCGGCCTTCGGCCAATGCCGTGCCGTCGTCCCGGGTCACCACCAGCGGCGCGCCGTCGCGGCGGATGAGGTTCACCAGGCCGACCTCCTCGATGGTCGCGTCGTCCCACCAAAGCGAACCGGTGGTGCCGTCCCAGCAGCCAAAATAGACGTTCACCTCGGAGTTGGTGAGGGAATTGAAGACGACGTGGTGGGTCTGCCAGTCCTGGGTCGGCTTCACCTTCAGGTAGGTGAAGTTCAAGTCGCCTTTGGGGGGCAGCACCTTGACCTCCGGCGTGCCGCGGAAATCCTGGGTTTTGACGCGGACGGAAATGTGATACTGGTGAAAGGGGAGCACCTTGAGCTTCGCGACGATGCGGGCGAGCTTGCCGCGGGGATCGGTGGCGCGGGCGGTGCCGTTGTCGGCGACGACGGTGTCGTCCTTCCAATCCCATTGTTTCAGGTCGTTGAAATCGCCGCCGCGGAAGGTCACGGGAAGTTCGCTCTGCAGGCGCGCGGCGCCATTGTGGACGACGAACAGCGCGTTGGTCACCGGCAAGCCCTCGATCAGGTTGGGGTCGTGCCACAGAATGTCGTTCGAGTAGCCGATAGGGAACAATGCGGGAACGAGTTCGAGGTGGTTTTCCGCGGCCAGGGCTTTGACGCGGGCGACATTGCGGAAGTAGCGTTCGTCCAGGTCGCCGAGCTTGGCGAACTTGGAATCGGCGAGCAGGACGTGGGTGTAACCGGCGGCTCCGGCGCGGTGGAACAACGTGGCCAATTCGTCCACGTTTTTGTCCACGAGCAGGTTCGAGGGGCAGTAAATCCACCGCTGGAGCGGGGCGGCGCCGGCGGGAGCGGTCGCGGCCAGAAACAGGGCGGCGCAGAGCAGGAGGCGGAAGTTCATGGGGCGAGTTGACCACCGTGGCCGGTGGATTCAAGCGTGTTCTGCCGTGGGAAGTCGTGATTTGAACGGACCGCGGCTGGGTCGGAGACCAGCCGCAGCGTTTTCGGCCGGCTGCGGCTGACGCTTCGCGCACAGCCGCGGTCCGGGGAAAGGCAAATCAGGGCATTACGCGGGCCGGACAGGGCTTGCGCTTTGGGCGCTGGCGGGGAAACTTTTTCGCGGGACCGGTTTTAAATGTCGGGAGCAGGCTATGCCACAGTTTGTCTATAAAGCGCGCCGCCGTTCGGGCGAGCTGGTTCAGGATGTGCTTGACGCCGCCGACCGGCCGACGGCGGTGACGCAGTTGGAGCGGTCGGGACTGGTGCCCGTCCTGGTGGAACTGGCCAAGGGGGCGGGGACCAAAACCGAGCGCAAGGGCGCGCGGCCGGCGGAGAAGGCGGCGGGGCGCACTCCCTCGTGGCGCGATCTGCTGGTGCGGAAACGGCGGCCGAAGCTGACCGAAATGGGCACGTTCACGCAGCAACTGGCCAACCTGCTCCGGGCCGGCATGCCGCTTACCCCGGCGTTGAACAGCATGGCCAGCATCGGGTCGAAGAACGTGCCGCCCGAAGTGAGCCAGCAGCTCAAGCAGGACGTGACGGAAGGCAAAAGCCTGTCCGAGGCGATGGCGCGTCAGCCGCGCGTCTTTTCCGATCTTTACGTGAACATGGTGCGGGCGGGCGAGCAAAGCGGCGCGCTGGTCGAGGTCCTGCAGCGCCTGGCCAGTCACTATGAGCGGTTCGCCGAAGTGCAGTCCAAGTTCCTCTCCGCGCTGATTTATCCGGCCATTGTGGCCAGCGTTGGCGTGGTGATCGCCTTCTTCTTCATGACCACGATGCTGCCCAAGTTCATGACCATCTTCGAGGGCATGAAGGTCCCGTTGCCGGCGCCCACGCGACTGCTGATTGCGATCAGCCACTTCCTGGCGGGGTACTGGTGGCTTTTCCCGGTGGTGGGTTTCCTGCTGATGGTGTTGTTTCAGCGCTACATCGCGACTTCCGAAGGGCGGCGGAACGTGGATCGGTTGAAGCTGCGGCTTCCCGTTTTCGGGCATGTCGTGCAGTTGAACCTGTTCGGCCAGTTTGCCCGGACGCTCGGAACGCTGCTGCAAAATGGCGTGCCTGTGCTGACCGCGTTGCGGATCACCGAGCAGGTCATCTCCAATGCGGTGGTGAAGGATGCGATCGCCAAGACGCGGGAGGAAGTGACCGACGGCAAGACGATCGCCCAGCCGCTGGCGCGGAGCAAACTGTTCCCGCAGCTCATGATTGACCTCATCCGGATCGGGGAGGAGACGGGCGATGTGCCCGGCGCCCTCAACAACGTGGCGCTGACCTATGAAAGCGAACTCGCCACGGCATTGCGGGTCATGACCAATCTGATCGAGCCCGCCATGATCATCGTGATGGCCATCGGCGTCGGCTTTCTCCTCTACAGCGTCCTGTCCGCCATGTTCACCATCACTGCCAACATCGCCCGCTGATGATCGCGCAGCGTCCAATGGCCGGCGGCGCGCCGCCGGGTTTGCGGGGGTTCACCTTGCTCGAGGTGATGATCGTCGTCGTGATCATTGGCATCATCGCCAGCATCGGGATCCCTCCGGTGTTCAACGCCGTGCGCAAGGGACCAATGCGCCAGGCCATCAGCGACCTTGAGGAAGGCTGCCAGAAGGCGCGGATGCTCGCGATCTTGCGTGGGCGTCCCGCGGACCTGGTGATCACGGGGGATGGCGCGATGTCCGTAGAGCTTGCCTCCGAGGACCGGCCCGCGGGCGGGAACAGTTCTGGGCAAGGGACCGGCACCGAGACCACCCCGTTGCTCGCGGATGGCAGTTCATCCGCCCCCGCCGTGGTGCCGTTCGAGGTCAGTTTCTCCGCGCACCTGCCCGACTCGATCGCGTTCGAGCACTTGATCATCAACCGGCGCGACATCCTGGAGTCCGAGCGGCGGGGCACGCTGGAAGTCGACAGCGCGCGGGTGCGTTTTTATCCCAATGGGACGTGCGACGAACTCAGTGCCACCCTGCTCTCCGGCCAGAACGAGCTGCGTCGGCTGACGCTGGAGATTAGCACCGGCCGGTCGGATGTGGAGGTGATCCGATGAACCTGGCCGCAAGGTCTGCTGCGCGCGCCTCCTCATGGCGACCGGTCGCCGCCTTCACGCTGCTCGAGGTCACCGTGGCGCTGACCATCTTCTTCATCGCCATCTTTGCGATCCTGAGTTTGGTGGCTCAGAACCTGCGGATCGCGCGCGGCCTCGGCCTGGGGGAAGTGGATTTCGGGTCCGTTGCGGCGCAAGTGGCGCAGACCAACACACTCAGCGAGGGCTCCGTTTCCGGCGATTTTGGCGATTCCTATCCCGGGGCGTCTTGGACGGCTGACATCATGATGGTCGGGACGAACCAGGGAACCCTGGCCGCCAGCCGGAGCGGGCTAGGGCTGTTCCAAGTGGATATCGCGATCGCGTGGCCACGGAACGGCCTGGTGCACCAGGCGACCAGCAGCATCCTTTTGTATCGCACCGGCGCCGGGCAGAACCCGAGCCTCAACCGATGAAGCCCAGGGCCTTGTTCCGTTGGCGGCGCGCGGGTTCCGGCCGCGCGCACGGTGCCGGTTTCACCCTCCTTGAGGTCATGGTGGCCATGGTGATCTTCGGCATGGTCATTGCCGCCATTTACTCGAGCTGGGCGGCGATTCTGAAGTCGGCCCGGGTCGGGGCGGATGCGGCGGCGAATTTGCAGCGCAGCCGGCTGGCCTCCCGGTCCCTCAGCGAAGCGCTTGTTTCGGTGGTGATGTTCCAGGCCAACGCGCCGCTGTACACGTTCGAGGCCGACACGGGCGGCGATTTTGCCGCGTTGAGCCTGGTGGCGCGCCTGCCGGCGTCCTACCTGGGCAGCGGATTTTTCGGTGACCAGGTCGTACGTCGGGTCACCTTCACGGTGGAAACCGGGCACGATGGCACCAACCAACTGGTGTTGACCCAGGTGCCGCTGCTCCAGACCAACACGACGCCGGATCAGGTTTATTCCCTGGTTCTGGCGCGGGAGGTGAAACTGTTCACGCTCGAGTTCTTCGACCCGCGGGCGGGCTGGGTGCCGGACTGGCCGTTGACCAATCAACTCCCGCGCCAGGTTCGATTCCAGCTTGCCTTCGGTCCGCAGGCCAGCGCGCTGCGATCCGCGGCGGAGATCACGGTGCGGACCGTGGATATTCCCAGCGTGCGGGTTGACCGCGTGATGCAATCACCGACCGCGGGGCCGCCCGGGGCACCGGTGCGACCTTTGCCGGTCCAGCCCGCGCCCGCGCCCGCGCCCGCGCCCGGAGGTCAGCCATGACGACGGCCCGGTCATCGGCGGCGCGTGGTTTTGCCCTGGTCATCGTGATGCTGGTCATCGTGGTGCTGGGCCTGCTGGCCGGGGCGTTCGCCCTTTCGATGAAGGTGGAGTCGCGGCTCGCCGCCAACGCGAACAACGATGCCGAAATGGAGTGGCTTGGTCGTTCGGGTGTGGAGCTGGCGCGGTTTGTTGTGGCGAACACCGGCACTGGCGGGGGGCAGAACGTCTGGTCGTTGAACCAGATCTGGGCCGGCGGACCGGGTACAGCCAACGAAACCAACGGCCCGCTGGCTGGGATTTCGCTGAAGAATTACCAACTGGGATCGGGGCGCTTCTCCGTGACCATCCGGGATCTCGAACGGAAATGGAACATCAACGCCGCGGACGAACCGGTGCTGCGCCGGGCGCTCACGGTGGTTGGTGTGGGCGCCGCGGACGCCTCGACGATCGTGGACTCGATCCTGGATTGGGAGGATGCGAACGACGATCCGCGGATGAGCGGCGCGGAAAGCGATTTTTACCTGACCAAAAATCCACCGTATTTCGCCAAGAACGGCTGGGTGGATGACCTGGCGGAGTTGCTCCTGGTCAACGGCGTGACCCCGGAGATCTATTGGGGGGCCAACGCGGCCGCCCATGCGGAGTTGGTGGTGCATCCAACCGGTGGAGCGGCGCGCAATGCCGGGGCGGCTTATCCCGTCGGTCTGGCGGATCTGTTTACGCCGATCTCAGTGGGGCGAATCAACCTCAATACGGCCCCGGCCTCGGTGCTGCAGGTGCTGCCCGGCGTGGACGAGAATATTGCGGCGAACATCATTCGGGCCCGGGCCGGACCGGACGGCGTTGAGGGAACGGAGGATGACACGCCGATTCAGAGCCCAGCTGCGCTGGCCACCATGGTGCCGGGGCTTGGCCCCCAGGCGGCGGCTTCACTCGGCAGCCTCGCGGGAGTGCAAAGCCTGACGTTCGAAGTGACGGTGGATGCGCAGATCGGGAATTATCAGAAACGCTTTGTCGCGATCATTCAGCGCAGCGGCGCCGGCCCGGGCGACGTGCGGACCCTCGAATTCAGCCCGCAATGAACCACGTTCGCCGGATTGCATCCGGGTGAGGCGACTCCACAACAAATGGCGCGGGTGATTTACATTACCGGGACCGACACGGGTGCGGGAAAGACGCTTCTGACCGCGCTGCTCCTGCGTGAATTACGCCGGCATGACCGTCGCGTCATGGCTATGAAGCCATTTGCGACCGGCAGTCGGCGGGATGCGCGGGTGCTCGCCCGTGTTCCCGGCGGCACGCTGCCGGAAGACGCGTTGAACCCGTTTTTCTTTCGTCGGCCGACGGTGCCGCTTGCCGCGGCTCGCGCCGAGAACCGGGCGGTGTCGCTGACTGAAGCGCTGAGCCGCATTCAGGCCGCCGCCGCCGCCTCGAATGGCCTCCTGATCGAGGGATGTGGCGGGCTCCTGGTGCCGTTGGGAGAAGGATTTACGCTGCTGGACATCATGGTTGCACTGTCCGGACCGGTGATCATTGCCGCTCGGAACCGGCTGGGTGTCATCAACCAGGTGCGCTTGACCTGCGAGGTCCTTCGTCAACGTGGCATTCATCCGCGGGCGTGCGTGCTGATGGGGTGTCCGCGAGACGATCTTTCTGCGTCGGGGAATGCCGGAATGCTGGCGGAAGTGGCGGCGCCGCTGAAAGTGTTAACCATTCCCTATCTGGGAGTTGTGAACGAAATCCGCCGGCTGCCGCGAGCCGGGTGCAAAAAAGTAAAAAAAACTCTTGCCCTGCTCGGTGGGTTTGCTACTTTACGCAGCCTCGCGGCTGGAGGGCCGGTAGTGGAAGTTAAGCGGGCGTCACAAACTTGAAAATAGTTGTTGACGGGGAGCAAGAGAGGCCTAATCTTGCTTCGCTTTTGAAATTAAGAAACTGAGACGCCGTGTCAGGCGTGAAAGACCGGCGCTCAGGTTTTTTGTCCCCTAAATGGGGAGGATTTACGGGTTGAAAGACCCGACGCTCTTTGAAAATTGAATTGTGCGATAAGTGAGAGCCCCTTCGGTCAGGCCCGGTTAGCGGGTCGGACTGGAGAGTTTTAAAGATTGCAAATGCCGGACAGCAGTGTCCGGCGGGAGTCAAGCTAACGTTTTTTCTACGGAGAGTTTGATTCTGGCTCAGAACGAACGCTGGCGGCGTGGATAAGACATGCAAGTCGAACGCTGATTGCGGGGTAGCAATATTCCGCAGTCGGAGTGGCGCAAGGGTGCGTAACACGTGGGTAATCTGCCGTGAAGTTGAGGATAACTCGCTGAAAGGCGAGCTAATACTCGATGTGATGTGCCGGGGGCATCCCCGGTCCATCAAAGTTGGGGACCGCAAGGCCTGACGCTTCATGATGAGCCCGCGGCCTATCAGCTAGTTGGCGGGGTAACGGCCCACCAAGGCTAAGACGGGTAGCTGGTCTGAGAGGACGACCAGCCACACTGGAACTGAGACACGGTCCAGACACCTACGGGTGGCAGCAGTCGAGAATTTTTCACAATGGGCGAAAGCCTGATGGAGCGACGCCGCGTGGGGGATGAATGGCTTCGGCCCGTAAACCCCTGTCATTTGCGAGCAAGGCTGCCGGCCCAATACGCCGGCAGTTGATCGTAGCGAAAGAGGAAGGGACGGCTAACTCTGTGCCAGCAGCCGCGGTAATACAGAGGTCCCGAGCGTTGTTCGGATTTACTGGGCGTAAAGGGTGCGTAGGTGGCTGGGTAAGTTTGATGTGAAATCTCCGGGCTCAACCCGGAAATGGCATTGAATACTGCCTGGATAGAGGGTTGGAGAGGGGACTGGAATTCTCGGTGTAGCAGTGAAATGCGTAGATATCGAGAGGAACACCAGTGGCGAAGGCGAGTCCCTGGACAACTCCTGACACTGAGGCACGAAAGCTAGGGGAGCAAACAGGATTAGATACCCTGGTAGTCCTAGCCCTAAACGGTGCACGTTTGCTGTGAGCGGATTCGACCCCGTTCGTGGCGGAGCTAACGCGTTAAACGTGCCGCCTGGGAAGTACGGTCGCAAGATTAAAACTCAAAGAAATTGACGGGGGCCTGCACAAGCGGTGGAGTATGTGGCTTAATTCGATGCAACGCGAAGAACCTTACCTGGCCTTGACATGTAGGTGGTAGAAGGATGAAAGTCTGACGATCCCGCAAGGGAAGCCTACACAGGTGCTGCATGGCTGTCGTCAGCTCGTGTCGTGAGATGTTGGGTTAAGTCCCGCAACGAGCGCAACCCCTGTGTCCTGTTGCCACCCGGACGAGAGTTCGGAGCACTCTGGACAGACTGCCTCGCTTAAACGAGGAGGAAGGTGGGGATGACGTCAAGTCAGTATGGCCCTTACGGCCAGGGCTGCACACGTACTACAATGCCCGGTACAAAGGGAAGCGATACCGCAAGGTGGAGCCAATCCCCCAAAACCGGGCCCAGTTCAGATTGTCGGCTGCAACTCGCCGACATGAAGCTGGAATCGCTAGTAATGGCGCATCAGCTACGGCGCCGTGAATACGTTCCCAGGCCTTGTACACACCGCCCGTCACATCATGAAAGCCGTTTGTACCCGAAGTCGCCGTGTTAACCGCAAGGAGACAGGCGCCGAAGGTATGGACGGTGATTGGGATGAAGTCGTAACAAGGTAGCCGTAGGGGAACCTGCGGCTGGATCACCTCCTTTCTAGGGAGATTATGGCGGCGGCCTCAAAACCGCCGTCTAGGTCGACAGTCCTTCGGGATTGTTCGGTTCTGCTTATCGCACAATTCAGTTTTCATCCGGCGCGATCTTTGACGATGATTTGGGGGCACGGGCACCGGCCGGTCAGGCCCGCCAGGACCCGGCCACCGGGGCGGGTACGCCCGGGAACTTGTGGGGCTGTAGCTCAGTTGGTAGAGCGGTAGCTTTGCAAGCTATAGGTCGGGAGTTCGAGTCTCCTCAGCTCCACCAGCTTTGCTTCCCCGGCGGCGGCGGCGGGCCGGGCGGCGGGCGTGTAGCTCAGCTGGTTAGAGCATGCGCTTGATAAGCGCAGGGTCACTGGTTCGAGTCCAGTCACGCCCACCATTTTGATTTTGGCCTGTCTTGGACAGGCATCGTTCTTTGAAAACTACACACAGACAACAGGGCAAATTATAGATTCGCTGAGTTCCATCGGTCCAGGTGGACGTGATGGTTTAACTTTGTGATCAAGCTACTAAGGGCTTATGGTGAATGCCTTGGTGCCAAGAGGCGATGAAGGACGTAGCAAGTTGCGATAAGCCACGGAGAGCCGCAAACAGGCTTTGACCCGTGGATTTCCGAATGGGACAACCCAATGACCTTTACCGGTCATTATTGCCGGATGAATTCATAGTCCGGCAAGGCGACACGGGGTGAAGTGAAACATCTCAGTAACCCCAGGAAAAGAAAACGACGTGATTCCGTCAGTAGTGGCGAGCGAACGCGGAACAGCCTAAACCGGGAGGACTTGTCTTCCCGGGGTAGCGGGACCTCGATGTGGGAGGCGGCGGGCGAGCTTAATCTTCTGGAAAGTTGGGCCGCAGACCGTGACAGCCGGGTGAGCGAAGCGCAAAGCCCCCTAGAGGCATCCCAAGTAGCACGGTGCACGTGAAACGCTGTGCGAATCAGTCCGGACCACCGGATAAGGCTAAATACTCCTTGGCAACCGATAGTGAACTAGTACCGCGAGGGAAAGGTGAAAAGCACCCCTGCTAGGGGAGTGAAATAGTACCTGCAACCATCTGCCTACAATGTGTGGGAGCACCGCAAGGTGTGACCGCGTGCCTTTTGCATAATGAGTCTGCGAGTTATTGTCCGTGGCCAGCCTAAGCGGCGAAGCCGCGCAGGCGAAGGGAAACCGAGTACGAAACGTGCGACCAGTCGCGGGCAATAGACCCGAAGCGGAGGTGATCTACTTTTGAGCAGGTTGAAGTTTGGGTAACACCAAATGAAGGACCGAACTCGTGGATGTTGAAAAATCCTGAGATGACTTGAGAGTAGGAGCGAAAGACTAATCAAACCCCGTGATAGCTGGTTCTCTCCGAAATAGCTTGAGGGCTAGCGTTGGGAAAGTACTCCCGGGAGGTAGAGCACTGGATGGCTTAGGGACCCCACCAGGTTACCAAAACCAATCAAACTCCGAATTCCCGGGATCTCATTACCCCAGCATTCAGGCTGCGAGGGATAAGCTTCGTGGCCGAGAGGGCAACAGCCCAGATCGCCGGCTAAGGTGCCTAAATGTCGCTTAGTGGAAAGGATGTGACGTTACCAAG
This sequence comes from Verrucomicrobiota bacterium, assembly GCA_050012855.1. Classification (GTDB taxonomy): domain Bacteria; phylum Verrucomicrobiota; class Verrucomicrobiia; order Limisphaerales; family J093; genus JAJXZJ01. The sequence continues at coordinate 17,372 of JBEKGJ010000039.1, read as the reverse complement.
ACAGTGAGGATGTTGGCTTAGAGGCAGCCATCATTTAAACAGTGCGTAACAGCTGACTCATCGAGTGATGTCGCGCCGAAAATGATTGGCGATAAGCGATATACCGAAGCCGCGGATGCCGGTGGGATTCGTCCCGTCGGCGTGGTAGGAGAGCGTGACCAGTGCGTCGAAGCCGGACTGCAAGGGACGGTGGAGCGCTGGCCAGTGAGAATGCAGACACGAGTAGCGATAAACCAGATGAGAATTCTGGTCGCCGTAAACCCAAGGTTTCCTGGGGATGGTTCGTCCTCCCAGGGTTAGCCGGGAGCTAAGACGAGGCCGTAGGGCGTAGTCGATGCACAGCAGGTTAATATTCCTGCGCCGGCCGGGGTTAAGTCTGGAAGGGACGCAGAGAGAAACAGTGGCTACGTCATCGAAAGACAGAGCCTAGGCTTCGGCCGAAGCGCACCACTGGACGATCTGCCGAGAAAAGCTTCCAGCCGTTCCCCCGGTCGCCCGTACCGCAAACCGACACAGGTGGGTGAGTGTAAGCGCACTCAGGCGCGCGAGAGAAACCTCTCTAAGGAACTCGGCACATTAGCCCCGTAACTTCGGGAAAAGGGGTGCCCACTTCGGTGGGTCTCAGTAAATTGCGTTTAGCGACTGTTTAACAAAAACACAGCACTCTGCCAAGTCGTCAAGACGACGTATAGGGTGTGACACGTGACCAATGCGGAAAGATTAAAGCATCTTGTCAGCCGCAAGGCGAAGCTCGGTGCTCAAGTCCCCGTGAATGTCGGCCGTAACTATAACGGTCCTAAGGTAGCGAAATTCCTTGTCGGGTAAGTTCCGACCTGCACGAATCGTGTAACGACTGAACGACTGTCTCGGAGAGGATCTCGGCGAAACTGTAACGGCGGTGAAGATGCCGCCTGCCCGCAGTAGGACGGAAAGACCCTATGCACCTTTACTGTAAGCTGGTATTGGGTTCTGGTTAACGATGCGTAGCGTAGGTGGGAGACTTTGAAGGCACGGTTTAGGTCGTGCCCGAGTCGCAATGTGAAACACCACTCTTTGTTAATTAGGATTCTAACCCCAACCTGTCAGCCAGGTGGGGGACAGTGCCTGCAGGTCAGTTTGACTGGGGCGGTTTCCTCCCAAATGGTAACGGAGGAGCGCGAAGCTTGGCTCAACACGGTTGGCAACCGTGTGTCGAGGGTATGGCTACAAGCCAGGTTGACTGCGAGACCAACAAGTCGAGCAGGTGCGAAAGCAGGCCCAAATGATCCGATGGTTTAATGTGGAATTGCCATCGCTCAACGGACAAAAGGTACGCTAGGGATAACAGGCTGATCGGATCCAAGAGTTCACATCGACGATCCGGTTTGGCACCTCGATGTCGGCTCATCGCATCCTGGGGCTGGAGAAGGTCCCAAGGGTCCGGCTGTTCGCCGGTTAAAGCGGTACGCGAGCTGGGTTCAGAACGTCGTGAGACAGTTCGGTCCTTATCCACTGTGGGCGAAGGAAACTTGAGGGGTTCATTCCTTAGTACGAGAGGACCGGGAATGACGCACTTCTGGTGTGGCAGTTGTTCCGTCAGGGGCATCGCTGCGTAGCCATGTGCGGAAGAGATAAGCGCTGAAAGCATCTAAGCGCCAAGCTCCTCCCAAGATAAGGTTTCCCGGACGCAAGTCCCTAAAGACCCCCGGCAGACCACCGGGTTGATAGGTCAGGCGTGCAAGCGCGGCAACGCGTTCAGCGGACTGATACTAATCGGTCGTGCGGCTTGATCGCTTTTTCCTCGCCGTGAGGAAAAGCGATTCCAACTCGCGAATCTGTGCTCCAAGCCTGTGTGTAGTTTTCAAGGAACGACGGTTCTTTAAACGTTTTTTTGGTGACCATGAAGCGGTGGCCCGACCCGATCCCGTCCCGAACTCGGCCGTCAAACGCCGCATTGCCGATGGTAGTGCCTGTATAGCTTGCGCGAGAGTAGGTTGTCGCCAAATCTTTCCTTCGAGCCGGAATAACCTTCCGGCTCGTTTTTTTCCCGGGCGTCTCGGCCGGCGCCCCGGATTCAGGCCGCCTGGAGCAGACGCAGCAGCTTGCGGTCAAGCTGGTGGCCGCGCCAAACCTCATAAGCGACATCGCCGCGACCGCTGTCCAGGACCCCAAAACTCCCGCGCCAGTTCCACAGGGCCCAGCCCCAGCCCGCGTCTTTCCACAGCGCCAGGAGATCCTGCAGCCAGGCCAGCACCACCGCGTGCGGGGTCCGGTTGTGCGCCCCGAATTCGCCGATCATCACCCCCACGCCCCGCGCCTCCAACTGTCGCCACGGCTCGATGCAACGGCGTCGCAGCGTTTCCCTGTCCCAGTTGATGTCGCCTTCCTTCAGCGGATAGGTCGGTTCGGGCCATTGGTCGGCTCCCGCCATCCAGTTTGCCCGGAAATGCGAGATGCGGACGGGCTGGTACCCGCGTCCCGCGGCTGCCACATTGAGGCCGGCGAGCTCGGTCGGCGCGGCGTTGCCCCATTCCCGCCCGTCGCAGATCACCAGCCGCTTGGGATCGTGTTCCCGGATCGCCTCCAAAAGCCGGCTGACGACCCGCCGGTACGCGGCGGGTTCGAGCTTCGGCGGTTCATTCAGGAGGTTGAAGCTGACGCACCGGTTGGGAATGTCGCGGTAGCGTCGGGCAAACTCGCCCCAATGCAGGGCACAGATCCGCAGCGCCTCGTCGCCCGTCCACAATGACTTGGGCTCGGGTGGCTGGGCCACGGTGTAGCCCGGCGCGCGGTGGAAGTTCAGGCACACGTGGATCCCGTGCTTTTGCCCGAACCGGACGGCGTCATCAATCTCGCGCAGCGTGGTTTCGCGGAACTTCGTCCAGTCACCGTCTTCAATCCAACCGCGGTAATCCATTGGCAGGCGGACGAAATCGAAGCCGAGTTCAGCGATCCACGCGAAGTCCTCCTCCCGGAACGGCTGGTTCTGGCCGTTGAATTTCTCGAGCAGATTGAAGCCGCGCCAGCGGGGCAGGTGGGCCGCCGAGGGTTCCGGCAGGCCGGGATCGGTCGCCGCCAGCAGGCGTCCGCGATCGAGGCGGACCAGCATTCCGGCACCGGTGCCGGCCGCGAGGGAGTGAACCAGGAACCGGCGTCGTGACAGTGAAGCTCGCATGATTGCTTTGACTGCGGGGCGCGCCTTTGATTCAAGTGACTTCGTTGCCTGACGTGGAGATGAATCGCTGCATGTGCATGTTCTGTCTTTTGGTTTGCCTGGTGGCCGCTCTGGCGGCCGTGCCGGCGGCCACGTCAGCCCGGCCCAAGTACCCGCTGGTTGGACCGGTCATCAAACTTGCGCCAGACGGGCCCGGGGGTCAGGTGCTCCCGCAGGATCCGCTGGAACCGGCGCCGGAGTTGCCGGCGGCTCGCGAACGGCGGCGTCAACGCATCGTGGAGCGTCGGGCGGGCACGGTTCTGATGGTCCGCCGCGGGGCCACCGCCCTGGCGCCGGAAAACTCGCTGGCGGCCTCTGCCGCGGCAATGGATTACGGGGCGGACGGCGTGGCGGTGGACATTCGCATGACCCGGGATGGCGTGCCGGTCCTGTTCGCGGATCAAACGCTCGACCGTTTGACGGACGGTTTCGGTCTGCTCGCCCAATTTACCTACCGTGAACTGTTGCCGCTACAGAGACAGGCCGTCGGCGGTCCACCCCGATTCTCGCACCTGACGACATTCGCAGCCTTGCTCGACCTTGCCCGCGATCGGGACATGCTCCTGTGGCTGAACCTCGACGCACCCGGGCTGGACCGTGAGGTCGCGCGTCTGTTGGATGCGGCGGATGCGTGGGAATTGGTGATCGGGATCCACAGCGTCCATCCGTCGCAGTTGGGGCAGCACCTGAAATTCCACCCGCTCTCGACCAAGGCGCAACCTCGCATCCTGGCGGGTGGCGACTTGGATCCGACCACCGTCGCCGGCTGGCTGGCCCAGCCTGGCCAGGTCCTTTTGGTGGGCGACCCCCGCGTCGCCGTCCGCGCTTTGGGGCGATCGCCTTTCCAGCCAAGGCCGTTGACCGAAACCTTCATCCTCACCACCCGTCCTCTCGCTTTGCCCCCTGACCCTGCCGACCATTTCAACCCGCTGGCTCACATCCGGGCGCTGGCGAACCGGATCAACCCGCGCTCGACCGATTCGCTTGTGGCGCTGCTCGTGAAGCCGCCGGCACTGGCCAGTCCAGTTTCTCCACCTTGGGCCCGCGAGCAACGGATCGTGGAGCGCGCCTGGGCCGCGGGGCAGCTTGGCAGCCTGGGCCGGCGGTCGGGTGGGATCGTCGCCGCATTGGAACAAACGGTGCAGGAACCGGTTGGCGATGGGGACCCGTTGTATCGTGGCGTGGAGGTGGCGGCGGTGGCGCGCGCGCTCGGTCGGTTGGGAGCCACCGAATCGGTGCCGGTCCTGCTGGCAGCCTGGCGCAAGTTGGGCGACGCGGCGGCCGATGCGAGCGACAGCGTTTCGCCCGCCGCGGGTGAGCGGGTGCAGATTGCGATCCTTGAGGCGCTGGGGGACCTGCGCTGCCGCACATCCCGCCGGTTCTTGACCGGATATTTGGAAACTGCCGGTGGAGCGTCCGGTTCTCCCGGTCCGTCTTATGTTGTCGAAGCCACGCGCGCCCTGCTCCGGCAGCGGCTCGATTGGGCCGAGACGGCCGCGCTGCTGCGGAGTCCGAATCCCGAGGTGTGGGGAACGACCGTGCTCGAATGCCTGGATCAGTTCACCGAGGAACGTGGGCAAGCTCTGCGCGCCGCCGCCCCGTGGGCGCTCGAATTGCCGCGACCGGGGCGTTGAGCGAACGCACTGAGGCAGGGTGTTTGGGGGCCATCGCTGGTTCCGGCAGCACGTTGGTTCAATAAGGTCCCGGATTTGCCACAGGCGGGAGAGCCGGACCGGGTCACGGACGTGCGTTTACGGCCGGGCAGAGGCAATCCCGGCTTGCCAGTTCTCGTGGCGGATGACAATGAATGACGACAACGACGATGAAATCCCCGTTCTGTCTGCACGTTTGCGCCGGCTTGGTCTTGGGCCTTTTCCTTGTCGCCGCGCGCGGCGCCAACCTTGAACCGTCACTTCCGCCCTTGCGCGCCCAATGGATCTGGCTGCGCGACGGCAACGTGCGCGCTTACAACCAGACGGTGATCGCCCGCCGGCAAGTGCGGTTGGAGAAAACACAACAGGCCACTTTGCGCATCACCGCGGACAGCTTCTACCGCGTGTTCGTGAACAATGTCTGGGTCAACGACGGTCCCGCCCGCGCCTGGCCGGAGCATTTCCAATATGACGTGCTCGACGTCACGCCCTGCCTCGTGGACGGTCCCAACGAAATCCGGATCGTCGCCCGTTATTATGGCGTCGGTGATTTTCACCGGGTCCCGCAGCAGGCCGGTCTGCTGGCGCAATTGGACCTGACGCTCACGGGCGGGCGAACCCGGACGCTGGTTACGGATGGGGATTGGGAGGTCGCGGCGGCGCCGGCATGGATTGCCAACACCCCCAAGGTGAGCATCCAGATGGAGCCGATGGAGGTGTACGACGCGCGGTTGGAAGATAACCTGCACTACCGTCGCGCGGCCGTGTTGTTCGCGACCGGCGGTGGTCCGTGGAAGGATCTGCGGCCGCGCGAAACGGCGTTGCTGACCAAACAGCCCGTCGCCTTCCGGCGGTTTCTGGGCGCCCATGTCGTGAAGGCGGACGGTTGGAACTATCTGCTCCCGGCCGCGAGGCTGGTGAACCCGGGTGTCATCGAGGCTAATGGCAATGTTAGTCAGGCTTGTGGCATGGCGACGGTCCTCGAAGGGTTGCAGACCAACACCGTCCGCCTGGAAACCGAAGGAATGAATGTCGCCATTGACGGCCGGCGGCAGGAGCGGAACGAATTCACGCTCGCACCGGGCCGGCACCTGGTCGTCGCGTTGGTCAGCGACCTTGTCGGCCATGAGAAGCACAAGGGCGTGCGGTTCCCGAACCCCGCCGGTTTCCGGCTGGAGAATCCGTTGCAGCCCGGACACGAAAATCCGTGGGTGTTCCTGCGCTTCCCCGAATACGCCTTTGCCACCAACGACGTGCGCTGGATCGTCTTCTGGAACGAGGACCGGCGGCTCAGCGGCCTGACGGAGCGGTTCAACCAGGCCGCCGATCGCTGGTTGGGCAGCGTCAAGGACCTCGCTGCGTTCCGTGAACAGCTCGAGTCTCATGCCGTGGTGATGGCGTCGGCGGCGATGTTCCTGGTTGATCCGACCTGGCAGTTCCAGGAGCGGCAGGTGGTGAACGACGCCACGGCGCTGGTTCGGCGGCCAGCCGGATTGATCCACAACAATGACGACGCCACGCTCATCCGGCCGAGCCCGGCGGGCGACGTGGAGTTGCTTTATGACTTGGGGGAACAGGACTGCGGCTGCTACCAGCTTGAGATGCAGGCCGACGCGGGCGTGGAGGTGGACGTTTTCGGAGTCGAATACATCGCCCCGGACGGCCGCATTCAGCACACCGGAGGCAACCGGAACGGGATGCGATACATCACGCGGGCGGGCGACAACCGTTTCACCTCGCTCAAGCGTCGCTCCGGCCGCTACCTGTTTGTCACGCTGCGCCATCAGCGCAGTCCGGTCAGCATCCGGCATCTGCAGCTCATCGAGTCCACCTACCCGGTCGAGGCCGTGGGGAGTTTTGCCTGCAGCGACGCCCGTTTGAACGAGGTGTGGGCCATCTCGACGCGCACCCTCAAGCTGTGCATGGAAGATACGTTCACCGACTGTCCGTTGTATGAGCAAACCCACTGGGTGGGCGACGCGCGGAACGAGTCGTTGATCGCCTACAGCGTGTTCGGGGTGACGGACCTGCCGCGGCGGTGCATCAACGTGACCGCGCAATCCCTGGCGCGCTACCCGTTCGCGGGCTGCCAGACGCCGTCGAGTTGGGAGTGTCTGCTGCCAGCCTGGAGTTTTCTGTGGGGGATTTCGACGTGGGACTATTACTGGTTCACCGGCGATCGCGAGTACCTGCGCGGCATTTACCCGGACGTGATCCGCAATTTGAAGGGTGCGGAAACGTTCGTCAGCGAGCGCGACCTTTTCACGGGACCGTTCTGGAACTTCTTCGACTGGGTCAACCTCGATCAGGGGCCGAAGGCGGTGGTGCATAACAGCATGTTCATGATTGGGGCGATCGACGCCGCGCTCAAGGAGGCGGCCGTGCTGGGCGACACCACGCACGTGCCATGGTTGCGGCAACTGCGGGCCCGCCTGGTCCGCGGGGTGAACCGGCTGTGGGACGCCGACCGAAAGGCCTATCCCGACAGCATCCACGACGACGGCGCCGTCAGTCCGAGTTCGTCCCAGCACACGAGTTTCCTCTCGCTGTTGTATGACATCGTGGAACCGGCCAACCGGGCGGTCGTCGAGGGTTACCTGAGCGACCCGCCGGCCAGCCTGGTGAAGATCGGATCGCCTTTTGCGATGTTATACCTCTACGAAACTTACGAGAAACTGGGTCGGGAGGATGAGATCATTAAATCCATTTTTCAGAATTATCTGCCCATGATCGAAGCCGGGGCCACGACCGTGTGGGAGAGTTTCCCCACCGGGACGACCGGATCCGGCGGGTTTCCCACCCGCAGCCATTGCCACGCCTGGTCGTCGGCCCCCAGCCGTTTTTTGCCGCGGATCATCCTCGGGGTGAAGGAAACGGCTGCCGGCGGCACGAATTATCGGATCAGTCCCCGGTTGAGCGGGCTCACCTGGGCGCGCGGGACGGTGGCAACGGTCCACGGTCCGATCAGTGTGTCGTGGAAGCGCACCGGCGGGGATCTGGAACTCACCTACGCGGCGCCGGCGGACGTGGCGGTCGAGTTCGTCGGCAATCCGACACTGGAAGGGCTGAAAGTGACGGTAAACGGGGTTCGTCGGTGAGGCACCTCATGCGGGTGTGGGGGGCGCGTCGTCGGATCGGGGTGGCCGGGGGCGGTTTTCCCGGTGGTTTGGGGCCTTTGAAGCTGAACAAAAAAGGCACAAATATCCGATTGACATCCGGGTGGGGTTGCGTACACTGACGCAGGATTTTGATGGTGAAAGAGCGTAAACAGGAGTCTCCTTATGAACAAACAAGGTAATTGGAAGGTCGCGATCGTCGGTGGGGTGGCGTCTCTGGCCGTGGCACTTGCCGTGACTGTGCGGGCGGAGGAGGCGACCGCGAAGGTGCAGCAGATCTCCGGTGGCACTGCGCAGTGCAGTGAGGATGGGAATACCTGGAAGGCGCTGCAGAAGGGGGCGGCCCTCAAGCAGGGGTCGAGCATCAAGACCGATGCCTCGGGCAATGTTGACCTCTACCTTGGCAAGAACGGCCCCTATGTGCGCGTGTCTCCTGACACGACCGTGAAGTTCAACACCCTGACCTGCGACAAAGGCGCGGGTGAAGTGGTGACCGCCACCGAGCTTGGGCTGGACAACGGCAAGCTCACGGCCGTTGTTCGCAAGATCAACTCTTCCTCCCGGTTCGAGATCAAGACCGCCAGCGCGACCCTCAAAGTCAAGGGCACCAAGGTGCAGGGCAGCTCCCGTGGTCAGTTCGCCGTGAAAGATGGCAGTTCGGAGGTTTTCTACACCCCGGCCGGTGAAACCACGCCGACGCGGTTTGATGTGCCCAGCGGTTACACGTTCGAGCCGAGCGGCAACGGTGGCAAGGGTATCGTGATTCCGACCCCGGCCGAGTTGGTGCTGGACTTCCAGCAAAACCTGAATGGCCTCATGGGCGCTCCGGGCGCGCAGGCGGCGGCCGGCATTTGGGCTCCGACCCCGACATGGAATGCCCCGACGCGGCCGTTTGATCCGCCGGGACAACCGGGTCACCCCTTCAACCTGCCGCCGGTTTTCAACCCGACCACGCAAACGGGCGACCAGGGACAAGGTGGCCAGGGACCCGACTAAGAAGAAACGGCGCCGGGCTCGGGCTCCTTGAGTGCTGGCAGAATTTCGACCCAGAGCGGATCTCCGCTCTGGGTTTTCTGTTTCAGAATTGAGATCGTCGGTCCACGCAAGCACGCCGCAAGCGGCGGATCGGCACTTTCCGAGGACACGTTGGCATGCGGACGGTGATTTATCCCGGCAGCTTCGATCCGATCACGAACGGACATCTGGATGTCGTTCACCGGGCGGCCAAGCTGTTCGACCGGGTGATCGTGGCAGTGGCGGAGAATGACGGCAAACAACCGCTGTTTTCGATGCCCGAGCGGCGACGGTTGGTCGCCGAGGTGACGAAGGACCTGCCCAATGTCGAAACGGACAGCTTCGGCGGCCTGCTCGTGGAATACGCCAGCCGGCGGCGGGCGACGGCGATCATTCGCGGATTGCGGGCGATCTCGGATTTCGAGTTCGAGTTTCAGCTCGCGCTGATCAATCGGAAGCTCAACAGCAAGGTGGAAACAATTTTCATGATGCCCAAAGACACCTACACGTTCCTCAGCTCGCGGATCGTGAAGGAGATCAGCCGCCTGGGCGGCGACATCAGCGCTTTTGTGCCGCCGCCGGTGCTGGCGGCGCTGGACCAGCGATTCGGGCGCACTCCCGTTCCGGCCCAGCCGCCGGTCAGGACGTGATTTCCAGCCATGCCTCTGCTCGTCAGTCTGCGACGTCTGGCCGACCAACCCTTGGTTCTGCGCGGCGAATTGCCTTGCCGTGAACTTGATCTTGAGCATTTCGACGAGTTGATCCGGCTGCCTCAGGGGCTGCGCTATGACCTCACCATCCAGCGATTCGACAGGGCGCTGCTGGTCCAGGGGGAGTTGCGGTTGGAACTGACCTGCGAGTGTGCGCGGTGCTTGCGGCCGTTCACCCGCCCACTGATCATGGCGAACTGGGCCTGCCATCTGCCGTTGGAAGGGGAGGATCAGGTCCCGGTTTGTGACGATTGCGTGGACTTGACGCCCTTCCTGCGTGAAGATATGGTTCTCGCGTTTCCGCAACATCCGTTGTGTGAACCTGAATGTCCGGGCCTGCCCGCAGGGCAGTCAACCGGCATGTCAAACTTTTCCGGTGAAAGCCCGACGCGGTCGGAGCATTCCCCGTGGGATGAACTGAACAAACTGAGCATTTGAGAACGATTTATGGGTGTTCCAAAACGTAAACCTTCCCACAGCCGCCAGCGGCAGCGCCGGGCCTACAACAGCGTCTTGAAACTGCCGCAGCTCGGCACCTGCCCGCAGTGCGCGGCGCCCTACATTTCGCATCGCGTCTGTCCTGCCTGTGGCTATTACAAGGGCCGGCAGGTCGTCACGGTGCAGGCGCTGGGATAGCGCGGGAATGCGCGACGCGGTGACGGTGCGCCGCTCTCCACGTCCCGATGTTTATGCGGATTGCTGTGGATGTGATGGGGGGTGACCACGGTTGTGGCGTGGTCGTCGAGGGCGCGCGCATGGCCCTCCGGGCTCACGCGAAGATCACCAAGCTCTACCTGGTTGGTCGCAGCGAGGAGATCGAAAACGCCCTCAGCCGCCATCACCAGGTGGATCCTCGCATCGAGGTCGTCCACGCCAGCGAAGTGCTGACGATGGAGGACAAACCGCTGGTCGGCCTGCGAAAAAAACGGGATTGCTCGATCGCCCGGGCGGTCGATCTCGTCAAGGAAGGGCAGGCGGATGCGTTGATCTCGCCCGGCAACACGGGCGCCGTCGTGACCGCGGCAACGATCAAATTGCGTCCCCTCGAGGGCGTCGAACGGCCCGCCATCTTCGCTGTGATCCCGGCGCCGGAAAACGATTTCGTCCTGGTGGATGCCGGGGCGAATGTCGAATGCCGCCCGTTGCACCTGCTCCAGTTTGCGATCATGGGCAATGTGTATTCGCGCGAAATCCTCGGCTATCCGCGCCCGCGCGTCGGCCTGCTGAGCGTCGGCACCGAGGATGTGAAGGGCAACGAGTTGACTCAGGAAACCTTCAAACTTTGCAAGCAGGTTGATCTGAATTTCCTCGGCAATGTCGAGGGACACGATCTTTTCTCGGACAGGGTGGACGTGGTGGTCTGCGACGGGTTCGTGGGCAACATCGTGTTGAAGACGTGCGAGAGCCTGGCGACGAGCATATTTCGGTGGCTGCGCTCCGAGTTGACCAAGAACCCGAAGCGCCAGTTGGGGGCGTTGCTGGCCAAGGGAGCATTCCGGACGATCAAGCAGCGGGTGGACGCCGAGGCTCACGGGGGGGCGCCGCTCCTGGGATTGAATGGCAACGTGATCATTGCGCATGGCTCCTCCCGTGAGCGGGCCATCATGAACGCCATCGGCCAGGCCGTCAAAACCGTCCAGCATCGCATCAACGAGACCATCTCGTGCGAAATTGGACTGGCCGGCGAACGGCTGCGCCGGCTGGCCCCGCTGCCGTTGGCGCTGCCGGCCTGAACAGCGCCCAACCGCTTTGTGAAAGCATCACGACCCCACCACGACCTCAAAGGACGCACCAGTTCCATCATCGCGGTTGGCTCCCATCTGCCCTCCCGCGTCCTCACCAACGCGGACTTGGAAAAAATGGTGGAGACGTCCGATGACTGGATCATGACCCGGACCGGCATCAAAGAGCGACGGATTGCCGCCGCGCACGAGAGCACGTCGGATCTCGCCGCCAAGGCCGCCCTCAAGGCGATGGCCAAAGCCGCCATCACCGCTGACCAGATTGACTTGATCATCGTCGCCACCGTCACGCCCGACATGCTGTTTCCCTCCACCGCCTGCCTGGTGCAACATAAGATCGGGGCTGCGCGCGCCATCGCCTTCGACATCGAGGCTGCCTGCTCCGGATTCATCTACGGGCTGGAAATCGCCCGCCAGTTCATCAGTTCGCAGGCGTGGGAAACCGTGCTGGTTATCGGCGCCGACAAGCTTTCGACCATTGTGGACTGGACCGATCGCAACACCTGCGTCCTCTTCGGCGATGGCGCGGCGGCGGCGATCGTGCAGCACCGCCCCGGCTCGGCGGGCGTGCTGGCGACCGTCATGGGCTCGGACGGGAGCAAGGGTTCGCTGCTTTGCGTCCCCGCGGGTGGCAGCCGGTTGCCCGCCTCCACCGAAACCCTGATCAAGCGCCAGCATTTCATCCGCATGAACGGCAAGGACACGTTCAAAAACGCCGTCCAGGCCATGCACGCCGCCGGCACCGAGGTCCTCCGGCGCTGCGGCCTCACCATCAGCGACATCGCCTGCGTCATTCCGCACCAGGCCAACGGTCGAATCATCGAGGCCGTCACGGAGCGGCTTGGCGTGGAGCCGGGGCAGTTGTTCTTGAACGTCGAACGCTACGGCAACACGTCGGCGGCGTCGGTCGCCATCGCCCTGGATGAGGCGGTCGCCGCCGGCCGCGTCCAGCGGGGCGACCTGGTGCTGCTGCTGGTCTTTGGCGCCGGATTCACCTGGGCCGCCGCGGTCCTCGAATGGTGATCAAGCGCAGGGACAAAACCGCCAATCATTGACGTGAATTGAACCTGTGCTACGTTTGGGCACGTTCTTATGAGCACATCGAAACTTGATACTTCCGGCGTCTTCCATCCGATTACCGTCCACGCGCAGACCCGGCAGCTCACGCTGTCCGGCAATCAGGTGGCCGTCCGCAAGAATGGCCTCGAGTTCCTCTCGACCAGTCCGATTCCGGTCTGGACGGAACTGACGGCGGACCTCCGTTCCGGCGCGGCCGGCCGGCCGCTCCGTGGCACGGGTGTCGTGGTGGACTGTACCGGCAATCGCCATACCGGCTACGTGGTGTCCCTCATGTTCATGAATTTGAGCCGCCATGCCCAGGAGCGCCTGACGGAACTGGCCGGCGCGCGCGTGGCCTAAGTCGGCACGATTCCCGCTGCCTTTAGGCCGCATGGAAATCTTTCATCGGATTCTGCAAACCGGCGTGGAGGGCGGCGCGTCGGATGTCCACATCAAGTGCGATTACCCGGTGGTTTTCCGCATCAACCGGCAGCTCGTGGCCATCCAAGCCCCGACGCCCACGGTGGACTGGGTGGACAAGGTCGTTGAGGCGGTCACGCCGCGCCACGCCAAGAAGCGGCTGGAGGAGGACCGCGAAGTTGACTTCTCCTACTACGTGCCGGGCATCGGCCGGTATCGCACGAACATCTTTCAGCAAAAAGGCCAGTGGTGCCTGGCGATGCGCTACGTCAAAACCAAGGTCCCCAGCTTTGAGGAGCTTGGCCTGCTGCCCGTCCTGAAGAACATCGCCGAGTCCCCGCGGGGCATCGTGCTGCTGGCCGGGTCCACCGGCTGCGGCAAGTCCACCACCCTGGCGGCGATGATCGAGCACATCAACGCCACCGCCAAGAAGCACATCATCACGCTCGAAGACCCGATCGAGTATGTCTTCGAAGACAACCAGTCGGTGATCGAGCAGCGCGAGATCGGTCTCGACTCGCTGAGCTTCGAGATGGGCCTCAAGCACATCCTGCGGCAGGACCCGGACATCATCATGATCGGCGAAATGCGCGATGCCATCAGTTTCATGGCCGCCATCAATGCCGCCGACACCGGCCACCTCGTGCTCTCCACCCTGCACACCACCACCGCGGCGCAGTCCATCGGCCGCATTCTCGACTTTTTCAAGGCCGACGAACGCGACCAGGTGCGGCGTCAGCTCGCCTCCACGCTGCAGGCCGTCGTTTGCCAGCGCATGGTCAACAAGGTCAGCGGCGGGATGATGCCGGCAATGGAAATCATGATCAACTCGCCCACCGTCCGCAAAATGCTCGAGGAAAACCGGACGGAGAAGCTCGCGGCCGCCATCGAAACCGGCGTGGATGACGGCATGCAAACCTTCAACCAGGCGCTGTTCACCCTGGTCAAGCTGGGCAAGGTTTCGGAGAAAGAGGCCCTCGCCAAGGCCAGCAACCCGCAGGCCCTCGAGATGAATTTCAAGGGCATCTTCCTCGACGAGGCGCGCCGGATTCTCACCTGAACCTCGCGGCCGGACCATTCTTCAACAAAGCGAACGGGCAAGCGCTGGCTTGCCCGTTTTGTTTATTCGCCGCCGACAGACGCGTGCGGCGGCGCGTTCACTTCGCGACGCTCACTTCGCTGGTCAACCCGGCGTCAATGTACTGGCCGCCCTCGGTCTGGTGGCAGTGAATGGCGATCCGGTTTCGCCCCGGCTGGAGCGTCGCCTTGGCGGCGGCGCTGATTGGCAGGCCCGTGTAGTCGCTGATGAAGCCGCTCGCGCTCACCGCGGGAACGCCGTTCAAAAAGACTTCCGCGTCCTCGTCGTGATGGAGCGCCAGCACATAATCGTTTGCCTTCTCGTCCGGGAGCGTGAACTCGCGTCGCAGCCAGATGTCCGCGGTGTTCCAGGTCGTCCGCACGACGGCACCGGGTGTGCCCTCGGTGCCGAAACCCGCCGGGCCCTGCTGCCAGCCGCTGTCGTCGAAGTCCGGTTTGAACCAGTCGCCCGCCGGTTTGCGGGTCGTGTAGCGCCACTGGAGATTCGCCTCCTCGCGCGCCGTGGGCACGACCACCCGGGTGATCGGCGGTGTCGGCAGCGGCGCCCAATTGGCGGCCTTTGTCGCATCCCGGCCGGCCCATTTCTTCCACACGTCCGCGTTGTAGAGCATTTGCAGGAAATCCCCGCCCACCACCGAACGCGCCTGGAAGCCGACCTGTTTGCCGGTCTTGGTTTCGTACCAGTCGGTCATCGGCACACGGTCCGGGGTCTCGTTCAGGAAGCGGAACACCGGGTCGAGCAGCGCGGCGAAATCGGCGCGGTCCTGCGTGAGCGTCGCCGTCCAGAGCGTCCAGTCGAGTTTCGTATAATCCTTCCGGCTGTCGAGCGGCAGGCCGTATTGGTTGAGGTGGCTCTTGTAGAAATCCATTTCGCCGCGCCAGAAACTCGGCTCGGGACCAAAACCCAGGATGTCTCCCCAGACCGCGTTGTATTTCTGGCTCCAGGTGCCGGGCTTGTCGAAGGCCAGCCGTGAATGGTCGCCGTCCGCGGCTTCATTCGCCCAACGAGCGGCGAATTCCCTCGACAGCGCAGTGAACGTGTCCGCCTTCGCCTGGTCGCCGTGCAAATCGCACAGCCCCGCAAAGGACGCCAGCCCGTAGATCGCCTTGGCGCTCAGGTTTACGTTATGCGCCAGGTGACCGGCGAAATCGTCCGTGCAAAGCTGGTTCTCGGGATCGAAGCCCTTCGCCTTCAGATAATCCGCCCACTTTTCCAGCACGGGCCAGTATTTCGCGCAGAAATCGGCGTTGCCTTCCACCTTCGCCAGCGCGGCCAGCAGGATCAGCACGTTGGCGGTTTCCTCGACCGGCATCTGATCCTGCTCAGTGCGCTCGCCGCCGCCATAGACCTGACCGTTGGCGAGCGGATAGGTGCCCAGGTCGTGCGGCGCGAACGGCCAGCGCCAGCGCGGCGACGCCGCGTAGTCGAGGATCGGCACCAGCATCGCCTTGGTCAGCGACGGGCTGAAGAGCAGAAACTGCGGCGCCATCGGATAGATCACGTCCATCGTGCCGATGCAGCCGTTCGAGAAATTCTCCTTCGGGAACATCAACGGCTGGCCATTGTCGTCGGCCACGACCTTGTTCGCGGCCACGCACTGGCGATAGGCAAGGGCGCAGATTTTGGCGTATTTCTCACCGCCGGCCTGGGTGAGATCGGCCATCATTTCGGCGTCGAACTGCTCACAGCGTTGCTTGAGCGACTCGTATTCCGCCGCGGATTTCTTCAGCAATGCCGCCGCGTCGTCGCCGTTGCGCCGCCAGTAGGGCCGGAGGTTTTTCTTGAAATACTGGATCGAAAACTCGTCGTCATAGGCGAGCATGAGCCAGCGCGAACTTGGTTGAGAAGAAACGGCGCCGAAGTCAAACATGAACACGGCGACCATTGAATCGGCGCGTGCGCTGGTTGGCGTTAGGACGTCAATCGGCCCGCTTTCGCCGGAATGGATGAAACCCGGGATCAAAGAACCGCGGGGAACGTTAAGATCCATCGCACCCCGCGATTTGGGTGCCGCCACGTAGAGATGTCCCCAATCAATGCGCAAGTCGTCTCCCTTTTTCGCGAGCACGGGCTGATCTTTCGAGCCGATTTCCAGCAATTCCAGATCGCCACTGTGTTTCTGTGAATGCACGACGGCCTGCTGGCCCGTATTAACGGTGAGTTCCGCCGAGGCATCGAAATAGCCTTCGACCTTGTGTGTCTTTCCATCCGTGGCGCTGGCATTCCACGTCAGATACGTCACCGGCCGCGAATAGATCATCAGATCGTCGGGCAACGCGGGCGTCATGAACGTCAGCGTCAGCTTCACGCCCGCGCCGGCGAAGGTGTAGATGGTCCGCGTCGGCAGCACTTGCAGATCGGTTTGCGGCAGGGCCGGCACCGTCGTCGGGCTGGTGCCCATCACGCGGAATGGCTTGCCGTCAATCCGCGCCAGGCTCGTCAGCCGATGCGGCTTGCCGGTCCAGTGCACCGTGTCCGCCTCGGTCAGTTTGTCGGCCGGCGACCAGATGCTGAAATAGGGATCGCAGGCGACCAGCGGCACGGACGGCGGGACGAGCTTGTTGCCCTCCGCGTGGCGCGGGGCCGGCGCGACATAGACGGATTTGTTCGCGGCGGTGATGGTAGCTTCGTCCGCCTTGACCAGCGCGCGGTCGTAGGTCATCAGCCCGTTGACCTCGACCTCGCAGTCGGTCGTCTGCGTATAGACGGCGGCGCACAGGCCACGATCATAGACCAGTGGACGCAGTTTCTTGATGAGGCCGACGTAGGCGTCGGTCAGGTCGGCGGATGACTTGAAACTGACGTAACCCCAGTTCTTCTCGTCCTGCCAGGAATGGCCTATCACCGGCATGCCGAGACCACCGAATTCGCCGAGCACGGCGGCGCGTTTGTCCTCGAGTTTCGGCGCGCCGGGGCCGGGATAACTGTGCATGTCGCTGACATCGCCGACATGGCGGTCGGTCCAGCCGGAGGCATTGTTGACCAGGCGGGTCGGGTCGAGTTGCTTGATGAAGTCCACGATGCGGGGCGTGTCGTGCTGGCCCCAGCCTTCGTTGAACGGCACCCACATGACGATGCACGGGTGATTGCCGCGACCTTCCACGAGCGCCTTCAGCTCGGTTTGGAACTGCTTCGCCGCCGCCTCGTTGCCCGGGCGAACCTTGTCCGTGCGTTCGTCGCCGACGTTGCTGCCGGGCATGTCCTGCCAGACGAGCAGGCCGAGCTTGTCGGCCCAGTAATACAGGGCGGATTTCCGATGGAGCTAAGTGACGGAGGGGGAGGTGGATTGGCGAAAGAGCTGGACACCCGCGGCGCACTCTTTTACGCTGGTGGGCATGAAACCATCCACCAAGCCCCTGTTGAGTGA
>JBEKGJ010000038.1:0-50537 GCA_050012855.1 Verrucomicrobiota bacterium | reverse complement strand
TCGCCGACGAAGTCGACAAGCTGGTCGCCGAGACCCGCCAGGAGGCGACGGAGTTGGGGCGTTCGGAGGCGGTGGAAAGGGAGTTGGGTTACTTCGGGCGCAATGTCGCTCGCATGCAATACGGCACCTTCCGTCGCCAGGGCTTCTTCATCGGTTCGGGCGTGATTGAGGCGGGCTGCAAGACGGTCATCGGCTCCCGCTGCAAGCAGTCGGGCATGTTCTGGAGAGTGCCCGGAGCCGAGCACATTCTGGCCTTCCGTTGCCTCCACGCCAGCCGCCGCAGCGACCACCTCTGGAAATTCAGGCTCAACCAGCACGCCGCCCGCAACGACACCCTCCCCTTGGCAGCCTGAATGAAGAATCCTGTCGTGCGCCCGGTTGCCTTCCCCGGTCCAGCGCGAGCTTGTTCCGGGCCTGGATTTACTGATAAGAATTTGCTTTTTACCGCACCGCCAGTGTTTGACGCTGCGCGTGAAAGGGTGAAAGGGTCAGTCCTATAATATTTGCATAGTACGCTTCGCGGGCGCGGATTTTTCACGGCGCCCGGCGTTTACAGCGTCCAGCCCGCGCGATACGGCGGGTTCACGAACAAGTTGGCCTCGTTGCTGTTGGTGAACCGCATTTTCTTCGTGTCCCACTCCAGCCTCTGGCCGGACAGCTTGATCGCGATGACGCCCAGCATGGCGAGTTCCGTGAGCGGCCCACCGTAAGCGTGGAAATCCGAGCCGGCCTTGCGGCCCTGGCGGATGGCACTGAGGAAGTCGCGATAGTGATCCACGCCGCGCGGCAGGGTCTTGGCCGGTCGTTGGTAGGCCTTGTCTTTCTCGTGCGGGATGATGCGCACGCCGCCGGCGCCGTGGGAGCCATACATGATGGTGCCCTTGTCGCCCAACACGACGGCGCCGGTGCCGACGACCTGTTCGTCGGGATCGAGCTCGGCCGGGCGCGGAATGCGTTCGCTGCCGCTGTACCAGTGCAGCGTGACCGGCCCGCGCTTGCCCTTCGCCGGGAATTCGTAGGTGATGATCTCGCCCCGGGGGAAGGAGTCGCCTTGCGTCTTGAAATCCCAGTTCTTCACCTGCGCCTGGATGGTCTTCGGCGCGCCGAGATCGAGCGCCCAGAACACGGGGTCCACCACGTGACAAGTCCAGTCGCCGACGGTGCCGTTGCCGAACGGCACCCAGCTCCGCCAACTGCCGGGCAGGTAGGCGGGATGATAGGGTCGTTCCTTCGCGGGTCCGAGCCACTGGTCCCAATCCAGCGTCGGGGGCACGGGATGCCGCTCCTTCAGGCGCGGCAACTGGTCCAGCGCCGAGTTGTTCGCGTTGCAGCCGCAGTGGATGGTATGCACGTTGCCGATGGCACCGTCCCAGATCCATTCGCAGAAGTCGCGGATGCTGTCGAAGGAATGGCCCTGATTGCCAAGCTGGGTGACGACCTTGTGCTCCTGCGCGGCCTTCATCAACTGGCGAACCTCATAAACCGAGTGGGCGAGGGGCTTTTCGCAATACAGGTGTTTGCCGTGCTTGAGGGCGGCCATCGCGGCCACGGCATGGAAATGATCGGGCGTGGCCACGATCACCGCGTCAATCTCCCTGGCCATCGCATCGAACATCTTCCGGTAATCGCGGAACTGTTTGGCGTTGGGGAAGCGTTTGAAGTTCGCAGCCGCCTGGTTCATGTCCACATCGCACAGGGCGACCATGTTATTGCCCGGCGCGAGTCCGTTGATGTCGTCGCCGCCCCGGCCGCCCACGCCGATGCCGGCAAGGTTGAGCCGGTCGCTGGGCGGGGTGTCACCGCTGGCGGCCACCACGTGGCGCGGGACGATCGTAAAGGCCGCCGCCGAAGCGCCGGCCGTGCGCAAGAAGGCCCGGCGTGTCAGAGAATTCCCGTTCTTGGTCATACACACAACTGTTTCGCCCTGCGGCCGGCCTGGATTCCGGGTCCGGGTCACGACGACCCGACTGGCCAAGCCTCCCGCAACGGCGTGGTTTTCGTGAGAACTGGCGCAGCCTACGCTCCCGCCAAACACCGGGTCAAGCCGGCAACAGCGCCGGCAGCAGCGCCGGCAATGTCCGAGCTGGATGGAGCAACACGGCGACGAGCCGGCTCGCGAGGACGCTCGACCAGAAAATTGCGAGTTTCGAGCTTCGCGTGTCGGATTCGTGGGGGGGTGGTGCAATTCGCGTCTCGGCTCGCGGGGACGCCCCACCATGCAAGGCAAATTCGAGGTGTTCATCCGGCCGTGTTTCTGTTTCACTGAAGTCCACCGATGGACGTAAAACCGATGCTCCTGATCGTGGACGATGAGAAGCCGACGCGCGAGGGCCTGCGCGCGGCGCTCGAGGACCGCTACGATATATATCTGGCGGAGGACGTGGCGACCGCGCGGCAACTGCTGGAAAAGGAGCGTTTCGACGTGGTGCTGACCGATTTCCGGCTGCCCAAAGAGGACGGGATGCAATTGATCACCCGGGCGAAATCCCTCTCCCCTCCGCCGATCTGCATCCTCATGACGGCCTACGGCTCGGAGGAACTGGCGGTGGAGGCGATGCGGCGCGGCGCGGACGACTACATCGCCAAGGGACGGTTGCAGATTGATGAATTGGAGATGCGAATTGCCCGGGCCTTGCGGCAAAAGAGGCTGGAGGTCGAGAACGCCTCCCTGCACGAGCAGTTGGACGCGAAGTTTGGGCTGGAGCGGTTGATTGGCCGGTCGCCGGCGATGCAGGAAGTGTTCGAGGTGGTGAAGCAGGTGGCGCCCACGCCGGCGACGGTGTTGCTCCAGGGCGAAAGCGGCACCGGCAAGGAACTGGTGGCCCGGGCCATCCACCAGTTGAGTCCGCGGGCGCGCCAAGCGCTGGTGACGGTCCATTGTGCGGCCCTGGCCCCGTCCCTGCTGGAGAGCGAGCTCTTCGGCCACGAAAAGGGGGCGTTTACCGGGGCCAATGAGCGGCGGATTGGCCGCTTTGAACAGGCCGACGGGGGGACGCTGTTTCTCGACGAGATTGGCGAGATTGACGCCACCACCCAGGTGAAGTTGCTCCGCGTCCTCGGCGAGCGCACGTTCGAGCGGGTGGGGGCAAACAAGACGATGGCCGTGGACGTGCGGCTCATCGCGGCCACGAACAGGCCGCTGCCGGCGATGGTCAAGGCCGGCACGTTCCGGGAAGACCTGTATTTCCGGCTGCGGGTCGTCGAGTTGTGGCTGCCCCCGCTCCGGGAACGGCCCGGCGACGTGCCGCTGTTGGCGCTGCATTTCCTGAAGGAGATCGCGGCCGACTATGGCAAGCCGGTCACGGACTTCACCGTGGACGCGCTCCAGGCGTTGATGAACTATGCCTGGCCGGCGAACGTGCGCGAGCTGCGCAACGCCATCGAAGGCGCCATCGCGCTGTGTCGCGGCGACAAGATCACCTTGCGCGACCTGCCGCCGAACGTGCGCGGGGCCGCCCTGCCGGTCCCGGTGGCCGGCGGCCGATCCCTGCTCGAACAACCGACCCTGACCCTCGAAGAGGCCGAACGGCAGCTCATCATTCGCGCCTTGCAAGAAACGAAGGGCAACCGCACTCTGGCGTCGAAGAATTTGGGTGTCAGCCGGCGCACCTTGCACCGGAAGCTGCACGTTTATCACCTGGAAGGATTTTGAGGCGCGACACCCCGCGCCATCAGATACGCAAACTGACTATGCCATTACCACGAGCGCAGGAGATGATCTACATGCTGGAGATGGGGAAGGGCGTGCGCGTGGTCAAGCTGGTGGCCTTCTTCCTGATGCTGGCCGTGCTGACCGTCGCCTACGACGTCCGTTGCTTCAAGAATTTCGGAACCGCGGAAGCGATGCAGGCAGCCGAGGTCGCCCGCAACCTTTCGCGCGGACAGGGCTTCACGACCCAGTGTGTGCAGCCCTTCGCGCTGCACCTGGTGGAGGCCCAACTTGGCGCCGCCCCCAAACTGGGCGAGGACCTGCAGCCCGACCTGGTCAACCCGCCGCTCTATCCGCTGGTCCTGGCCGGGCTGATGAAGGTGCTGCCCTTCAATTATGACGTGTCGTCCCCGTTCTGGATCTACCAGCCGGAGATGTTGATCGCGTTGTTCAACCAACTGCTGTTCTTCCTGGCAGCCTGGTTGACCTTCCGCCTCGCGCGGAAACTCTTCGACAATGCGGTTGCCTGGGTCACGGCCATCGTCCTGCTCGGTTCGGAATTGCTCTGGCGCTTCACCGTGTCGGGCCTGCCCACGATGTTGTTGCTGCTGATCTTTGTGGGCTTGCTCTGGTGCCTGGTGGTGCTGGAGGAGGGGGGGCGCGCCGGGAACCGCTCGCGGGGCTGGTTCATCCGGTGGGCGTTGTTGACCGGCCTCCTTCTGGGCCTGGGTGCGCTTACGCGCTACGCCTTTGCGTGGCTGACCCTGCCGGTGCTGTTGTTCTTCGCGCTTTTCCTGGAACGCCGTCGCGGGTGGGTTTGCGTCGTGACGTTGCTGGTGTTTCTGGCGGTTTTTACTCCCTGGCTGGCCCGGAATTACTCGGTCGGCGGCACGCTGTTCGGCCTGCGCAGCTACGTCCTGGCGCAGGACACCCGGCGGCTGCCGGAAGCCCGGCTGGAACGGTCCTTCGACCCGGATCTAACGCGGATCGAGTCGCGTGATTACCTCCGGAAGTTCCTGGGCAACCTGGGCGATGAAATCCGCAACAACCTGCCCCGGCTGGGCGGCAGTTGGGTCGCCGCCTTCTTCCTTCCGGCGTTGTTCATGACGTTCCGGAGCCCGGCGCTCAACCGGCTGCGTTGGTTCATCCTGTGGAGCACGCTGCTCCTGACCGTGGTGCAGGCCTGCGGCCGGACGCACCTGAGCAGCGATTCGCCCGTCATCAATGGCGAAAACCTGCTTGTTTTGCTCACGCCCGCCGTGTTCGTTTTTGGCGTGGGCATCTACCATGTCCTCCTCGCGCAAAGGACCTTCGCCATCTCGGAGATGGTCACGGTCCTCGCCGCGCTTTTTGCCACCGTCGCCTCCCTGCCGCTGATCTTCAGCTTCCTGCCGCCCCGCGGTAATCCCCTTCAGTATCCGCCCTACTACCCGCCGTGGATTCAGGAGAGCGCCGGGGTGTTTGGCACCAACGAGGTGATGATAAGCGATGTGCCCTGGGCGGTGGCCTGGTATGGGGATCGCCAGTGCGTGTGGATGCCGCTGCACGTCGGCGATATCGCCAAGTCGCCGCCGGAAACGAAGGAATCGTTCTACACCCTCAACGACGAGAAGGTGGTTTCCGGCGTCCTGCTGACCCCCGTGACGGCCAATGCTCGTCTTCTGAAAGAAATCCTCCGGGGCAAGGACTCCGACTGGGCACGCTTTGCCGAGAGGGCGCTGATCTTCAAACTGCCGGCCAAATTCCCGCTGCGTTATTGCCGTAAACGCTACTTGTCCGGCGGGATGGTCATTCTGGCTGACCGGGAACGTTGGAAAGAAACCGAGCCGCTGGCGCCCTACCCGGAAGACCTGCCACCCGAAGAACGCCCTGGCGCCCAATCCGTGGAGCGGCAGACTCTTCCGAGCGGGATTCGCCCGCAATTGCCACGGCTGCGGCTGGGGCGATGAGGCAGCTCGATGCCCGCTTTGCCGGGCTCCGGCGGCCGGCTCAGGGCGAAAATCGGGGGAGCGTGGGCGCCCCGCCTGCGGTTCGCCGCGTCTCGCGGCGAACGTCCAGACCAGCGGCTGCACCCGAGCCGGGCGCGCTCCCGATTCCCGTAACGACCACCGAAATCCGGTCGGGACACGCTGCGTCGTGTCCCCACCTTGACTGGAGGCGCTGTCGTCGGTCGCGCCTCATGTCCGCGCCGATGAATTCCGGCGTGAGCGATCGAAGTTTGGGCCGGACTTGGCTCGCCGCGGAAGTCGCTAGTGCGGCGCAACCTTGGCCAGTTGCCTGGCGCGGGAGAAACCGCGGGAAATCCATCCTCAGATCCCTCTCGGCAGCGCCTTTGGCACCCGAAAAGAATCTTCAATATCCTTCAAAATGTCCTTGACGATGCCACCCGTTTTCGGCAAAGTCGCTCGGAGAACAGATGAGAATGAGCCGAATTCGGAAGATTCAGCGGGTGTGCTGTGCAGGCGTTGCGGACAGGCCGCGCGCATTGGCACGGCGCTTCGTTGGTTGCGATACCGGCGCTGGATCCGCGATTTCCCGCGTGAAATCAGGCTTGGCGGGCATCGTTCAACGGCCCCGGCAATCCGCTTTCCTCCATCCCTCCGAGTCTGTTCCTGAGCCCGGTCGCCGCCGCGTGCGTCTTCCGATGGGGCTGGGTGGGAGTTTTTTGACAATCCCAGCAGATGTTCGCGCCAGTTCACCCAAACAATACAGTGAAGCTCTCTGAATCAAAGTCATTATGAAAACCAGAAACCCATCCAGTTCTTGGTGGTTGCCAACGCCTGTCGCGCTGACGCCGCCCAGCCCGGTAAACGTAAAAGCAGCTAAACATCCTATGAAAAAAACATTCGGCGCCTCCTTGTTGATGGCGGGGTTGGCTCTCCTCACGGCACCCAGCGTCTCGGCCAGAGACATCCCGATTCAACATGTTACCGTGATCTGGAGTTCGATCAGCCCGGCGCCAGCCGCGGGTGACTCGATTACCATTACAGCCGGCGGTGAGCTCTGGGTGGATCAGGATGGTACGGTTGGTAAAATTCAGGTCGGCTCAACCGATGGCACCAGCGCTGGCCTCGTGCTCTTCGATGGCACTCCGCGAACAATAACGGTTGTGGGCGGCACGGGTGGGCAGCCGGGCGATGTCACCTTTGGTCCCAACGCGGGCAACATTTTCAACATGGCGTATTTGAATGTTGCGCACACCGTGAAAGTGACCGGCAACTTCCTTGCGTCCGGGAACGGGTCGTTCAGCTCCGGCGTGGGCACCGTGGTCTATAACGGCAGCGGGGCGCAGAACGTGACGGCCAATGTGAATGGCAGCGTGATTTATTACAAAAATCTCACGATTGCGGGCAGTGGGGTGAAGACCTTGGGCAACGGGGTGAACGTCCAGGGGACCCTCTCCCTCCAAGGCACCTCGACTCTGGCTGGCTCGGTTCCCATTACCTACGGTGATCCAAGCGTGTCGAGCCTGGATTACGACGGCAGTGCGCCCCAAACCACCACGGGTCTGGAGTGGCCGCCTGCGCCTTCCATCCTGGCGGTGCCGGTGACCGTCCGTTCGACAGGCGGACTGACGCTGGATAATAGCAAGATCAGCTCCGGTTCTCTGACCGTCACCACCCCCCTGAGTCTCAACGGCGCCATCCTGACCGCCAAAGGTAATATTGCCAACGCGGGCGGGATAACCGGTGCGGGCACGGTCGTCTTGGGCGGCAGTTCGGCCCAGGCGCTCACGGGAGCTGGTCACTATTCCAACCTGCAACTCAACAACGCCGCCGGTGCGACAGTGGATCCAGCTTTGGGCGTTTACACGGAGGGGCGACTCACCCTGACCCTTGGCAGACTGGATTTGGGTGTCGCCGGCGCACCAACTTTCACTCCCGCTTCCCACGCCGCGCTCCTTACGTACAACAGCACGGATCGGCCGCTCGGCTCGTATGGCTCCACGGCTTCCGCCGCGGGCACCCAAAGCGACACCGTTTTTGCGGATACCGGCATTCTGAACGTGCCGGCCAAGCCCCTGGCCAGTTTCATTAATTTGACCCTTGCGCCCACCATCCAATATGGCGATAGCAGCATTACCATCACCGGCCAGGTGTCCGGCGGCGCGAATGGCAACAATGCGGTGAACGGTGAAACGGTTACGGTCACGTTGGATACGGCGACGCCGGTAACGCAGACCACCAGCCTCACCGGCGGCAATGGTTCGTTCACGGTCACCTTCAGCACGGCGGCGGTCCCGGCCGGCGCGTTTAACCTCGACTTTCACTATGCTGGTGGCATCAATCTGCAAAGCCAGACCAGTCTGGACGCTTCGAGCCTGACTGTGAGCCAGAAGCTCATCATTGTGACGCCGGATAATGTGAGCAAGGTTTACAACGGCGCCACCGGCAGCGATCCGGTGCTGACCTATACCTACAACACCTCGGGCGGACCGCCGAACTCGGGGCTGGTCGGCTCCGATGCTTTCAGCGGCACGTTGACCCGAACAGGCGCTGGAGCCGTCGGAGACGTCGGTGCCTATGCCATCAACCAAGGGTCGCTTACCTTGGGTGCCAACTACAACCTGGCTTTCATCACGGGCAAAGCGCTGACGATTCTGACGAAGTCCATCGCCGTGACGGCGACGGCCAGGAGCAAAACCTACGGTGACTCCGACCCAGTTTGGCTCGGTGACTATACGCCCGCGTCCTTTACCTACACGCCGGCGCTGGTGAGTGGGGACGTCTTCACGGGTGGTTTGAGCAGGGATTCAGGAAATGAGAACGTGGGCACTTACCCGATTCGCCAGGGGACCCTGGCGTTGAGCGCCAATTACGTGCTCAACTTCACCTCCGCCAGCTTCACGATCAATCAGAAAGCCATTACGATCACGTTAAACCCGACTCCGCCGACGAAGGTCTATGGTAACGTTGACCCGGCGCTGACTTATGACCATTCACCTGCCCTGATCGGGGCCGACAGTTTCACCGGCGCACTGGCCAGGCTTGCCGGAGAAGGGGTTGGCAGCTATGCGGTCAATTTGGGAACGCTCGCGGCCGGTCCCAATTCCGGCGCCAATTATCAGCTCACTCTGACGCCGGTCAACATGACCATCACCAAGCATGGCGTGACCATTTCGGCCAACGGTCACCATTCAGTGTATGGAACGACGCCCAACAACTTCGTTACCTATTCGGGATTGCTGGTCGGCAATCCCCGGGTGCCGGACCAAACCACCACCTTGCCGGGACTGCCGACGGTGGGGAATTGGAGTCCTTCCGTGCCGACGGCGACGAGCGTGCCGGGCGCTTACACCTTCACGGTTGACCTCTCGACCGCCTCTGATCCCAACTACTCAATCACTTCGGGCACGTTGGTTGGCACCTTGACCATTGACCCGGCGCCGCTGAGCATCACGGCCGACAACAAGACCAAGGTCGCCAATGGCGCGGTGTTCAATCCGGCGAACTTCACGGTCACCTACAGCGGGTTCGTTGCGGGTGACAACGCCGGCACTGCCTTTACGCCGGGTGGGCTGCTGGCCTTCACCGGCACGGCGGTCACGGCCACCACCATGGGCGTGTGGGATATTCATCCTACTGGGCTGACCAGCACGAAGTACAACCTCACGTGGGTTGACGGCGCGCTGACCATCACGGCTCCGATTGCCACCAGCACCGTGGTCGGTGACCAGACTTGGGGCCCGGGCGGCAACCTCTCTTGGGCCATTGACCGGGCCAACGGCGGAACGGCTGGAGCCGAGCCCGGTTGGAATCTGCTGAATGTGACCAGTGGCGCACTTAACATCACGGCAACAGCCGGCAGTAAGTTCACGATTTACCTGACAACCCAGACTCCGGGAACGGGCGCCGCCGGCCTGGCGGCCCAGTTTGATCCGACCCGGCCCTACGTCTGGAAAATTGCCCATGCGAGTGGTGGTATTGGGGGTTTTGCTGCCAATAAGTTCAACCTCGTTTGGAACGGTGCCACCGTGCCCGGATTTTTCCTCAATCCTGTGTTTGGCGGAACGTTTGGCATTCAAGTGAACCCTTCGGGCCCCCCGACGGAAGTTGACATTACCTTCACCCCGCAGAATCCGGTGACGGATGTGCCCAGCTTGCTGGCTTCAGTCAGGTCCAGCGATGTGGATGTGCTGTATCTGCTGCCCAATAACACCACGCTCACGCCACAACAGGCCATCACGATCAGCCTGAACGTGGCCAATCTGCACGAGCCGATCATTGGCGCGCAGGCCTACCTGGCCTTCGACTCCAGGTTCTTCGACGCCACAACCGGTCCGAACGGGCCTGTAATCGGGGCCGGCGGTGGGGTTTGGGACCAACTGATCTGGCAAATGTGGTCCACCTCCGGTCAATTGGACACGGTGGTCGGCCTGGACTTCAGTGCCGTCACAGGCACGTCGGCTGACGGTACGGTGGCCAATATTAGGTTGACGCCCACGCGCACTGCCACTGGTGCGTCACGGGTCGTTTTCCGTACCGATAACGATGTAATTCCTGGCAGCATCTCCGGGGGCACCCTTCTGAATGCCCTTTCGGGTGCCAACGTGCTCCCGGCGCGGGTTATGACCCCGGATCTCGTTATCACCGTGGACAGTGCCTCCCCGGTCATTGATTCCATCACTGCCACCCAGCTCCAGTATGAAGGGAGCGCTGTGCCGGCTGTGAACTGGAACGTGAAAAATGGTCCCAGCAGTGGCAGTGACCCGGTGTACAGCACCAACACGTTCAGGGGTGTGGTGAACATTACCGTGTATGCGCATGACCTCCCCGGCGTTGGCCTCAGTGGACCGCCGACCGTAAATCTTACCGGTCCCGGATCGCCGCAGTCCGCGACGCTTACCAGCCCGGCTGGTGCGACCGTCGGGCCGTTCACCTACACCTGGACTGTGGATGGCACTACCGTGAACGGGCTTTGGACCGCCACGGTGACCGCCACCGACACGGTGACCTATCCGGCGCCGAATGCCCCGACCGTGCAGACGTTCACGCTCACCGTGAACAAGAATCAAGTCACGGGTGTCGTGGAACTGGATTCCTTCAAGGGAACCAATCGCGTGGTAACCTTTAAGTCGGGCGATGGTTCCAGTGTCACGCAAACCTGGCCTCTGCCCCTGAGTTTTACGAACACCATGTTCGTGACCAACGGCAGCTTCCATGACCTGCAAGCATTTGCGGCCGAACTCCTGACGCCGGCCCACGCCGTGACCTACTCCACCTACTTCCGGTATGGCGCGATCAACAACCTGCCTGCCTTTGTGCAAAAGGTGATGTTCAGCACGGACGGAGTCTCCGCCTATCTGCGCAACCTGTGGTTTGGTGAGATCGCCAGTCAAGCTGGTCTGACCCAAATGGCCATCCAGTTGAAGAACCCGATCCGCGAGATTGATAACTACGTTTTCAATCAGTTGTCGTCCACTACCAAGGCCGCCTTGGCTGCGTATCCCACGAGTGGCACGCCCACCGCCGCGCAAGTCGCGGCGCTCGAAACCGGCCTGTTGGACGACTTCAATGCCATCGTGGCGGGTCCCAGCATTTACGCCCCGCTGCGATTCATGGGCATCCTCGATCCCGCAGACCCAGTGGGTGGGAGTCCTAGTGACTCAAGGCTTGCTGGACTGGCGCCAGGCCCATCACCGACCGGCAGAAATCTGCAGTTGCTTAACCGCTTGTTGTTGAACGATGCGTATCCGGATGCTTCCAGCCCATTTTATAGTGGGCCGCCAGAGCAGTACATCATCGGTCTGCTGAATGCCGCCACGACGCAGCGCCTGCTGAGCTATGGTGGTGGTTCGGATACAACGCTGACGGGACTGATCCTGGTGGATCTCGATGCGCTCACAACGACATCATCCATGTGGGGAACACCGTACTCGCCGACGGATTACCCGAGCTACGGTCTCGGAATTTATTCGCCGATGACCTTCTTGGGCATTCCGCTTAGCGCAGCAACCCAGGCTCTGCTGCCGCCTAATCCGACGCCGACGGGAACTGACCTCACGCTTCTGAACCGGTTGCTCCTGCAAGACGCCTATGCGTTGTCCGGTGGTTTCAACTACCAGGCCGGTCCGTTGACGCCCGCCACGGCGGCCGCGCTGGCCACCTTCGTGGCCACTCCGAGCCAGTTCAACCAGGCGGCCCTCGACCCTCTGCTGGTGACAGACTTGAATGCCGTGCTGAGCGCGGGGACGATCACCCGCTCGGCTCTGGAAACCTCCTATGGGAGCATGATCACCAAGTCAGCTACACTGGCAACTTACACCCTCAATGGCGTGCCGGACAGCACGACGCTGGTGAGCGCCAAGACAGCTTGGAATCTGCGGGCAACGCTAGAGCCGGTGACATCGCTTCCCGATGCCATAGCCAACTTCGTCAACGACGAAAATGTTCCGACCCGTGGCACCGGGGTGATCTTCGACCTGACTAATGATCATTACCTGCGGACGGGCGACATCACCGGGGATGACACGATCAACCTCAGTGATTTCAACATCCTGCAGCATACCTATGGATCAACGACCGATCTGCGTGCCGACCTGAACGGGGACGGTCTGGTTAATATTCTGGACTACAACGTGTTGCATATTACGTACGGCAGCACTGGCGACAACGAAGTCGATGGCACCCCGTAAGTTCTTGGTGAATCACGCCGGGGGGGCCTCGCGGCCCCCCCGGCACTCTCCCCACTGGCAAAGTCCATCGTGGACGCCACCCAGTGCCAGTGGGAATGGTCAATGAAATAGGTGGGTGGCAAATCGTGGTGGTGATGGATTGAGCGGGCGGTGAGGAAGCCGGCGGAACGCCGAAACGAGCGTGGAAGTCGGTCGCCGAATTTGAGCAGAAGTTGTGGAATTCACAAGAAAGCATCAGTAACTGGTTATGAAATCAACAACCTTTATCGGTAGCTTGGCGGTTTTAGTGTCTGGGGTGACGGCCACTCAGGCTGCCATGTCAACGACATTCAGTTATGATTTCAGTACGGGCGGTAGTCCGCCTGGGACCTATTCGATTACCCCCGACGTCAGCATAAATCCCTCGAGTGCCACGGGTAGCGATGTGGTCAATGCCGGTTCAGGCACCGGCTATTACTCGGGAACCTTTTCGCCGGAGTTACCTACCGATCCGACGCTCGGCCAGAATTACGGGACCCAGACGGGTGTCTGGGACACGCTGAACGGCAGTCTTCAGTTGAGCGTTCCGCAGCGCCAGGCAGTTTCGACCGTGTCCTACACGTTGACGATTGACCTGTACGCCACGGGCACGGGTTTTCCTTATTCGAGCGGCCTGACGTTTTCCGTTCCCAACTCGACTCTCAACAGCAGCGTGCCAATTTCTGCTGTTACTCCAGCAGGCGGGCGCTGGTATGAAAGTGTTTACAGTTGGACTGGGCTCACCCCTTCCGGGCCGCTCAGTTTATCGGTCTTCGGTACCCTGAACAATGGATTGCTGGTTGATCGAGTTCAATGGCAGATCCTTGGGGACCTGGCGCCGGTTCCGGAGCCGACCGTGGTGCAACTGGCGGCCGTCGGCTCGGTTATTTTGGGTTTTGCGGCCTGGCGTCGTCGCCAGTCCAAAGGCTGAACGCAGTGATTGGGTTCGATTAAGGAAACCTGCTTCCAGTTGGAGCGTGCCGGGGTTCTAATGCGCAGAGCATTGCCCCGGTTTTCGTTTATACACGGAGCCTTGTGAGGAGACTCCCATCACCCGACGAACGGTTTGGAGTCCCGGCTTCAGCCGGACCAAGCCGCCTGAAGGCGGAACTCCCAACGCCATTCGCCACTCGTCACTCGCCACTATATTTGTGCCATGAAGACGTTGCATGATCTGGTGGCGGACAAGCTGGAGCAGGCCGAGCCGGCGGCCCGGCAGGCCCTCCTGCGTATCCCGCTCGACAACATTGACCGTTGGCTGGCCAAAGGCCACACCGCTCCCCACCGGCTCGAACAGTGGCGGCAGATTCTCCAGGGCGCCCAGACGGCACCAGACGGTTTTAAAGAATTGCTCCGCCTGCTGCGCGACTCCAGCGAGCGCGCCCAGCGCCTGAGAGACTTCGCTCCCTTTGCCGGAGTGCTCACTTGGGAAGAACGCCATCAAGCCGTCCCCGAATGTGCCTACAATTTCTAATGCATCCGCTGAACTCCGTGTTGGCCCTGGCCCAACCCCGGCGCATCATCGTCCTCGGCTCGAGTTCGCTCCTGCCGCGCCATCCGCAGCTCGGTGGCGCCGGGCAGCCGCTGGAAACCTCTTACGACTCCGACTTGTTGCTCACGCCCATTGACGAAGAGACGGTCGCCCTTCGTCATCCGTCATCCGCCCTCCGTCATCCGCCATTCGCCACTCGTCATTCGCCAATCCGCACTCTGCAATCGTCAAGGTGGCCGGCCGACCGCTGGGCGGCCGGAATGACGATGTCGCGGCCCAGCGGTTCGCGACCCACCTCTCCGCAATCCGCACTCCGCAATCCGCACTCCGCAATGACAATTGACTTCGCCCTCCAACGCCGCCACCGGCACCGCCAAGCTCGCCGACCTGCTGGCTTGTGCGGCCGGCTTCGTCGTGCTCCACTGCCATTATGAGCGAACAGGAATTCCTCGCCGCCCTGACCGGGCATGACTCCGACCTCCGCCTTGCAGTGGATGCGCTCCGTGCCACGGGCCAGCCGTTCTGCCTCATCGGTGGGCTGGCGGTGAACCACTTTGTCGAGCCGGTCGTGACGTTGGATGCCGATTTCGCCATCGCGGCGTCCACCGGCCTGGCCGGCGCGCTGCGGGCCGCCGGATTCGTCGTGCAGGAGTTTCCGTATTCCGTCAACGCGCAACTGCCCGGCAGCCGGTTGCGCATCCAGATTACCGTCAACTCGCGTTACGGCGCGTTTCCCGCTCGCGCCGCCGAGGGCGAACTCTTCGGCGTCCGCCTGCCCATTGCCGCCTTGGACGACCTGGTCCAAGGCAAGCTCTGGGCGTTCACTGACGCCAACCGCCGGGCGTCGAAACGGGCCAAGGACCGTGCCGACCTCATTCGGATTTGCGAATCCCGCCCGCACGTCATCGCGTTGATCCCCCCGGGACTCATCCCCGAAGTGGATGACCTCCGCTCGTCTCCTTGATTTTCCACTCGCCATTCGCCACTCGCCATTTGCCATTTGCCATGCGTCATTCGCCATGCGTCATTCGTCGTTCGTGTCTCGGCTCGCGAGGACGCTCGCCCCACCTCTCTGCAATCCGCAATCCGCAATCCGCAATCCGCAATCGGTCATTCGCCATTCCCCACGTGACACCGTCTTGGTTGCGTTGGCCCAGCCTGTTTGCCGCCCTGTGCCTGGGTGCGGCAAGCAGCGGCTTGGCCGGCGGAGATTATTCCATTGTGGACCTGGGCGACTTGGGGGGTAACTACTCCCAGGCGCGGGCCATCAATTTGGCAGGACAGGTGGCCGGCGAGGGTCTGCTGCCCGTGGCCGGCACGGTGCAGCACGCTTTTAGCTGGCAATCGGGTTTGCTGTCTGACTTGGGAACACTGGGTGGCCAAAACAGTCGCGCCGTCGCGATCAACAACGCGGGAACGGTGGGTGGTTGGGCGCAAGACGCCTCTGGCGCTACGCAAGCCGCCCTGTGGAATGGAGCGAGCGTGACGGCGCTCCCGACCTTGGGGGGGAATTCGGGCGCGGCTTGGGGTCTCAACGATGTCGGCGCCGCCGTGGGCCAGTCCTCGCTGAGCAGCGGGGTTTATCATGCGGTGCTTTGGAACGGATCTGGGGTTCACGATCTGGGCACACTGGGTGGGTCTTACAGTGTCGCCTATGACATCAACAACCATGGCATCGTGGTCGGAGAGGCCGATAACAGCGCGGGCGGAGAGCGGGCCTGTTTGTGGGGAGCGAGCGGGGCGGTGGACTTGGGCAGCCTCTCCGGCGGGCTCTGGAATGCGGCGACCAAGATCAATGATACAGGTGCAGTCATCCTCTGGGGGACACCGGCTGGCGCGAGCGCGAACCACGCCGCGTTCTGGAACGGCATCTCAGGAAGCCCGGTGATGGATCTGGGCACCTTCGGGGGGGGCGAGAGCTGGGCCTATGGTCTAAACGACCAAGGGTCCGTGGTGGGGTGGGCGCAGGAGCCGGACGGGACCTACCACGCGTTCGTGTGGAATGGCACCGTGAAGACCGATCTGGGTACGTTGGGAGGGTTCTTCAGTTCTGCCTATGGGATCAACGATCAAGGCGTGGTCGTAGGATTTGCCCAGGATCCTTCCGGAGTTACCCACGCAGTCGAATGGCTGCCGGTGCCTGAGCCTGTCTCCGCCGTTTTGCTCGTTGGGGGAGCGGTTGGCCTTTGGATGAGGCGACGCGCGGCCGCCTGATCGAAGCGGAGGAATCCAGACTTTGCGGGAGCGTACTGGGTTACTGCCGCCCCGGTGGCCGGCGGCCGGTTCGTGCTCGGACAACCGACCCTGACCCTCGAACGGCAGCTCATGATTTGTGATTTGTGCCTTGCAAGCAGCGAAAGGTAACCGCACTCTGGCGGCGAAGAACTTGGGCGTCAGCCGGCGCACCTTGCATCACAAGCTGCACGTTGATCACCTGGAAGGATTTTGAGGCGCGGCACTCCGTGCCATCGGATACGCGAGTTTGCTATGCCAATATCACGAGCACGAGCACAGGAGATGATTCACACGCTGGAAGTGGGGAAGGGCGTGCGCGTGGTCAAGCTGGTGGCCTTCTTCCTAACGCTGGCCGTGCTGACCGTTGCCTACGACCTGCACTGCTTCAAGGATTTCGGAAGCGCGGAAGCGATGCAGGCGGCCGAGGTTGCCCGCAACCTTTCGCGCGGACAGGGCTTCACGACCCAGTGTGTGCAGCCCTTCGCGCTGCACCTGGTGGAAACCCAACTTGGCGCCGCCCCCAAGCTGGGCGAGAACCTGCAGCCCGACCTGGTCAACCCGCCGCTCTATCCGCTGGTCCTGGCCGGGCTGATGAAGGTGTTGCCCTTCAACTTCGAGGTGCCCTCCATGTTTTGGATCTACCAGCCGGAGATGTTGATCGCGTCGTTCAACCAACTGCTGTTTTTCCTGGCAGCCTGGTTGACCTTCCGCCTCGCGCGGAAACTCTTCGACAATGCGGTTGCCTGGGTCACGGCCATCGTCCTGCTCGGTTCGGAATTGCTCTGGCGCTTCACCGTGTCGGGCCTGCCCACGATGTTGTTGCTGCTGATCTTTGTGGGCTTGCTCTGGTGCCTGGTGGTGCTGGAGGAGGGGGGGCGCGCCGGGAACCGCTCGCGGGGCTGGTTCATCCGGTGGGCGTTGTTGACCGGCCTCCTTCTGTGCCTGGGTGCGCTTACGCGCTACGCCTTTGCGTGGCTGACCCTGCCGGTGCTGTTGTTCTTCGCGCTTTTCCTGGAACGCCGTCGCGGGTGGGTTTGCGTCGTGACCTTGCTGGTATTCCTGGCGGTTTTTACTCCCTGGCTGGCCCGGAATTACTCGGTCGGCGGCACGCTGTTCGGCCTGCGCAGCTACGTCCTGGCGCAGGACACCCTGCGACTGCCGGAAGCCCGGCTGGAACGGTCCTTCGACCCGGATCTAACGCGGATCGAGTCGCGTGATTACCTCCGGAAGTTCCTGGGCAACGTGGGCGATGAGGTCCGCAACGACCTGCCCCGGCTGGGTGGCGGTTGGGTCGCCGCCTTCTTCCTTCCGGCGTTGTTCATAACGTTCCGGAGCCCGGCGCTCAGCCGGTTGCGTTGGTTCGTGCTGTGGAGCGCGATCCTCCTGACCGTGGTGCAGGCCTGCGGCCGGACGCACCTGAGCAGCGATTCACCCGTCATCAATGGCGAAAACCTGCTCGTTTTGCTCACGCCCGCCGTGTTCGTTTTTGGCGTGGGCATCTACTACGTCCTCCTCGCGCAAAGGACCTTCGCCATCTCGGAGATGGTCACGGTCTTCGCCGCGCTTTTTGCCACCGTCGCCTCCCTGCCGCTGATCTTCGGCTTCCTGCCGCCCAGCAGTTACCCAATTCAGTATCCGCCTTACTACCCGCCGTGGATTCAGGAGAGCGCCGGGCTGTTTCGCACCAACGAGGTGATGATAAGCGATGTGCCCTGGGCGGTGGCCTGGTATGGGGATCGCCAGTGCGTGTGGACACCCCTGCACGTCGGCGATGTTACCAAGTCGCCGCCGGAGACGAAGGAATCGTTCTATACCATCAACGACGAGAAGAAGGTGGTTTCCGGTGTCCTGCTGACCCCCGTGACGACCAATGCCCGTTTTCTGAAGGAAATTCTCCAGGGCAAGGACTTTGACTGGTCACGCTTTGCCGCGGATGTGCTGATCAACTCGAAACTGCCGGACAAGTTCCCGCTGCGCTATTGCCGTAAACGTTACTTGCCCGGTGGCATGGTCATTCTGGCTGACCGGGAGCGTTGGAATGAAACCGAGCCGTCGGCTCCAAGCCCGGAAGACCTGCTCTCCGAGCCGCGCCCAGGCGCCCGCCGCACCAATTCTCAGGAGCAGCCCGTTGTTCCGCGCGAACCGGCGCGACCGCGACCGCTGCCGGAGCGACCGCCGCAACGATGAGGCAACTTGACGCCCGCTTCGCCGGGCTCCGGCGGCTCGTGTCCGGCCCAGGGCTGGAGCGCCTGCGCTCCGCCCATGTGGGCGTGGTCGGAATCGGCGGCGTTGGCTCGTGGGCCGTCGAGGCGCTGGCCCGGAGCGGCATCGGCGCGCTGACGCTGGTGGACCTGGACGAGGTCTGTGTCGGCAATGTAAACCGTCAACTCCACGCCCTCGACCTGACCATCGGGCAAGCCAAGGTCGAGGTCATGGCCGAACGCGTTCACGGCATCAACCCGCACTGCCGGGTGACGCCCGTTGCCGCCTTCTTCACGCCGGCCACGGCGGACGCGATCCTCGCTGGCGGCTTCGACTGGGTGATCGATGCGATTGATTCCGTGTCGAACAAGACGTTGCTGCTGGCCGCCTGCCACCAACGGGGGGTGCCGGTGGTGACCTGCGGCGGCGCGGCCGGCCGATGGGATCCAACGCTGATCCGCATTGCCGACCTGGCCGGGGTCACGCACGACCGGTTGCTGTTCCAGGTTCGGCGCCAGCTTCGCCGTGACCATGGTTTTCCGCGGGCAGGGAAACCGTTCGGCATCCCGGCCGTGTACTCACCCGAAGTCCCGTCTTCCCACCGGTGCGACGGCTTGGTGGACGAGCGTCCCCACCGCACTGGTAATGCCACCCACGGGCCACTGACTTGTGACGACGGCCTCGGCACCGCTGCCTTTGTGACGGGCACATTCGGGCTGGCTGCCGCGTCGGTGGTGGTGCGGCGATTGGCAGCGGTCACCGGCGCGCCCGGAGCAGCCCAAACAGGCGCATGAAGTTCGCCGCGACCCGCCGGGCAAGCGCCGCCACCGGCTCCTCAAGCAACGCAGCCAGCCCCCGATAGACCGCGCCCAAGTTGGCCGGGTGATTGAGCGCCGCGCCACCGGTTCCGGAGAGCGGGAACTCCGCCGCCTCGGCGGGGAGCAGTTGATCGGGAGCGTCGGTCTCCACCAACAGCCGGTCGGGCGGCACCAAACGAAACACTTCGCGCTGCCGGGCTTTGCGCGCGTGCAGGAAGTAACCCGGAAATCCGAAGTAGGCCCCGAGTCGCGCGAGGGGGATGATCATTTCGGCCGGGCCGCCGAAACTGTGCAGGAGGAACCCACGCTCGAGCCGCGGCCCCGCGCTCAGCAGTCTGAGCAACCTGCCCCAGGCCTGGAGGCAATGGATGCTCGCCGGCCGGTCCCGAGCGGCGGCGAGTTCGAGCTGAACCAGCAGCGCTTCCTCCTGCCCGGCGTACTCGAGCCCGGGCTTCCACCGGTCGAGGCCGATTTCCCCAATGGCCGACGCCGGGTTTTCGTCGAGGAATCGTTCCAACCGTTCGCGCCAGCCGGAGCTCCTTTCGGCGAGATGCCACGGATGGCAGCCGAAGCTCGGCACCACCAGGGAGGGAAACGCCCGTGCCAGATCGGCGACGGCGGTCCAATCCGTCTCCGCGGCGCCGTTCACGACCATGCGGACCACACCCGCCGCCTGGCACGCGGCGACGAGTTCAGCCTGGCGACCGCCAAATCGCTCGTCCTGCAAGTGATTGTGGGCGTCGAACCAGCCAGCCTGACCGGCCGGTGCGGAAGGATCGGCGGACGAGGCGGGCCAGGGCATTTCGCGGGCGAAGTGCTGGATGTGCTCCCAGACCCGCGACAACGCGTCGCGGCGGTTGGGTGTCAAATGGTCATCCAAACCGGCCTGTTGCAGTGGGGCGAGGTCGCTGCCGGCGATCTCCGCCGGCGTGAGGCCGCTAAAGTAATCGCACAGACAACCGGCGACCGCCTTGACGATCAGCGAGTCCGAATCACAGCGGAACCAGCAACGGCCCTCCCGGCATTCCGCCACCAACCAGAGTCGCGCCAGGCAACCGCTCACCCGATGCCGGTCGGTCTTGAGTTCCGGCGGCAGGGGTTTACGGCTGCGAGCGTGCTCGACCAGCCAGTTGAGCCGATCCTGGCGGTTGAGCCGGGCAGCGAGTTGGGCCAGCCAGGTTGCTTGATCAGGGTTCATGATCGCGGTTTCAACGGCATCGGGGCACTTGGGTGAGCGATTGGCAGGCTTGCACGGCCGGATTCATTCCGCGCGCACTTCATCACCCACCCGGGCTTCACCATCAAGCAGGTCCGCCGCCATCCGACCACCCTTGGCCCAAATGGAGGCCCGCACTTCGCCGACCCGCTGGCCCTGGCGGAAGACCCCCAGACGCTGGTCGGCGGCGGGCAGGCCGTTGAAGGAAAAATCCACGACGACGAACCGCGCCTGGGGGTTGACCGAGACGACGCGGCCGAAAACCGTGTCCAGCGGGGTGATCAGCGGGTAGCGCGGGGGCACGGCGTTCGTGGTGGGAACGGCCGGGGCCAGCGTCACGGGTTTGACGGACGTTTTGGGTGCCCGCACGTGGTTGGTAACGGGGACGCCGTTGGTCAGTACAACGGGTGTCCGCGCCTGGCCGGCCGTCGGCGTCGGTGCCACGCAGCCCGGGACCAGGACCGTCAAAAGGCCCGCAATCACGAGGAGCAGCGCGGGAAGACTCCGCGGCTCAATGACGGTTGGCGGGTTCATGGACCGGAACCGGGCTGGCTTGAGCGACGAGGACCTCCCACCGCTTGTCCCAATCGGCCCAACTGGCGGCCCAGGCGTCGCCGGTGAAATCGGCGCGGGCACGCGTCAGTGCCCGGGCCATACGGGGCAATTCGCCCTGCACGATTTTGGATTCGCCCCAGTGGTGAAGCGTTTCGAGCAGGCAGAGCAGGTTTTCGGGGAACTCCGGACAGAGTTCGGCGGCGCGCTGCAAATGGCGCCTCGACTTGGCCCGGCTGCCGACGCTCGTGGGCCATCCGGGGGCGTCCCGGTAAAGCAGGCCGAGAGAGCGGTCCGGCCCGGCATGATCGAAGGTGGCCTGGAGCTCGCTGGCGGTTTGGAATTGTTTTTCCATTTCGCTCACCAGTTTGAGCGCGCCCAGCGATTTTGTCCGGGCGAGCTGGCCGAGGTTCATCGCCAGATAATAGTGCCCCGCGGCGAGGCCGGGCTGTTGCTCGACCACCCACCGGCTCACCGCGATGCCTTCCTGCGCCAGCGCAGCCCGCTGGGTGGCATTGGTCGCAAACTCCGCCCACTCGAAGCAGGCGCTCGTAAACTCCCACGCCGCGGTGAGGTTCGTGAGGCTGGACTGGTGGAGCGTCCGGGCGGCGACGTAAGCCTGTCGCGCCCGAACCGCAAAATCCGGCGCGCCTGGTACCGCGGCATCCGCGAGCAGCGAACCGGCCAACGCGGCCACGGCCAGCCAGAGCCAGGCCAGCCCGGCGGCGCCGGCCGGGCGCTGTTCGATCCGCTGATGCGCAGAATAACGGGTTGCCATCGGTTTCGTCCGTCGTATAGTGGGCGGACAGTGAAATCTAACTGGAACCGGTGGTCGAAGGCAACGTTGAGCGTTGCCCACGATGGCGGCGCTCCCGCAGGCGGCGCGCGGGCCGTGGTGTCGTCGCCAGCGGCTTCCCCCCCGGGCTCGCCGGCCGGCAATCCGCACGCCAGGGCCGACCGCTGACCGTCTTCAGGATTTTAACGTATGCGATTCCCCTTCGCGTTGTCGGCGAAAATCGCCGCTCACATCATCAAGCACAAAGTGCGCCGAACGCCGAAGTTTGCCCTGGTGCTCCAGCTCGAACCGCTCCACACGTGCAATCTAACCTGCACCGGCTGCGGGCGCATCCGGGAATACTCGACCAGCCTGAAGGACATGATGAGCCTGGAGGACTGTCTCGCCTCCGCCGCCGAGTGCGACGCGCCGATGGTTTCGATCTGCGGCGGCGAACCCCTTATTCACCCGCAGATCGAGGAAATGGTGAGCGGCGTGCTCAAGCAGGGCCGCATCGTTTATATCTGCACCAACGGCATGTTCATGCGCCGGAAGCTGCGGGATTACCTGGCCGCAACCTACGAGCTGGGAAATGCGCGGCATGACGCCCTGCTCCAGCAACTGCTGGCCGAGGAACTCATCACCCCCAAAGAGGCCGAGGCGATCCGCCAGCCCGACGCGGCGGCCCGCCAAAAAGTGGTGATCCGGCCGACCCAGTGGCTGTACTGGAATGTCCACGTGGACGGGCTCGAATACACGCACGACCTTATTGTCGAGCGCGAGGGCGTCTTCAAGGAGTGCGTGGCCGCGATCAAAATGGCCAAGCACCTCGGCTTCCAGGTGGCCACCAATACGACGGTGTACCGGGAGACCGACGTGTCGGAGATCGAGAATATGTTCCGGTTCTTCTCCTGGCTCGGCGTGGACGGCCATACCATTTCCCCCGGCTACGATTACGACGCCGCCAAGAAGGACATGGCGCGGCGCCTCGGCAAAAACCCGGAGGATTTCTTCCTGACGCGGAAGATGACCATCGCGAAATTCGCGAAGATCGAAGAGTGGGGCCGGGACTTCACCATCTTCGGCACGCCGGTGTATCAGGAATTCCTCGCCGGCAAACGCGATCTGACCTGCACCGCCTGGGCCATCCCCACCCGCAACATCCGCGGCTGGAAAGCCCCCTGCTACCTGATGACCGACGGCCATTATCCGACCTATCGGGAAATGCTGGAGAAGGTGGACTGGGACAAATATGGGGTCGTCAAGGGCGTTGCCCGCGACCAGCGCTGCGAGAACTGCATGGTTCACTGCGGCTACGATCCCAGCGGGGCGCTGGGCACGAACTACCAGTCCGGTGACCACTGGAAGAATTTCAAATACAACTTCTCGCCGCGGCCCAAGCCTTATGCCGAGGGGCATCGGGTCAACGCTTTCAATGGCTTTTCCGCCGGCAAAGGCCACCTCGCCGAGGCCCGGGCCGTGATCAAGGCGACCAGAACGGGAACGGAAGGCGACGGGTCATGTGTGAACTCCCCTGGCAGCGCCCAAGAGAAGCCGAGCGAGGTTCTGTCAGC
This sequence comes from Verrucomicrobiota bacterium, assembly GCA_050012855.1. GTDB lineage: Bacteria > Verrucomicrobiota > Verrucomicrobiia > Limisphaerales > J093 > JAJXZJ01. The sequence goes on along the minus strand of JBEKGJ010000038.1, from coordinate 27,371 downwards.
GAGAGCCTCCACCGTGAAGGGAATTGAAATCTAAGCCGCCGCCCCTGTGGGCTTTGTTGTTCCTATGTTCAATCGAGTCGAGATTACCAACTTCAAGTCGATCAGAAACCTCGAGTTTGAGGCGAAACGGGTCAACGTATTCATCGGCGAGCCAAACACCGGCAAATCAAACCTGCTCGAGGCCCTGGCCTTTTTTTCGGTGGGGGTTTTTGATCCTGGGGTTTTCAAGGAAATATACCGGTTTAGAACTTTGGCTGATTTGTTTTTCGATCAGGACGTGTCCAAAGACATCGGCGTGGTTGCCGACAGTTATCTGTGCAAAGTGAAATTCACCGCCCCATCGTTTACGGTTTCCCGGATGGATGACGACCGCGCTTTACAGACTTTCCAATATACCATGGCGGGGGCGACGACGATTTGGCGCGACCCCAAGTCAACGGTCCGGTATTATGAATACAAGTCATTATCTGCTTTTCAAAACCTGGCCCCTGGTTTCTTGAAGCCTCCTTTTGGGGACAACCTGGCGGCGATTCTGTATTCCAACAAAACACTGCGTCAGAGCATCGGCGCTTTGTTTCGCGAGCGAGGATTCCGGCTTGAAATCAAGCCGGTCCAACACGAACTGCTGTTCGCGAAGGAAGTCAACGACGAGCTCTACAGCTATCCTTGGGACAGCCTCTCCGAAACACTCCGCCGCATCGTTTTCTACCGGGCGGCCCTGGAGACCAACCAGAATGCCGTATTGCTCCTGGATGAACCCGAGTCCAACACCTTCCCGTTCTACACCAAATATCTAGCCGAGCGAATTGCCCTGGATGCGAGCAATCAATTCTTCATTACCACACACAATCCTTACCTGCTTTCATCGGTCGTCGAGAAGACGCCGGGCCGGGACCTGGCAGTCTTTGTAACACGGATGAAACAGTTCGAGACGACGGTATCACGGATTTCAGAAGGGAACCTGTCGGAACTGCTGGAGCTGGACGCCGACGCGTTCTTTAATCTCGACCGGCTCGCTGGCGAATGACGCTGTTTCTTGAGTGCAGGCCGGATGAGACGCTGGCACGCGCTTTGGGCGTGCCCCGACGAGCCATCGTCCACAGTCACAGCAAAGGGGCCGTCTCGAAGAATCTGGGAAAGAAAACCAGCGCGCGCGGTCTGGTGGACGAAGATCCCGGAAGCAGCGAGCCAACGACATTGCGCCGGTTTACCGAGGTCTCGGCAGCCCACGATTTGAAATTGAAAGAAGATCGTGCGCGGAACAACACTCTGGTCGTGGTTTGCCCCAGACTGGAGGATTGGATCATTAAGACAGCAAAAGCGGCGAACGTGAAATTGGAGCGATTCAACCTGAGCGAGAACCCGCTGGAATTGCATGCTGACATCAACCAGCGGCTGACCAACCTGGCGCGCCTGCTCGAGACGCTGTTGGAGGCGAAGAGCCCACGCCTGCTCCACTTGAAGTCGCTGCTGCCGACCTGCGAAGCGGGCTGAACCACAAACGCAATGAAAGGGCTCAAGATCGTGACCGGGTTCCCGCCTGCAAGCGGTTCTGACGCGTCCATGATCGGCAAGTTGGAACAAGCGGGTTGGACCCTGGACAGTCCTCTGACTGTCCGACTCGCAGCGAACCTCATGATGAAACTCAAGCCAATCCTGCTGGCGGCGGGCGTGGCATTGCTGGTGGCGGGTTGCAGCACGCCGTCGTCCGACGCGACCCGTAAGATCACCGCCTTCTCGCAGGCCACCGATCTGACCACCCGCAACACGGCCGCCGCGTTCGACACCCTCGAACGCCGCCATTTCGAGCTCAAGATCGCCCGGGTCGTCGCCGAGGGCGGCTGGGAGCACCTGAACGCCACGAACCTTGCGCCGTTCCTTCCCCCGGAGGATGTCCAGGCCCGCCTGCTCGTCCTCAACGGCTTGCACGCCTACGCCACCAAACTCGCCGCCATTATGGGCAACGAGTCGCTGGATGCCTTCGACAAGGCCACCACCGGTCTCGGGGAATCGCTGGGCAAAGTGGACGATGACTTCGTCACCGCCCGGTTCCTGTCCCAGCAAGCGGTGGATCCCCGCGATCTCAAGCTGGCCACCACCGCCATGAACGCCCTCGGCCGGTGGATCATCAGCACGGAACGACAGAAGCGGGTGCGCGAAAGTGTCGCCGAGATGAACCCGCACGTCACCAACCTGGTCGCCCTGCTCTCCCGGGACCTGGTCGTCCTGCGGCGCAACCTCTCCAAGACCTACGACGAGGCGGTGCAGGCGCAAAAGGTGTTTTTGCTGAAGAACCAGGCGACGCTCGACGCCAACGCGCAACGGACCGAAATCAAGGCGATCGCGGACCTGTTGGTCGAGCAGGCGAAGGCGGACACCATGATGAAGTCGCTCGACCAGACCATCCGCGAACTCGGCACGACCCATGCGCAGTTGACGACCGCGTTTGACCGGAGTTCCGTTGCCCTGGACCAACTGCTCGCCGACCTGCTCGACGAAGGCAAACGGGTGCAGAAGTTCTACGATTCGCTCAACATCCAATAACCGTGACCATGGACAGCAAACCTCTTGCCGATGACGTTTGGCAGGCGCTCGACCGGCTCCGGCGGGCCCTCAACGACGGCTATTGGGAAATCGCCGACCAGAGCCAGGCTGACCGCATTCTCGCCCTCGCTCAGGACGTGGACTCCATCCAGGACGACATGGACCGGGACGAGATCATGTCCAACACCGTCGCCTACCAGCAGCTCAAACGGCGGGTTGATGGCGTGAACGCAAAGCTCGACCAGTTGAAGGCCGACCTCGCCCAGCTTATTCACAGCGTGAAAACCGTGAACCAGATTATCGGCTACATTGATGAGGCAACCGCCCTGGCCACGAAGTTCTTTGTCTGACCCTTTTCTCGCGCTCCATTCCAACGATTACCCACCAACCCGTGAAGACCCTGTTTCTCAGCCCGCCCAGTTTCGACGGCTTCGACGGCGGCGCCGGTTCGCGCTACCAGGCCAAGCGCGAGGTCACCAGCTTCTGGTATCCCACCTGGCTGGCCCAACCGGCCGCGCTTGTGCCCGACTCCCGGCTGATGGATTGCCCGCCGCACAACATTGACATCCAGCAATGCCTCGAAGCGGCGCGCGGCTTCGAGCACGTCGTCATCCACACCTCCACACCCTCCCTGCGCAACGATTGCAAGGTCGCCGAGGCCATCAAGCAGAACCGGCCAGAAACCGTCATCGGCTTCGTCGGCGCCCACGCCGCCGTGCTGCCCGCGGAGACGCTCAAAGCCTCGCCGGCGATTGACTGGGTGGGACGGAAGGAGTTCGACTTCACCTGCAAGGAGGTCGCCGAGGGCCGCCCCCTCGCGGAAATCGCCGGCCTCTCCCATCGCGGCGCCGACGGCAAAATCCGCCACAACCCGGAGCGGGATTTGATCGCCAACATGGACGACCTGCCCTGGGTGGCGGACGTTTACAAGCGCGACCTCCAGATTGAGAAATACTTCATCGGCTACCTGCTCCACCCCTACGTGAGCATGTACACCGGCCGCGGTTGCCCGGCGCAATGCACCTTCTGCCTCTGGCCCCAGACCATCGGCGGCCACAAGTACCGCGTCCGTTCCCCGCAAAACGTCGCCGACGAAATGGCCTACGCGAAAAAGCTCTTCCCCCAGGTGAAGGAGTTTTTCTTCGACGACGACACGTTCACGGCCAACCTGCCTCGTGCCCGCGACATCGCGCAGAAGCTCAAGCCGCTCGGCGTCCACTGGTCCTGCAACAGCCGCGCGAATGTCAATTATGAGACCATCAAGCTGATGAAGGACTGCGGCCTCCGCCTCTTCCTGGTCGGCTATGAGTCCGGCAGCGACGAGATCCTCACGCGCATCAAGAAGGGCGTGACGACGGACGAAATGCGCGCCTTCACCAGGGCCTGCCGGGACATCGGCGTCGTCATCCACGGCACCTTCATCCTAGGCCTGCCGATCGAAACCAGGGAAACGATCGAACAAACCATCCGCTTTGCCCAGGAACTCGACGTGTTCAGCATCCAGGTCAGTTTGGCTGCGCCCTACCCGGGCACGGAACTGTTCGAGATGGCCCGCCAGAACGGCTGGTTCACCCAGCGCGACAAGGCCGACATTCTCCACTCCGACGGCCTGCAGCAATCCGCGCTCGAGTACCCGGGCTGCAGCAAGGAGGAGATTTTCGAGGCGGTGGACCGCTTCTACCGCGCCTACTTTCTGCGGCCGAAGCCGATTCTCCGCATCATCAAGACCATGCTCGAGGACAAGAGCGTCTGCGCCCGCCGGTTGCGCGAGGGCTACGAGTTCTTCCGCACCATGGCCCAGCGCCGCGACGACCTCGCCGCCGCCAAAGCCACCGCGGCGTAGGCGGCGTCGGCACGCCTTCAGTCCCCGGCCGGTACCGCCAGCAACTCTGCCTCGGTCCAGTTGGAGCGACGTTCCTGCGTCGCCTCACGGATCGCCTTCACCTGCGCCGGCGTCACCGCGACCCCGTGGTTTTGAAAACCGGGGTGCGTGCCCACGAAGGTAAGCACCGCCGCAATGTCGGCATCGCTCAGATGCCCCCGCCACGGCAGCATGGCGTTGTTAAACCCCTGTCCGTTCACGGTCACCGGCCCCGCCAAGCCGTCCAGCACGATGCGAATGGGGCGCCGGGCGCCGGCGGCGTTCAGCCACTCGGACCCGACCAGCGGTGGAAACTGGCCCGGCCGGCCGCGACCGTCGGCCTGATGACAGACCGCACAATAAACGCCGTAGATCCGTTCGCCATGTGCCACCAGTCCCTCGGCCCCGGGTTTGGGCACGCGCGCCGCCACATCCGCCGCCCGGTCGCCGCGGTCGAAAACCACCGCCGCGAAACCACCCGCGTTCCGGTCGAGATACAGGACCGCCCAATAGGCCAGCAAACCCGTTAGCGCAACCAGCCACATCGGCACCGGCGCGCGTCCCGGCGGTGGCGCCGGTTCCTCCGGTGGCGCGACAGGCGGTGGGAAGACGGGACCTGCTTTCATGTCACAGGCGGAGCATTAGTCACCACGCTTGACGTGGTCGAATTCGCGGCCGGTTTCACGACCGTTGGCGGGAAGACCTCGTAAAATAGCGCCTCGGCACGCCGGCTCTGCAGGTAACGAACCAGCGCCAGGGCATCCGGCGTCGGCACCACTTCCCGCCCGGCGGGCGGAGCGAATGCCGCGGGCAGCGCCAGGGCAGCGGCCGACCGCGCCGCGCCGGCGCGAAGCGGCCGTTCGCTGAACAACCAGCGAAATGGCGGCATGATCGAGCCGGGAGCAGCGATCCGCGCATCGTAGAGCTTGAGCAGGAGGGTCACGGTGTTGGTTTCCCGCGCCCCGAGATTGGCGAGGTCCGGTCCGAGGCGGACAAGACCAGGCAACGCCGGTTCGTCGCGCAGGTAGTCCCGCGCCACCGTTCGGCGCCGGCCCCAGCCGCGGGCCAGGTCGCTGCCCTCGCCGGCCGGCCGCACCTGTTGCGTGTGGCAATGGACACAGCCGCCGGCGCGATACACCGCCGCGCCGCGCCGCGCATCACCCGTCGGCGCCGGCGGATATTCCTGGCCGGTGACATCCACTGCGACCAGGCCCTGGCCGCCCAACTGGAGTTGCGGCGCGAACACGAGTCCGAACCAGGACGCCGCCAGGACCAGCGAAACACCGAGAACGATCGTCGTCACCCGGTTCATGTCTCCTCCCCGGTCAGCGGCGCAAACCACGCCTGCGCAAAGCGGCCCCAGCGTTCGCGTCCGACGACGACGAGCAAGCGAAACAGGTTGCCCGCCAGTGCCAGGTTCCCGGCGAGCAAAAGCAGGTTCGCCAGGGTGGCCATGCCAAGAAATGGCAGGTTCTTCCTGACCACGGTCAAAAAAGGCACCGCCGGATCGGCCAGCGCCCGTCCTTGGACGATGCCGCCGACACCCAGCGCCATGACCAGCAGCGACAGGCCGGCGACCGCAGCCAAAACATGGAAGCGAACCGCCGCACGGGACGGCCAGTCGCGCCCCAGCAACCGCGGCACGATCAGGTAAATCGCGCCGATCAGCGCAAACCCGACAAAGCCCTGGACCATCAGCGCCTCCAGCGCCGGCGTGACCAGTGTGAATTGCGTGACCCGGCGCACCACGTCGAGCGCATTCAGGGCATTCAGCAAACCGCCGAGCGTGAAGGCCGCCGTCGCCACAACCAGAAACAGCCACGCCTGGTCCCGTCCTGACGCCGGACCGCACCGGCACAACGGCAGAAGATTCCGGGCCACCGCCAGCGTCGGCATGATCGCAAGCACGGATGCCACCACGCCCACGCTGATCATCCAGGCCGGAAACGGACCGCCGTGGAACCGGTTCATCCCGCTGGCGCCGCCCACCAGCACCAGCGTCCAGAAGCCGAAGCCTGCGAGACTACGACTGGGCAGCGCCGCGCCGGCCATTTGCGGCAGGAAATGGAACAGCGCTGCCAGCGTCGGAAGGGCAAGCATGAAGGTGGCGAGGTTTTGCGCGAACCAGGCCGCTGCCGCTGTCTGGACGACACCGCGGAGCGGAGGCGCGCCGTTCAACCGCGCGGCGGTCGCCAGGAGCCACGGAAATGCCGCGACGCACCCAAGCACAAACCAGAGCGGCACGGACAATTCGCGCTCATGCCGACGATGCAGATTCACCGCCAGCCAGACCATGACGACACCGGCAGTGACGCCCAGGACTGGGAGTACCGCCGACGGCAGTTCGATCCCCGGGATTCCACTGCCCGCGCCCGCGAGCAGACCGATCAAACCGAGCGCGAAACCGAGATTCCAGAACAGCGTCGCGACGACAATGCTGCGACCACCCGCCAACGTTGCGCCTCCGCCATGGCCGACCAGCCACAGTGCGATGGCCCAGCCCGCCGGAAGGGCGAACCCCAAGACCAACGCGGTTTCCGCCGCCGGTTGCACGCGGCCATAAGTCAGCCAGGCGTGGCCGGCGAGAAAACCCGGAGCGTGCCGTTGAATCGCGCCAACCACGCCCAACCCACCTGCGATCGCCAGCCAGCCGACGGCGAGCGCGACCAGCGTCAGCACCGGTCCACGGCACGAAGCGTCCACCGCGTCAGCGGTTGCACGAACCGGCGAAACGGCGGGATGACGTGCGCGCGCCACGGTCATTCGTAAGGGTTTGGCTTTTCGGGTGGTTTGGCGGTTGCCCGGTCGAGCCGGGACAACAGGTCTGACCGCCCCGCCGCCGGGTTCTGCGAGAACTGCAGCGCCAGTTCCGTGGCGTGGCCAACCGGCAGCCGCCACGTGCCGCGGGTCGGGTCAATTAGCGAATAAGTCGCCAGCGCCTGTTCGTTCTCGGCCCGCAACGTGGCCAGCGTTCCCCGACGCACCTGCGCCCGCGCCGCGTCGAGCGCCGGAGACTGGTTGCGTTGCGCCAGCCACCAGACCAGCAAGGCAACACCGGCCAGCAGAACGCCGGCCAGGGCGAATTCTCCGGTGATGCCAGTGCGATTGCTTTGATGAGTTCGCCAACTCATGGAGCACCTCCCACCGTCGGGACGGGATCGCTGTCGAGGGTGTCATCGTCGGCCACCGCCTCGCGCAAATGGGGATCATTCACGGGAAATGCCGCGTACGCGGCGAGGTTTCTTAGAAAGACTTTCGCCAGGACGCCGCCGATCAGCGCCACGCATGCCGCATCCAGCCACACCCACCTTCCCGGCCAGCCCGCGGGCGCGACGGCGGGCTCTATGTTGAAGGCCAGGTCGGCGTAGTGCATAAGCGCGACCCACCCGCACAACGGCACCATCCATGCTGGTTTGAGTTTGAGGTCCACCCGCAGCAGCGCCAGGAACGGAACCAGAAAATGGCCGAAGACCAGGACCAGCCCCGCGGCGAACCACGTTCCCCGCTGACGCACGCCATACCAGGCAGCCTCGTCGGGCAGGTTCGCGTGCCAGACAATCAGGTACTGCGAAAAGGCGAAGTAGGCGTGGAGGATGGTGAAGACGAGGAGCAAGGTGCCAAGGTCGTGGAACTGGCGGTCCCGCAAAACCATCGCCATGCCGCCGAAGCGACGCAACGCCACCGCAATCAAATAGACCGCCGCCAGTGACACCCAGACGCTGCCCGCAAAAAAGCTGAAACCTCCCATCGTGGAGAACCAGCCGGGTGTCACGCGCTGCAGCCACAACGCGACCGCCAGGGTCAGCGTGATCGCCAACCCGACCACGCCGACGCCGGACCAGCGACGGAGGCTCGTGGTGCATGCGGCTGCCCCGGTGCGGTCCTGTTCAAATGACCAGTGTCGCAGACGATTGGTCAATCCCCACCACACCAGGAAGCAGAATCCCGAAGCCGCATACCACGCCGGTGCTGCCGGACGAATTCCTTCGTAGATCTGTGGGGCAAGGACAGCGACCGGGAGGAACGCCAGGGCCAGCCACGGAAAGACCAGGCCCGCGATGTGCTCGCCGCAACGGCGCAACGGCGCCGACCACGCCGCATTACACAGGTAATGCAGCAAGACCAGAAACAACGCACCGAGCGACATGCTCAGCCAGAACAGGAACGCCAGCAACCACGCGAAGGCAAAGTGCCGCACGTCCAACGCCACCCCCGCCAGGGCGCCGACCACGCCCGCCGCCACCAACCGGTCGGGCAGGCGGCGCCAGCCGGGCGCGATCACAACCGGAGACATGAGCGATGGGGCGGACGGGTTCATCGGCTATTTCGACCGGGAGGCGCGCTCGGACGGCGGGACGTCTTCCGCCGCGCCCAGATGGCTGAGCTGCAGGACGCGCAGGTGGGCGATGACCGCCCAACGGTCGTCGCGGACGATGCTTGCGCCGTAGGCCGGCATGTTGTTTTTGCCGTGCGTGATCGTCTCGAAAATCTCCCCGTCGGCCAGCCGCACAATCCGCGGATCGTGGAGATTGGCGATGACCACCAGGCCGTAATGAGTCGTGATGCCGCGCCCGTCGGCCTGCGGGCCGTGACACGGTTCGCAAAAGATCTGGAAGCGTTCCCGTCCGCGCGCCAGCAGCGCCGGCGTCAACGGCACCGGGTTCACTTCCACGAAATTCGTTGCGCCGGCAACCCGCCCCGTGTTGCGCGGGACGTCCTCGTAATCGCTCCCCCGCGCCACCGTGCCCGGCACGGGCGGACGCGAGGCCAGCCCGTCCGCGAAAAAGCTGCTCGCGGTCTGCGGCCGGATCTTCGGCTGCCGCACCATGTCGTTGAACAGTTCGATCGGTGGCTGGCCCGAACGAGAGCCGCGAAAGCCGGCGAACCCCGCGATGAGGACGGCGAACATGAGCAGTATCAGCAGGAACGCGCGCATGGTCATGCTTCCATCCGTTCGACGCGCCCGGCACCCTGCGCGGCCAGCATCTGGCGGGTGGCCGCTTCGTGAAACCGCGGGTCCGAGGCTTCGATGACGATCGCCCGGTGGTCGCCTTCGCGGTGGAACCGCCGGGCCGCGCGCAGCAGCGGGTGGTGCAGTCGCGGCAGGCTGGTCAGCCGCAAGAAACCAAGGACCACACCCAACGCGCCGCCGAGAATGGTGAGTTCAAAGGCAACGGGCATGGCGGCAATCGGACTGAACATGGGCTTGCCGCCAACCAGGATCGGATAGTCCGCCGCATTGGTGAACCAGACCAACACCATCCCGCCGGCGAAGCCCAGCAGCCCGCCCACGAACGCCGGCCAGCCGAGGGGCGATTCCTTCAGCCCCATCGCCCGGTCGAGACCGGGTGCGGGATGCGGCAGAATCACGTCCCAACGCACGTAGCCGTCGGCGCGCAGCCGGGCCACCGCGGTACGCAACGCCGGCGTGTTCGGGAATTCGGCGCGATAACCCCAGAGCCGCGCTCCGGAATGGAGTTCCCTTCGCGCCTCGGCCTCGCTCGCCGGCGCCGTCACCGATGAAGCCCGCGCCGCGAGGTTCTTCACCTCGGTGATCGAAATCATCGGCACCCACCGCAGAAAGAGGAGCAGGCAGGTGAAAAACAAACCGAGGGTGCCGATGAACGTTCCAACGTCCACCCAGGTTGGACGGAATCCACCCCAGTTCGCCGGCAGGAAATCGCGTTCCAACGAGCCCACCACGATCACGAACCGCTCCAGCCACATGCCGACGTTCACCAGCACCGCGAGCACAAAAAGTGCGCCCGCGTTGCGCCGCACGGTGCGGCGCCACAGCAACTGGGGCAGCGCGACGTTGCAGACGAGCATGGTCCAGTAGGCCCACGCATGAGGTCCGCCAACCCGCTGCAGGAACGCCGCGCGGTCGTCCGGGTTCCCGCCGAACCACGCCGCCGCCGCTTCCATCGCGTAGGCATAGGCGACGAGTCCGCCCGCCGCCAGGGTCACCTTGCCCATCGCGTCCAGATGCCGCGCGGTGATGACATCATCGAGCCCGCACCAGCGTCGCAGCGGGATCACCAGCGCCAGCACCATGGCGAAGCCGGAAAACACGGCGCCGGCGACGAAGTAGGGCGGAAAGATCGTCGAGTGCCAGCCGGGAAGCTGCGTCACCGCGAAATCGAGTGACACAATCGAATGCACGGAGAGGACCAGCGGCGTGGCGAGCCCGGCGAGCAGCAGACACGCCTTTTGATAGTGGTGCCAGGAGCGGTTCGCGCCGGTCCAACCCAAGGCGAGCAGGCCGTACGCGGCCCGCCGAAAGCGCGTTGCCGCCCGGTCGCGCAGCAGCGCCAGATCCGGCAGTAGCCCCAGATACCAGAGCATCGCCGACACGGTGAAATAGGTCCCCAACGCGAAGAAGTCCCAGATGAGCGGGGAACGGAACTGCGGCCAGAGCCCGTTCGCGTTCGGGATTGGCAGCAACCACCAGTCCCACCAGGCGCGGCCGACGTGGAGCGCCGGATAAATTGCGGCGCAGATCACGGCGAAGAGCGTCATCGCCTCCGCCGTGCGATGCACCGCCGCCCGCCAGGGCTGGCGCAACAGCAACAGGACCGCGGAAATCAGGGTGCCCGCGTGGGCCAGCCCGATCCACCACACAAAATTGACAATGTCCCAGCCCCACATCACCGGGTGGTTGTTGCCCCAGACGCCGACGCCGGTGGCGATCTGATAAGTGAGCAAACCTACGAGCAGCAGCAGGGCCAGCACGCTCGGAATGAAGGCCCGCCACCACCAGCGCGGGGCGCGACCCTCCGCCAGCGCCGCGCCATGATTCTCCACCCAGCGGGCATCGCGCTGACCCGCCACCCAGGGCTCGTCGGCCACAACCACCGTGGCGGCCGCCCGTCCCAACCCGCTCTCAACCGCCATCGCCCGGCTCATCCCGGCGCCTCCTTCCCCGCCCCCACCGCGGACGGCGCACCCGGACTCCCGATCCCGGACACGTCTTCGCGAATCGCCGGATTGGGATTGCGAATCCTCGCCAGATAGGTCACCCGCGGCCGTGTGCCGAGATGCCCGAGGACCGTGTAAGCCCGGTCGCCAGCGCTCGCTCGCGACACCGCGCTCGCCGGATCCTTCAGGTTGCCGAAAACGATGGCCTTCGCCGGGCAGGCCTGCTGGCAGGCGGTCTGGACGGCGCCGTCGGCGACCGTCACGTCGCCCGAAGCGCCCGCCGCGATCTTCTGCGCGATCTTCGCCTGCTCAATCCGCTGGGTGCAAAACGTGCATTTCTCCATCACGCCACGCATCCGCACCGTCACGTCCGGATTGGTCGCCAGCTTGAGCAAATCCCATTCGTCCGCGGGGCGCGTGCCGCGATCGCGATCCTTCAGCCAGCGTGTGAAGTTCCACTCGCCTTCGGTCGTGCCCGCCACCGGACTCGAATAGACGGGACCGCGGAGTTGCGACAGCGGACGCCGGTGGTAATCGAGGAAATTGAAGCGGCGGACCTTGTAGGGGCAGTTGTTCGAGCAATACCGCGTGCCGAGGCAGCGGTTGTAAACCATCACGTTCAACCCCTCCGCATCGTGGACCGTGGCGTTCACCGGGCAGACGCTTTCGCACGGGGCCGCTTCACAATGCTGGCACAGCATCGGTTGACTGAGCGAACGCGGTTCCGCGGATGACCCCGTGTAGTACCGGTCAAGGCGCAACCAGTGCATCTCGCGCTGCCGCCGGACCTGGTCCTTGCCGACGATCGGGATGTTGTTTTCGCTCTGGCAGGCAATGACACATGCGGCGCAGCCGACGCAGGCGTTCAAATCCACCACCATGCCCCATTGGTGCCGGGCATCGGCCTGCCGCTGGTCGAGCGGATTGGGATACAGCGGAGGCGCCGAGGCCGAAACCGCGCGATCCGCTTCCCGCGCGAATTGAGGATGCTTCCGGTATTCGGCCAGTTCCGCCTCGCGGATGACTGGGCTGCCGGACATCGCTCCGTGCATCTGGGTGCAGGCCAGGGGCGCGGTCCGACCGGTCAACACCAAGTGCCCGCCGGCCGCAAAGCCGGGCGTGGCCGTGGTCCGCAGCGCCGCCGCGTTGAAGCCGCTGCCCTGCCCAACCCGGCCGCTACGCGCCCGTCCGCCGCCGAGCGCCAGGCCAACTACAAAGTCCGCGAGTCCCGGCTGAATCCAGACCGGACCTTCGACGGAACGGCCGTTCACCGTCAAACGGACCACCGGCGCCGTGAGTTCGATCGAGTCAGTCCCCGGCGCCGCGATCCCCAAGTCGTACGCCGTGCGCGGGCTGAGCAGGAGCACGTTGTCCCACGTGAGCTTCGTTACCGGATCGGGCAGTTCCTGGAGCCAGCCGTTGTTGCTGAAACGTCCGTCGTCCATCCGGTGATCGCGATGAAACACGACCTCGAGTGCCTCCGGCCCGGGTCCCGCCGCGGGCGCGTTCGCCGCAACGCTGCCGGCCACCGCCGACCAATCCAGCACCGGCGGCATCGCCCCGGCCGCGCTGCCGGCAAGAAAACCATCGTGCAGGAATCTTCGCCAATCCGCCTCGAAGGTTCCGCCCGTAACCAGCCCGCGGAACGTGTCGCGGACAATGTCGTAAGGCTTCGTCGTCGCGAGTCCGCCGAGGCGGGCCAGAACTTCGAGATCGGTCAGCCCGTCGAAGATCGGTTCGATCAGCGGTTGGACCGGCACGAGCGTGCCGTCGGCCGTGCGGGCGTCGCCCCACGCTTCAAGAAAATGTGCCCGCGGCAGATGCCAGTTGGCCAGCGCCGCGGTTTCATCCTCGGCATCACCCAAACGAATGACCGTCCGCGCCCGGCGTTGGGCGGCCGGCCAGTCGAGGTCGACCGGCGCGTCATAAGCGGGGTTGCCGCCGAGGATCACCAGGGTCTCGACCGCGCCGGCCGTGAGCGCCAGGGCGAGTTCGACGATGGAACCGGCGCTCTCCCGCTCCCGTTCGACGGGGAGCAACTGAACCGTTTGGCCGAAGTTGCCGAGTGCAAGATTGATCGCGTGCATCAGCAGGTGCAGGGCGAGGGGTTGCCCGCCGCCGACGAGCACCAAGGAACGACCCGGGTTGGTCACCAAATCGGCCGCGCATTCCCGAATCCAGATCGGATTCACGCCCGGCGGCAGGACGTTCGCCCGCAGGGCCGCGAGCAGATCCGGTGTTCCGGCGCCGGTTCGGGCCAGCACTTCGGCGGCCAGCGCCCGGGCCACACTCATGACCTGGCTTGGCGCCACCCGCAGCCGGTGGTCCGCATTGGCGCCGGTCAGCGTGAAAAGGCTCTCGACCGCATAGAGGCGGTTCATTCCATCGGCTGCGCTGTGGGTGCCGCGGCCCGCCGCAAACCCGCGCGTCAACCGCCAACTCTCCTCTTCCGTGCCGAGAAAGTCGCAATCGAGTGAGACGATTCGTTGCGCCTGCTCGAGCCGCCAAAACGGCCGGACAGGTCGGCCGAACGCGCTGGTCGCCGCCTGGCGGTGGATGTCGAAATCAACCGATTCGTAGATGAACCACCGCGCCTGCCAGAGAGCATCCGCAAGCTGTTGCTGGAGCCGCCAGCGTGACGGGGAACTGCTGCGCTCGAGCAGAAAGGCCAGGCCGCGACCGTGCGCGGCTGCCGCCTGCCGGGCAACGCCGTCGAGCATCGCCAGCGCCTGCCCCCGCGGCACCGTCTCGTCGCGATGCAGGCAGCGCCGCGCCCGATCCGGATCGTAGAGACTCAGAATCGCGGCCTGCGCGTAACGATCCGTGCCGCCGTGCGCACCGGTGGCCCACTGGTTCAGCGGGTGCAGCGCGTTGCCTTCGATTTTAACCGGCCGGCCTTCGAGCGATTTCACCAGCAGCGGGATTGCTGCACTCCGGGTCGGCATCGCCGTCGCAAAGAATTCCGGCACGCCGTGAACCCGGCCTTCCGGGGCCATGCCAAATGGCTCGATCCGCTCCTCCGGCCGGCGACAACCGGCCAGCCCCACACCTGCCAGCATTAGTGACGCGGACATCAGTTTCAAAAACTCGCGCCGCGATGCGGGGTCATCGAGTTTGTCCGCGCCCGCCGGGAACTCGCCAGGGCCACCACCGGCGAAATCCAGCGGCTCCCCGACATGACGCCAGTAACGCCGGTCGTTGAGCGGCTGTTCCGCAAACGTTGCCAGGGGCGGGTTCATCGGTGACAGGTGGAGCAATCGTCCGGCGCCTGGACGTGCCATTCGCGGACGAACCGCCGGCCCTCCGCGAGCTGGCGCGACGCGCTGGCCGGCTGCCAGTCCAGATTGAAGACCTCCGCCGGCGGCCGGAGCTTCACCGCCGGATCGCGGTGGCAGTCGCGACAGAAACTCATGCTCAAGGGCTGAACCTGGGCCACCTCGTCGGCCCGGTTGATCGTGCCATGACAGTGCGCGCAACTGACCCCGCGGTTCACATGCACGGCGTGGTTGAAATAAACGAAATCCGGCAGGCGGTGGACGTGGACCCACGCGACGGGCTGACCGGCGGCCACACTCTCCCGCACGGGTGCCAGCCGCGGATCGTCCTTCAACACCTGGTTATGGCAGTTCAGGCAGGTGGCGCCGGCGGGCAGGTTGGAATACCACGAACGCTCGACCCCGTCATGGCAATAGCGGCAGTCCATGCCGAGTTGTTCCACGTGCGTGGCGTGGGAGAATGGAACCGGCTGCAACGGCTGATAACCCACCTGGGTATAACGCGGCGTGAAGTAATACCACACCCCGGCCGTCACCGAGGTGGCCAGCAACAATCCGCCTGCCAGCAACTGCCAAAGCAGCCGGTTGGTCCGGGGAGGGAGAACGTCCGCCATCAGATGCCTGCCCGCCGGCGCTTACGCGGAGCCGGCGATTCCACGCGCCCCGCCCGCCGTGGCCATATCGCCGGCCGTTGTGCGTCCCGTTCCTGGTGAGGTGCCATCATTGCTTTGCTGCCGCGGCGTTTCCGCCACTCATAACGCCGCGCCACCCGCCGCGCAAGCTCGCAGCCACGCGCGCGCGCGCCCGCCATTCATGGGCGGTAAAAATCCAGCGTCCGCCGCAAACCCTCGCGCCAGGAAACCTGCACCGCATAGCCGAGGTCGGCGCGGGCCGCCGAAATGTCCGCCTCGGAAAACCGCACGTCGCCGGGTCGCGCGGGGGCGAACACCGGCGCCACGTTCCGGCCGGTGAGTTGATTCAGTTCCGCGAGCAGTTGCCGGAGGTTCAGGCTCGCCCCGGCGCCAATGTTGAACACCCGCCCGGCCACCTGCTCCGCCGGTTGTTCGACCGCCAGCAGGTTCGCCGCCACCACGTTCGCCACGTAGATGAAGTCGCGCGATTGCAGCCCGTCACCGAAAATCGTGGGCGCCTGGCCGGCCAGCAGGCCGGTGCAGAACTTCGCAATGACGCCGGAATAAGGGGAATCGAAGGCCTGACGCGGACCGAACACGTTGAAGTAGCGCAGGCTTACCGTGGGAAGTTCGTAAAACTCGTGGAACATCCGGACGTACCGTTCGGAGGCGAACTTCTGAAGTCCATAAGGCGTCAGCGGGTTCGGCGGGTGCGACTCGTGTTTCACCGCGGCGTCGCTGTCGCCGTATATCGCCGACGACGACGCGAACACGAACCGCCTGACCCCGGCCTCCCGCGCGGCCAGCAGCAGCGTGAGCGTGGCCTCGAGGTTGGCGCGATGCGATTCCCGCGGCTTGGCGACCGACAACGGCACCGAGGCGATGGCCGATTCGTGGAAAATCCAGTCACATCCCGGCGCCAGTTTGCGGAGGAGGACTTCATCACCGGCGTCGCCCTGGACGAATTCGAGTGCCTCGCCCGGTTGGCGCCAGGCGAGGTTCCGCAGGTCACCGGAGCTGAGGTCGTCGAGCACGACAACGTTCGCGCCGCGCCGGCACAGCGCCTCCGCGAGGTGCGAGCCGATAAACCCCGCTCCGCCGGTGACGAGTGCTTTCATGCGTTGAAGTGTGATCGCCCGCCGAACGCGGGGCAAACCGCGGCATCATCGTTACCAAAGGCACACCGTCCAAGGCAAGCCTGCGCCCGACCTTCCGGTTCTGCGCGACGGTCCAATGTCGCGCACCGGGAGGTCGCGCAGCGGGATGGACGCCGGTGCCATCTTGGAATAGGCTCGCATCCGAATGACAACGAACCACCCGTGCGGTTGGAGACACCGACCGGAACCGCCGTGCGTGGCCGACCGGTCCGCCGAGGTTTTGCCGGCGGGCGTGATGTCGGTCTCACCCCCGCGCTGGCGACGGTCGCATGCACATTCCTGACAATTTCCTCGACACCAAGACGGCGCTCGTCACCGGTGTCCTCGCGGCCAGCGGGCTGGGACTGGCGCTGTGGCATGCCCGCCGGCACCTGCCGCCCCGTCGCGTGCCGTTGCTTGGCCTGGCTGCGGCGTTTGTGTTCGCCGCCCAGATGGTCAATTTTCCCGTCCTGGCTGGCACCTCCGGCCACCTCGTGGGTGCCGTGTTGTCCGCCGTCCTGCTGGGACCGAGCGCGGCCGTCATCGTCATCTCGGCCGTGCTCATCGTGCAGTGTCTGATGTTCGCCGACGGTGGCATCTCCGCCCTCGGCGCAAACATCTTCAACATGGCGATGGTGGGCGGCACCGTGGGTTGGGCGATCTACTACCCGATCAGCCGCGTGTTCAAAGGCCGCTTCGGGGCCGTGCTGGCCGCGGCGTTCGCAAGCTGGTGTAGCACCGTGCTGGCCGCCGTGGCCTGCGCCGGAGAACTGACGGTCGCCGGCAAGGCCCGCTGGTCCGTGGTCCTGCCGGCCATGGCGGGCGTTCACATGCTCATCGGCCTGGGCGAGGGGTTGATCACCGCCCTCGTGCTGGCGGGCATCTTTCGCGCGCGACCCGAGTTGTTGCCGGCGGCCCCGCCCGACGCGACACGGCCCTCCTACGGACTGGTCGCGGCCTACGGCGGCCTGGTCGCACTCGGACTGGCGCTGTTCGTTTCGCCGTTTGCTTCAAAATGGCCCGACGGCCTCGAGCGTACGGCGGAACTCCTTGGCTTCAAATCCGCAAACCCGGCGATCCTGCCCGCGCCCATGACCGACTACACCCTGCCGGGCCTGCACGGAAGCGTGCTCGGCACGGCCATCGCCGGCGCGCTGGGCACCGTGATCGTCTTCGGCCTGGCCTGGCTGCTGGCCCGGGCGCTCGTCCCCCGGTCGGAAACCGACGGCGCGCCGTCACCTCGCCCGACGCCTTGAACGGACCTGCCGATGCCCCTCGACTATCTTGATCGCTTCAGCCGGCTCGATTCGCCGGTGCACCGGCTGCCCGCGGCGTTGAAACTGGTCATCGCGCTCGGATTGGTGGTGACGGTGGTGCTGCTGCCGCCGCCGCGCCTGCTCCTGCTGGGCGCGGTGGCGATCGGGGTGCTGGTCGTGGCGGTCTTGAGCCGGATCCCGTGGCCGTTTCTTGTCCGGCGTCTCGTGCTGTTGGAACCGCTGGTCCTGGGGGTGGCGTTCCTCGCCCTGTTCCAATCGGGCGGCTGGCATTTGTTCCTTTTCCTCATCGCCAAGTGCACGCTCTGCCTGCTCGTCATGGTGTTGCTGGCCAACACGACGCCGTTCGCCGACCTGCTCCAGGTCCTGCGCGCGGTGCGGTTGCCGGCGCTCCTGGTCACCACCCTTTCGCTCATGCACCGCTACCTGTTCGTGCTCGTGGATGAGGCCCAGCGCATGAAGCGGGCGCGGCTCAGCCGCACGATCACGCCCCGCCGGGCCCGCGACTGGCGCACCCTCGCCACCGTGGTCAGCCAGTTGTTCATCCGCGCCAGCGAACGGGCTGAGCGCATCTACGGCGCGATGTGCGCCCGGGGATGGCAATGAACGCCGCGATCGAGGTCCGCAACCTGAGCTACCGTTACGGCGACGGCACGGAGGCCCTGCGGGGCGTGAGTTTTGCCATCGCCGAAGGGGAGTGCGTTGGCCTGATTGGCCCCAACGGCGCCGGCAAGAGCACGCTGCTCCTCCACCTCAATGGTCTGCTGCCGGAGGCCTGGCGCGGCGAGCCGGCGGTCTTCGTCGGCGGGTGCCCGGTCCAATCCAACACTCTTCCCGAAATTCGCCGCAAAGTGGGGCTGCTCTTCCAGGATCCCAACGACCAGTTGTTCTGCCCGACGGTGTTCGAAGACGTCGCATTCGGGCCGCAGCAGTTTGGCGGGAGCCCCGACCAGATCCGCGAGCGGGTCGCGCAGGCGCTCGCAAAGACGGGACTGGCCGGCTTCGAGCAGCGCGCGCCGCATCACCTGAGTGTCGGCGAGAAGCGCCGCGTTTGCCTCGCCGGCCTGCTCGCGTGCGACCCGAGCATCCTGGTGCTGGACGAGCCGACAACCAGTCTCGATCCCAAGGGCCGCCGTGAACTCAAGGAATTGCTGCGACAGATCCCGATCACCAAGCTCATCGCCACGCACGACCTCGAACTGGTGGTGGAACTTTGTGCGCGGGTGATCGTTCTCGACGGCGGTTCCGTGGTCGCGGCCGGACCCACGGTGGAACTTCTGTCGAATGAGGCCTTGATGTTGCGCCATAGCCTCGAACGCCCGCACATCCTGCGCCACCTGCATCCGCACTGACGCCTGCATCCAAAACCGGATCGGCCGGACTGGCGGCTGCCCGATGCCGGGCGGGCAGTTTGCATCATCGCCATTGCGACCCGGCGTTCCGCGCCCCACTGCTTACCCTTGCTCTTTGCGGTGATTGGGGGAGGACAGGCGGCTCGCCTGTTGCGTCTGGCGGCCCGCCGGACGCTTTCCTGGTCGGACAGAAGGAGTTTTCGGCGGGCCGCCGAAAACCACACGCCAGCGGCATGTGCTCCCAGGACCGTCTTTCCATCGCGCAGTTTTGGCGTCCTTTCGTGTCTTTGGCGGGCCGCGCTTTGAAATGGTGGGTCGCGGACCGCCGGGCCGCGACGACCACTGCCCGTCCGGCCATCGGGCAGCCACCCACGCGAAGTGCGAATGACGAAGTGCGAATGACGAATGCTGGGTCGTGGGCCGTCGGGCAGCCACCCATCCGGGGGGCGTGTCCGGCCGGCATTGCCGCAGCGGTGATTGTCCGCTAAGGTCCACCGCCGTGATGCGAACCGTCATTCGTCGCCGTTCCGTCCTCGCCATTGCCGGCGTGCTCGCCGCCGTTGCCCTGTCAGCGGCCGAACCACCGCGCGCGCTTCGCCCTGCCCTCGCCAGCCTGGCGGGGGACAACCTGCTGCCGCACATCCGGGTGCTCGCGTCCGACGCCTTCGAGGGCCGCGCCCCCGGCACCGCGGGCGAGGAGAAAACCATCGGGTACCTGATCGAGCAATTCCGCGCGGCGGGCGTGCGTCCCGGCAATCCCGATGGCTCGTGGGTCCAAAAGGTGCCCCTCGTCGGGTCCACGACGCTCGACCCGCGCACCACGTTCCACGCGGGCGCGCGCGAGATTGACCTGGCCTATCCCAACGAGTGCGTCATCTGGTCGAAACGCCAGGTGCCGGCGGTGGCGGTCGCCGATTCCGACGTGATCTTTGTTGGCTATGGCGTGATGGCCCCCGAATACGGCTGGGACGACTTCAAGGATGTGGACGTGCGGGGCAAGACCCTCATCGTGCTCATCAACGACCCGCCGGTGCCCCTCCCGGGCGATCCTCAAAAACTCGACCCGGCCGTGTTCAAGGGCCGCGCGATGACCTACTACGGCCGCTGGACCTACAAATTCGAGATGGCCGCGCGCAAGGGCGCCGCCGCGGCGATCATCGTCCATGAAGACGGTCCCGCCGGCTATCCGTGGGCCGTGGTCGAGGGCAGCAATTCGCACGAGCACTTCGACCTAGCCGCCGCGGACGCGAACGCCAGCCGCGCGGCGATCGAGGGCTGGGTCACGTTCGCCCATGCCAGGGAACTTTTCGCTGCCGGCGGGTTCGATTTTGCCACGCTGAAAGCCCGCGCGGTTCGCCGCGATTTCCGACCGGTGCCCTTGGGTTTGAAGGCCAGCTTCTCGCTGCAGAACCGGCTGCGTGAACTTCGCTCCCGCAACGTCGTCGCGCGCGTGAACGGCGCCGATCCGAAGCGGCGGGACGAGTTCGTCATTTACAGCGCCCATTGGGACCACCTCGGCCGCGATCCCCGGCTGCCAGGCGACCAGATTTTCCACGGCGCCGTGGACAACGCGAGCGGGTGCGCGGCCTTGATCGAGCTGGCCCGGGCCTATGCGAAATTGCCCGTGCCGCCCCGGCGCAGCGTCCTGTTCCTGTCCGTCACGGCGGAGGAATCCGGCCTGCTGGGCTCGCGGTATTACGCCGAGCACGCCCTGTATCCGCTCACGCACACGCTCGCCGACCTGAACATGGACGCGCTCAACCTTTGGGGCCGGACGGCGGACGTCGAAATCATCGGCCAGGGTAATTCCACACTGGAAGCCCTGCTGGCGCGGGCCGCGGCCGGCCAGCGCCGCGTCGTGCGCCCGGAGTCAACGCCCGAGCGCGGCCATTTCTACCGGTCCGACCACTTCGAGTTCGCGAAGGTTGGCGTGCCGGCGCTCTACTTCAAGAGCGGCACGAACTTCGTGGGCCGGCCGGCGGGCTACGGCATGGGCAAGATCGAGGAGTACGTGGCGCACGATTACCACAAGGTCACCGACGTCGTGAAGCCGGATTGGGATTTCGGCGGCGCGACGGAGGATCTGCGGCTCATTTTTCAAGTCGGCTGGCAGGTGGCCGAAGATCGGAAGTGGCCGACATGGCTGGCCGGCAGCGAGTTCAAGGCCCGCCGCGACCAGTCCCTTGCAAGACCATGACGCGCCGCGCGATCATCGCCGCCCCGACCCACGTTTTGTGCTTCGCAGGACTTTGAAGAAAGCCCGCGCCGCCCGAACGAACCTCGCGGAGCGAGGCGGTGAGGGTAGCCGTGGATTTTAATCCACGGTTTGCCAGACCCGTGAAGATGCGCGTCGCGGAGCGACGCTTGGAGGAGAGGCGCTGGCGTCGTTTGAGTCGTCAACCGTCGCTCCGCGACGCGTTCCCGCTTGTTCGTCCCACCGTGAGCTGAAGTCCACGGCTACCCTCGGGTCGTCGCTCCGCGACGATTTCACGAAACGCCGACCTCACTTCTTCGCGTGCAGGATGATCTCGTTGTGGTCGGGATCGCGGATGATACAGCCGCGACACACCGGGGAATCGAACGGTCCTTGGTGGATGGGCACGGACTTGGACTTGAGGTGGGCGAGGACGGTCTCGAAATCGCCCACCTCGAGGCCGACGGTGGCGCCGTGCGTTCCCGGTCGATGACCCGCATCCGCGACGGTGATCACGAGCGTCCCGTCGCCGATGTCGTACTCGACCCATTGATCCTGCCAGTTGGCGGTGACGGCCAGGCCAAGCACCTCTTCATAAAACGAGCGGGAGATTTCGACGTTGGTGACGGGGTAAACGACGAACGCGACGTTTTTGAATAGGTGGATAGGGGTGGAGTTCATAAGGAAACTGTGACAAACGTCAAAGCTCGGTGACAGCCACTGGCGACGAAAGTCGAGGGCCGAAGGAGCGGTCGGTCGGAATTCTCGAAGGGAGCGAGGCTTTTGACGATATCATTTCTTGAGCGGAGGCTTGCCTGCATCCGCGAGTTTCTTATTCAGGGCATCGCGTTTTGCTTTAATGATGGCTGGTTGGACAAACTGGAAATCGAACAGAGACTCAAGCACGTCGAGATTCCACTCGGCTTCCCCAGGTGCGACTTCAACAATTTCTCCGGTAGTAGTGCTCTTTATCGGATGCGCTGCAAAATTCCCGATATTGCGAATTGCATCGATCGAGTCAGCCAAATGAGACGGCAGCGTATGCTTCGCCAAGATCTCATCGATTTCTTTGCTCAAATCGTTCGGCTTCACACCTCCATATTTGCGCAGCAAGAGCTGTAGGCATCGCCGACTTAAGGCCGCGCTCGCTTGAGGACTGTCTGCGATGACGAGGCAGGCTTCTAGGTAGTCCTTCGCAACTTCAGTCGGCACATGAGGACTAGGTGGTGTTCGAGTGGCCGCCTTTGGTCGTACCAGGTAGGAGAGGAGCACCTTGTCGGCCCCCCAACGATCTTCATTTTTGTATTTGTATAATTGATGAGCTTTGCAGAGATGGAGGACGAGACGTTGACAAGCCGAACACATTCGCTTGGAGATGCACCACACACCTTCAGTGTCCTCGCCGATCGGGATTATCTCCTCATGATCGTGGAAGTCGGTTAGGCAATGCGGACATTTCATATCGTGGATGACGCGTCTTGACCTGGATTGGCTGACTCGAGGTCAACTGTCGTCTTGGGCTTCATGGTCTGCATGCTGCTCCTCGCAGGCCCCGGTTGGCAAGGCGTTTTGGAGGCGTTTTGGAGGCGAGCCGCGGCGCACGGAACGGGAGAAAGCGCTGGTGAAGCAGCGGCGCTATCTATCTGCCATCACGCTGTCATTCCGCCGGGCGGGCCGCCCGACGGCACCGGCCAGCGGCCTGTGCTCCCCACCACGTCAACTCGTGCCGCGGATCAGTCCTCGTTCACCGACTGGAAGAAGGCCTCGATATTCGCCAGCGGTGTTTTCGGCGGCACGTCGCAGCCCGAGGACAACACGAAGTTGCGGTGCGCCTGCGTGGCCGCGAGCAAACCACGGACCGCTTCCCGCACCGCGGCCGGGTTCGATTGCACAAAGACTCCCGCCGGGTCCAGGTTGCCGCACAGGATGACGTCCGCCGGCACCTGGGCCAGCGCGGCGGGCAGGCTCATCGGGGCGCCGAAATGAAACATCCGCGCTTCCGCCGCCAGCACTGCCGGCAGATGCGCCAGCTTGGCGGCGCAGTTGTGCAGGACCACGGTGAACGCGTCGTCGTCCACCGCGGCAACGATTTGTTTGACGTAGGCGGAGGAGAACTCCGCCAGCGCGCGCGGCGAGAGCAGACCGGCGGTTGGCTCCGCCATGATGACACCCGTGGCGCCGGCCGTCTTGAAGGCCCGGGCATAGGCGGTGAGGAACTGCGTCGCCTTGCCGACCAGCCGATGGGTCAACTCGGGGGAGTCGAGACTCAGCCCGAGCGCTTCGCCGACGCCGTAAATCCGGGCGGCCAGGGAGAACGGACCGATCATGCCTGCCAGCACCGGCGTTTGGCCGGGCAGCGCGGCGAGGCGTCGCACGGTTTCCAGGTAAACGTCGGTGCGCCCTGCGCCGACTTCCGGCACACCCAGCGCTTTCACTCCCGCCTCGTCGGTCACGAGTCGCCCGATGACCGTCGGCACCTCCTCGTCGGCGAGGCTGATTGCGCAACCGAAGGCTTCGGCCTCGACACTCAGGTCCATGCAGGAAAGCAGGACCGGTGTGGCGAACCGTTCGCGCAGGGCCGATTGTGCGGCCACTTGCGCTGCCGGGTCGGTCACCAACTCGCGCACCGAGGCACCGGTGAACGCGGCGCCCGGGAAAGTCAGGATGGGCAGCGCGAGACGCGTGGATCGCTCGAGCACGAACCGGGTGAGAGTGCTCATGTCGGCGGCGATTGGTAATCGAACCTCGGCTGGTCCGCAAGCCATCCCGCCGGTGCGTGTGGAGCGCACATGACGCACGACGCCGGGCTTTTCCGCGTGACACCACCCCCGACACCGGGTCCAATCCGAAACCAACATGGGCAAATCTGTCTCCCAATTGACTGCCGACGCGGTCGCGGCGCTCCTGACCTCCCAGGCCGTTCTCCTGACGTTGGCCTGCCTCGCTTTTCCCGCGCAGTTCATCGCCGCCGGTGAACCGCTCGTTCAAGTCGCCGCCATTTCACTCAAGGGAGTCGAAGGCCGGCTCGATCACCTGGCCTTCGACAGCCGGTCGCAACGCCTGTTCGTCGCCGCCCTGGAGAACCACAGCGTCGAAGTGGTTGACCTCGCCCGGCGGCGACGGGTCCACACGATCGCGGGCATCAACGAGCCACAAGGGCTCCTGTGCATTCCCGGGAAGAATCGCCTGCTGGTTTGTAGCCGCGGCGACGGCACCTGTCGCAGCTTCGACGCCACCACGTTTGCGGAAGGGCCGTGGAGCGATCTGGGCCGCAACGCTGACAACGTCCGGTTCGATCTCGGCGCGCAGGTCATCTACGTCGGCTCCGGGGGCGAGCCCGGCAACGGACTGCTCTCCGCCATGGACCTGGTTTCCCTGCTTCCGGCCGGCCAAGGTGGCCTGCCCGCCCCGCCGCGCTCGCCGGCCGATTTCCGCCTGGATCGTCCCCGGCAAAGTGACCCCAAGATGGAAATCCAACTCCCGGCCCACCCGGAATCGTTCCAACTCGACCTGCTCAACCATCGTCTTCTCGTCAACATCCCGGATGAACACGAAATTGCCATAGTGCAAATCGGGACCAACGGCCTGACGAAGGCGGGTGCCTGGCCCGTTGCGATCGGCGAAAAGAATTTCCCGATGGCGCTGGGCGCAACGTCGTCGCGGCTCTTTGTCGCCTGCCGCAAACCCGCGCTGCTGGCGGTTTACGACACCTGCGCTGGCACGCTCCTTTCCCAAAGCCCGTGTGTCGGGGACGCCGATGACATGTTCTTGGACGCGGCCTTGAAACGACTCTACATCATCGGCGGTGAGGGGTCCGTGGATGTCTTCCAGGTCCCCGAAACCTCGCCGGAACCGAAGCGCCTTGCCCGCCTGCCAACGGCTCTGCGTGCGCGCACCGGCCTGTTTATCCCGGAATTGCGAATGCTGGCCGTCGCCGCACCACACACCAGCAACGGTCCGGCGTCGGTTCTCCTTTTCCAAGCCAGGCCCTGACGCCTGCCCACAGACCTTGTAGCGTAGGCGCCTGCCTGTGCCGCGGCAGACAGGGATTGGCCGGGCGTCACGCCCGGTGCCGGTTCGAGCGGCGGGACGCCGCCCGAACTCGCAGCCGAAGACGGCTGCACTAGGGGGTTGGTGGGCGAGATTCGCGACTCGTTGGTCATGAATTCTCCCCAAGATGGTGACGTCGCGAACTGAAATCCGGACGATATCCTGACTCAACAAAAGAGCAGGGCGCGGACTCATTCTCCGCGCCCTGTCTCTGCTTACGTCGCTTACATCACTTTCGTCGTGCCCGGCATGGCGATCTCGTAACGGCCGTCAGGGCGGGGCGGGGCGGGTGCCGGATCGTTCAGGCTGCTCAGCTTTTCCAGGCCGGGCGCGAGTTCGACATTCGATTTGAGCGCCTCGTCCCAGGTGATTTCCTTGCCCGATTCACAAGCCATGCGGCCCATGATGGCGGTGAAGCAAGATTTGGCCGAACGCTCGACCTCGTTCCAAGGCTTGTCGTTGCGGATCGCGTCGAAGAGCAGGTCGTGCTCGTATTGGTAGTGGTCCCACTCGGCGCCCTGGTAGCGCCAGATGACGTTCTCGGTGGTTCGCCGGTGGCCCTTGTAAAGCAGCGGCTTGGGGATGCCCTCTCCCAGTACGGCACTCCCCTTGGCACCCTGGACGACGACGCCCCAGAAATCGAAACAGTTCGAGATGTGCCGGCCCTGGCCGAACATGCGTGTGCCGTCGGCGAAGGTGTATTCGGCGGCGTAATGGTCGAAGAGCTGGTCCGCATCCGTGCGCACCTGCCGTCCGCCCATGCCCTGGACGGAAACCGGCCAGTCGTTCTTGACCCAGCAGGCCGTGTCAATGTTGTGGATCAACCAGTCCTCGAGGAAGCTGCCGTTAAGCCACGTGAAACAACTGTAGTTGGCGATCTGATGGGCCAGTTCGGACTCGTTGGGTCCTTTGGGACTCAAGCCGACCGGGCCGTGCATGCGGTAGGCCCAGGCGGTGATGACCTCGCCGATGGCGCCGTCGTGGATTTGCTGCACGATCTCCTCCGTCGGCCGGTAGTGGCGGGTCATCAGGCCGCTGGCGATCTTCAGATTCTTCTGCTTGGCGACCTCGCCGGCGCGGAAAATCCGGCGGATGCCCGGCGGGTCCACCGCGAAGGACTTTTCCATGAACACGTGAACGCCCTTCTCGACGGCATACTCGACGTGGATCGGCCGGAAGGCGGGCGGGGTGGCGAACAGGGCGACGTCACCCTTGTCGAGCGAGTCAACCGCCTTCTTGAAACCATCGAAGCCAAGGAACTGCCGGTCGGCCGGGACGTCCACCTGGGCGGCGTGCTGCTGCCGGATATTACCCAGGCTGCTTTGGAGCCGGTGCTCGAACACGTCCGCCATGGCCCACAGCTTGGTGGGCCCCTTGGTGGACAGGGCTTGGGCGGCGGCACCGGTACCGCGACCGCCGCAGCCAACCAGCGCGATCTTGATCGTGTTGTTCTCGGCGGTGTACCCGGGGCGGACCACGGCGCCGGCCAGGGTGGCGGCAGCGGCGAGTTTGCCCGAGGTCTTGAGGAACGTGCGGCGCGAGGTGAGGCGTGAGTTGGTGTTCATGCGAGCCCTGTGAATGTTATGTGTGTTGCCAGTCGTCGTTCGTTCCACCGGCCTTCGCGCAATCCTGGAAGGCGCGGGCCTGATGGATCAGACGCGAGCATCTGCCAGCCGGTGGCGGTTGGCAAGCCCGGACGTCGCGGACGTCGCCGGACGTCGCCGGTTTGCGGGGCGCGCGGCGCGACGACGCAACCTGGCGCAGCCCGCGCTCAAATGAAAACGGCGTGGAGTCCGACTCCACGCCGTGTGCATTGGGCGACTTGAGTTCGCCTCAGTTCCTCGCAAATTTCTTACACGTCGTAGTAAAGGAAGAACTCGTAAGGGTGGGGGCGCAGGCGCAGGGCGTCGGCCTCCTTGCGCTTGGCGCTGACCCACATTTCCAGGAAGTCTTTCGTGAACACGTCGCCCTTCAACAGAAACTCGTGGTCCGCCTCCAGGTGGTCCAGCGCCTCCTCCAGGCTCCCGCAAATCTGCGGAATCTTCGCGTGCTCCTCGGCCGGCAGCTCGTACATGTTCTTGTCCACCGGCTCGCCCGGGTCAATCTTGTTCAACACCCCATCCAGCCCCGCCAGC
>JBEKGJ010000037.1:0-51403 GCA_050012855.1 Verrucomicrobiota bacterium | reverse complement strand
CCTTCGGCGGGTGCGACACCCGTGTTGGGGAGTGTGGCCACCCAGGCGGAACCGCCGCTCTGCACGGCATCGTTGGTCGCATAGCTGGCACTTACATCCCAAGCCCCGCGCCAGACCAAGCCGGGCATGCCTTGAGGCCCTTGAGCGCCCGGCGGTCCGGTCGCGCCGGTGTCGCCCGTCAGTCCTTGAGTTCCCTGCGGCCCGGTGGCGCCGGTCGCGCCTTGCGGCCCGGTGGCTCCCGCCGGGCCAGCGGAACCGGTGTCGCCCTTTTGGGCCAGCATCGTCCAACTGGCGCCTTCGGCGGGTGCGACACCCGTGTTGGGGAGTGTGGCCGCCCAGGCGGAATCGCCGCTCTGCACGGCATCGTTGGTCGCATAGCTGGCACTTACATCCCAAGCCCCGCGCCAGACCAAGCCGGGCACGCCTTGAGGCCCTTGAGCGCCCGGCGGTCCGGTCGCGCCGGTGTCGCCCGCGGGACCGGCCGGTGTCAACGCGTAGAGCGCGTAGGGGGTCGCCGTCAGCGGTTGACGTGGCGTAAGCGTGATGTACGCCGCGGCCCCATTGGTGCGCACCTGGATTTCCAGCCAGCGCGCCTCGCCAGCAAAGGCGTCGGCGCCGAAATCCAACGTGACGGTGAACAACCCGTTGGTGACGCCCTGCGCCCGCAGGTCCGCTGTCGCCCCGACTTGCGCGCCGTTGGTAACGGCGTCGTAGAGTTTGAGAGTCAGATCGTAGCTGCCGTTGGCGGGAGCCCCGCCATCGCCCAGGCGGCCCTGGTAGGTGAAGGCCGTGCCGAGCGCAGTGGCATGGACTGTGAGGCTCAGGAATATGCCGAGGCAGGCACCATTCAGCATCACCGACAGAAGGTTGAACCAGCGCCACAACGGATTGGCCGCGAACTCCGTCTGGCCGGCGGTTTCATTCACGAGCCCGAACCTTCCGCCCAGCGGCGTCTCGGGCGTTTCCACCGTGCGCACGGCTTGGCACATCTGCCAGTTGGAATCCTTGGCGGGTGGGTCGAGTTCGCGCGTCTGCAGGCCGATGCGCGTGCGACCATCCAGTCCTTCGAGGATTCGCTCCGCCCGCCGCTTCCCGGCACGGACGATTTCGGGAAGGTGTTCGAGCAGAGAACGGGATCGGGCCGCTGAGAGAGATTCGGGCATGGTTGGAGCGTTCGCTTGCTCCAGCCGCAGTGGGCTGTTCCGTCCAAGTCACCCGTCGTGCCCGGAAAACGAAGTGGGACGTGCCTACACACGTCCCGCCTCAGGCACGACCAAGCGCCTTGGACAAGAACGCTTTCGGCACGCCCCAGTTGGGGCGTGCCTCAGCGCTGCCTTGTCCGTGAATTTGGTCGTTTCGAGGCGGATCAGCAGCCGAAGCTACGCGAAATGGATTTGTGTCGGTTTTACATGGTTTTCAGAACAGCCAGTCCATATCCAAAAGCCGCCGCCCAGACAAGGCTTTGTTTCCCGGCGACGCGACAGAGGGCGATGACATGGACGAGGCCAAGCTGTGTCTTGAGCGCAAAGCGCGGAGGAAAATCAAAGAGGCAGAAACATGAAACGCAGTGGGGTCAAAGCCAAACCGCTTATTGCACGTCAAAATTGTCGTGAGGCAGCAACCCGTCCACGACGCGACGCCGCGCGCGCCCACGCCAGATGGTACTTGACCCGGATCGCGGCCCTCCCGAAAAGAGCGCCCGTGAAACCACGACTGTTCTGCCTGGGCCTGCTGATCGCCTCCCCACTGACGGCGGCTCCCCCGTCGTCCACCAGGCCGGATCAGACCGCCCGCCAGACCACGCTGGCCCGGGAGATTCTCGCCGACCCGGTCCTTCCGGCCGTGCATGAGAAGGCCCGGCAGCTTCTGAAAAGCGGCCTGAACGCCGGCAGCGGCTACGGCGAAGTCTGGATTCGCGACTTGAACACTTTTATCGAAGTGGCGCTGGAGGTGAACGAACCGGCCCGGTTCCGCGAAGCCTTGCTGACCTTCTTCAAATTCCAGGGCACGAACGGCGACATCGTGGACGGCTATATCGCGTTGGACCAGGCGAAGGTGAAATACGCCTACCGCACCTCTCCGCTGGCGCCCAACCTGATGGCCCACAAGAACACGGTGGAAACGGACCAGGAATCGTCGCTCGTCCAGGCGGTGCGCAAGTACATTGCCGTCACCAAGGACAACTCGATTCTCGCGGAACGCATCGCCGGCGCGACCGTGCGCGAGCGGTTGGGTCGCGCGCTGGACTATGTGCTGAGCGAGCGGTTCGACCGCACGCACGGTCTGGTCTGGGGCGCGACCACCGCGGATTGGGGCGACGTGCAGCCGGAGTCGCCGTGGGGCGTGGAACTCGATGCGGATTCCCACCGCGCACTGGACATCTATGACAACGCCATGCTGGTCATCGCCCTGAACGACTACCTGCAGATCCTGGGCGACAGGGCACCCGAGGCACTGCGCTGGACCGCCGTACGTGACGGGCTGAAAGGGCACATCCGCGAGCAGCTCTGGGATGCGAAGCGGCAGAAGTTCGTCCCGCATGTCTATCCCGCCGGCTCGCCGTTCCCCCGGGACTTCGACGAGAACGCGATCTGCTACCACGGCGGCACCGCGGTGGCGATCGAAGCCGGCCTGCTCAGTCATGACGAGATCACCGCGTCTCTGCGCCGGATGGTCGAGGACGTGCGCCTGGCGGGGGCGGCCAGCATCGGGCTGACCCTGTATCCGCCGTATCCGAAAGGTTTCTTCAAGAACCCCGGCATGACCGAGCCTTATAGTTACCAAAACGGCGGCGATTGGTGTTGGTTTGGCGGGCGAATGATTCAGCAGCTCGTCCGCGCGGGTTTTGTGGAGGAGGCGTATCGCGAACTCAAGCCCATGGTCGTCCGCGTTCAGCGGGTCGGGGACTTCCACGAGTGGTGGTCGCGCGACAACCAGCCCCGCGGCTCCGGACAATTCCGTGGCTCGGCCGGCGTGCTGGGCCGGGCGATCGAGATGCTGCAGGCGTGGGCGGAGCAGCACAAAGACGCCGGTGCAGGCAATACCAACACCACGCCATCCCCCACTCCGGCGGCGCGTTTCCCCATTCGTTGCACGCCGCGTTGAAACAGTTCTTCCTCTCCGGGCCGGCTACCCCCGGTTCCTCACGGAGCCCGCGGGATGCGCACCCGCAGGACGGAGTAAGACGGCAGCTCGAGTTCCAATTTGTGGTCACGCACTACGGCCGTGGAATCCACCGGTTTCACGGCTTCAGGTTGTTCGAGCGTGTTCCCGGCCCACGGAACGCCGGCCGCGAGCGTCCGGACGTCCGCGTGGTCCGCATTGGCGAAATCGTCCAGCCTGACGGAGAGCTGGATGGGGCCGTGGGTGCCGCGATGCACGATCGAGAGCAACAGGCTGCCATCCGTGGCGAGCGCGGCCAGCGTGTCCACGGCGCTGAACGAGGCGGCGGGCGCCGCGTTCCGGAGATCGGGCAGGACCCGCGGCGCCGGCTCGACCGCGCAGGTCAACTCGGTGGCGACCGGTGAAGCCCCGGCAAACGCCGCGAACGCGGACTGCGCGAAGTGGCACGGGTTGGCGTAAACCCGCTCGTGCTCCTTGCGCAAACCGCCGCCGTGGTTGACGACCGCCGAGTGCGTGATAAGTTCGACGAACGGTGCCAGGCGCACCGACGCGTGGTAGATCAGGATGTCGTAGAGGGCTTCGGTGATGGAGCCCTGATTGACCAGGTTCTCGCGTGTCAGGCGGACCGCCGACCCGTTGTCGCCGGCCCGGCCAAGGTGGGCGAAGAGCTGGAGTTCCGTGACGGCGAGGCGCGGTTCGGCGATGCCGGCCCGCGCCATGTCGCCGCGCAGGGCCGACCACTTCTGTTCGAGCACGCCGGGCACGGCCATGAAGTCACGATAGACATCAAGCGGGTCAGCGGTTGGGGAAACGTCGCCGCCGATGAGCGGATGATCGGTGGTGGCCGGCAGCGCGGGCGCCATGCCGGCGATGAGCGTGTCGTTCCAAGCCTTGCCCCACAGCACCGGCGCCCCGCAAGCCATGAGGTGGACGGTGGGATCCGCCGCGAGCATGGCCTTCGAGAAGGCATGGTAGCGGTCCACGTAACCGGCGGCGGTGGTCCAATTGAACTGCCACCGGCCCCAGAGTTCGTTGCCCACTTCCCAGTATTTGATGCCGTAAGGCTCGGGATGGCCATTTGCAGCGCGGCGCGCGCCCATCGGTGTGTTCGTCGCCCCGTTGCAATACTCGATCCAGGCCGCGGCTTCGGCCGGCGTGCCGTCGCCCCCGTTGACACAGATCATCGGCACGCAGCCGACCGCGCGGCAAAAGGCGATGAATTCGTCGGTGCCAAACGTGTTCGGCTCCACGCCACCCCAGGCATAGTTGGGTTTCGTCGGCCGCGTCTCGACCGCTCCAACGCCGTCGGCCCAATGATAACCGCTGACGAAATTGCCGCCCGGCCAGCGCAGCAACGGCAGGCGCGATTTCCTCAACAAGCGAATGATGTCCGGATCGGCGCCGTTGACATGGTCCGCCGGGCGCAGGAACGCATGGGCCACGACCCATTGACCGGGCGCTGTGGACGTCAACGCAAGGCGGACCGGGGCGTCCGCGGGAAGGTCGTCCGGCAGGGTGAGCGTGGCCGTAACTTCGCGCCATTCGTTATCCACGCGAGCAAGCGTCACCGTCGCCGCGGGGGCGGTTCGGCCTTCCGCCGTGAGCGTCAGGTTGAACGTCGTGGCCTCGGGCGAGCGCGCAAGCAGGGCGAACTCGTAGTGCCGGGTCCGATGCAACGGCAGCCATGCCCACTGCGCGATCCCCTGCCCGGCCGCGGCCACCTGCACGCGCTGGGCGCGACCGCCCTGCGGACCGGTGTCCGGACTTACCTGCACGGCCTCGCGGGAACCGAGCCGCGTCCAGAACGCGGCCAGGCCGTCGGCCCGCGCCGCCACCAGGCCGTCCAACTCGCCGTCGGGCCAGCCGGCGCGACGCGCGGCGCGACGCAACTCGGCGTTGACCGCGTCATCCGCCCAGAGGAACTGGACGACACCGTCGGGTGTGCTGTGCCCGGAGGCGAACGGGTAATCGGCGAACGTGGCATTGCGCAGGATCTGGGCGTCCATGCCGTTGTAGATATTGAAGCCGAGGTGCTCGGCGAACTTGCCGGTGATAAACGCCGGGATGCGTTGCGGAGAACGCTCGCCGACATGGACCCGGAGGACAGCCGACGCGGGATCGGCGGATTCGTGGAAACGCGTGGCGACAAAGTCGGCGGCAATGGAAGCGCAGCACAGGAACCCCGCGCAGGCAAGGATTCCTGAGCTGATGCGTCGGGCAAGACGGTTCATGCGCCGATGTTGCGGCGCGCCAGCGGACCCGACAAGGCAAAGCCGTGGTACGAGGTGGTCTGCCGACCGTTGGGCGGCAGGAAACCTGGCGTGGCCCGGCGGTCCGCGCCCCACCAACGCAGGGCATTACCCGGCCAGGCTATTGCCGTTCGTATTCGCCCTTGCTCACCCGCTTGAGGACGGTGAACCCGGCCTTCTTCGCGTCGGTGACGGAAACCGGCTTGGTGATGCTGGGCGTGTTGAACGCGGAAATAACGCGGCGAACCGGCTTTTTGCAGGCGGGGCAATGCGTCAGCGGCTTGGCGTTCACCGGGCGGCGCAGCGTGAAATGTCCGCCACAAACCACGCAGGCGCCCTCACACAACTCGTATTCGTAAAGCGGCATAACCAACTGACAGACGTGGCGGCCGTCAATGGCCGTCCTTCGGCGATGGAAAAACTAGGACCTGACCCACCGCCTGGCAAGCACGTGATCGAACGTGATCGAACGCCTTTCACTGGCAGTTCCCCGTAAAAACGTGCGTGGAAGCATTGAAGCCTCGACTCGCGCTCC
The DNA here is from genome assembly GCA_050012855.1 of Verrucomicrobiota bacterium. Taxonomy (GTDB): domain Bacteria; phylum Verrucomicrobiota; class Verrucomicrobiia; order Limisphaerales; family J093; genus JAJXZJ01. Next base: position 45,496 of record JBEKGJ010000037.1, on the reverse strand, counting down.
GCCGGGCTTCGTCGTCGCCCATGGGCACGATGAAGGCGGCATTGACGCCGCCACCGCTCCGGCGCACAGTCGCCGCACCATGCCAGCCGGGTTTGATGCAGCCTGCCGCGCGACGGAGTTTTGCACGGCCTTGCTGCTACGGTTTCGCCACTGATTCCAATGGTCACAATTGCGACATGAGCCCGCTGGAAAGCTATCTTGAAGAACTGTACGCCATTCGTTCCTCGGGCGCGGCGGTCAAGGAAACTTCCGGCTACGGTGCGCTGGCCAATCTTTTCAACGCCATCGGCCACTCGCTCAAACCCAAAGTCCGCTGTTTCATCCACGTTAAAAACAGCGGCGCGGGTTTGCCGGATGGCGGGCTGTTCACGGCCGACCAACTCAAGAACACGGACGAGGAAGCGCCGCTGCTGGGCATCCCGCAGCCGTCGCGCGGCGTCATCGAGGTCAAAGCCACCGATGCCGAAGTTGACGACGTGGCCGACACCAAACAAGTCCGCGACTACGTCAAGCATTACGGACAGGTGCTGGTGACGAACTACCGGAACTTTCTGCTCCTGAAACGCGGCGACAACGGCAATCCCGTCCACCTGGAATCGTTTCAGCTCGCGCCCGACGAAAAATCGTTTTGGGTCGTTGCCGCGCAGCCGCGCAAAGCCGCCAACGAACTGGGCGAACGCCTTGTCGAATACCTCAAGCGCGTGCTGCTTCACGCCGCGCCCTTGAACAATCCCAAGGATGTGGCGTTCTTCCTCGCCTCCTATGCGCGCGACGCGCGGGCGCGGGTCGAGGGCGCCGGCAATCTTCCGGCCCTCGCCGCCGTCCGGGGCGCGTTGGAAGAAGCCCTCGGCATGAAGTTCGAGGCGGAGAAGGGCGAACACTTCTTCCGCTCCACGCTCGTCCAGACGCTTTTCTACGGCGTGTTCTCCGCCTGGGTGCTGTGGCATAAAACCGTAGGACAGGCGTCGCGCCTGTCTTCATCTGAATCCGACAAGTCAGAGACAGGCGCGACGCCTGTCCTACAATTCGACTGGCGCTCCGCCGCGTGGACGCTCCATGTCCCGATGATCAAGGCGTTGTTCGAGCAGGTCGCCACGCCGACGAAACTTGGCCCGCTCGGATTGGTGGAAGTGCTCGACTGGACGGCCGCCGCGCTCAACCGCGTGGAGCGTGCCGCCTTCTTTGAACGGTTTGTGGAAGACCACGCCGTCCAGTATTTCTACGAACCGTTCCTCGAAGCCTTCGATCCCGAACTCCGCAAGCAACTGGGCGTCTGGTATACGCCGCCGGAGATTGTGCAATATCAGGTCGCCCGCGTGGACACCGCGCTGCGCGAGGAACTGGACATTCCCGACGGCCTCGCCGACCCGCGCGTGTTCGTGCTCGACCCCTGCTGCGGCACCGGCGCGTACCTCGTCGAGGTTCTGCGGATAATTGAGAAGACGTTGCAGGGAAAAGGCGAAGACGCATTGGCTGCCGTCGAATTAAAAGAAGCCGCGCAGAAACGGGTCTTCGGTTTTGAAATCATGCCCGCGCCGTTTGTCGTCGCGCATTTGCAAATGGGTTTGCTGTTGCAAAACCTCGACGTGTCGCTGGACGATTCCAAGAACGAGCGCGCTGGAATTTTTCTGACCAACGCGCTGACTGGCTGGGATTTTGCCGGGGAGAATCCCAAGCTCGCCAACTGGCCGGAACTGGAAGCCGAGCGCGCGGGCGCAGGCAAGGTCAAGCAGGAAAAGCCGATCCTCGTCATCCTCGGCAACCCGCCTTACAACGCCTACGCGGGCATCAGCCCGGAGGAGGAACAAGGCTTGGTCGAACCTTACAAGGAAGGACTGGTCAAGGAATGGGGCATCAAGAAATTCAACCTCGATGACCTTTACATCCGCTTCTTCCGCATTGCCGAACGAAAGATTGCCGAACACAGTGTTCCCGACGAACCGCGTCTTGGAATTGTCAGCTTTATCTCGAATCACTCATGGATTAGCGACCCGTCATTTGTCGTCATGCGCCGGCATCTGCTCAAATCTTTTGACCTGATTTGGGTGGAAAACCTGCATGGCAACCGAAAGATTTCAGAATATGCGCCGGATGGTCGCACGAGCGAAACCATCTTTGCGCTCCACGGTTTTTCGGTAGGAATTCAACAAGGGGTTGCAACTTCTTTGCTGGTTCGGACTGGAAAGAAGCGGAAACCGCTCGTGCTGTATCGTGACGATTTGAACGCGGCGCGGGCGGCGGATCGTCGCGTGCAAATGTTGGCGAGCCTCAAGGCAAAGAAGTTCGATGCACAATATGAGAAGGTTGATCCGAATCAGAATAACCGTTTCAGTTTCCGTTCATCGGATGTCGCGTCACATTATCTCGCATGGCCGAAACTCCCCGAGCTTTGTGGAAACCAGTCCTTGCAAGGAATGGATGAAGATCGGGCAAATAGTCTGATTGAAATCGAAAAGGTTCAACTGACGTCGCGCATGGAGAAATACTTCGATAAGCGAGTTAAGTGGGATGAGTTCGCGGCCCTGCAAACCGGACTCTCTCGGAAGAGCGCGGCTTTCGAGCCGGAGAAAGTTAGGGAGACAGCGCAACAGGAAGATGGATTCACAACTGAACACCTGCGGCGTTATCTTTTCCGTCCATACGATGTTCGCTGGTGCTATTACACACCCGTTCCGAATGTATGGAAGCGTTCGCGCCCTGATCTTTGGACCCAAAGCTGGTCAGACAATGCGTTCTTATTGAGTCGTTCGGCTGGTGTCGCTGACCCAGAAGGAACCCCTTTCATGTTCACAAGAAACCTGTTGGCGCGCGACTGTATGCGGGGTCATGCCGTTGCTTTTCCTTTGCGCCTCCGGGAATCGCCAAATCAGAAACCAAAAAGGGACGACGGCAACGGCGAGTTTGGTAGCATCCTTCACGAAGCCGCGCCCGGATACAAAGCGGGCAAAGAAAGAACCACCGCCAACCTTTCGCCAGCCGCCCGAGCTTATCTCGCCAAGCTCGGCAGCAACAATCCCGATGACGACGCAGAGGCGGCAGCGTTGATTTGGATGCACGCGCTGGCCATCGGTTATTCGCCTGCGTATCTCGCGGAAAACGCGGATGGCGTCCGGCAAGATTGGCCGCGTATTCCGTTGCCGGATTCTCAGGCCGCTTTGCTAGCCTCCGCTGAATTGGGCGGACAAGTCGCCGCGTTGCTCGACACTGAAACGCCGGTTCAAGGCGTGACGGCGGGAACCGTGCGCCCGGAATTGGTGAAGATTGCCGTCGTTACGCGGCTGACGCGCGAAACATTGAATCTTTCCCTCACCGCCGGCTGGGGACACGCCGGGCAGAACGGCGTGACGATGCCCGGCAAAGGCAAGCTCGAAACCCGCAGTTGCACGGCGGAGGAGGCCGAAGCTTTCGGCGTAGGACAGGCGTCGCGCCTGTCTCCATCTCAATCAAGAAAGTCAGAGACAGGCGCGACGCCTGTCCTACCATTGCTCGGTTCCGCCACGCACGACGTTTTCCTGAACGAGTCCGCCTGCTGGCGCAACGTGCCGGAGAAAGTCTGGGACTACACCATCGGCGGGTATCAGGTCATCAAGAAGTGGCTGAGCTATCGCGAGCATGAGTTGCTCGGCCGCCCGCTCACACCGAACGAAGCCCGCGAGGTCACGCATACGGCCCGCCGCATTGCCGCGCTCATTCTCCTCCAACCTGCCCTCGACAAAAACTATGAAGCCGTCAAATCGGCATCAATTCCGCTCAAGTGAAAACCTCTTAGACGAGCAGATCGCGAGAAAGCCCTTGTGAAGAAATTACGAAATTACCGCTGCGACAGCTTCGACCGCCAGATTCACGCCCTGGGCGATGTCCTTTACGGCCTCACCCCCGCCGAAATCCAAATCGTGGAGAACACGAATAACAAATGAACGACGGACGGTAAATTATGGGCCACGAACGCGTTGGGGTTCTCCCAAAAACAAAACCTTGGAAAGGTGTCGTCACACAGATCACGAGCTTTTCAGGAACAGAGGTTGATGCGTCAGCAATTGCTTCAACCACGCTGACGAATGTGCGGTCTAGGTTTGAGTCCATTCAACATGATTCTGGCGTTAAGGCCGCCTTCAAATTCTTCGTGGCACTTTCCGTTTCTGCTTCTTCACAATTTTCCAAAGACGTCACTCCTTACGGTCTCCGCCTTTCCTCAAAACCATCTCCGTTTGCGCTTGCAAAGCTGCTCCAAGAATGGGTGAACAACAACTGTGACTCTTTAGAATATGCGCAACTTGCGCAAGGAGCAGCAAGTGATGCAATCGCGAATTGGTATAGTGACAAAAGTAGTCAAAAGTGGCTCTTCCAATCCGAAAATGAACAGACAGAAGTTTGGAGGGAAGCAGCAACTGCGGCGGGATTTTGTGAATTATCCCGACTCTTTTTCGCAAAGTTCACGGAGCGTTACTTGAACTATTTTTTGGAACGTCAGGCCTCTGTCTCTTGCCCAACCATTGAGCAACGCGATTTGCTCGAAGAACAAATTAGAAAACAAGTCGATGCCATTTCGAAACACGCATTTGAAACCGCAAAGATAACGCAATCGTTCGCCGCTGGTTGGTATAATCTTCACACAAAAGAAGGATTGCCGTCCGATCAAGAGGTCGAAGCTTTTCTCACAATTGCATTCGGAAAAATCCGAGAAGAATTGCGCCGGGAAGGAGAGGAATAATGCGTGCAATTCTCCCAAAGAATATTCTGTGCAATGGCGCGAAGCTTCCGGATGGCTTAGCCACCAAACCAATGCCGTTGCGCTTGGATTACAGAGACGGTCAAAACCAAAATATACGAATTGGTTTACCAAACTTCGTCCGAAGCGTCTACCATCTGCCTGACCGAATACTCGATTTATTGGAAATTGCGGCCTACGTATATTGCGCGGATCGTTCAGTTAGCAGAGGACCTAAAGAAGCCGTGGAGTATCAAAGCTGGAGTCGTAGCTTCCATTTCTACATAAGGGTGCGCGATTTTGAATTTTGGAAACAATCCGAGGTTGCGCGCCTTTTGAACGAAGCTCTAAGTTTTCTTTCCGGAGACCGGGAATTCATATTCACTTTCCAACCAGGACACCAAACACCACGCGCTGATTTATTCGACTGTCAAGAATTCGCCCTCCCGGCTTCGGCGAACACGGGCGTTTTGCTTTTTTCAGGTGGATTAGATTCTCTCGCTGGAATTACGGAGCTTCTTGAAAACACAAGTGACAATTTGTGTTTGATAAGCCACCGATCCGGTCAGCCGGGAACAGCACGAACTCAAGACCGACTCATTCAGGCGCTAACTGCAACATTCCCCAATCGCCTTCAGCATTACAAGTTTAGTTGCGGCTTAACCGGTGTGAGGCCTCCAGAAGAAACACAACGAACACGCATTTTCCTTTATTCCTCGATAGCCATGTCTTTATGCGCTGCATTTTCACAGTATAAGGTTCTCATTTATGAGAATGGAATCACTTCGCTAAATTTTGCCAGACGGCAGGATTTGTTGAACGGACGAGCTACACGAACAACACATCCCAAAACAATTCATCTTCTAGAGAAACTCTATTCTGAAATTGCTGGCCGGAAACTGACGATCGAAACGCCTTTCTTTTGGAAAACGAAGGCGGATGTTTTTGACTGTCTTGGAAAATCTAATAGCTCCAATTTAATTTCAAGCACGGTATCGTGTAGCAAAACGTTCCTTAAGCTTGAACAGGCATCTCATTGCGGGGGCTGTTCTCAATGCATTGATCGCAGGATGGCTGCCTATGCAGCGGGGTTGGCCGAAATTGACGAAGCGGGCATTTACGCTTTTGATTTCATCAACCAAGCCATTACTGATGGCGAAGTTCGAACCACATTACTCGACTACATCCGTCAAGCGCGTGACTTCGCTGAATGGAATCTTGACTGTTTCTGCCAGGAACTTCTAAGTGAGCTTGCGGGAATTGTAGATTTCGTTGACGCTCAAAGCGAAGAAGACGCTTATTCCAAAATATGGGAGCTTTGCAAGCGCCATGGAACGCAAACCATGGAAGCACTTGGCCGAATTAGAAATAAACACGACAGGTTGGTGAGAAAGATCACAGAGGGGTCATTGCTTAAATTGATGGCAGATAGAGAATACCTAAAAGCTCCGGTTGCTCGTCTGGTTGAAAACATTTGCACTAAAATGGGAAAAGCGATCCCTATTGCTTTTCAAACAAACCATCCCAAAGACGAACGTGATTTGAATGATAAAATAAGCGCAATTCTTAATGCAGAACGGTACGATTTCGAGCGCGAGCATCCTGCGATCGGCTTCGGTCTTGCCACCGTGATTCCCGACCACTTTTGGCATGAACAGAATCTTCTCATTGAAACTAAGTTCCTTCGAAATTCAACCACTCCGAGCAAGGCTTCTGAAGGAATTGCCGCAGACTTGATGAAATATCCTTCAGAGGTTCATGTTCTGTTTTTAGTCTATGATCCCCATCGAACCATTCCGAATGACGAAAAATTCCGATCTGAATTTGAAAGAAAACGGCCATGCACGGTTTTTATCATTAGATAAAAGCACAAAATTGTGGCTTGGACAGCCTTTGTCACACCGGTTGAAATAGAATTGAGCGCATGAAACAAAAAATTTACGCGCGGTCACGGATATTGAACGGGTCAGCAGTTATTGTCCTTGTAGAACGCACGCGGCGGGAGTGCGGTTTCCTTTGCAGCCGCGCCTGAACCCGATAGGCTGCGGCATGGCGTTGGTGCGCATCTTGGTGGACGGGTTCAGCCTGCTGCATGCCTGGCCGGATCTGGCCAAGGGACATGCCCGACATTCAGGGGCGGCTCGCGGCGAGCTCGTAAAAGTACTTACCCAGTACAGCGATGCCTGCGGCACCCCCATCTCGGTGATCTTCGACGGCGGCGGCGCGCCCGCCGGCACCCCGAAAGCGCACAGCGAGACGCAGGTCGAGGTGCTCTACTCCCGCGTCGGCCAAACCGCCGACGCGATCATCGAGCGGGTAACCCACCGGATGAAGCAGTTCGGGGAGGTGCTGGTGGTCACGGACGACTTCGCAGAGCGCGACACGGTGATGTCGCTGGGCGGGCTGGCCAGCAGTTGCGACAACTTCATCCAGACGATGGAGAACTCGCTGGGCGATCTCGACCGGGAGGTCTGGTTCCACAATCTGCGCGAGCGAACCCGGTTTCGCCGCCCGCGCTGAGGCTGCCGGCTACTACTGGGCGGGCGGCGGCTCGGGTGCCGGAGTGGCGTCGGGCTTTTCGTCGGCGTCCGCCGCATCGGGCGTCATCCCGGGGACGGTAACGCCGGCGGGAGGCGCGTTGGTGCCGGCGGCGGGCTTGGGTTCCACCATGAGGCTCTTGCGGTCCTTGAGGAGCGAATCGAGCGTCCATTTCGGCACCAAATAAACCCATTGGTTGAGCGCCTGCTCGGCCTTCAACTTCTCCGCGAGCTTGTCGTTCTTCTCCTTGAATTCCTTGTCGAGCTTGTCTTTGTCCTCCGGCTTCTCGTCCTTGCCGGGCTGGCGGGACTTGGGCAGGTCGGCGACGACGGAGAAGCCAGTGTAATAGTCCTCCTCGCCGAGCTTCTTGCCCACTTTCACGGTGTAGCTGAAGCCGTCGAAGGTTTCGAAATTGGCGATCACCGGGCTGTCCAGGCCAGTGAGTTCCGGCTTGGGGTCGGTGACGACGTCCTTGAAGCTGGGGAACGCGAGGGCATTGGGAATACCCGAGGCCTTGGAGGAATCGAGTTTTTCTTCCGGCGTCGCGTCCGCCAGCTTGAGTTCGCTCGTCTCGTTGGTGCGCTCGAGTTTCCACGAATTGGTGGCGGCCGGGTAGGTGACGGCGACCGATTTGACCTTTTCGATTTTGAAGAAATCCTTGTTCAGCCACTGCTCCGCGTTGGGTTCGGCGCTGCTGAACGGCTCGGACACGAGGCTGACGGCGTTGGACTGTCCAACGAGCATGACGTAGCGGCCATCCGGGAAGCCTTCGTCGCCGCCATAAGGTGAGGGCGCGGCGGACTTGCGTTCGTGCTTCTTGCCCAGCACGACGGAGCGGATGACCTTGCCGGCGGGGTCCTTGAGTTCAACGAGCGTCCCGGATTTCTCGCCGGCGCCGGGCGCGAGCAGTTCCAGCCGGCCGAGCTGCGACGCACCGATGGCCTGGGACTGGACCACCTTGAGTTCCCACAGTTTGCGGAGGAAGTCGCTTACCTCGGAGAAATTGGCCGCGTAACCGCCGCGCTCGCGGACGTTCCAGCGGTCGTCCTGGCGGACGAGGTTGAGGGTGTTGGTGCCGCGCTGGAGGGTGACTTGGGCGACGCTGTTGATGTCGAAATCGCCGAGCACCTTCTGGCCCATGCGGCCTTCGCTGGAGTGGAACGCCGCGGTGCTGCGTTGGCGGAGCCACCAGCCCAGCCCGCCGAGCACGACGACGAGCGCGAGAATGAGGGTGAGTTGTTTGCGGTTCATTTGGCAGCGGTCTGCTTGCGTTTCAACAGGGCCAGAGAGATGCCAGCAACCGTGACCAGGAACGGCATGCCGGCGATGTTGACCCACTTGAGCCGGGTTTCGAGCGAATCAATGTCCTTGCGGAGCTGCTTGCGGACCTGCTTGAGGTCGCGCTTGGCCTGGGCTTCCTTGTCATGGAAGCGCTTGATCTCCGCCTGCTGCTCCGGCGAGAGGATGTAGCGTTGGTTCTTGTCCTTGTTCTGCTCGAGTTCGCCGAGCTTCTGCTGGGCGTCCTCCAGATCCTTGGTCAACTGCGCAATCCGGGTCCGGTATTGCTCCTCGGCCTGGGCCTGGATTTCCTTCACGCGGGTGAACGGCCGGGATTGCACGGCCCGGCTGCGCACGGCGATCAGGTTGCTGTCGCCCATCATCTGCTCGACCACGTTCTGGAGGAAATTCAGGTTGCCGTTGAACGGACTGGCCAAACGCTGACCGAAGAAATTCTGAATCCGCACCGCGAACTGGTCGTACAGCAGGTCGGTGTCGCCCACGAGCACGACGAGTCCATCTTTCTGCGATTCCTTCAGCGAGTCGTCTTTTTTGTCGGTCTTGGTGGCCTCCTTGGCCTTGTCGTCCTTCGCCTTGTCCTCCTCGTCCTTGCTGTCAGCGGCGCCGGGCGGTTTTCCGCCGGGAAAGGCGGTCTTGAACTTGCCGGTGAGACGGACGGCCAGCGCGTATTCCTTGCCGGAAGGAACAAAGTCCTTGATGGCGCTGCCGCCGCCAAACTGGACCATCATCTTGTCCACCAGCATGGAATTGCCGGAGGTCTTCAGCAACACCGTCTCCTTGAGGCCGGCCACGGGCGTGCCGGTGAACACACCGGGGAACGGCAGCAGCAGGCTGTCAATCTGCGCCGTGACCACGTCGCTGCGATCAATCGCCGTGGGGGTGAGCGACAGCCAGGTGGGCTCCGGACTGGCCTCGCCATCGCCGCGTCGCAACGGGGTAACGTAATTCTTATCGGCGACAACCTTGCTGACGTCGAAATCAAGTCCCCAGGCCTTGAGCAGCTTGTCGAGGCTCGACCCGCCGGAGGCCGCCCGCTGCAGCATATTCTGCATGTTGCCGGCGTTGCGGCTGTCCACCACCGACAAGGGATCGAGGAAGGCGATGAGCTTTCCGCCGCGCAGCACGAACTGGTCGAGGGCAAACTGCGTGCGGTCGGTGATGTTGGCCGGGTGGATGACGAGCAGGACGTTGATCGAGTCGTCAATCTTGTCCACGTTCAGCTCGAGCTGCTTGACGGTGAAATCGCGCTGGAGTTCGGTGATGGCGACCCACGGTTCCTGGCCCTGCTGGCCCATCCGCGCCATCATGGGATTCATCTGGCCGAAAACAGGCAGGCCGCTCATGACGCCGAGCACCGGTTTCTGCGGGTTGATGACCTGACCGATGGCGCGTGTGAGGTCGTATTCCAGCAACCGCTCGCGCGCGGGGTCCAGGAAGGGAACGGCCTGTTTCTGGTCCAGGCAGATGACGGCCAGTCCGAGATAGACCTTCTCGCCCAGGCCAATCACCTCACCGCCGCCGAGCACCTGGCCTTCGACCCCATCGAGGCGGGCGAGATCCTCCGCATCCGAATCGGGCTGGGGATCGAACTTCTTGACCGTGATCCGGCCGCTGGAAACCTGGCGGTATTCGTCGAGCAGATCCTCGACGTGTTTGGCGTAAGCCTTCAGGGACACGGGCATGTCGTTCCCCGACTGCGTGCAGAAGAAGTGGATTTCGACCGGCGTATCGAGCTTGCCCAGAACCTTCCGCGTGCCGTCGGAGAGGGTATAGACCCGCTCGGCGGTCAGATCGAGACGCACCTTGGCCGCGCCGGCGATGATTCCGACCGCGACGAGAATCAAAAACATCGCCGCTACCCCGATGCCGGAGTAGAAGAGCGGCTCCCATTTGTGCTTGCTGGTCGTCATGGCTGAAAAGTCATGGAATGCGGTTTGGGCCGGGTGGCGTCAACCCGCCCGGTGGCTCCGGATGATGACGCCGGTGGTAAAGAGTGAAAACGTGATCAAGGAGAGGAAGAACACCAGGTCGCGGGAATCCACCACGCCCCGCCGGAAGCTGTCAAAGTGCGGCATGACGCTGAAGGCGGCCACGAAGTCCACCAACCAGGGCCTGGCCCACTGGACGAGCATGTTGGTCACCGGCGGCCAGCCCGCCAGAATGAGGAACAGGCAGACCACGACCGACAGGATGAAGCTGACGACCTGATTGCGCGTCAGCGCCGACGTCATGCAACTGACCGCCAGGTAGGCGCCGGCCATCAGAAAACTGCCTAAATAGCCGCAGAAGATGGCGCCGAGGTCCGGATGGCCGAGGTAGCCAACGGTCAGAACCAGGGGGAAGGTCAGCACCAGCCCGATGGCCAGGAAGAGCCAGGAGGCGACAAACTTGCCCACAATTGCCTGCCAGGGCGTCACCGGCATGGTCAGCAACAGCTCGATCGTGCCCAAACGCCGCTCCTCCGACCACAGCCGCATGCCCACGGCCGGCACGAGGAAAAGGTAGAGCCACGGATGCCAGAGGAAGAAGGACTCGAGCGTCGCTTCGCCGCGCTCGAAGAACCCGCCGACGTTGAAGGTGAAGAACCCGGCCAGCAGGAGGAAAATGACGATGAAAATATAGGCCACCGGCGAGGCAAAATAGCCGCCGAGTTCACGCTTGCCGATGGCAACGATGTTGCCAAAGGCGCCAGGGTGGGTTGCGACCGCACTCAGCGGCACGGGGGAGGCTTGGGCACTCATGGCGAAGAATCTTTGGACGCGCGTTTGGTATCGGGCTGGGTGATCCGACGGAAGACCTCGTCCAGGCGGCCCTCCTCGGTTCGCAGTTCAATCAGTTTCCAGTGCTCGCGCACCGCAAGTTCGTAGAGGCTGGCCTCAAGTTCGCCGTTCCTGGCATTGGCCGCCGGGAAGGCCCGGGCAATGACCTCTCCGTCGGGCTGCCCGATCAAGGTGGATTTGCGCTGGGTCGGCAGGGACTGGAGTTTCTGCGTGACCGTGCCGGCGGGGACGCCCTGGACCCGGAGGGTCACGGCGCCGGCGATTTCCGAGCGTTGCCGCAGCTCCTGCGGCGTGCCGTTGGCGACGATCTGGCCGCGGTCAATGATGATGGCCCGGCTGCACGCGGCATCCACTTCCTCGAGGATGTGAGTGGAAAACACGATCGCCTTTTTCTCGCCCATTTGACGGATCAGGGAGCGGATTTCGTACTTCTGGTTGGGGTCGAGGCCATCGGTCGGCTCGTCCATGATCAACACCTCGGGATCGTGGATCACCGCCTGGGCGAAGCACGTACGGTGGCGGTAGCCCTTGGACAGCGTTTCCACACTCTGGTGCAGCACCGCTTCCAGGAAGCACATGTCCACCGCCCGGCTGATCGCCCGTTTCTTTTCGTCGCCCCGCAGACCGCGGAGTTCGGCGGCAAAACTGAGGAACCCGAGCACCGTCATGTCGGTGTAGGCCGGCGCATTCTCCGGCAGATATCCAATGAGACGCTTGGCCGGAATGGGGTTCTCGATGATGTCGAAACCGCCGACGGTCACCCGGCCGGAGGTCGGCGGGATGAAGCCGGTGATCATCCGCATGGTGGTGGATTTGCCCGCGCCGTTCGGCCCGAGGAAGCCCAGCACTTCGCCGCGCTCCACTGTGAAGGACACGCCGTTGACGGCGAGTTTCGCACCGAAGGCTTTGACCAGATTCTCGACTTTAATCATGCATCAGGCTCCATCTTCGCGGTCGAACCGCGCACATCCCCATCCCGCGGCCATGCCCGAGGTGTGGCGGTCACATACCATGCCATATTCTGCGTGAACGTTTTACACCCTCTGTCAAGAGGTTCGACCATTTGACAACCTCGATCAAAAACGTTCAATTTTGACCGAGATTGATCCGTCGCGTTCAAAGCGGCTCCCGCCCGGCAAACCCCGTGTCCAGTTCGTGCCAGAAACCGATTTCGGCCTCGTCCGCCTGCCAGCAGAGAAACACTTCCCATCCATCGCGCATCGCTGGAAAATCAAGCAGCCCACGGTCGGGATCACGCAGTTGAATTTCGCGCCGGGCAAATTCATCCAGCACCGTCGCCAGTTCCGCCTGGCCCCGGACGTGTTGCTCCACGAGCGCGCCACCCCGGTCGTGACCTGACGCCATCTGCGAACCGAGTTCGCTCTCCGCGCGCGCCAGTTCTGCCCGGACCTGCGCCAACTGCGCCAGCCAGGTGCGGATGGCGGGCAGCAGGATCCGCGCCTCTTCCACGGTATAGTGCCGTTTGAACTGAAGGCTCATGCTAGGGTTTGCCGGTGGCCGGCGCAACCTCCAGTTTCCGGCGCAGGACGTCGCTGGGTTCGAGTTCAAGGGCCTTGCGCCAGGCTTCGCGCGCTCCCGGCTCATTGCCCGACGCCGCGCGGATGTCGCCCAGGTGCTCGAACAGGGTGGCATCCGGGGTCTTCTCGGACAGGCGGACGGCCTTCTCCATCGGCACCAGCGCCGCCTGCGGTTGCTTGAGCCGGTAAAGCACCCATGCCAGGCTGTCGAGGTAGGCGGGCTCCTCGGGCTTGAGTTTCACGGCTTTTTCGATCAGGGCGCGCGCCTCCTCAAGGTTGACGCCGCGATCGGCCCAGGAGTAACCGAGATAGTTCAACGCCTCGGCGTCTTCGGGGGCCATTTGCAGGCATTTCCGAAAGGTACGTTCGGCATCCTCAAAACTGCCCGAACGCTCCTGGGCCACGCCCAGTTGGTAATAGAAGGCCTCGGTCAGACTGGAGGGTTCGGAAGCCTTCGCCAGCAGTTCGGCGGACGTATAGCTCTTCAAGGCCTCGCCGTATTCGGCGGCTTCGGCCTGGGCGACGCCGGTGTAAAACTCGAGAAAGAAGTTGGGGCGGAAGCGGGCCCGGGCTCGCGTCAACGTGTCGAGGGCGGCTTGCGGCTGGTGCAGGGAGATCTGCGCCGCCGCCAGCTTGTAGTAAGCCGGCTCGAGCTCGCGGGCGTCCGGCGCGAGCAGCAAAGCCTGCTCGAAACTGGTCACCGCATCGGCATAGCGCCGCTCATCCAGGGCGACCGAGCCGAGCAAATAATGCACCAGTGGATTAGCCGGGTTGGCATTGCGGATTTCGCGAAGCTGGACTTCGGCCTTCCCGGGCTGGCCGCTCAGGGTGTAAAGCTGGAAGAGTTGCTCATGCAGGGCCATGGTCGCGGCCGGATCGGCATTCGACTGATGATCGAGCAGGTTCTGGTAAAGCTCGGTCGCGCTGACCAGTTCGCCGATCGCACGGTAACAGTCCGCCATCTTCTGGAGGAGCGAGGGGTCGGTCGGGGCCAGCTTCGCGCACCGCTGCAGCAGCGCGCGAACGCGCGGCTTGGTTTCGGTGTCCGGCAGGGCCTTGCTCTGGGCGCTGGCGATCAGGAACTGCGCGAGGCCAACGAGGAATTCGGCATCCGCCTTGGGCTGGCGCATGGCCGCGTCAATCACCTTCAGCGCCTCCGCCGGCTGCTTCCGATCAAGCGCGATCCGCGCCAGGCCGTGATAAGCCAGGAAAAGCTGCGGTGAGCGCTTGCTCGCGGTCTGAAAGGCCGCCACGGCGGCGTTGGTGTCGCCGGCCTGGTCGAGCGCAAAACCGAGCCAGCCATAGACCAACCCGGTCGCGCGGGGACGCGCCGCCGAGCGGGACAGCAGTTCCACGGCATGCTCAGACTGACGGCGCTGTAGCAACCGGCGGCCAAGGTCCACGGCCAGCGTTTCGTTGTCCGGATCGGCCGCGGCGGCCAGGGCGAAGTCGCGATCCGCCAGGGCGGCCTCGTTCCGCTGGTCATGGATCAAACCGCTGGCGTAATGCGCATAGGCATCCGCCCGCTGGCTGATGCGGGCCGGATCGCGGGCCGCCTGACGCGGCGAATGGTCCGTGGCACAGCCGCCCGCCAGCAACCCGATGGCGCCGAGCAGGCCGAAAAGCCGGGAGCGAGCAGCAAACATGCGGGTCGGATGACGGCAGAAAACGGAGCGCAGCCCGCCCTTGCGTGGCTGCGCTCCCGGAACAGGGTGAACCGACGGGGGCAGTTACTTCTGCCAGGTGCGCTTCTTGTGGCGATGTTCGCGCAGCTTCTTCCGTCGTTTGTGCTTGTTGATCTTGGCCTTCCGGCGCTTCTTCAATGAACCCATAGCGATTAGTTGATGAGCCGACTCAATACACGACTTTGTTCAGCGGATACTCGATGATCCCCTCGGCCCCGGCGGCCTTCAACTGCGGGATCAATTCGCGCACGACATGTTCGTCAATGATCGTTTCCACCGCCACCCAGCCGGTTTGACTCAGGCCCGACACCGTTGGATTACGCAAAGCGGGGAGATTTTGCAACAACTTCGCGAGGTGCCCCTCGCGAATGTTCATCTTCAAACCCACCTTGGCCTCCGCCTCGAGCGCCCCTTTCAACAGCAGGGCGATCTGCTCGATCTTCCGGCGTTTGACCGGATCCTTCCACGCGGCGTGGCTGGCGATCAACCGCGGCGTCGAGGTCAACAGCGTGTCCACAATTCGCAATTTGTTGGCCCGCAGCGAGGACCCCGTCTCGGTGATGTCCACGATCGCGTCCACCATCTCGTGCGCCTTCACCTCCGTGGCGCCCCAGGAAAACTCGATCTCCGCCTTGACCTTGTTCCGCCGCAGATAGGCCTTGGTCAGGTTGACCACCTCGGTGGCGATGCGCTTGCCCTCGAGGTCATGCACGGACTGAATCGGCGAATGTTCCGGGACGGCCAGCACCCAGCGCGCCGCCTGCCGGGTCACCTTGCTGAAGATGAACTCGCCCACTTCGTGAACCTTCGAGCCGTTCTCCATCACCCAGTCGTGGCCCGTGATCCCCGCGTCGAGCGGACCGTGCTCGACATAGCGGCTGACCTCCTGCGCGCGGATGAAACGGATGTCGAGTTCCGGATCGTCCACATAGGGAATGTACGAGCGGCTGCTGACCGTGATGTTCCATCCGGCCTTCGCCATCTTCTCGATGGTGGCGTCCTGCAGACTGCCCTTGGGCAGCCCGAGGCGCAAAATTGCTTTCTCAGTCTTCATTTTTCGAGGCGCGTTCCTCCCGTCGGGCGGTGGTGCGCGCATAAATCCGATCCGACGCCTTGATTTGCGTGGTCGGACGAATGCTCCAAGTCCGACGCGGAAATTTTATTTTCCGCTTTGTGGATGGCTTTTTCAAGCAACATCCCTTTCCATCACGACGACTTGCGCCGAAGCACCCGGCGGGCCTGCACCACCAGTTCGCCCCGGAGCCACGCGGCGATCGCGGACGAATAAAGCTCATGCTCCACCTGCTGGATCCGCTCGTGCAGCGCCGCCGCAGTGTCGTCATCGCGCACCGGCACGGTCGCCTGGGCCAGAATGGGCCCGCTGTCCACTCCTGCGTCCACGAGGTGGACCGTCACTCCCGTGAACTTGACGCCATAATCAAGCGCCTGCCGCCAGGCCTCGAGCCCGGGAAACGCCGGCAGCAGCGACGGATGAATGTTCACCACGCGCTGGGGAAAGGCGCCCAGCAGACCGCTTTTCAAAATCCGCATGAACCCGGCGAGCACCACGAGGTCCACTCGGGCAGCCTGCAATTCGCCCACGTAGGCCGCTTCCGCCGCGGCGTCGAGCTTGGTGCGGAATGCTCCGGGCGGGACGAATTTCGCCGGGATGCCGCGCTCCGCGGCGCGGGCCAGAATCCCGGCGTCCGGCACGTCGCTGATGACCAAGGCCACCGCCGCCGGCACCTTCCCGGCAGCACAAGCCTCGGCCAGGGCCACGAAATTCGAGCCCTTGCCGGAACCCAGCACACCCAGGCGAAAGGGAGGAGCGGCATTCACGCGGAGGACGTTCCTACCAGACTGACCCGCCGAAACAAGCAGAAAGCCCGCGCGCGGCGGCACGAACGGGCGCGCTCGCTGCGGCGGAATCGGCGCGATCCGGCCAGAACTGGGTTGTCCGGCCGGGTGTCCAGAGGTAGTTTGCGGGCATGACACGCCAGCAAGTCCTCGACCTTTATTTCCTGGAGGCGCGCAGCCAGTTGATCGAGGTCGCCGCCTTTCTCGACCGCGTGGACCGCGCGACCGGCGACGCGGATTTCCGGCTCGCGGCCTTCCGCGAGGCGATGCGCCACCTGGCCGACGGCAAGACGCAGCGGGCGAGCAATGTCTTGCTCGCGTTGAGCGATCCGACGACCGAACCGGTGGCGAAGGCGCCCGGCAAGGGCGCGGTGGGAGCGTGGGCACCGAAGAAGTTGAGTGAGGTTTGAGTTGAGTGTTGAGAGGAGTCGCTCAATCAAAAAACCATGTTCAATTTCGAGAAACTTGACGTGTGGCAGAAGGCGGTCGCTTTTGCTGACCTGGTGTACAGCTTGACGCGCGACTTTCCAGAGCCGGAGCGATTCGGTCTTATCAGCCAGATGCGACGCGCGGCGGTTTCCGTCTCCGCCAACATTGCCGAAGGCAGTTCAAGGACATCGCGTGACGATTACGCCCGCTTCGTCGAAATCGCCACCGGTTCATTATTCGAGGTTGTTTCTCATGCTTTTATTGCGCCCAAACAGAACCTGCTCAAGGAAGCCGACTTCAAAATCCTTTACGCGGCGGCTGAGGAACAAAGCCGCATGCTGAGCGGTCTCCGCCGCTTTTTGACTGGCGCCGGCTAGTCCCCGCCTCCCAACTCTCAACTTAAAACTCTTTCAACTCCCCATGAGATACCTCGAACCCCACGCCCACATGGTCAGCCGCACGACCGACGATTACATCGCGCTGGTCACTGCCGGCTGTGTCGCCGTCTGCGAACCCGCCTTCTGGGCCGGATTTGATCGCGGTTCGGCCGCCGGCTTCGCGGACTACTTTCGCCAGCTCACCGAGTTCGAGCCCCGGCGCGCGGCCCAGTTCGGTCTGCCCCACTTCTGCTGGCTCTGCCTCAACCCCAAGGAAGCCGAGGACCTCGCGCTGGCCAATGACGTCCTCGCTCTCATCCCGCCGTTGCTCGACCGGCCGACCGTGCTGGGCATCGGCGAAATCGGGTTGAACAAGAACAGCCGGAACGAACTGGCCGTGCTGGAGCGGCACATTGACCTGGCGGCGCGCCACGATCAGCTCATTCTGGTCCACACGCCCCACCTTGAGGATAAGCTCAAGGGCACGCAGTTGATCATTGATGCCCTGCGGAACGACCCGCGCATCCGCCCGGAGCGGGTCATCATTGACCACGTCGAGGAGCACACGGTGAAGCTCGTGCTCGACGGCGGGTTCTGGGCCGGCATGACGCTTTATCCCAACAGCAAATGCACGCCCGCCCGCGCCGTGGACATCCTCGACCGGTTCGGCAGCGAGCGGCTCTGGATGAACTCGGCGTGTGACTGGGGTCCAAGCGTGCCCTTGAACGTGCCGCGCACGGCCCTCGAAATGCGCCGGCGCGGCTGGACCGCCGAGGCCATTGACCGCGTGATTTTCCAAAATCCGGTCCGGTTCCTCAGCCAGTGCCCGAAGTTCAAACTGCCACCGGCATGAGCACGAACCCGACGGACCCGGTCGCGGTCAAAATCCTGCGTCGCGCGGCCGATCCCCGCGGCTGGCTCTGCGAACCGCTCGAAGCCGCCGAATTCGCCGGCCAGCGAAACGTCCACCTTGTGTTCACCCGGCCCGGCGGCGTTCGCGGCAACCATTTTCATCGCCGGACCACCGAGATCATGACCGTGGCTGGCCCTGCCTTGGTGCGCCTGCGCATTGCGGGCCAGGACCGCGATTTTCTGATCCCTGCCCATGAAGCGCACCGCTTCACGCTGCCGCCCGGCGTGCCGCACGCCATCCTCAACACCGGCACCGAACCCGGCGTCACGCTCTCGTTCGCCGACCAGGTCCACGACCCCGCGAATCCGGACACCATTCGCGAAATCCTGATCGAACCACCCGCCGGCTCGTAAACCGGCGACAAGAGTCGCCACCAGTCTTATGCGCCGCCATCATACGACGCGCGGCCGCGGCGCCTTCACAAAGCTCGTTTCGCGCAGGTAAATCGGCTCCAGTTTCTCACCGGGAAGAAACTCGTTGCGGTTGGCCGCCAGCCGCGCCAACGCCGCGGCGTCAGGATCGAGCGCTCGGGCCGACGGAAACCACCGGTCGGCATCGGGCCCGACGACGATTGCGCCCGCGGCGATGCCGGCTTCGATCGCGGACCGCGTCACGATGCGCAGCAGTTCGACCTCATGCACGCCACCGGTCGTGATTTCATAAACCGCCCGGTAGAATTCGTTGCGTTGGGCGTCAACGATGAGCGTCCGACACCCGGTCGCGCCCATCGCCCCAAGTTGGGTGGCGAGGCACTCGACGCTGCTGAGGCCGGTCAGGCGGACGCCGAGGCCAAGTTGCCAGCCCTGCGCCAGGGCGATCGCCGCCCGGATGCCCGTGTAGCTGCCGGGACCGAGGCCCACAGCGATCAACTCGATTTGTTCCCGTTCCCAACCCGCCTGTGCCAGGGCCGTGCCAATCAGCGCAAACGTGTGCGTATGCCAGCCGCCCGTCTCCGCGGCCGTTCCGAGCACCAACGAGCCGTCCGCCACCGCCACGCTGCGCCGGTCGGAGGAGAATTCAACCGCCAGAATCTTCATAAGTGAGGCGTCGCTGTGTCTCGCTGACGATTTCGATCCAAACTTCGCGCAGCCGGCCCCCCGACGGCAGCCGGCCTTCGGTTTCCGGCCGTTGGAATAAGGTGCGCTCGAACCACTCGACCACCGTCACGCCATCCGGGCGGAAGAAGTAATCATCGAGCCCGGCACTGCGGATTTGGGCGGGCGTTTCCAACCGGTAGAGATCGAGGTGGAACAGCGGCAGCCGCCCGCCGGCATATTCATTGATCAGGGCAAACGTGGGCGAATGGACGCGCGCCGTGCTGCCCAGCCCCAGCGCCAGGCCCTTCACGAGTTGGGTCTTGCCCGCGCCCAGTTCACCGTGCAGACCGATGACCGAACCGGCGGTCACGGTCCGGCCCCACGCAACCCCGATGGCCACGGTTTCGTCAGGGCTGGCTGAAATGAGCGTACCCATGCAGGTTCAACGGGCTGGCGCCGACACGATCGCGCAGCATCAAACCGGGAGCGGCCGTAATCTTGCCGATGCAACTCAACCGCACCGCCGGGAACTCCGCCTTCCAGCCGTCGAGCAACGGCACGGCATCGCGACTGGCCACGGCAAACAGGAGCTCAAAGTCCTCGCCGTCGGTCAGCGCCGCAGCCAACGGCGGCTTGGCCGAAGCGCCGCCGCGCGCCCGTTCCCGCGCCGCGCGGCTGACCGGGATGGCATCGGACAGCAACTCGGCCCCGACGCCGCTGGCGGCCAGGAGATGGCGCAGATCGCCCGCCAGGCCGTCGCTGAGGTCAATCATCGCGTGGATGCTGAAATGGGAGGCCAGCCAGCGGGCCTCGGCCAGGCGCGGCTCGAACTCGAGATGGCGGCCCAGGATCGAGCCCCCCAGTTCGCCGGTGACAAACAAGGCATCCCCAGCCTGCGCACCGGCGCGCCGCACCGCCCTGCCCGCTCCGACCGTTCCGAGCAGCGCCACCGAAATCAGCATCGGCCCAAGGGTCGCGACCGTTTCGCCGCCGACGATGGCGACGCCGTAACGGCGGGCCAGCGCGTTCATCGCGGCGTAAATGGCTTCGATGCGGCCCGGGGCAAAGCCGGCCGGCAGCGCCAGCGTCACCACCGCGCTGTGCGGATCGCCGGCCATGGCGGCGACGTCGCTCAGGCAACGCGCCAGCGCCTTGTGGCCGATCTTCTCAGGCGGCGCGTCGGGAAGAAAATGCACTCCTTCGACCACGGCGTCGGTCTTGAACAGCACCCAGCGGCCGGGCACGCCCAGATCGAGCACCGCGCAGTCGTCGCCGGCGCCAACCACGACGCCGGCATGCGTGGGGAGGTCACGCACCAGGCGGCCGATGAGTTCGAGTTCATTCATGTTGGTCAGCGGTTCCCGTTTTCGATCAGCAGCGAGACGAGATTGACGGCGTTGAACAGCGCATGGGTGGTGATGGGCGCGAGCAAATTGTCCGTGGCCTCGTAGAGCAGCGCAAGCACCAGCCCGAAGAAGGTCAGCGGCAGGAAGGCCATCAGGTTGGCATGGGAGACAGCGAAGAACAGGGCTGTGCCCCACAGGGCCAGGCGCGGAAAACCAGCCTGCTTGATCGAGGGATAAAGGAGGCCGCGGAAAAACATTTCCTCGAGAAATGGCGCACCGACCACCGCCATCAACCCCAGCACCAGCTTCTGCCAGAATGCCGGTGCGGCCCGCACCGCTTCGACCGGTGCTTGGGTCACCAAATCGAGCGAGCACCACTCGAGGAGGTGCTGCGAAACCCAAAGCAAACCCAGATTCAGCGGGGTCACCAGGATCGCCACGCCCGCCGCGATCACCACCGCCCGCCTCCACCGCCGACGCAGGCCGAAACCGTCATTCCAGCCGATCTGGTTGGACCGGAGAAACCAGACGACCAGCCCCACCGCCCAGACATACATGGGCAGCGTCCCGGCCAGTTGCACGTAGAACATCTGTGCCCCGTGAGACAGGGCACGAGTCAGGTGCTGAACCCCGAGGGCACACATCGAAACGCCGGCCAGCCCTAAAAAAAACCACATCACCAGCAGCAGCACGGATTCCGGCTTCCATTCGCGGCGCGAAAGCATCATCGGAAAGCTATCGGCGAGGAGACCGGTTGACGACCCAAAAAGCGGATAGTGTCCTCATTCGCCGGTCCGGCGCCGGCGCGCGGCTCCGTGAGCCGCAGCAGCTTCGATTTACGATGGTCGCTGCGAGTCGCGGACCCGCGCTCCAGTCAAGTTGGGACACTGCCAAAAAGCGGACCTCACTCCGCCAGGGCGCGGGCCGCCAGCACCCGCCGGGTGGGGACATACATGGCCGCGAACTCACGGCGGAAGGCGGCGAAGGTGCCGGCGGCAAGGTGGGCGCGCATCTCCCGCATGACGTCGAGGTAGAAGTGCGAGTTATGAATGCTCACCAGCCGCAAGCCGAGGATTTCGTTCACGTTGAGCAAATGCCGGATGTAGGCGCGGGTGAAGTTGCGGCAGGCAAAACAGGCACAGCCTTCCTCGATCGGGCCAAAGTCCGCCTTCACCGCGCCGCCCTTGATCGCGAACGTGCCGCGGCGCGTGAACGCCGTGCCATTCCGGGCCACCCGGGTCGGCAGCACGCAGTCGAACATGTCCACCCCGCGGGCGACCAGTTCGACGATCTGCGCGGGCGTGCCCAGGCCCATGGCGTAGCGCGCCTGACCGGCTGGCAGGAACGGCTCGGTCAGCTCGACGGCCTTCATCATCTCCGGTTCGGGTTCGCCGACGCTGACCCCGCCGATGGCGCAACCGTCGAAGCCCAGGCTGACGATGGCCCGGGCGCATTCCTCGCGCAGACTCGTGTTGGCGCCGCCCTGGACGATCCCGAACACGAGCTGGCCGTCGGCGCGCGGTTGCTCCCGGCATTCCCGCGCCCAGCGGATGGTCCGTTCGACCGCAAGACGCTGTTCCTTGGGCGGAGCGTCATGCGGCGGACATTCGTCAAAGACCATCGCGATGTCCGAACCCAGCTCCCGCTGGATCTCCATCGCCTCCTTCGGCCCGAGAAACAACGGTGAGCCATCCAGGTGCGACTGAAACTCGACGCCGTGGGCACGGACCTTGCGGATCTTCGCCAGGCTGAAGACCTGGAAGCCTCCGCTGTCGGTGAGGATCGGCCCGGTCCAGTTCATGAACCGGTGCAAGCCGCCCGCGGCGCGCAGGATGTCCCGACCGGGCCGGATGGAAAGATGGTAGGTGTTGCCGAGGATGATCTGGGTGCCCATCTCGGTCAGTTCGCGCGGATCGAGGGCCTTGACGCTGGCCTGGGTGCCGACCGGCATGAAGACCGGCGTGTCCACCACGCCATGAGCGGTCGTCAAGCGACCCAAGCGCGCCTTGGACCACGGATCGGTTCCGAGCAACTCAAACATCGGAGGCGGTTAAACCACGAAGGCTGCCGGCTGAACATGATTTTCTCGGACCCGCGCGCTGTCTGAAAGAAGGTTCTCTGCGGAATTCAGGCGAAAAACCGTGCAGCCGAAACGCACCTCCCGAAGCGAGGCGGTGAGGAATCGTGTCGTCGCTCGGCGATGACTTCCCGGAAACCCTTGAAGAAGTCAAAAAAACGCCGTCCGACCCTCGCCGGACGGCATTGCCAATTTGAGACGAGCCAAATTAACGGAGTGCCGAGCAATGCTGCGAAGCCCAAATCCAGTCCGCGCTGCCCGGCACCGACTTCTGGGCGACGTTTCCATTAATCACCTTGGTCGTGGCCACGATCCATTTATGCACTTCCGAGTGGGCGTCCGCAAAGGCGAAGCCGCACGCATTGTTGTGGGCCGTGCTCGGCCAGTCAATCCACACCGGGGTCCCGCAGGAAACGGCGAAGCCCGCGTCGTTGATGCTGTTCGCGTCCTCGTCGAGGATCATGAAGGTCGAGGCCGGACCGGGATTGTTGAAGGCCGCCAGCGAGCCATAGGTCAGCCACTTGTTGTTGGCCTCATTATGCGTGCCGGTCAGCCACGGACCATACACGGGAGTCTTGGGGCCGCTGAGGCCGAGGGTGCCGACTGCCTGGCTCATCGAAACCGACCGGGCGCAGGGAATTTTCTTGCCCTTCTGGTTGGGATCGGTTCCCTGGTAGAGGCCCACGCGTTTGTCGGCTGGGCAGTGCCAGACGGCCACCGTGTTGGCGAGGTAAGGCGCCAGCAGACAGTTCGTCTGATTCTTGAGAATGTCGGTGTTAAACTCCTGGGCTTCGCCGGGACCGGCCTCGCCCCCGCACCAGTTGCCGAACGGCGAGGTGTTGCCATCGTCCGGGTTCGGGGGGAGGAAGTCGCTATAGTCGCCGGCGTACATGTGCATCGCCTTGATCATCTGGTTGCCGTTGTTCATGCACAGTATGCCCTGGGCCTTGGCCTTGGCCTTGGCCAGCGCCGGCAACAACAGACCGGCCAGGATGGCGATGATCGCGATGACCACCAGCAACTCGATCAGGGTGAATCCCTGCCGATGCGGGCGGCGAAGTTGGTTCTTTTTCATATTTTTGATGATCTCTCGGGCTGCGGTTCGGTTGCTTTCCAAATTGCACGGTGCATGAACAACGACGAATATAGCGACCGCCCGCGCGCATGGCAAGTGTGCGTTTGCGGGCACAGCGAACTTTGACGGTGACCCCGGGGCGGCAACCGGCACGCGAACTGCTGCGGGTCGCCGACCGGCGGTCCGGGGCAGTGTGCGTTTGCGCCCGCAAACTCCCGATCGTCCACGCCGCCGCCGTCAACGGGCGGCCGTGGCGTTGTCCGCCATCCACTTCACGTCCACCCAGGCATCCCGCGCAGCGAAGTTGAGACTGAGGTTCTTCGCCCCGGTCAGGTAAACCGGCATGTTGCGCAACCCCGCCCGGGTGTCCGGCTGGCCCGAGGCGTTGCTCAGCCATTTCTTGATCTCCGAGTGGCCGTCGGCGAAGCAAAACCCCGCCGCGCCGTTGTGGTAATTGGCCGGGATGTCAATCACCTGCGCGGTGCCGAAGGCGCCGGCGCCCGTGCATTGAACGGCAAACGCCGCGTCATTGATGCTGTTCGGGTGCTCGTCCAGGAACACAAACGTCCGGGTGGGGGAAATAATTTGGGAGGCCTTTCCGTAGATGAACCACTTGGTCTGGTTGGCGCCCGCGCCCGACCCATCGAGCCACGAACCGTGGCCGAAGGTCTGACTCATGGAGTTGCTCCGGATGCGGGCGACGGCGTGGCCGGCCACCGAAACCGTGGCCTTGTCCGCCGGGCACTTGAACACCGCCTGGCTCCGGCCGACATAGTTGAACAGGGGACTGTTCGTCAGCCACTTCGGGTCGGCGGTGGTGGCATCCCAGAGCGAGAGGTCGCCCTGAATCCAGTTCACGCGACTGGGGAGGTTGTCCTCGCAGGCCAGCAGGACGTCGTTGTAATCGTCGGCATAGAGCAGAAAACCCAAGGCCAGTTGCTTGGTGTTGTTCATGCAGGTGATGCCCTGGGCCTTGGCTTTGGCCTTGGCCAGCGCCGGCAGCAACAGGCCCGCCAGGATCGCAATGATCGCGATCACCACCAGCAACTCGATCAAAGTGAAACCCGGCTCGCGATAATGTCGGCGCGTCTTCATACCTTTAGTACCACCCATGCTACAGCCGGGGAGCCGGGCGTCAACCCGCCCCAATCTGCCAACGAATCCCCCCGGGAGGCATCGGTGCGTCTGTCGGCACAGAAGCCGGGGCACGACCGACCGCTACCGGGCCGCGGCGAGCCACTCGATGACCCGCGTCACGGCATCCTCCGCCTTCACCGGCGTCAACACGCCGCCCCGCGGTTTCAGCTCGACCTCGCCCTTCGCGAGGGATTTCTCGCCGATGGCGACGCGGAGAGGGAAACCGATCAGATCCGCATCCTTGAACTTCACACCGGGCCGCTCATCGCGGTCGTCCAGGATCACTTCCACGCCCCGCTCGATCAGTTCCGCGTAGATCTTCTCGGCGAGCTTCATCGTGGCGCTGTCCGGCGCGACTCCGAGCGACGTCAGGCAGACCGCGAACGGCGCCACGGCCAGCGGCCAGACAATGCCATCCTTGTCGTTGCTTTGCTCAATGACTGCCTGCACGGTGCGGGTCGCGCCGATGCCGTAGCAACCCATCACGCAAGGCCTTTGTTTGCCCGCTTCGTCGAGGTAGAGCGCGTTCAGCTTTTCGCTGTACTTCGTGCCCAATTTGAAAACGTGACCGACCTCGATTGCCCGGCGAATCTTCAGCGGCTGGCCGCATTTTGCGCAGGGTTCGCCCGCGTTGACGGTCCGCAAGTCTGCCCATTTTGTGGCGTGAATGTCGCGTTCGATGGAGACGTTCCGGAAATGGAAGCCGTCTTCATTCGCGCCGGTGGTCATGTCATTCGCGCCACGCAACCGTTCATCGGCATAGACGGGAAATGTTGATGACCACTGCCTCAAGGAGGTGTGCACCGCTCCAATGCTGCCGGGCATCGCAAGTTCGATAAAAACCGTGATGCTGAACGGGTCTTTGACATCCGCCGGACGGAAGACGTTCGTGCCAATGACGCCTGCCAGCTTGGCCTCATTCAACTGGTCGTCACCTCGGATCAAAACGAGAATCGGCCTGCCGTCCGCGATGTAAACCAGCGTCTTGATCTGGCGGTTCGCGGTCACGTTGAACGGCGCTTTGCTCAAGGCCTCGATGGTGACGACGCCGGGGGTGGCGAACTTCTCGATGGCCGCGCCGATTTCGCGGGCGGCAGTCTTCGGGAGGCCGCTGGTGGCTTTTTCCACGTTCGCGGCGTAGCCACAACCTTCGCAGAACACCACTTCGTTTTCCCCGGTCTCAGCCGGCACCATGAACTCGTGCGAGTAATTGCCACCGATGACCCCCGTGTCCGCCTCGACCGGGAAGGCGCGCAGGCCGCAGCGCGCGAAGATCCGCGTGTAGGCGTCGTACATCTTCCGATAGCTCGCCATGGCGGCTTCGTCACTGACGTCGAAGCTGTAGGCGTCCTTCATGATGAACTCCTTGGCGCGCATGAGGCCGAAGCGGGGGCGGATTTCATCGCGGAATTTCACGCTGAGCTGGTAAAAATTCTTGGGCAACTGCCGGTAGGAATTGATTTCCCCGGCGGCAAGGCTGGTGATGACCTCCTCGGCGGTGGGGCTCAACACCCACTCGCGCCCGGCGCTGTCCTTGAGCTTGAACAGCGCGTCGCGCATGGTTTCGTAACGGCCGCTTTGCTGCCAGATTTCGGGCGGCTGGAGGGCGGGCATGAGCACCTCGAGGGCGCCCGCGCGGTCCATTTCCTCCCGGATGATCTGCTCGACCTTGCGCAAGGCTCGCAGCCCCAGCGGGAGGAACGTATACAGCCCGCCGGCGAGCTTGCGGACCAGACCGGCGCGCAGCAGGAGCTTGTGCGAAACAATCTCCGCGTCGGCGGGTGTTTCCTTGAGGGTGGGGATGAAGGTTTGGGACCAGCGCATGGGATTATGTCGAATGACGAATGACGAGTTACGAATTCAGAATGGCGAACGATAAGTTTCGAGTGATGGGGCAAATCGGAGGTCAGTCGCGACTCCGTGCGGTTTTCTTTGAACTGACCATGATCGCGACGAGCTGTCCGGCCTCGTCAATGAGCCGCGGAAGCTCCGGCTTGTCCGAGACGGATAATTCCTGAAGCAACTCCAGCCAAAAGGAGGACTCGTCCGCCTCTTCCTCGACCGTGGCAAGCTTGCTGATGAAATCGGCCTTCGATTTGCCCCGGCAGGCGGACCGGTAATTGGCCGCCACCGAAGTTGCGGCCCGGATCAACTGGCGTGAAATGATCTGGACCTCGACTCTTGGCGGCAAAACGGAACAGAGCCGAACGACATCCAGGGCAAATCGTTTGGTGCGGTGCTTCAGATCAATCACAAACGAGGCGCTTCTGCTGCCGGCGCACAAAATGACGTGATTCGCAACTCGCAACTCGCAACTCGCAATTTGCAATTTGCCCCTCGTCCCTCACTTGACCGTGTTCACCAGCGGCGCCAGGCCCTGGATCCGGACTTCCAACCGGTCGCCGGATTCGATCGGGCCCACGCCGCTGGGCGTGCCGGTGAGGATGACGTCCCCGGGGAGCAGGGTCATGTTGGTCGAGATGAAGCTCACCAGCGCGAAGCAGTTGAAGATAAGCTGGCTGGTGTTCGAGTTCTGCCGGAGCTGCCCGTTCTGGAAAAGCTGGATCGTGAGATCGTGCGGATCAATCTTCGTCTCCACGTAAGGCCCCAGCGGCGTGAAGGTGTCGAAGGATTTGCACCGGGCCCACTGGCTCTCGGTGCCCTGGATGGTGCGGTCGCTGATGTCCTGCGCCGCGGTGTAACCGAAGATGTACCGGGAGGAGGCGGCGGGCGTCACGTTCCGGACGCGCCGGCCGACGATGATGGCCAGCTCCGCCTCGTAATCGTTCCGGTGCGCCGGGAAGGGAATTTCGATCTTCGCCCCATCCGGAATGAGCGACGTCGGCGCCTTGAGCCAGAACAGCGGCTCCTTGGGCACCGGCTTGCCGGTTTCGCGGGCATGGTCGGCGTAGTTCAACCCCACGGCGATGATCTTGGAGGGGGCCACGGGCACGAGCGTCTTCACGCCCTTGGGCGAGATCGGCTTCTTCTGGTAAGACGGGGACCCGAAGACATCTCCTTGCAGACGAAACAGCTCGCCGTCCACGACTTTCGCGTAGAAAATCTCGTCGCCCTTCTGGAATCGCCCAATTGCAGCCATAGCAGTGTTGCTTCTCATAGCAAGACTAAGCCCTCCTTCGCAAGCCGAAAGTCAGGAACTTAAGGAAATGCGCGCCGCCGGCCGGACCACCCCCGGGCGGCGCAACGAAGCCGCGGTCACGAATGCGGTCGCCAGGCCAGCAGCTTCAACTGCACGGTGGTCCGCCCGTTGAACTCGTTCAGCCCGGGTGACACCGCCACATCGAAGGTCCCGGCCGGCCACGATTTGCCGGCGCCGTTCCACCAGACCGTTTCGAGCGAAGCGGAGCCGTCGGTAACCCAGAACTTGAGATGTTGCTGTTCCCGGCCCAGGCGCTGGGGCGGCCGGCGGATGGTAACACCGCGCAGGAGCAGTTGCACCGGCGGGTTGCCCTGGCCGGCTGGCTGCAACCGGGCGAGTTCCTGCAGGCGCTCAACCGTGATCCCGGCCGCGGGCACTTCCGCATCGAGGCGCACCAGCGGCTGCAATTGGTCCGGCTTGAGCCAGGCCCGCGCCAGTTCGTTCAACCGTGCCCGCAGGGCCGGCACGTTCTCCGGATGAACGGTCAGGCCCGCGGCCATCGCGTGGCCGCCATGGCGGACCAGCAGATCGTCGCATTGTCGCAGGGCCGCAGCGAGATCGAAGCCCTCGACGCTCCGGCCCGAGCCGCGCCATTCGTGACCGTCGCCCCCGAGGATGATCGTGGGCCGGTAGAACTCCTGCAGAACGCGCGAGGCCACGATGCCCACCACGCCGACGTGCCACAGCAACTGGCCCTCGACAATCACGTAATCCGCGACGGGGTCGAACCGGGCCCGCACGGCGCCGATGACCTCCTCGGCCATGCCGCGTTCAATGCTCTGGCGGGCGCTGTTGCGGGCATCCAGCGAGGCCGCCAGCCGGGCGGCGACGCCCGGGTCTTCCGCCAGCAACAACTCGAGCGCCTCGGTGGCGTTTTCGAGCCGCCCGGCGGCGTTCAAACGCGGCGCCAGTTGGAAAGCGACCTCGTAGGTCCCGATGGGGCCGGTGATCCGGGCCACGTCGGCCAGCGCCCGCAGACCGGGACGCGCCAGACGATTCAAGCGCTCCAGCCCCGCCGTCACGAAGATGCGGTTCTCGCGAATCAGCGGGACCAGGTCCGCAATCGTGCCGAGGGCGACGAAATCGAGCAACTGACGGACATCGAGCGCCGCGGCTTCCGGCCGGTGCTCGGCGCGCCCGCGCTTGACGAGGGCGTGGGCCAGTTTGAAGGCGAGACCGACGGAGCACAACTCGCGAAAGTCCGGCGCGTCCGGGGCGGCCCGCTGCGGGTTCACGAGGGCCTGGGCGGCGGGCGGCGGGTCGGCAACCTGGTGGTGATCGAGCACGATGACGTCCACGCCGCGTTCGGCGAGCCAGGCGATGCTGTCCACGGCAGTGGAACCGCAGTCCACGGCCAGCAGCAGCGTGGCCGGGAACTGCTGGAGGCATTTCGCGACCGCCTCCCGGGTGAGGCCGTAGCCTTCATCCAGTCGGTGCGGCAGGTAACACTCCGCCCGCCACCCAAGGCGGCGTAACACCTGCAACAGAAGCGCGCTGGCCGTCACGCCGTCCACGTCGTAGTCGCCGAAAATGACGATCGGTTCACCGGCGACACGGGCGCGTTCGAGCCGGCCCACGGCCACGGCAAGGTCGGGGATGGCGGCGGGATCGGCGAAGTGCCGCAGGCGCGGGGAAAGAAACGCCGCGGCGCGGCCCAGATCGTCGAGTCCGCGGTTGACGAGGCACTGCGCCAGCAACGGCGAAACGCGCAATTCGGCGGCCAGCCGTTGGACGGGCAGCGGTTGCGCGGGGGCCAGCAGCCAGCGAGGACTCATAGCCAGCCTCGCAGCCAATGCAGCACCGGCTCGTAGTACTTCAAGGTCAGCTCGACGGCCTTGTCCGCCACCAGCACGAGGTACACGACGGAGCCCACCGACACTGCATGGCCCACCCAGATCAACACGCCGTCGTCTTCCATCATGCTCAACGCCAGAAACAGCACGCCATACGCGGGCAGGAAGTTGGTGAACGGGATGGCCAGCGGCAGCGCCAGGTAAAACCCCATGAAGGCCATCATCAGTCCGTTCACGCAGCGGGCGGCACGCCACTTCATCCACGCGGTGTGACGCGGTCGAACCAGCAGGCGTTCGATGGCTCCCAGCACCCGGGCACTGCCAGCCAGCGCCTGACGGAAGCGCGGTGGCAACGGCTTCTCCCCCACCCAGGACGGCAGCCGCGGCGGCCGGCCGAAGGCCAGCCGCAGGGCCAGCACCACCACCACCGTCCCCAACGGCGTACTCAGACCCGGGATGGAAGCCGGCAGCACGAAGGGCAGGCAGAGAAGGACGATGAACAGAAAAAGGCCGCGACCGCCCGTCCAAACAAACAGGGTGTTCAAGGTCAACCCGCCGGGCGGCGGCGGGGCGGCAATGATCGCCTGCAGGTTCTGCGAAAGCGACTGGTCCGGCCGATACACCGGCCCGGCCGCGGTCAGGGAAGGCTCGCTCATGCGGCGTTTCCGGGCTGCCCGGGCGGCGGTGAAATGTCGCGCGCCAGCAGCCGCCCCCACTGCCGGCGGGCGGCGAAAACCGAACCCCCGATGGCGCCGAGGATGATCCCGGCCACGACGGCGAGCGACCAGGCGCTCGGAACTTTGATCCAGTCCACAATCAGCATTTTGAAGCCGATGAAGATCAGCACCGCCGCCAGGCCGTATTTGAGATACTGGAAGTAGGCGATGGCGTTCGCCAGCACGAAATAGAGCGACCGCAGGCCCAAGATCGCAAAGACGTTCGACGTGAAAATGATGAACCGGTCCTGCGTGACGCCGAACACCGCCGGGATGGAATCCAGCGCGAACACGATGTCCATGCTCTCCACCAGCACCAACACCAGCGCCAGCGGGGTCAAAAACAGGCGGCCACCCTGCCATTGGAACAGCTTCTGACCGTCGTAATTCTTCGTCACCGGACACACCCGGCGCACCCAGCGGATGACCGGGTTCTTGTCCGGATGCACCTCCTCGTCCTCACGCAGCAGCATCTTGAGGGCGGTCATCACCAGGAAGACCCCAAAGATATAGAACGTCCAGTGGTAACTGCGAACCAGCTCGGTGCCGAGCCAGATCATCAGGCCGCGGGCGATCAGGGCGCCGAGGACGCCCCAAAAAAGCACGCGATGCTGGTAGCATTCCGGGACGGCGAAATAGCAGAAAATCATCGCCATGACGAACACGTTGTCCATCGAAAGGGACAGTTCGATCAGGTAGCCCTGCAGGAAGTCCTCCGCCTCATTCCGCCCCCGAACCGGGATCAGGGTCAGCGCAAACACCATCGCCATGCCGAAGCAGACCAGGGTCCAGAACAACGCTTCCTTGAAGGGGACCACGTGGGCCCGCCGGTGGAACACCCCGAGGTCCAGGGCCAGAAAAAAGATGATCACCAGGACAAAAGAAACCCAGTGCCACCATTGGATTGGAACGAGCGCGAGCATCCGGCACGGCCAATGTAGAACCGCGCGGCGGAATTACAACGACGACCCGCCGCGCGCGCCGCCCCGCTCCCCAGGTGCGGCGACAAAACCCGCCCGCCGGTTACGGGCGCACGGGCGCGGTCGGCGTGCTGACGCTGACGACCTGGGCGCCGATGTTGGGGCGCTCCCCCTTGTGCCACCACAGCACCAGCGCGCTGGCGATGTAGATGGACGAATAGGTGCCGGTGACGATGCCGACCAGGAACGTGAAGGCGAAGTCGTTGATCGCGCCGCCACCGAACACGAAGAGCGCCATCGTGGCCAGAAACACCGTGCCCGAGGTGATGATGGTCCGGCTCAGCGTTTCGTTCAGCGCCTGGTTCATCAGTTCCTTCAGGCTGCCCCGCACCCCCATGCGCAAATGCTCGCGAATCCGGTCGAAGATGACGATGGTGTCGTTGGTCGAGAAGCCGATGATCGTCAGGATGGCGGCGACCGTCGTGGCGTTGAACTCGCGGCCCGAGAGGCAGTAGCAGCCGATGGTCATCAACACGTCATGGATGACGGCGACCACCGCGCCCACGGCGAACGAGAATTCGTAACGCAAGGCGACGTAAACCAGGATGCCGAAGAGCGAAAGCAAGCCGGCAATCAGGGCGGATTTGCGAATCTCCGCGCCCACCGAGGCCCCGACGATTTCCTGGCCTTTCTTTTCCAGGCGCGCCTGCGGAAATTCCGCTTTCAACGTGGCGCTCGACTTTTCGGCGGTCCCCATCGCCGTGGTCACGATCAAGGTTTCGCCCGCGCCGGACAGGTCCCGCTGGAACTGGATTTGCGCATCGTTCAGCCCGGCTTTCGCCAGGGAGGCGCGCAACTTGTCCACCTCGAGCGTGGACTTGTCCGCGAACTTGAAGCTGACCATGTCGCCGCCCAGGAAGTCCACGCCCATCGCCCCGCGGCCGCGATGAAAGCCCCAGGCCACGCCGATGATGATCAGCGTCCACGTCAGGGTGAAGGCGATCTTGGCCACGCTCATGAACTCAATCTTCGTGTTGCGGATCAGGTGCAGCATCGGCAGCGACTTGATGAGGTGCTTCGCCAGCAGCCAGTTGAAGATCAGCCGCGTCACCACCAGCGAGGTGAACAGGCTCGCCGCCACACCGATCGTCAGGGCCACGCCGAAACCCTTCACCGAGCCGGTGCCGGTGAAGATCAGGATGACTGAGGAAATCAGCGTGGTAACGTGCGAGTCGAAGATCGTCCCAAACGCGCGGTCATAGCCCGCGGCGATGGCGCCCCTGAGCGACTTGCCTTTGCCCAGCTCCTCACGGATGCGTTCGTAAATCAGCACGTTGGCGTCCACCGCCATGCCGACCGTCAGAACAATGCCGGCGATGCCCGGCAGGGTCAGGGTCGTATGCACCGAGCACATCACGCCCAGCAGAATGATAATATTCGTGACCAGGGCGATGTTGGCGATGAGCCCGGACAGCAGGTAGTAAACGAGCATGAAGCCCGAAACCAGCACCATGCCGATGATCGCCGAACGGTAGCCGCTCTGGATCGAATCCCGGCCCAGCGACGGGTCCACGTTGTTTTCGGCTTCGATATGAACCGGGGCCTCCAGCGGGTTCTGCAGCACGTTGGCGAGGCTCTGCGCCTCCACGATATCGAAGTTGCCGGAGATTGAGCAGTCGCCGCCGAGAATTGGCTCGTTGATGCGGGGCGCGGACTTGAGTTCGCCGTCCAGAATGATGGCGAAGGGCTTGCCGACATTCTCGCGCGTGATGTCCCCGAAAATTTTCGCGCCGGCCGAGTTGAAGTGGAGGCTGATCTTCGGTTCGCCGCTCACCGGATCGAGGTACACGTTCGCACGGTCCACAAACTTGCCCGTCAGGCCCCGTTCCGGCGTCTTCTTGAGCAGATACGGGTAATCGTAGGTCTGGCCGGTCTTCGGATTCTTGCGCCGCTCGGTTTTCATTTCGTAGCCGGGCAGCACGATGCTATCCTTGACCAGTTGGTCACTGTCGGGATGGACCAGCCGGAATTCGAGGAAGGCCGTGCGCTGGATGTCGCTGCGGGCCTTGTCCATGTCCGACTCGGAGAGGCCGGGCAACTGGATGCGAATGCGGTTTTCCCCCTCGGGCTGGATCAGCGGCTCGGCCACGCCGAGGAGATCCACGCGCTTGCGCAGCACCTCGACCGCCTGGGCGACGGCGTGCGTCTTGTCAGTGATGTTGTTGAACCGGTTCGTGTCGAGGGAAACCAGGAACGAGATGCCGCCCTGCAGGTCGAGGCCCAGCTTGATCCGGCCCGCGGCCTTCATTTGCAGCGCGTTCAGGATGGCCCGGTTGGTGTCCTTCGCGTCGGGGTCCACAAGCGAAGGGAAGTAGCGCGCCAGGTCGTTGGTGCCGACGGCGTCCAGGAGAACGCGGAAGACCGTGCTGTTGGTGTCCCGCTGCTGCATGGCGCGGGCGGCGGTGACGATCGCCGTGAAATTGGTGTCCGAGGCCTCGGTCTGCTCCTGGAACACGTCCACCAAGTTGCGCGACTTGGGCGGGTAAAGGGAGTACAGCGACCACGCAACGACAAAGATGACGGCCAGCAATCTAGCGAGGTTGGATTTCATGGAGACGCTAAAAAGTCAGAACTAGTTGGATTCCGGGCGTTTGAGGATGTCACTCACCGCGCTCTTGAGCACTTCCAGCTTGGCATCCTCCGAGCGGAGGCAGACCGTTTTGTCCTTGATGCTGACGACCACCCCGCAGATGCCGCTGCTGGTGACCACCTCGTCGCCCCGCTTGAGGCCCTGCAGCATCGTGGCGTGCTCCTTGGCCTTTTTCTGCTGCGGGCGCCACATGACGAAGTAGATCATCAGGCCCATGATGGCGAACATGCCCAGCATGGAGAACGTCTGCGCCCGGGGGTCCGGTTGCGTCGTGTCCGCCGCCAGCAACGCCGAAGTGAATCCAAATATGCTCATGTCGTTTAAATACGAGCGGGCCAGTCTAGGGAGCCGAGGCCGGTTGGCAAGCCTAAGCTTGACGCCGTGCCCAAGGCCGCGCACGCCATCCCGCGCCCGGCTTTGACGAACGGCCCCCCAACGCGTTAATTGGTGTCATGAAATCCCGCGCCTGGACTTTGCGTCTGGCCTTGCTGCTGCCCCTCCTGACCGCCGTCCACGCGGCTGGACCCGACAGCTTCACCGTCGCCACCTACAATCTCGAAAACTACCTCGTCGTCGCTACGGACACCCGGCCCGTCAAATCCGCGTCCGCGCGCGCCCGGGTTCGCGAGGGCATCCGGGCGCTCGGGGCGGACGTGCTCGCCGTCGAGGAAATCGGCCCCACCAACGCCCTGCTCGAACTGCGCGGTGCGCTGCGCGACGAGGGGCTCGATTACCCGTATTGGGAGCATGTCGCCGGCTTCGACACCAACGTGTTCGTCGGCGTCCTTAGCCGGTTCCCCATCGTGGCCCGCCATCCGCACACGAACGAGAACTTCCTCCTCGAGGGCCGTCGGTTCCAGGTCAGCCGTGGCTTCGCCGAGGTGGAAATCCGTGTCGCTCCGCGCTACTCCTTTACGCTCATCGCCGCGCACCTCAAGTCCCGCCGCCCCCTGCCGCAGGCCGACGAGGCCGACCTCCGCGAGCAGGAAGCCATCCGGTTGCGCGCGATCATTGACCAGCGCCTGGCCGCCCAACCCGGCATCAACCTCGTCGTCCTGGGCGATTTCAACGACACGCCCGATTCGCCGCCGATCAAGGCGGTGATTGGTCGCGGTCGCACCCGGCTGGTGGACACCCGGCCCACCGAGCGCAACGGCGACACCGATCCGAATCCGAACCCGCGATTCCCCCCGCGCAACGTCACCTGGACGCACTATTACGGGAAGGAGGATTCCTACCAACGGATTGACTACGTGCTGGCCAGCCCCGGCCTGGCGCGCGAGTGGGACCCGACCGGCACCTGGGTGCTAACGTTGCCCAACTGGGGCACGGCCTCGGATCACCGGCCGATCCGCGCACGTTTTTTCGCGGAGGACCGCTGAGCGTGCTGCGGGCGGGCACGGCCCCCGGACCGCGGCTGTGCCGGAGGCCAGCCGCAGCGGAAACGCCTGACTGGAGGGATGGAATACGCCCGATGCCGCAGGACTCTCCAACGTGCTGCGGCTGGTGCCGGGCACAGCCGCGCTCCAATCACGCAGCAGTTGCGGTTCCTCACACGAGGATTGCCAGACGCGGAGCAGGCGCCTAGCATGGCCGGCAAACAGCACTTAACCGATTATGAAACGAACCCTCACGCTTGCGCTATTCCTGTTCGCCCTCGCGCCTTTGACCGGTCCGGGCCTCGCCCAAGAAGGCGCCTTCACGGGCCTGGGCATCGGCAATCTCTTCCGCCTGCCCGACGCGAAAACGCGGTCCATCTCGCCGGAGAACTTCACCGGGGAGAAGGGCAAGGCCGGCATGGCCACGCAAGGGACGGGCAAGGGCGCCTCGAGCGAACTGGGCCGCGGCTGGAAGGTCTCACCGTCCGTCGTCATCAAGGCCAAAACCGTGTTCACGCTCGCGGACATCAAAGGCCCCGGCCTGATCCAACAAGTCTGGATGACCCCCGCGCCGCTTGACAAGACCCGCTGGTATGTCCTCCGGTTTTACTGGGACGACGAGACCGAGCCTTCCGTGGAGGTGCCGCTGAGCGACTTCTTCGCCTGCGGCTGGGGCAAGTATGCGCAGATCAATTCGCTCGCCATTTGCGTCAACCCGGGCAGCGCCTTCAACTGTTACTGGCCGATGCC
Source organism: Verrucomicrobiota bacterium (assembly GCA_050012855.1). Taxonomy (GTDB): domain Bacteria; phylum Verrucomicrobiota; class Verrucomicrobiia; order Limisphaerales; family J093; genus JAJXZJ01. The sequence continues at coordinate 9,332 of JBEKGJ010000037.1, read as the reverse complement.
GTTCCGCAAGCACGCCCGCGTCACCCTGGAAAACCTCGATGACCGCGACATGGTGCTCTACTTCCAAATCAATTATGCCCTGACCAAGGTCCCGAAGGACTCGGGCTACTTCCACGCGCAGTTCCGCCGCGAAGAAGTGCTCCAGCAGAAAGGATTGTTCACCCTGCTCGATGGCGTGAAGGGCAAGGGCCAGTACGTTGGCACCTACCTCGCCTGGGGCGTGAAGATCCCCGGCTGGTGGGGCGAAGGCGAAATCAAGTTCTTCATGGATGGCGACACCGAGTTCCCGACCATCTGCGGCACCGGCACGGAGGATTATTTCTGCGGTTCCTACGATTTTGAAGTCAGTGTTCCCGGCGGCAAGAACCGTTACCAGACCTTCTCCACGCCCTACACCGGCCTGGCCCAGGTGCTCCCGCCGGACGAACTCTACAAGCCCGGCCAGCGTTTCGGCCTCTATCGCTGGCACATCATGGACCCGGTCCGCTTCGACAAGGACCTCAAAGTGACCATGCAGGCGCTCGGCTGGAAGGATGGCGGCAAATATCTCCCGTCGCAGGATGACATCGCGGCCACCACGTTCTGGTATCAGACTGAACCGCACGCGAAGTTCCCGCCGCTGCCCACGCGCGAACACCTGAGCCAGAACTGAGCCCACCGTACCCGAGGGAGCTTCCCGTTCCTTTCGGACCTGCTCGCCGGCCATGAACCTGATGGGTGGGTCGGCAGTTGGACTCGGAGCTCCGCCTTCAGGCGGTCCAAGCCGCGTAAACGCGGAACTCCAAACGGCCGGTTCATGGGAAGCGCACTTTACGCTTTGAAGTTGCCGGGAACGGACGTTAAGTTCGTCGCCTGTGACGCTGGCCTTCACCAAGATGAACGGCGCCGGCAATGATTTCGTGCTGCTCGACAACCGCGCACGCCGTCTGCGCCTGACGACCGCCCAGATCGTCCGCCTGTGCGACCGCCATCGCGGCGTGGGGGCGGACGGTGTCTTGCTGCTGGTCCCCTGCTCCACCGGCCGGGCCGACTGGGCGTGGGACTTTTTCAACAGCGACGGCAGTGTCGCTGAAATGTGCGGCAACGGCGCGCGCTGCTTCGCGCGGTTCCTCCAACGCGTCACCGGCGCCATCGGTCGCATCACCTTTGAAACCATCGCCGGCGTCATCACCGCCGAACTCCACGGCGACCGCGTGACGGTCAACCTGACGTCACCGCAAGCCCTCCGCCTCCATGAGTCGGTGCCGCTGCGCAACGGCCCGGCCACTGTGCATTCCGTGGATACGGGTGTGCCCCACGCGGTGCTGTTCGTGCCCGATGCCGACCAGGCGATGGTGCAGACGCTGGGCGCTGAACTGCGCCGCCACCCGCACTTCGCCCCGCGCGGCACGAACGTGGATTTCGTTCAGGTTCTCGCGCCCAGTTCCATCCGCGTGCGCACCTACGAGCGTGGGGTCGAAGGCGAAACCCTCGCCTGCGGCACCGGCGTGGTCGCCGCGGCCCTGATCGCCGCCCGCGTCCACGGCTTCACCTCCCCGGTGCAGGTGCGCGTCCAGGGCGGCGACACCCTCGAAGTCGCCTTCCAATCCCACGCGGACGGATTCAGCGACGTGCGCCTGACCGGCCCGGCGGAATTTGTTTTCGACGGCGAGATTGAACTTTGACCGGCGACCCCACGACCCAATTCCTCTCCCTCTGCCTATGGCGACGAACCAATCTCTGTTCACCGGGACCTACACCGCCATCGTCACGCCTTTCAAGGACGGCAAGATTGACGAGGCCGCCCTCGACCGGCACCTCCGCGCGCAAATCCGGGGCGGCGTGGACGGCGTCGTGCCGGCCGGCACCACCGGCGAATCGCCGACCCTCGATTTCGACGAGCACATCCGACTGATCGAACTCACGGTGAGATTTGCCGCCGGTCGCATCAAGGTGCTCGCCGGCACCGGCGCCAACTCGACCAGCGAGGCGATTTACCTGACCAAGGCCGCCGAGGAAGCCGGCGCCGACGGTTCGTTGCAGGTCGCGCCGTACTACAACCGCCCCTCGCAGGAGGGCTTGTTCCAGCATTTCCAGGCGATCGCCGCGGCCACCAGGCTGCCGCTTGTCCTCTACAGCATTCCCGGCCGCTGCGGGGTCGAAATCGCCACCGACACGGTGGCCCGGCTGGCCTGCGCGTGCCCCAATGTCGTCGGGATCAAAGAGGCCGGCGGCAACGCCGACCGGGTCAGCCAGCTCCGCGCCGCTTGCGGCCAGAAGTTCACCATCCTCAGCGGCGACGACATCCTGACCCTGGCCTTCCTGGCGCTCGGCGCCGACGGCGTCATCAGTGTCGCCTCGAACCTTATCCCGCGTGAAGTGACCCGCATGGTCGAGGCCTTCCGGGCCGGCCGGTCCGCCGCCGCCTTGAAGCTCCATGCCCGCTACTACCCGCTGTTCAAGGACCTCTTCCTCGAAACCAACCCGGTCCCGGTCAAGGCCGCGCTGGCCCTGTTGGGTGTCATGGACGGTGAACTGCGCCTGCCGCTGGTGCCGCTCAGTCCGCCCAATCACGACAAACTGGTGAAGACGCTCCAGGCTTGCGGAATCGTTCAATGAATTCCGCGATGCGAAATCCAGAATTCAAAGCCCCACGGTTGGGAACCCTGATTTTCCCGGCGATCCGCCGACCTCGAACTTCGGACTTCCAACTTCGTCCCTCCTCATGACTCGCGTCCTCATCATTGGCGCCAAGGGCCGCATGGGCCAGGCCCTGCTCGCCTGCGCCGCCCACCAGCCCGCGACGTTCCACATCACCGGCCAGGTTGACGAAGGGGACGATCCGCGCCCGTTTGTGGCCGGCTGCGATGCCGTGATCGAGTTCAGTTTCCACAACGTCACGGCCGGCATCGCCGCCCTTTGCGCCGCCCACCAGAAGGCGCTGGTAATCGGCACCACCGGCCACACCGACGCCGAGAAGGCCGAAATCCTCGCGCTGAAGTCGCGAATTCCCATCGTGTGGAGCGCAAACTATTCCACGGGCGTCAACACGCTCTTCTGGCTCACGCGCAAGACGGCCGAAATCCTTGGCCCCGGCTTCGATCTCGAAGTCGTCGAGATGCATCACCGGCTGAAAAAGGACGCCCCGAGCGGCACGGCCGCCCGGCTGGCGGAGATCCTCGCCGAGGTCCGCCACCTTCAATTGCGGGAGGTCGCCCGCTACGGCCGGCAGGGCCTCCCCGGCGAACGCACCCCCACCGAGATCGGCATTCATTCCCTGCGTGGCGGCGACGTCGTCGGCGATCACACCGTCGTGTTCGCGGCCAACGGCGAGCGCCTCGAACTCACCCACAAGGCTGCAAGCCGCGAAACCTTCGCCAACGGCGCCCTCCGCGCCGCACAGTGGGCGGTCGGCCGCCCGCCCGGCCTCTACGACATGCAGGATGTCCTGGGGCTCAAATGAAGGGTGAAGGGCGAGCGGCGAAGGACGAGGGCGCACCGATGGTCTTCATCGCCCTCGGCTCGAACCTCGGCGATTCGCCCGCCACGGTGCGCCGGGCGCTGCGACGCCTCGAAGCCCTTTCGGTGGCCCCCCTGCTCCGCTCGTCGCTCTGGCAAAGCAGCCCGGTGGACTGCCCGCCCGGCTCGCCACCCTTCGTCAACGCGGTTGCCGGTCTGGCACCGCAACCCGGCGAAACCCCCGAAACGCTCCTCACGAAACTTCAGGCGCTCGAAAGGGAATTCGGCCGCCGGCCCAGGCAGGTGCGGAACGAACCCCGGCCGCTCGACCTCGACCTGCTCGCCTTCGGCGCCGAGACGCGCGCCACGCCGGCGCTTACCCTGCCGCACCCGCGGGCCCACCAACGCCGGTTCGTGCTTGCACCGCTGGCCGAGATCGCGCCGGACCTGGCCCTGCCCGGACAATTGCGGTCAGTGGCCGACCTGCTCGCCGCGTTACGCTCCGACGAGGTGCTCTGCCGGCTGCCCGGCGCCGGCTGACCCCGCCGTCCATATTATTAGGTCCACTTGCTATCCCCAGAAGGTGTGGCAATGTTTGAGCCAAGGTATGACCACACCGAAAATCATCGCTTATCTGAAACCGACCTGCGGCTGGAGCAACGGCGTCCGGGCCGTGTTCACCAAGTACGGTTTGCCGTTCGAGGATCGCAACATCATCGGCAACCCCGCCCATCGGCAGGAAATGGTCGCCCGCAGCGGCCAGCCGCTCAGCCCGTGCGTCGAAATTGACGGCCGCATGCTGGCCGATGTCAGCGGCGCCGAGGTCGAGGCCTTCCTCCTCGCCAACAATCTGGTCGCGCCCAGCGAGCAGCCCACCGCCGTGCCCATCAACGCCGGTTGTCCGGACTGATCCCGGGCCGTTTCCCCGGTCGAGTGATCCCGTCGCCTCGGGGGCCGACGGGCAACATGGAGTCGGTTGCCCATCGCCTTCACGCGGCGGACTGGGCGATCAGCCGGGCCATTCGGCAGAGCGGGGGGTGATCCCAAGACGGCCAGGCGGAGAGCGGCCCCAGGCCCGCCCGGCGCCAGTTGCAGCAGTCGGTCACCCGCCTGATCATCTGCCCGTGCCCCATTGCATGTCTGCAAATTGGTTCTTTCGCGGACGATAGGTTTCGCTGCTGCGTTCCAGAAACAGCTTGGTGAGGAGGAAGCAGCCGAAGACGAAAAACATCGAAACGGCACAGCTCACCAGGATGGAAAGATGCTCCTTGATCAAGAGGGAACTGATCGAGCCGCCGACCAGCACCACCATCACGATCGCGAAACTCAACAGGTCCATGCCGCGCCGCACGACCAGGGGGACGACGAACGTGGCCAACGCGATTTCCGGGAGGTACCCTCCCTGCAGCAGGGTCAGCGGCGAAACTCGCAGGGCGGGAAAAAAGAGGGCAAACATCAGGCTGGCAAAACCAAAAACCACCAGCATGGCGGTCACGGGCGCGAGGATTAACACGCCCGCCAACTTCGCCGTGGAGACGGGCAGGGTTCGCAGGAAGCGGAGGTGCAGCGCGGCTTTGGTGGTCTGCCAGCAGATCAACCAAAACAGGACCTGAGCCGTGACACAGATCGTCGTGGTATCCACCGCCAATCTGTTACCCGTGAGTGCGCTCGTGAAAAACTGGACCACGATCATGGCGCCCCCCATCAGCATGACCATGAACAGTCCCATCAGGACCATCCGGTCGAAAATGGTTCGAAACAAGAAGCGCAAGCCGCCTTTACCTTCCGCGCCGCGCAACGGGTCAGTACTTTTGCCGGGCAGGAATCGGACGGCATTGGCGAAACTGGCGCGCCGCCAATCATCCGCTCCCAGGTGCTCCCGCGCGAACGCCTCGGCCCGAAACCAGCCGGCCACGGTCAGCAACGAAGCCACGGCCACGAAAACTTTCCACCTCGTCGTTGGCGGGGGGAACAGCCGGTAAAAGTAGAGCATGGTGAACGTCGAACCTACAAACAGGAGGCTGAACAAACATCCCCGACCCGTGAACCGGCCACTCTTGGCGCTGCCGGTGGGCGGCAGGCCGGTCAGAAAATAGAACAGCGGCCCGAACAGCAGGGCATTGGTCAGCCAGTAATTGAAGCAGGCAACCAACGAAATCGGCCGGCTGCCGAAAGCCGAAGCCCACGCAAACACGCAGCCGGTGATCACCGCCATCACCACCGCCGGGAGACCCACCGACGCCCACCACCAGGCCCGGCCGACTTGCCGGGCGGTCACCGGCATGGCCCGCAGGACGCGAGGCACGTCGCCGCGCTGCAAATCCATGGACAACTGGACCACGCCCAGGTAAAGTGCGAGCGGGAACCAAGCATTGGACAAATCGGGTGTGAGCGGCCGGCCACCCCCCACGATGTAGCCGCAGCCGGCGCAACTCAGCAGCCAGAGCCACCACCACCGGCGGACATGATCCCACAGGATGGTCGTCATGCCGGCTCCTCCTCCTTGAACAGCGCCACGAACAAATCCTCCAGGGTCAGGCGTGTGAGCGAGAGCTGTTGCGCGCCCTGCGTTTGCAGCCAGTCTTGAATGCCGCTGTTATGGTCCAGCAGGGCCTGCCAGCGGTTTTCGTCGCGTTTCAAAATGATGAACCCGTCCCGGCTTTCCAGTTCGGTTCCGTTCCCGGTGAAAAACTCGGCCAGACGGAAACGGTCAACGACCTCGTCCATGCGGCCCCCGAGCTGCAGCCGGCCGCCTTTGATCATGCCGACGTGATCGGCAAAGCGTTCGATGTCGCTCAAACCGTGTGACGAAATCAAGACGGTGCGCTCGCCGTCTTCGACGGTTTTGAGCAGTTCGGCGAAGACCTGTTGCCGGGAAATGGCGTCCAGGCCGATGGTCGGTTCGTCGAGCATCAACAGCTCGGGACGATGCGACAGCGCGAGGAGCAAACTCAGTTTTGTTTTGGCGCCAAAGGAGAGCCAGGCGATTCTCGCCCGGGCATCCAGTTGAAACGTTTTCATCAATTGCGCGCAGTAGGCGTCATCCCAATCCGGATAAAACCCGCGCACAAACCGGATGGCCCGTCCCACCCTGCCCCAGACCTCAAAATTCAAATCGGGACTCACGTAGCCGGCGCGGCGTTTGATTTCGACCGCGTGGCTTTGATGATCGAGACCGAACACGCGGATTTCGCCGCCGTCCTTGCTGCCCATGCCGTAAATCAAATCAATGGTGGTGGTCTTGCCCGCGCCGTTGGGCCCAATGAGCCCGTAAATCGCGCCGCGCGGCACGGTCAGGTCCAGCGGTCCCAGATGGACGGCGTGGTAATTCTTCAAGAGCCCGCGGATTTCGATGACCTGGTCGTTCATATCAATCTCCTTGGATGGCCTGGTGGGCGAGTTCGCGAATATCCGTCGGTTTCAATCCGGCTTCCGCCGCCTCGCGCGCGGCCTGGCGGAACAATTCCCGGGCGGTGGTCAACTTGGCCTCCCGGCTCCGCGCGAGGCCGTGGTCAGCGACAAACGTGCCGAGTCCCTGCCGCCGGTAGATGATGCCTTCGCGTTCCAATTCTTCGTAGGCGCGCTTGACGGTAATGACACTCACGAGCAAATCCTCGGCGAGGGTGCGGAACGAGGGCAGCGTCGTGCCGGGCTTGAGCCGGCCTTCACTGACTTCACGCCGCAAGCCGTCCACGATCTGCTGATAAAGCGTGCCCGGGGCGGCGGGCGAGATCGGGCCAAGCAGGAGGGATGTGCGTTCGCGCGGCATCGTTGTGGGAACTGTATATCTAGAATATGCACAGTATGTCAACAGGAAATGGAAGAAAAGTCGCCGATGTGTTAAACAGGGAAGGCGGGAAGGCGCGAAGCGGGTTGGGGTCGAGTTTGAAGGGCTGGGCGCGTCTTCGAGGTCGTAGCCGGTGCGCTTGGCGAACTGGTCGGCAGGTTCTTCTTCCCGACTTCGCGTCTTCGCTGTTGAGGTTTAAACAGGGAAGGCGGGAAGACGCGAAGTGGGTTGGGGGGCAGGGCTTGAAGGCCTGGGCGCGCCTTCGACGTCGTGGCCGGCGCGGGGAGGTAAGGACGCATCTGTCCTTCTTGGGCCTCCTGCGCAAAACGGTTTCCTGCGCCTGGTCTTGACCGACCCTGACTGGCGGGCGTAGCGTTGCGTCCAGAAATGCCATTCGTCCGTTAAACAAGAAAGCCATCCGTCTATGAATTCCATCACCACCTCCGCCCTGAACCGTCGTGACTTCCTCCACCGCAGCGCCCTCGGTGTCGCCGGCCTCGCCGTTAGCCTCAACGCCGTCGCCCAGACGGCGGGCCGAAAGATCCCCATCGGGTTGCAGCTCTACTCCGTGCGCGACCAATGCGCCAAGGATCTGCCCGGCACGCTCGCCGCGGTGGCCAAGATCGGCTACAAGAACGTCGAATTCGCCGGCTACCACGGTCGCAGCGCGAAGGACCTGCGCCAGTTGCTCGATGACAATGGACTGAAGGCCTGCGGCACTCACACGCCTTACGAATCCGTGCTGGGCGACAAGCTCAAGGAAACCATCGAGTTCAACCACGTCATCGGCAACCGCTTCCTCATCGTGCCCTGGATGGAAGGCAAGTCGAAGCAGGCCTGGCTCGACCACGCCAAGCTGTTCAACGAACTCGCCGACAAGGTGAAGGCCGAGCGCCAGTTCGTCGGCTACCACGCCCACGCACATGATTTCGAAAAGTTCGACGGCGAGTCGGCCTGGGACCTGTTCTTCGGCAACACCAAGGCCGAGGTCATCATGCAGCTCGACACGAGCAATTGCCGCGAGGGCGGTGCGGACCCGGTGGCCGTGCTGCAAAAATACCCTGGCCGGGCCCGGACCATTCACATCAAGGCCAGCGGCGGCGGCGCGGAAGCGGTGATCGGCGAGGACAAGGTGGACTGGCCGGCGGTGTTTGCCTGGTGCGAGAGCAAGGGCGGCACGCGGGTCTATGTGGTCGAGCACGAGACCAGCAAGGACCCGATTGACGCGGCCCGGCGCAATTTCGAGGCGCTCAAGAAAATGGGGAAGGTCTGAACGGCAAGTTGAGGGTTGATAGTGGTCTGACGCCCGCCGTCGTCGCGGTGGAATGAGCGACCTTCCCCGCGGCCGCATGGTCTGTAACTTCACCGCCCACTGGACAAAACCGGTGGGCGGTTCCATTTTGCGGGCATGTCATTGACGCTTTCCACGATGCTGCCGCTGGGGACGCCGGCCCCGGATTTCGCGCTGCTGGACCCGACCGGCAAGACCGTCGCGCTCGCCGATTTTGCCGCCGCACCGGCCTTGGTAATCGTCTTCATGTGCAACCATTGTCCGTACGTAAAGCACCTGCGCGCCGGTCTCGCGCAGTTCGGACGGGACGTCCAGGCATATGGCGTGGCCCTGGTGGGAATCAATGCGAACGACGTGACGAATTACCCCGAGGACAGCCCGGCCCGGATGGCGGAAGAGGCGCGCTCCGCCGGCTACACGTTCCCTTATTTGTTCGATGCCACGCAGGCGGTGGCCCGGGCCTATCGCGCCGCCTGCACGCCGGATTTCTTCCTCTTCGACGCGCCGCGGCGGCTGGTCTATCGCGGCCAGTTCGACGCCAGTCGGCCCGGCAATGGCCTGCCGGTGACGGGAAGCGATCTGCGGAGCGCGGTGGAGGCGGTGCTGGCGGGAAAGCCGGTTTCCGCCAACCAGAAACCGAGCCTGGGCTGCAACATCAAGTGGCGGCCGGGGAACGAACCGCACGGGAGTTGAGAGTTGGTAAGCGGTAAAGCAGGGTCCTCCTGTTCCGGCGGGACGGGCGTGATAGGATGGAGGGTTGGCTGGACGCTGAAGCAGATTCAGGCCGCCTGCGGGAGCTGCGAGGGACGAGCCGCC
>JBEKGJ010000036.1:0-53071 GCA_050012855.1 Verrucomicrobiota bacterium | reverse complement strand
CGCCTGTCTCCATCTGAAAAACAATTGGAGACAGGCGCGACGCCTGTCCTACGCGGCGGCTTCGACGTCGTCATCGGCAATCCGCCTTACGAGCGCATCCAGGTGATGCAGCAATACGCGCCGGAATCCGTGGAGTTTCTCAAGGCGAACTACCGCTCCGCCACCAGCGGCAACTTCGACCTCTACGTCTGCTTCATCGAACGCGGCCTGCAACTGCTGAAACCGGACGGCCAGCTTGGATTCATTTGTCCGCACAAGTTTTTTCAGGCTGAATATGGCGCGGCGGTGCGAGAACTCCTGCGCGAGGGCAAACACGTCCGTCAAATCGTCTCGTTCGGCGACCAGCAAGTTTTCACACAAGCCAGCATTTACACTTGTCTGCTATTTCTGGAAAAAGCGCCACAGACACATAGCCTCTTCATCAAAGTAGATGACCTGGATGATTGGCGAGAAACCGGCGCGGCCGCTTCCGGCAAAATTGCGTCAGCGACCTTCGCGGGCGAGCAATGGAATTTTGTGCTCGGCGATGGCGCGGAGCTTTTCGCCAAGCTGAACGAAAACTCATTTCGGCTTCGTGACGTGGCGGAACGCATCGCCCAAGGCATTCGCACCAGCGCAAATCCAGTTTACGTTTTGGATTTGTTATCGGCGAACGACTCGACGGTTACTGCTTTTTCTGAACAACTGCAGCGAGAAGTGAAATTGGAACGGAAGTCGGTCGCGCTATTTTTGCAGGGCCAGGACATCCGGCGCTATTTTTTGGAAACTTGCAGCAAAGCGGTCATAATTCCTTATCAAATCAAGAAAGGGTGCGCGCAATTGATTGCCGAGGTCCAACTGCGGAAGAAATTTCCACTGGCATACGATTATCTGCACCAGAATAAAAAAGTGCTGGAAGATCGTGAAGAGGGCCGAATGCGCGGCGATGAGTGGTATGCTTTTGTTTATCCAAAAAACTTGGAGTTGATGTCGTCCGGCAAAATTCTTGTGCCTGACATTGCTGCTCATGCTTCGTTCGCTTTCGATCAAGCTGGCGAATTTGCCTTCACGTCCGGCTACGGAATTACTCTGAAAGCGGAGGCGAAAGAGCCATCGGCGTATCTCCTGGGCTTGTTGAACAGCCGTCTGCTGGATTTTTATCTCAAACACGTCAGCACGACGATGCGCGGTGGCTACTTCCGGTATTTCACGCAATTTATTGAACAACTGCCAATCCGACGCATTGACCCGAAAAAGAAAAACGAAGTGAAACTGGAACGGGAAATCGTGGAGCGCGTCGGGCGGATTCAAGCCGCGCACCGCCAGCGCGTGAAGCTGCCGGAAGTCCTGTCCCGGCTGATTGCGCACACGCCAAACCGCACGCCCTGCAACCTCGCGCACTACCTGCAAAAAGATTTCGCGGCGGCAGTGCAGCCCGACATCCTGATTGACGACGTGCAGCGCACCGGCTTCGTCCATGAAATCTCCATTGAATCAGAAGGTTCCCAAATCACTTTGTCTGCCACCATTGCGGACGCGATGGTGAGCGCACGCGCCGCGCGTGCGGCGGTTGATGCCTCGTCAACCGCAACCGACGACGGAGCGTCCTCGGCAACACGCGGGGGCGCGCATGCTCCCCCGCAACCGATCCTTCGCCTGACTTTCCAGGACGAGGCGCTGCAACACTTCATCTACGCCCGTTGGAAACAATTCCTCGCCGACCATGCGCGCCAGAAGAAATGGACGAAGGGCAAAAAACCGGAGGCGATCCATCCGCTGCTCGTCAACACGCTGGAGCCGCTGGTCTGTTTCAGTTTCGGCGCAGGCGATAATTTGCGCGCGATCCGCGACTTGATGAAGGCCGTGGCCGCCCAAGCCGGCCGTGCCGACCTTGCCGCCCTGGAATCGGAAATCGAACAGCTCGACCGCGAGATTGACGAACGTGTTTATGAACTTTACGGCCTGACCGGGGACGAAATCAAAATCGTCGAAGGCCGCCCAAAATAATTCACCCATGACCGAACCTGCCATCACCCCTGAACTCGTCGCGCAGCACGGCCTGACGCCGGACGAATACGCGAAGATCCTCGAAATCCTCGGCCGCGCGCCGGGTTACACCGAGCTGGGCATCTTCTCGGTGATGTGGAGCGAGCATTGCTCCTACAAGAACACCCGCCCGTTGCTCCGCACCTTCCCCACCAAATCCAGAAAGATCCTGGTCGGCGCCGGCGAGGAAAACGCGGGGATCATTGACATCGGCGACGGCCTGGCGATCGCCTTCAAGATGGAATCGCATAATCATCCGAGCGCGGTCGAGCCGTTCCAGGGCGCGGCCACCGGCGTCGGCGGCATCGTGCGCGACATCTTCACCATGGGCGCGCGGCCGGTGTGCGCGATCAATTCGCTGCGCTTTGGGCCGATCACAGAGAATTGCCCACCTCACCCCGGCCCTCTGCCCCCTCCGGGCGGAGAGGGAGAAGCTGTCGGCGTGAACAGGAAAAACTCTACGAATTCAACATCGGCGTTCGCTACTGGCCTCCCTCGCCCCGGGGGCGGAGAGGGAGAAGCCATCGGCGCGAACGGGACAAGCCCTGCGAGTTCAACAACAGCGTCCGCTACCGGTCTCCCTCTCCCCGGGGGAGAGGGCCGGGGTGAGGGCGAGCCTAATCCTGCCGCCGAAGGCGCAAGTTCAGAAATCGCAAATCGCAAATCGCAAATCGCAAATAACAAACGTCTGTTCGCCGGCGTGGTCAGCGGGATCGCGCATTACGGGAACTGCTTCGGCATCCCGACCCTCGCGGGCGAGGTGTACTTCGACAAATCCTATGAGGGTAATCCGCTGGTGAACGCGTTCTGCCTCGGTGTGCTGCGGCACGACCAGATCGCGCGCGGCGCGGCCCGGGGCGTCGGCAACCCGGTGTTTTACGTCGGTCCGGCGACGGGGCGCGACGGGCTGGCGGGCGCGGCCTTCGCTTCCCAGGACCTCACCGAGGAATCGGCCGAGCGGCAGCGGGGCGCGGTACAGGTGGGCGATCCGTTCATGGAGAAACTGGTCTGCGAAGCCTGCCTCGAACTGCTCGCCACCGGCGCGGTGGCCGGCATCCAGGACATGGGCGCGGCCGGGTTGACCTGCTCAACCTGCGAAACCGCCGCCCGCGCGGGCACCGGCATCGAGATCGAACTCGACAAGGTGCCGCAGCGCGCGCCGAACATGTCGAGCTACGAAATCATGCTCAGCGAATCCCAGGAGCGGATGCTCATTATCGTCCACCAGGGTCGCGAGGCGGAGGTGAAGCGCATTTTCGACAAGTGGGATTTGCCCTGGGCCGAGATCGGGCACGTCACCGACACGGGCCGGATGGTGGTCCGGCATGGCGGTCGCATCGTGGCCGACATCCCGGCCAAAAAAATCGCCGACGAATCGCCGGTCTATGATCGTGAGGCGAAGAAACCGGCCTACCTGGCCGACGTGCGCGCCTTCCAGCTCGACGGCCTCGCCGACACCACCGACCCGGTCGCCGATCTCAAGAAACTGCTGGCCTGGCCGACAATCGCGTCGAAGAACTGGGTTTACCGGCAGTACGACCACATGGTGCGGGACAATACCGTGGTGTGTCCGGGCAGCGACGCCGCGGTCCTGCGTATCAAGGCCGATTCCCTGCCCGACTCGGGGGCGGCGCCGACGTCCATGGTGCCCGAGAAATTCCTGGCTTTGACCGCCGACGGCAACGGCGCCTATGTCTATCTCGATCCCTACGAGGGCGGGAAAATCGTCGTCACCGAGGCCTGCCGGAACCTCGCGTGTTCGGGCGCAGTGCCGTTGGGCGTCACCGACAACTTGAACTACGGCAACCCGCACAATCCGGAGACCTTCTGGCAGCTCAAGGAATCCGTGCGCGGCCTGGGCGACGCCTGCCGGGCGTTCAACGCGCCTATCACGGGCGGCAACTGCTCGCTGTACAACCAAAGCCCGGATGGGCCCATTGACCCGACGCCGACGGTCGCGGTGGTTGGGTTGATCGAGAAGCCCGAGCACATAACGACGCAAAACTTCAAGGACGAGGGCGATGCGATCATCTTGCTCGGCGGCGTGGTGGACGCGGACGATCCGTTGCTCGGCCTTGGTGGCTCGGCCTATTTGCAGGTGGTGCAGGGGCGGAAGACCGGCACGCCGCCACGGTGCGACCTCGAGACCGCGACCACGCTCCACACAACGCTGCTCGGCCTGATTCAGGCCGGCGGCATCAAGAGCGCGCACGATTGCAGCGAGGGCGGGCTGGCCGTCTGCCTCGCGGAATCCTGCATCAGCGGGCAGGTGGCGCGGGGGACGGCGCGCTTGATCGGGGCGACGGTGGATTTCTCCGTCGTAGCGGCATCTCGGCAGAGTGCCGCTGATCAAGCTTCCGACAAGAATGCGGCGCTCTCCCGAGACGCCGCTACGACGCGTCGCGACGCTCTCCTCTTTGGCGAGGCGCAGAGCCGTGTCGTCATCACTTGCAAGCCGTTGGACGCGGTGAAGATCGTCGAGCGCGCCCGGCTGATGGGGGTGCCGGCGGCGCGAATCGGCGTCGTGGGCGGCGAGGCGTTAGTGGTGAAGACCGGGAACGGCGAGCTGGCCTGGCCGGTGGCGGAGTTGCGCGAGGTCTGGTGGAGTTCCCTGGCCCGGGCGATGGCCTGAGCGGGACGGCGACTTGGTACTTGCTGGAATGGGCGGCGCGCGTTTGGATATCGCCGCACGCGCGAGCGCGTGGTCATGCAGCGCTATCCGAAACACTACTGCGGCGTCTTTGGCATTTACGGCCATCCGAACGCCGCCGAACTCACCTATTTTGGGCTCTACGCCCTGCAGCATCGCGGCCAGGAGAGCGCGGGTATTGTCAGCAGCGACGGGCGCCAGTTCCGCGTCCATCGCGGCATGGGCCTGGTGCCGGCGGTCTTCACCGGCCGCATGTTGCACGAACTGGTGGGGCAGGCCGCCATCGGTCACACCCGCTATTCCACCACGGGTTCCTCCCATCTGCGCAACGCCCAGCCGCTGACGGTGGATTGCGCGCGGGGGCAGATCGCCATCGCCCACAACGGCAACCTCACCAACGCCGCCATCCTGCGCCAGGAGCTCGAAGCCAAGGGCTCGATCTTCCAGACCACGGTGGACAGCGAGATCATCCTGCATCTGATGGCGCAGCCGACGCTCGGGGGCGTCGAGAACAACCTGCTCCAGACCATGCGGCGCATCGAGGGCGCGTATTCACTGGTCATCCTGACCGAGCACGAATTGATTGGCGTCCGCGATCCGCACGGTTTCCGGCCTTTATGCCTGGGTCGGTTGGGCGACGCCTGGGTGCTCGCCAGCGAAACCTGCGCCTTCGACCTCATCGAGGCGCAGTTCGTTCGCGAGGTCGCGCCCGGCGAAATCGTCATCATCAATCAGGACGGACTCCGGAGCGTGCAGGCCTTCCCCGATCACGCGCGGCGCGCCTTCTGCATCTTTGAGTATGTGTATTTCTCGCGGCCGGACAGCAACCTGGCGGGCCGGAATGTTTACGAGGTCCGGGTCGAAATGGGCCGGCAACTGGCGCGGGAATTCCCGCGCGAGGCGGACCTGGTGATTCCGGTCCCGGACAGCGGCCTGTGCGCGGCGCTGGGCTATTCCCAGCAGAGCGGCATTCCGTTCGAAATGGCCTTCGTCCGCAACCACTACGTCGGCCGCAGCTTTCTCCAGCCCTCGCAACTCATCCGCGACTTCAACGTGCGGGTGAAACTGAACCTCATCACCGACCTGGTCCGCGGCAAGCGCGTGATCATCGTGGACGACTCGATTGTCCGCGGGACGACGTGCAAGACGCGGGTGCACAATCTGAAGGAGGCGGGCGCCCGGGAAGTGCACGTCATGGTAAGCTGTCCGCCCCACATGAATCCGTGCGTCTATGGCATTGATTTTCCGGACCGCACCAAGCTGATGGCGGCGAACCACTCACTGGACGAGATCCGCCGCTATTTGAAGGCCGATTCGCTGGCCTACCTGTCGGAGGCCGGCATGGTGAAGGCCACGGGCCTGCCCGCGTCCTCGTTCTGCATGGCCTGCTACAACGGGGATTACCCGGTCAAGTTCGATGCCCGGCTGGACAAGCTGATCATCGAAAGCCGGCGCGCCCGCGTGCAAAGCCTCGCCGACGCGCTGGCCAAGGAAGACCTCCAGCCGCGGCTGTTGTGAGCGGCCGTCGGGCCTACGAGTGGGTGTGCGCGTAGGCAGCGGCGATGAAACCGCGGAACAGCGGGTGCGGCGCGTTCGGCTTGCTCTGGAATTCCGGGTGGAACTGGGCGGCCAGGAAGAAAGGGTGGTCCGCCAGTTCGATGAGTTCCACCAGCTCCCCGTTTGGTGACGTGCCGCAGAAACGGAACCCGGCCTGCTCGAACTGGGCGCGGTAGCGGTTGTTGAACTCGTAACGGTGACGGTGGCGCTCGTTGATCACGAATGCGCCGTAGAGCGCCGCCGCCTTCGATCCCATCTGCAATTGCACCGGCTGCGCGCCCAACCGCATGGTGCCGCCCAGGTCCGTGATGCCGCGCTGTTCCTCCATCATGGCGATCACCGGGTGCGGCGAGGTCTTGTTGAATTCAGTCGAGTCGGCGCCCTCCAGGCCCAGCACATGGCGGGCGAATTCGATGGTGGCAATCTGCATCCCCAGGCAAAGGCCCAGGTAGGGCACACCGTGTTCGCGGGCAAACTGCGCGGCGCGGATCTTGCCGGTGATTCCCCGCCCGCCAAACCCGCCCGGCACCAGAATGCCGCCCAGGCCCTGCAGGAGTTTCTCCCCGCCAGGCTTGTCCAGCTCCTCCGCCTCGATCCGTTCGATTTCCACCCCGCAGTCGTTGCCGACGCCGCCGTGGATGATCGCCTCATACACGGATTTGTAGGCGTCCTGGAGGCCGATATATTTGCCGACCACGCCAATGCGGACTCGCCGCTGGGGCGCGATGAGTTTGCGCAGAATGTCCTGCCAGTGGGCCATGTTGGCGGGCGGCACGTCCAGCCGAAGCAACTGGCAGACGAGATCGTCCATCCGCTCGCGTTGCAGCATCAGCGGCACCTCGTAAATGCTGTGATCCACGTCCTTTTCCTCGATCACGGCCTCGTAGGGCACGTTGCAGAAGAGCGAGATTTTCTGGCGCAGTTCCTTGTCGAGCGGCCGTTCGCACCGGCAGACCAGGATGTGCGGCGTGATGCCGATTTCGCGCAGCTTGGCGACCGACTGCTGGGTGGGCTTGGTCTTGAGTTCACCCGCCGCCTTGATGAACGGCACGAAGGTGACGTGGATGAAAATGGCGTTCGTGTAGCCGACCTCCAGCGCGAATTCGCGGATGGCTTCGAGGAACGGCAGCCCCTCGATGTCGCCGGTCGTTCCGCCGATTTCGGTGATGAGGACGTCGGCCTTCGATTCGCACGCGAGGTTTTCAATGCGGCCCTTGATTTCATCGGTGACATGCGGGATCACCTGCACGGTCTTGCCGAGGTAATCGCCGTGGCGCTCCTTCTCCAGCACCCGGGCATAGACCTGGCCGCTGGTCAGGTTGTTCATCCGCGAGAGCTTGGTGTTGGTGAACCGCTCGTAATGACCGAGGTCGAGGTCGGTTTCCGCGCCGTCGTCCAGCACGTACACCTCGCCATGCTGGAACGGGCTCATCGTGCCCGGATCCACGTTGAGGTAGGGATCGAATTTCTGGAGACAGACCTTGAGCCCGCGGTTTTCGAGCAGGGTGCCCAGCGAGGCCGCCGTCAGTCCTTTGCCCAACGAACTCACCACACCGCCGGTGACAAAAATGTATTTCATGTGCTTTCCCACGTTCCATCGTTAAATCGTTAATTCGTTAAACCGTTGAATCGTTGTCGTGTCAGGAGGCTGGTCTGTCAGCCAGCGAGTCTGTTTCCCCGGTTGGCGGCCAGACGGTGGCAGCGGTTTCTCGCAGCGCGAGATCGGAACCCGTTTTGCGGTCCCGCAAGTAGCGAAGGTAACCGTTGAGCAATTGGCAAACACGCCAACCTTCCGTCTTGAGCTTCCCGATTTCATCAGCGGTCAGATAGCGCTCGTCCTCGCAGACGTTGAGATCGTCCAGCAGTTCCTGAAGCGAGCCACGCGAGATCAGGGAGAACCGAATCCGGTCAAGATAATGATACCGTCCGTGGCCCTCGGCGAGGTTGTTCGTCACGGAGACAGCGGCCCGTCGAATCTGGCTGGCCAGCTCGAACTTCTCCCAGTCCGGCAGTTTGCGCGTCACCCCGTACATCGCCTTGTGAAACTCCCGCGCCGCCTGATACACCTCCAGGTCTTCGAACGTTTTGAATGGTCGCGGCTCGGTCATGCTTCATTTAACCGCCGAACGCGGTTACGAATTCACGATTCAACGATTTAACGGTTCAACTCCCGGTCCAGGTCTGCCTGCCAGCAGTTGCTCCACGCGCACCACATCCGCCGGCGTGTCCACGCCCACGCTGTCGTAGTTGACCCGTACCACGGCGATGGCGATCCCGTTTTCCAGCGCCCGCAACTGCTCGAGCCGCTCGGCCGTCTCGAGCGCGGACACCGGAAACGCCACCAGCCGTCGCAGCGTTTCCCGCCGGTAACCGTAAATGCCCAGGTGCTTCAAAAAAGGAAACGCCGCCAACTGCTCGGTCACCGAACGACTGGCGGCGTCGCGCAGATACGGAATCGTGCGACGGGAAAAGTATAGGGCGCGGCCGGCGGCGCTGACAACGACTTTCACCGCGTTCGGGTTCTCGTATTCGGCGGCGTCGCGGACCGGCGTGGCGGCGGTGGACATCTCGGCCTCCGCCAGCGCGCCGGCCACGGCGTCAATCACGGCCGGGTCCATCAAGGGTTCGTCCCCCTGCACGTTCACCACCGCGTCGCAGGGACAGCGGGCGGCCACCTCGGCGATCCGGTCCGTGCCGCTGGGATGATCCGCGCGCGTCAGCTCCACCCGGCAGAACCGCCGTGCCACCGTGGCGATGCGCTCGTCGTCCGTGGCGACGATGACCTCGCTTAAGGACTGGGCCTGCTGGCAGCGTTCGACGACGTGCTGGATGAGCGGCTTGCCGGCGATGGGATGCAGCGGCTTGCCGGGAAACCGCGTCGAGGCGTAACGGGCGGGGATCACGCCCAAGATCTTCATGGGCTTGCAGTGTGGCAGGCGCGGATCGTTTTACAAACTTAACCTGCACCGCCGGCAGAAATTCTCCAGGGCCTTCCCCAGCCCGGGCAAAACGACCTCCCGGTGGCCCGGTCTATATCTCGGAGACAATGTCATGCGACGGAGACTCGTCATCGTCATCGCCGGGCTGCTGGTGGTCCTGGGCCTGGCCTTCGCCAACCGCCAACGCCTGCCGTGGTGGTTGGCCGGCGATGGTGCGGCCGGGCAGCGCTCCGGCTTTTCGGGCGGGTCGGGTCCTTCGTCCGCCGCCGGGCCCTTTGTCCGCGTAACCTCGATGCAGCTTCGGGGCGGGACCAATCACCCGCCCACCAACGTCATCGCCCGCTTGATGCGCGAGGAGCAGGAAGGCGGGGACGTTGATCGGGGGGCATGGCACCGAGGCGTTGAGACCTATGTTCAGCAACACAATCGCAGCGCCGAGAGTTTGCTGGCGGCGGCGCGGGTCTTGCGAGGTCTGGACCGTCGCGAGTACCTGCGCGAGGCCAAAGAGAAATATCCGAACGATCCGCGCGTCGCCTACGCCGCCTTCTACCAGCCGCCCTTCGATAATCGCCAGGCCGCACCCGAGGAACGCCGCCAGTGGTTGGACGCCTTCCAGCAAGCGGCGCCCGACAACGCCCTGCCGGGCTACCTCTCCGCCCGCGACGATTTCAAGGCCGGTCGTACCGACCAGGCCGTGCAGGAGGTCCTGGCCGCCGTCGGCAAACCGATTCAGGACTACGCCCTCGAGTCCATCCAGAATGTCGAGCAGGCCTATCTGGCCGCCGGCCTGCCGGAAGCCGAGGCCACGGCCCGCGCCACCGGTGAGCAACCACTGCCGCAGTTGGCGGAACTCAAACAACTGACCATTAACTTGGTGGAGTATGCGAAGACGCAGCAGTCGGGCGACCCGGCGGCGGCTCAGTCGGCCTTGCAGGCGGCGGTGCGCTTGGGGGGACAGCTCGACAGCGACGGCCCGTTCCTGATCAACAACCTGGTGGGCATCGCCGTCCAGCAGATCGCCCTCAACGCCATGGATCCGGCGGCCACCCTCGGCGACGCCGGGCAAACCGTGCAAAGCCAGCTCGACGCGCTGAACCAGCACAAGCAGGACTTGAAGGCGGTGGCGCAGCAGATCGAAGCCGTGCTGCCCTACCTGACCGACCAGGAGGTGGTGGCGTACTTCGACCGCATCCGTCGGGATGGCGAAACTGCCGCCGTGCAGTGGCTGCTCAGTGTCCCGGCCCATCCGTGAGGTGCCAAGGCCGGCCGCCGGCCGTCGGAAAGCAGCTTGCCGAAAACTCGGGTTCAACCTAGGTTGGTGACATGCCGGTTTCGGTTGCCAGCGCGTCAAGGAAAGAGCCGCGGCTTCAGACCGCCGAGGCGTTCCTCGGCTGGTTGCAGCCCGGCGTCCACGCCGACTTGATCCAAGGGGAGGTTGTCATGCATTCGCCGGTTAATTTGCGCCACGCCGACCTGTTGAATTTCGTGGACTATCTGCTGCGCTCCCACATCGAGGCGCACAAGCTTGGCCGGCTTTACCGCGAGGTCGTGGCGGTGCGGCTCAGCCCGCGACTGGTGTTTCTGCCGGACCTCGCCTTCTTCACCAACGAGCAGTCCGCACGGCTGGCCTCCACCCATGCGCCGTTCGCGCCCACGCTGGTGATCGAGGCGCTCTCGCCGCGCACGGCGCACCTGGACTCCGGTCCCAAGTTCACCGCTTACGAGGAACACGGGGTCGCGGAATACTGGATTCTCGATCCGGACCATCTCGCCCACCAGTTTTACCGGCGCGAAGGCGAAATGCTGGTGCCCTTCGCCGAGGAGGCCGACCTCATCCGCAGTCAAACGGTCAAAGGCTTCTGGCTCAAACGCGCCTGGCTAAACCCACAGAAACTGCCGCCCGTCCGCGTCGCGCTGGCGGAACTCGAAATCAACTGACGGACCGCCCCAGCCTGCGGTGCCCTGATTTGGTGGAGCGTCCCCGCGAGCCGGCTCGTCAGCGCCCCACCGGCAAGTCAGGTTTGGACCTCACCCACAAGCCCGCTGACAATCCACTCCGCCGCCGCTGCCAGATCATTCACCACCACAGCCCGGGCAACTTTCGCCGGTTCCTTCCGCTCCGTTTCCGCGCCGTAGCCGGTACGAACCAGCAGGCTTTGTTTCACGCCGGCGTTCCAGCCACATTCGAGGTCAATCAGCTTGTCACCGACCATGAAGCTTTCGCCGAGGTCCACGCCGAACTCGTCGCGGGCGTCGAACAGGAACTGGGGTGATGGTTTGCGCCCGCGGCTGGGCTGCTCGGGCGCCTCCGGGGCGAAATAGATCTTCTGGAACTGCACGCCCGCCCGGGTCACTTCCTCCGCGAGCCAGCGGTTGACGGCGTGCATGTCGGCGAGCGTGTAATAGCCGCGCCCGATGCCCGACTGGTTGGTGACAATGAAGAGCAGGAAGCCCGCGGCCTGCAGGCGTCGCAACGCCACCGGGACGCCGGGAAGGATCACGGCATCCGCCACCCGGTGGACATAGGCGCCTTCTTCGAGCAGCACGCCGTCGCGATCCAGGAACACCGCGCGCTTCATGCCTCGCCCCGGGCGCTGGTGACCAATTCCTCCGGGCTGACCGCGGCCGTGCCGATCTTGCCCACGACCACGCCGGCCGCGTTGTTGGAGAAGATGGCAGCCTCGATGGGCGAGGCCCCGGCGCAGACCGCCGTCGTGAAGGACGCAATCACCGTGTCGCCGGCGCCGGAGACGTCGAAGACCTCGCGCGCCACGGTCGGGATGTGGAACGGTTTCTGCCCCGACTGGCAGAGCAACATGCCTTGTTCGCCGAGCGTGATGAGCAGGAGGGCGGGTCGGAGCTCGCGCAGGAGTTTTTCCGCGACGCGCATCAGGCTGGGATCATCAAGCGGATGCGCGGTGCGCGTGCCGTCGGCGAGGCCGGCCAGCTCGAAGGCCTCCTTGCGATTGGGCGTGAGGAGCGAAAAGCCGGTGAGGTTCAACCGGTGCACGGGCTTCGGGTCCACGCTCAACCACACGCCGTGTTCGTGACAGGCCGCCCGCAAGGTGTCGAGGAGCAGTTGCGTTACCACGCCCTTGCCGTAATCGCCCACAATCACCGCGCCAGCACCCGCGAGGCGGCGGGTCAGCGCGCGGGCCAGCCGGCGGCTCGTCGCGGCGTCCACCTCCGTGCGCGTTTCGCGGTCCACCCGCACCATTTGCTGCTGATGGGCCAGGACGCGGGTCTTGATGCTGGTCATGCGATCGGGTGAGACGAGCAGGCCGGCGCAACCCACACGGCTTTCGCGCAGCAGCTCTTTCAGCCGCGCCGCCGCGTCGTCGCGTCCCATCACGGTGAACAGCTCCGTGGGCACGCCCAGGGCGGTCAGGTTGCGCGCCACGTTGGCCGCCCCGCCGGGCATGTAATTCTCGCGGTCGAATTCAACCACCGGCACGGGTGCCTCCGGCGAGATGCGGTTGACCCGGCCCCAGATGAACTGGTCGAGCATGACGTCGCCGACCACCAGGACGCGCGCCTTCGGGGCGGCGCCCAGCAGTTCGGTAATGCGCGACACGGGCAGGTTGACTTCGGTGGATTTCTTCAGTTCGGGGTTGAGCATATTGTGATTGTCACGGCGATCATGGGTTCGCCGCCGGGTTGAGGAATGCCGTCAGCGGACTGGTGGCACTGGCGGTTTCCAGCGGCGCCCCCAGGCCGGCTTCAAACGCCGTGCGGCCGGCCTCGACCGCCATTTTGAACGCCACCGCCATCCGGTTCGGATCGCCGGCGATGGCGATGGCCGTATTGACGAGCACGGCGTCGGCGCCCATTTCCATGGCCTCCGCCGCGTGGCTCGGCGCTCCCAGGCCCGCATCCACGATCACCGGCACCGTGGCCTGCTCGAGGATGATGCGGAGCTGGTCGCGCGTCTGGAGGCCGCGATTCGAGCCGATCGGCGAGCCGAGTGGCATCACGGTGGCGACGCCGACTTCCTGCAGCCGCTTCGCCAGCACGGGATCGGCGTTGATGTACGGCAGCACGGTGAAGCCTTCCTTCACCAGGATTTCCGCGGCGGCCAGGGTTTCGACCGGGTCGGGCAGGAGGTAACGCGGGTCGGGATGGATTTCGAGCTTCACCCATTTGGGCAGGCCGGCGGCGACGGCCAGGCGGGCCAGGCGCACAGCCTCGCCCGCGTTCATCGCCCCGCTGGTGTTGGGCAGCAGCAGATATTTTTCCGGGTCAATGAACTCGAGAATGTTCGCAAACGGATCGCGCCGGCCGGTCAAATCAGCGCGGCGCAGGGCCACGGTCACGATCTCCGTGCCGCTGGCCGCCAGCGCGTCACGCATCGCCTCGGGCGACGCGAACTTGCCCGTGCCGAGGAGGAGCCGCGAGCGGAACTCGCGTCCGGCAATGACGAGCGGTTGGTTGACCCATGACACGCCGCCACCCTAAGACGCGGCCGGCCGGGTGTCGAGGCAGGAGCGACAGCGTTCGGCGCTCGTCTTCCGCAACGGCTGGCATCATCCTCCACCCATGGCCACTGACAAGCGGCGACGGCGCTGGCGTTTGCTCTTCGACGTGGTCGTGTTGCTGCCACTGCTTTACGTCATGCTGCGCTGGTTCGAACATCGCCAGGTCTATCATCCAACCCACGGCTTCGCCGCCACGGGTGCCGCACTGAACCGGCCCTGGGAGGACATCACTTTTCCGGCGACGGACGGCGTCGCGCTGAACGGCTGGTTTTTTCCGGCGGCCACGAATTCGCCCAGTTCCCGGTTGGTGGTCCTTCACTGCCACGGCAACGGCGGCAACATCAGCCACCGGCTCGAGGCGGCCGCCGGGCTGCTCGACCTTGGCGTGGGCGTGTTCCTCTTCGATTACCGTGGCTACGGTCGCAGCGCCGGCCGGCCTTCCGAGGACGGCACGTATCGGGACGCCCAGGGCGCTTGCGCCTGGCTGGGCAGGCGCGGTTTCGCCGATACGAACATCCTGGTCTTCGGCGAATCGCTGGGCGGGGCGGTGGCGGCGGAATTGGCGCGGCGCGAGCCGGTGGGCGGCCTGATCCTGCAAAGCACGTTCACGAGCATTCCCGACGTGGGCGCGGAGCTGTTCCCGTGGCTGCCCGTGCGCTGGCTGGCGCACACGCGCTACGACACGTGCGCCAAGCTGCCGCTGATCCGCGTCCCGGTGCTCGTGCTGCACAGCCGCACGGACACGCTGATTCCCTTCCACCACGCCGAGCGGAACTTTGCCGCCGCGAACGAACCGAAGCTGCTGATGGAGCTCGCCGGCGACCACAACGATTCGGTCCAAACCGGCCGTGCGGAACTGGTTGAGGGGATGGAACGGTTCTTCCGGTTGATCGGTCGTGGTGCGAGCGCGGCCAGCGATTGAGGCGAAATCCGGAATCGGGGGAGCAAACGGGTGCCTGCCTGACCGCCGGGCGGGCAGGTACCGTGTGCGGCCAATGCCCACGGTCGCGGCCCAGCGGTCCGCGACCCACCACGGATCCATTCGGCGATCCCTCTCGCGCCGCAATGCGATTGCGCTCGGAGAGCAAATTCCGTAGCGTTCCTGCCACCTTGAAACCAACGGCTTTATCTGCCCTCGGCCGGCGCACCGCCGCGCCGCCGATTTCCTGGCTCATGGACCTGGCGTTCGCACGGCCCGGGCTCATCAGCCTCGCCGCCGGGTTCACCGATCCTCCGACCCTGCCCGTGCGCGCAACCCGGCGGTTGCTGTCGGAGTTGCTGCGCTCGCGCAAGACCGGCGAACCCGCACTGCAATACGGCACCACGGCCGGCCTGCCCGAACTGCGCCGGCGGACGGCCGAGCGTGTCGAACGTCTCGACGCGGCCGCCCTGACCACGGCCGACGCCCGGACCGGCCGTGCGGCCCGCACGTATTTGCGCGAGGATCTCTACGCGCCGGATGACTGGCTCATCACCAACGGCTCGCAGCAGTTGCTCTATCTCGTGACCGAGGCGCTGTGCGACCCCGGCGACATCGTGCTGGTCGAGGACCCGACCTACTTCGTGTTTCTGGGCATCGTGCAGAGCCACGGCCTGCGGGCGCGCGGCGTCCCGTTCGAGGCCGATGGCCTGGACCTGCGGCAGTTGGAGCAGGTGCTGGCCTCGTTGAAGGCGACGGGCGAGTTGCCGCGGGTGAAACTGCTTTACCTGGTCAGCTATTTCCAAAATCCGACCGGCACGACGACGAGCCTGGCCAAAAAGGCCGCGGTCCTGGCCTTGCTGCGCCGTTACGAACGCGCGGCGGGGCATCCACTTTACGTGGTCGAGGACGCGGCGTATCGCGAAATGCGGTTCGTCGCGGAGGACGTGGCGTCGGCGCTGACGGTGCCGGGCGCCGCCGCCCGGGTTATTTACGCCGGCACCTACAGCAAGCCCTTTGCGACCGGCGTGCGCGTCGGGTTTGGCCGTTTGCCGGCGGGACTGCTGACCGCGGTGACCCGGATCAAGGGCAACCACGATTTCGGCACGACCAGCCTGACCCAGCACCTGCTCGCCGGCGCGCTGGCGTCCGGGGAGTATCAGCGGCAGCTCGCCCCGTTGCGACGCCGCTACGCCGAGAAGGCGCGGGTGATGGCGGAGGCCCTGCGCCGGCATTTTCCGGCGGACGTGACCTGGCGTGAGCCGGAAGGCGGTTTGTATGTTTGGGCGCGGGTACCGGGGCGCCTGCGGACCGGGGTGGGGTCGCGGATGTTTCGCCAGGCGCTCGACCAGGGCGTGTTGTACGTGCCGGGGCGGTTGTGTTATGCGGAGGACCCGCCGCGCCGCGCGCCGGACCGCGAGATGCGAATCAGTTTTGGCAGCGCGACCCTGCGCGAAATCGCCGTTGGTGTTGCGCGGCTGGGCCGGGTGATCGGCGAGTTCATTTGAGGCGGCGGCTGGTTCCGGGCCTTGCCGTGGCCTCCGGCGAAACCGTAGCGCCGGTCGGCGGATCGCTGCCAGATGGCGGCAAACTCCCGTTTGCCGCTACGCCACCGCCGGCAGTTCCGGCTATCAGTTCCGCTATCAGTTCCGGCTTGCGGTTGGAGGCGCGGTTTGTAAACTGGGGCCACTATGCAATACCGGATTTCCAAGCACGCGGCTGCCCTGACCCCCTCGCTGACGCTGGCGATCGACGCCAAGGCCAAGCAGATGAAGGCGGAGGGTCTGGACGTGGTTGGGTTCGGCGCCGGGGAGCCGGACTTCGACACGCCCCAGCACATCAAGGATGCGGCCGCCGCCGCGCTCGCCGCCGGGTTCACGAAGTACACGCCGAGCAGCGGCATTGCGGAGCTGCGCCAGGCCATCGCCGACAAGTTCAAGCGGGACAACGGGCTGACCTACAAGGCATCGCAAATCATCGTCTCCTGCGGCGGCAAGCACTCGTGTTTCAACGCGGTGCTGGCCACCTGCCAGGAAGGCGACGAAGTGATTATTCCGGCCCCTTATTGGCTGAGTTACCCGGAGATGGTGAAGCTGGCGGGGGCGACGCCGGTGATCCTGCCGACGAGCGACGCCTCGGATTTCAAGGTCACGCCGGACCAATTGCGCGCCGCCCTCACGCCGCGCACACGGCTGTTCATTCTGAATTCGCCCAGCAATCCCACCGGCAGCCTCTACGCGCCGGCCGAGTTGAAGGAGCTGGGGGACATCTGTGTCGAGCACGGCGTGCTGATCATGAGCGACGAGATTTACGAGAAACTGGTCTATGACGGCGCCGAGCACGTCAGCATCGCCAGCTTTTCGCCGGAGCATTGCGCCCACACGATCATCACCCACGGCTTTGCCAAGGCCTATTCGATGACGGGCTGGCGGCTGGGTTTCATGGCCGCGCCGGAACCGATCGCGAAGGCCGTGGACGCGATCCAGAGCCACAGCACGAGCAACGCGACCTCGTTCGCGCAGAAGGGCGCCGTGGCGGCGCTCACCGGGCCGCAGGACCACCTCAAGCTCTGGCTGGCGGAATACACCAAGCGCCGGGCCTTCGCCTACCAGCGCCTGAACTCGATGCCGGGCGTCTCCTGCGTCAACGCCAAGGGCGCGTTCTACCTCTTCCCCAACATCGCCCGGACGGGCCTCAAATCCACCGAGTTCTGCGCCCGCCTGCTCGAGGACATGAAGGTGGCCGCGGTGCCGGGCATTGCCTTCGGGGCCGACGACTACATCCGCATCAGCTACGCCACCAGCCTGACCAACATCGAGAAGGGACTGGACCGGATGGAGCAGTTCGTGCGGCGGCTGGTAAAGTAGGCGCCGGAGGGCGTGCGGGCGCAACGCCACCGCGATTTCACTTGGCGGCGGGCCGGTGAAGTGCGACGGTAATGTTCCCATGATTCATGGGAGTGCGTCGTGGGTGTCCGCCCCCGGCGCGGGCGACGGGATTCCGACTCCGGGCGCCTTTTCCCGATTCCTGCGTCTCGTCCCGCCGTTTCAGCGGGCCGGTTGTCGGGATCGGCGGCGGGTCTGCCGGCGCGAAGGCCGTGCCGGCCGCGCCAAGTCGGACGACGCCCCGGACGGGGAGCTTTTAGTATGCAGCATATCCGCAATATTGCCATCATCGCCCACGTGGACCACGGCAAGACCACGCTGGTGGACTGTCTGCTCAAGCAGTCCGGCACTTTTCGCGCCAACGAAGCCAAGGCCAGCGAGGTGCGCATCATGGACTCGATGGATCTGGAGCGCGAAAAGGGCATCACCATCAAGGCCAAGAACGCCGCCTTCAAGTACAAGGGCTACCACGTCAACATCGTGGACACGCCCGGTCACGCGGATTTCGGCGGCGAGGTCGAGCGCATCATGAACATGATTGACGGCGTGCTGCTGGTGGTGGACGCCGCCGACGGCCCACAGGCGCAGACTCGGTTCGTCCTGCGCAAGGCGCTGGAGGCCGGCGCCAAGCCGATCGTCGTCATCAACAAGATCGATCGGGACAACGCCATCCCGAAACACGTGCTCGACCAGGTCTGGGAGTTGTTCATTTCCCTCAACGCCACCGACGAGCAGATGGATTTCCCGATCATTTACGCCAGCGCCAAGGAAGGTTATGCCCGGGTGCATCTGGAGGACACCACCACCACGATGGAGCCGCTGTTCCAAGCGATCGTGAATCAGATCCCGCCGCCGCGCGCCCACGCCGGGCTGGAGTTCAAGATGCTCGTGGCCAACCTTGACTACTCGGATTACCTGGGCCGCATCGCGTTCGGCAAGATTCACACCGGCAAGGTCAGGGTGGGCGATCCGACCGTGTGCATTCATGGAAACGGGCAGAAGACCCGGGGTAAAATCACCTCCCTGTTCAATTTTGAAGGCCTTAAGCGCATCGAGATCGAGGAGGGTCACGCCGGCGACATCGTGGGCGTGGCCGGTTTTGAAGACGTGTTCATCGGCGAAACCATCACCGACACCGAGGAGCGCCAGCCGCTGCCCTACATCCCGATTGACCCGCCGACAATTCAGATGCAGTTCGCGGTGAACGACGGCCCGCTGGCCGGGAAGGATGGCCAGCTCGTCACCGCCCGCCACCTCTGGGAACGGTTGCAGAAGGAAATCCGCACCAACGTCGCCCTCCGCGTGGAGCCGACCGACGCGCCGAACATTTTCAACGTCAGCGGCCGGGGCGAGATGCAGATCGCCATCCTCGTCGAGCAGATGCGCCGGGAAGGTCACGAAGTGCTGGTCTCCCGCCCGGAGGTCATCTGGCGCAAGGACACCGACGGGGTTTTGCTGGAGCCGATCGAGAAACTGTTCCTGGAAATTTCCAAGGACACGATGGGCCCGGTGCTGGAGAACCTGGCCAACCGCAAGGCCGAGATTACCAACATGCACCACCACGGCGACCAGGTGAGCGTGGAGGCCTTGATTCCGATGCGCGGCCTGATCGGTTTCGAGACCGATCTGGTGAACCAGACCCGCGGCCTGGGGGTGATGAGCCATCTCTTCCACGATTACGGCCCGGATCGCGGCGAGGTCATCTCCCGCAAGAACGGCTCCCTGGTGAGCATCGAGGACGGCGTCGCCACGGCCTATGCGCTGAACATGAACCAGGAACGCGGCCGGCTGTTTGTCGAACCCGGCGAGATGATTTACCGCGGCATGATCGTCGGCGAAAACGCGCGGGAAACCGACATTCCGGTGAACCCGTGCAAGATCAAACACCTGACCAACATGCGGTCGGTGGGCGATGGCAAGGGCATCCAGTTGGAGCCGCCGTTGCGGATGTCGCTCGAGCGCGCCCTCGAATACATTGGCCCGGACGAATACGTGGAGGCCACGCCGAAGAACCTCCGGTTGCGCAAGAAACTCCTCAACGAGGTCCAGCGCAAGCGGGCAGCACAGAACCGCGGCGCGCGCTCCGTGGCGGCCTGACGGGGGCGCCGGGACCGCCCGCGGATTGCGCTTGCGCGGGGGAACGCGGACGTTAGATTCCGCCCCGGTTGACACACGCATCTCCCGCCGGCGCGCCCCTGGTTGGGCCGGTGAAACCCAATTGCAACGAACGTGAAAATATTCAGCGGCAATTCCAATCCGCCCCTCGCCCAGGCAATTTGCCAGTCGATCGGTCTTGAACTGGGACGCTGTACTGTGTCGGCCTTCCCCGACGGCGAAACCTTTGTCAAAATCGAGGAGAACGTGCGCGGCCAGGACACCTACGTGATCCAGTCTTCCGGTCCGCCGAGCAACCAGCACCTGATGGAGCTGTTCATCATGATGGATGCGTTGCGCCGCGCCAGCGCCAGCCGCATCACCGCCGTGCTGCCCTTTTACGGCTACGCGCGCCAGGACCGCAAGGACCAGCCGCGGGTGCCCATCACCGCCAAACTGGTGGCCAACCTGCTCGTCGCCGCCGGCGCCAGCCGGGTGCTGACGATGGATCTGCACGCCCAGCAGATCCAGGGTTTCTTCGACATCCCGGTGGACCACCTCTATGCCGCGCCGGTGATGTACAATTACCTCAAGACCAAGACCATGCCCGACCTGGTGGTGGTCAGCCCGGACGTGGGCGGCTTGAAGATGGCCCACGCCTACGCCCAGGTGCTCGAGGCCGAGCTGGCGATCGTCGCCAAGCGCCGCAAGAGCGCCACCGAGATCGAGTCCATGACGCTCATCGGCGAGGTGCGCGACCGCACGGCGTTGCTCGTGGACGACCTGACGGAAACAGCGGGCACGCTGACGACGGCGTCGGCGTTGCTCCACGCCAACGGGGCACGGAAGGTTCTGGCCTGTGTTTCCCACGCCATCCTCAACGATCTGGGCATTCAGCGCCTGCGCAATTCAGCTATTGACGAGTTGATCACGACTGATACAGTCCTCCGTCCTGCTATTGACGGGTTGCGGATCACCACCCTGTCGGTGGCGGGTTTGTTGGGCGAAGCGATCAAGCGAATCCACACGAATTCCTCGGTGAATTCGCTGTTTGAGTTCAAAGGCGGCCGCACCAGTTGAGCGGGCGCATCGCCGTCGGATGTGAAAGTCGAAGCATGAAATCGTTAGCGTTGACCGTTTTTCCGCGAACTGAGGCGCGCCGGCCGGGCGTGAAGAAGCTGCGCACCGCCGCGCGCGTGCCCGCCGTCATTTATGGCCTGCGCCGGCCCAAACCCCAGAATCTCGAGATCAAGCTCAAGGAACTCCAAGACCTCGTCCACCGCTCGGTTTCCGAGAACATCCTGGTGGACTTGAAGGTCGAGGGTGATCCCGAACCCGAGCGGCTGGCCTTGGTGCAGGAAATCCAGCACCATCCGCTGAGCGGCGCGCCGCTGCACGTGGACTTCCACGAAATCGCCCCGGACGAGCGCGTGGTGGTGAGCGTGCCGGTGGAGGCCGTGGGCGAAGCGCAGGGCGTCAAGGACGGCGGCGTGCTCGAACACGTGCTGTTCAAGCTGCGCGTGCGCACCCTGCCCAAGGACATTCCCGAGTCGCTGCAGGTGGATGTCACCAATTTGAAGATCGGCCAGGACATCCGCATCGGCGAGATCCCGGCCCCGCCGGGCACCGAGATTCTCGGCGACAAGCACATTTCCGTGCTCGCGGTGGCCGCGCCGGTCGAAGAAGTCGTGGAAGTGGCGGAAGCGGAGCCCGGTGCGCTCGAACCGGAGGTCATCGGCGAGAAGAAGGAAGAAGGCGAGGAAGGCGAGGGCGCGGAGAAGGGCGCGGAGAAGGGTGCCGAGAAGGGCGCGGCCAAACCGGGTGCCAAGGCGGGCGAGAAGGGCGAGAAGGCTCCCGCGGCCGAGGAAAAACCGGCCGACAAGAAAGCCGAGAAAAGGCCCGAGAAAAAGCCCGAGAAAAAGAAATAGCGCCGGCCCGGCGGGCGGGGCGGCGCCAGCTCCCGCATGGAGCCTTGGCATCTTATCGTGGGCTTGGGCAACCCGGGTGGCGAGTATGCCCGCACGCGGCACAACGCGGGATTCATGCTGGTCGAGCGGTTGGGACGGGACTGGCAGGCGGACTGGCGTCACGAAGACCGGTTTCGGGCGCGTCTGGCCCAGGGTGTTCGCGCGAAGCGCCGCTGGATTTTGTGCCAGCCGCAGACGTATATGAACGCCAGCGGCGAAGCGGTGGCCACGGTGGCCGCCTTTTACCGGGTGCCGCCGGCAAGGGTACTGGTGGCGGTGGACGACGCGGATTTGCCTATGGGTACGCTGCGATTACGGCCCGACGGCAGCAGCGGTGGACACCATGGACTGGAGTCCGTCGAGCGGTGCCTGGGCACGCGGACGTATCCGCGGCTGCGGCTCGGCATCGGCCGGCTGGCCGCCGACGGCCGGCAGATTACCGGCCATGTATTAGGCCGGTTCAGTCCGGATGAGGCCGGCTGGCTGGAGCGGGTGATGGAACGGGCCGCCACCGCCGTGGAGTGCTGGCTGGACGGCGATGTGACGGTGGCAATGAACCGATTTAACGGGGCCGTGACGGCTCCGCCAACAAAGGACAGTTGAGTGAAACGTTACGAAGGTTTGTTTATCCTGAACACCTCCGGCAAAGAGGACAGTGTGAAGGATTTGATTGATAAGATCTCGGCCGAGATCACCACGCTGGGCGGACAGATTGAAACCGTCCAGAAGATGGACAAGCGTGCCTTTGCCCGGGTCGCCGACAAGAAGCACACGGGCGGGTTCTACGTGAACATCATCTTCGCCGCGGCGCCCGGGGTCGTCGCCCAACTGCGCAGCCGCTTCGCCTTGAGCGAGGACGTGTTCCGCACACTCTTCACCATCGCTCCGCCGCCCAAGAAAACCACCGAACCCGCCGCGGCCTGAAAGCCGCGGCCTCACGCTTATGGCCAGCTTCAATAAAGTCATCCTGGTCGGGAACCTGACCCGCGACCCCGAACTGCGCTACACGCCCAAGGGCTTGGCCATCGCCAAGATCGGCGTCGCCGTGAACCGCCGCTGGACCTCCGAAAGCGGCGAACAGCGCGACGAGACGACATTCGTGGATGTGGACGCCTTCGGCAAGCAGGCCGAAACCATCGGCCAGTATTTGAAGAAGGGCCGGCCCATCCTGATCGAAGGCCGCTTGCGTTTGGATCAGTGGGACGACAAACAAAGCGGTCAAAAGCGCAGCAAACTGGGCGTGGTGCTGGAAAACTTCCAGTTCCTTGACAGCGGTGGTCGCGCCGACGGCGCTGCGGCCCCGACCGAACCGCCCGCCCACCGCCCCTCTGCGGCTGCGGCTCCGGCTGCGGCTCCGGCTGCGGCCGAACCGGCCGCTGACGCCGGCGCCCCGCCTCCCGAGGAGGACGACGTCCCATTTTAACCGCCGCCGCGGCGCGCATTCCCCACCTCTGAATCGTTCGTTATGGCAAAGACTGAAGTCATCCTTACCAGCAACATCGTCGGCCTGGGCGCCGAATCCGACCAGGTGAAGGTCGCCGCCGGTTATGCCCGCAATTACTTGCTCCCGCAAGGGCTGGCTGTCCCGCTCACGGCGACCAACAAGCGGCGCATTGAGGCGCTCCGCCAGCGTCGCGCCGAGCGCGAAGCGCATGAACTCAACACCATGACCGAGCTGGCGGCCTCACTTTCCAAGATCGTCCTCAAAATCGTGGTGAAGACCGGCGCCGACGGCAAAATGTTCGGTTCGGTCACCGCCGGCACCATCGCCGACGAACTCAAGCACCAGTGCGACGTCACGCTCGACAAGCGCAAGATTCACGTCGAGCACGCCATTCGCACGCTGGGCGAGCACGAGATCGAGCTCAACCTCCACCCCGACGTGAAGGCGAAGCTCAAGATCATCATCGAGAGCGCCACCCCGGCGGAACTGCCGGTTGTCCCGCTCGATTTTCGGGCTGGTCGCGTGGCGCGCGAGGCCCGGGCCGGCGGTGAGAAACCCGCGCCCGAAACCCGTCCGCCCAAGGAAGTCAAGACCGTCAAGGCCAGGCCCGAGAAGAAGGCCAAGGAAGCCGCCGCATAACACGTGGCGGCGAGGCTTGGGATTGCTGGTTGCTGGTTGGCTTCGACTGGCTGGCTTGTCTCCCTTCCTCCGGCGGTGAACAACCGGTGAATAGCCGGCGAACGGTGACCAGCAACTTCGGGTTGTATCCGGTCGCCGCTCGCGGTTTGCTCTCGTCATGACCGACGCTGCCGATTCAAGTTCCACCCTCGATACCGCCCCCCCGGCCATTGATCTCAAGCGCACCCGCCGGACCAAAACCGCCCCGGCGCCCGCCGCCAGGCTCGATCGTCTTCCCCCGCACTCGCTCGAAGCCGAGCAGGGGGTCCTGGGCTGCATCCTGCTCGCTCCGTCCGACGGAATCGGACTTTGCCTGCAGAAAATCAAGAGCGGCGCCGAAGTCTTTTACGACCTGCGCCACCAAACGCTCTTCGCGACGATGGTGGCGATGTACGACCAGCTCAAGGCGGTGGACCCGGTCACCTTGGGGCAGTGGCTGAAGGACCGGGGCCTGCTCGATGCGATCGGCGGTTATGCCTATCTCTCTTCACTGATGGATGCCGTGCCGTCCGCGGCGAACCTCGAGTACTACGTCGAGATCGTCCGCGAAAAGGCGTTGTTGCGAAAAATGATCCAGACATGCACGAACGTCATCGCCCGCGCCTACGAGGAGCCGTCTGAGGTGGAGCGGTTGATGGACGAGGTCGAACGCGACGTGTTGCGGATCGGCGAGGAGCGGTTGAATTCCGGCGTCATCTCGATCAAGGAAACCGTCAAGAAGGCCTTCGCCCGCGTCGAGGAGTATCAACAAAACCCGGGGAAGATGAATGGGTTGGGCACCGGCTTTGCCGATCTGGACAACATGACGACGGGGCTCCACGGCGGGGAAATGATCGTGATCGCCGCGCGACCCAGCATGGGCAAGACGTCGCTGGCGATGAACATCGCCGAATTCGTCGCGGTGGAGCAGCAGCTTCCGGTGGGGGTGTTCAGTCTGGAGATGGCCGCCGAGTCGCTGGTGCTGCGCATGATGTGCTCGCGGGCCCGGCTGAACCTGCACGGCGTCCGCAGCGGCGGTTTGGGGATGCGGGACAGCAACAAGCTCACCAGCGCGGCCAGCAAGCTTGCGTCGGCCCCGTTGTTCATTGACGACACGGCCAGCCTGTCCGTCCTGCAACTGCGCGCGCGGGCGCGCCGGATGAGCCAACAGTCTGGCATCAAACTCTTTGTCATTGACTACCTGCAGTTGGTCCATTCTACTGCCGCACGAGCCGACCAGAACCGGCAGCAGGAGATTGCCGACATCTCGGGCGGCATCAAGGCATTGGCGAAGGAGCTGGATGTGCCGGTGATCGTCCTGAGCCAGTTGAACCGCGAAGTCGAACGCGACAAGGGCCGCAAACCGCGGCTTTCCGACTTGC
Organism: Verrucomicrobiota bacterium; assembly: GCA_050012855.1. Taxonomy (GTDB): domain Bacteria; phylum Verrucomicrobiota; class Verrucomicrobiia; order Limisphaerales; family J093; genus JAJXZJ01. The sequence goes on along the minus strand of JBEKGJ010000036.1, from coordinate 28,077 downwards.
GTGAATCCGGCGCCATTGAGCAAGATGCGGACCTGGTTGGCCTGCTGTACAAGGCCGATCCGGGCAATCCGAAGAAACCGTCCGGCGGCGAGGATGACGACAACGCAGACGAAGCGGACGCGGGTCCAGTGAACTTATACATCGCGAAGCAACGAAACGGTCCCACGGGCGACGTTCACCTGACGTTCTTCCGCTCGATCACGCGCTTTGAGTCCGCCGCCAGGATTCCAGACGACGCGGCATCGTAACCGTGGCCATCGCTCCCACCATGACCCTCCTTCTTCGTCGCGGCTGGCTCCTGTTGTTGATGCTGTTGTCGTTCGCCGTGCCGACGGCCCTGGCCCAGCGCGAAGGAAAGGTCGTCAAGATCGAAATTGTCCACGAGGGCCCGCCCGCCTGCAGTGATTCGCTCATCCGTGGTTACCTGCGCCTCAAGGAAGGCGACGTTTACAACCACAACGCGATCAACGACGACATCCGCAGCCTGTACGGCACCGGCTATTTCTTCAACATCGAGGAGCGGGAGGAAGAGGTGGACGGCGGCATCAAGCTGATCTACCGGGTCCAGGGCAAGCCGACCGTCACGCAGATCCTCTTCACCGGCAACAAGAAGTTGAGCAGCAGCAAGCTCCGGAAGAAAATATCGTCGAAGGTCGGCCAGCCGATGGACGAGCGAAAGCTCTTCAGCGACAAACAGGAGATCCTCAAGCTGTATCAGAAATCCGGCCGCCAAAAGACCACGGTCGAGTATGTGCCGGTCATTGACAAGCCGCTGGGCAAGGGCACCATCACGTTCGAGATCACCGAGGCCCCCAAGGTCAAGATCAAGGACGTCCAGTTTATCAATGGCACGGCCTTTTCGCAGCGCAAACTGCGGATGGCCATCAAGACTCGCCGGCACTGGATGTTCTCCTGGCTCACCGGCAGCGGCGTGCTCAAGGACGAGCAGTTTGAGGACGACAAGGAAAAGCTGGCCGATTTCTACCGCGAGCATGGCTACATCGATTTCGAAATCAAGGACATCAAGTTCGACCAGATTGGCCCGAAATGGCAGATCATCCGGTTTACGGTGAACGAGGGCTCCCGCTATCGGGTTGGGTCGGTCGCCTTCGAGGGAAACCAGCTGTTCGCCACCAACGAAATCCTGTCGAGGATCTATACCCGGGACGGCAACCAGATCAAACGCGGCCTGACCATGACCTCCGGCGACGTCTTCACGCCCAAGGGGCTGAGCCGCGACCTTGACGCCATTGACGACTTCTACGGGGCGCGCGGCTACATTGATGCCCGCGTGCGTTCCCAGAACGTGCCGAACACCGAGCACGGCACCATGGACGTGGTCTTCAAGATTGATGAAGGCAGCCAGTCCCGCATCGAGCGGATCGAGATCAAGGGCAACATCCATACCAAGGACAAGGTCGTCCGTCGGGAGCTGGCGGTAAACCCCGGTGAGATCTTCAACATGGTCCGGGTCCGGCTCAGCACGAACCGCCTCCACGGCCTGAATTACTTCGCCAAAGTGGACGCCCAACCCGAGCCCAGCCCGGACCTCAAGGACCACAAGGACCTCGTGATCAGCCTCGAGGAGAAGAACACCGGCAATGTTCGCGCGGGTGCCGGCTTCAGCACGGTCGAGAACCTCGTCGGCTTCGTCGAGGTCAGCCAGGGCAATTTTGACCTCTTCAAGCCGCCCCTGTTTCTCGGCACCGGCGCGGGCCAGAAAATCCGGCTTCGGGCCCAATACGGCACCAAACTTCAGGATTACGAACTCACCTTCATCGAGCCCTGGTTCATGGGGCGCAAGCTGGCCTTGAGCGTGGACCTTTTTTACCGGGAGATGGATTACTACAGCACCCTGTACAACGTCCGCGAAGCCGGCGCGCGGCTCGGGCTCAGCCGCACGCTGTGGAACGACTACTGGATCGGCAATATCAGCTATACCCTCGAAAACGTCGGCTTGGTGGACATGCCGGCGCCCGGAACCTACGTGGACACCAACGGCGTGGTTCAGACCTCGGATTCGGTCCCACCGCAGATCCGGGCCGAGCAGGGGTACACGCTGGTGTCGAAGATCGGCACCTCGATCGCCTACGACACGCGCAACAGCGTGATGCTGCCCGACCGCGGCCAGCGGACCGCGCTGTTGACCGAGTTCGCGGGCGGACCGTTCGGCGGCGACACCGATTTCTACAAGCTGGAGTTGGACACCTCCCGCTATTTCCGCGGCTTCGCCCCCGGCCACGTCCTGGAACTGGTCGGCCAAATCGGGGTCGTGGACAACCACAGCGGGGATGCGAATGTGCATCTGTTCGACCGGTGGTTCCTGGGCGGTCTTTACAACCTCCGCGGCTACAAGTATCATGCCGTCGGTCCTTACGACAGCACCGGTACGGAGCCGCTCGGCGGCCGGACTTTTTGGTTTGCCACCGCGGAATACAGCATCCCTATTATTGAACGTGTGCGGCTCGCCGCGTTCTATGATGTCGGCAACGTCTATCCGGACGCTTACAGCTTCCGGACGTTGAACTCGAACTATGGCCTTTACAGCGACAACTGGGGTGTCGGCATCCGTCTCAACATCCCGTCCATCGGCCCGCTCCGCCTGGATTACGCGGTGCCGATCACGCATGACCAGTTCACCAGCGGCAGTGGTCGCTTCCAGTTCGGCGTCGGTTTCACGCGCGAATATCAATAAACCATGCCCGCAACACCCATGAACACCCAACCGCTCGTTTTTCTCCGAACCGCCGTGCTGGCGGCGATGGCCCTCGCCCTCGGCTCCCTGCTCGCCCAAGCCGAACCGAAGATCGCCGTCGTCAACCTCAAGACCGTCTTCGACGGTTACTACAAAACGAAACAGTCCGATTCCGTCATCAAGGACCGGCAGACGGACTACGAAAAAGACAAAAAGAAGATGGAGGACGACTACAAGAAGGCCAATGAGGAATACAAGAAGCTCAACGACAGCGCGGTTGACCCGGCCGTGTCCCAAGAGGAGCGCGACAAACGCAAAAAGGACGCCGAGAGCAAGCTCCTGGAGATCCGCGAGATTGATCAGAGTTTTCGTCAGTTCGACGCCGATTTTCGCTCCAAGATCAGCGACCAGATCGGCCGGATGCGGGAGAAGATCCTCCAGGACATCCGCGAGGTGGTGAACACCAAGGCCAAGGCCGGCAGCTATACCCTCATCGTGGACGCGGCCGCCCAAAGCTCCGACCGGACCCCGGTCATCCTCTATACCGCGGGCAGCCCCGACCTGACCGATGAAGTGCTCAAGGAGCTCAATGACAAGGCCCCGCCGGGCGCCCTCACCCCGGAGAAGCCGGCGGACAAGAAGGACGCGCCGAAGGAAGAGAAAAAGGACGGCAAGAACTGACCGCGGCGATCGCGGTTGAATTGGCGCCCCGCCCCGGTGGCGGGGCTTTTGTTTTCACCTATTTCGCCAGGGCGACGAGGTATCGCTGGCACCGGGCGGCCTCGGCCGCCTGTTGCCGGTGCGAGTAAATCTGGTGCAGGTTGGAGCACATCCGCAACAGCGTGCGCGCGGGGCTCACCGGCGCCAGAAACGCGTCCTGAAACCCGTGGCCGCTGCGCTGGAGATGCTGGATGCAGTCCGCCCGCGTCAGCAGCTTGCCGCGGTTGAAGGCGTCAATGAAGAACGTCTCGGTGGAGGACTGGTAGCGGCAGAGAAAATGGCCGGGCATGGCGATGCCCACGATGGGCAGTTGCAGCCGCCGCGCCAGCAGCCAGTACAGGGTGCACAGGCTGATCGGGTTGCCAGTTCGCCGGTCCACCACCCGGTTGAGGTAGCTGTTCTCCGGATCGTAGTAGTTCTCCTGATCTCCGTGAAACCCCAGTTCCTCGAAGAGGTGGGTGTTCATCGCCGCCAGCACGCCGGCCGCTCCGTCCTCCGGTTGGATCTGCTCGCGGAGTTCCTCCGCATAGCCGTCCAGCAGGGCGCGATACGCTTCCGGATTGACGTCCGGGTAGCGTGTCTGCGTCAGCCGCCACACCCCTTCCTCCAGATCGAGGTCCTCGCCGTGCCTGACGCAAAACGCCAGGAACCGCGTGTCCGCCTCGGCGCGCGCGAAATGCTGCAGGATGTCCGTCGCGTGGCGCCGCAGCAGCGGGTCGTTGCTCCGGGTGTGCGGGCGCAGCCAGTCGGCGGCCGCCGAACCGCCCGCGATGATCTTGTTGCGCACCGCCTGGTAAACCGCCAGGTCTTCGTCCGCCAGCAGGGTCAGCAGGGCCGCTCGCTGCCGGGTGGAGGAGACATCCTCGGAAAGGAGGGCAGGTGAAGTTTTCATGCCGGGTGCCGCACATCCATGCCAGCAGAACCCGGTCCCGATTTCAACCGATAAATCGCGCGGCAAAATCGTCGTAACCCCGCACCGCCGGTGGGCGCGACGACGCGTGATCCCTCACACGATTTCCACCGGACACTTCGGCAGCGCGTCGAGAAACGCCTGGCCGTACCGCTTGGTCAGCACCCGGTTGTCCAGCACCACGATGATACCGGTGTCGGTTCGCGTGCGGATCAGCCGCCCGACGCCCTGGCGGAACTTCAGGATGGCCTCCGGCAGCGAGAACTCGGCGAACGAGTTGCCCCCGCGCGCCTCGATCGCCTCGATGCGCGCCTCGATCAGCGGGTGGTCCGGCACGGCGAACGGCAGCCGGGTGAGGATCACGCTGCTGAGCGCCTCGCCCGGCACGTCCACGCCTTGCCAAAAGCTGTCGGTGCCAAACAGCACCGAATCCACGTCCTCCTTGAATTGCTCGAGCATGGTCGAACGCGGCGTGCCCGTGCCCTGCACCAGGCACGCGATCCCCAGCCGCGCAAAGAAGGGCGCCATGCGCTCCCCCAGCTCGCGCATCAGCCGCGCGTTGGTGAACAGCACAAACGCCTTGCCGTGGGTCTGCCGCACAAAGTGCTCGACCCAATGCTCGAGCGCGTCTGCATAGCCCGCCTCGCGCGGATCGGGCATTTTGTGGACGACAAATAGCTTCATCTGCCGCTCGTAATCGAACGGCGTGCCGACCCGGAGCTGCGTCGCGGCCTCGGCGCCCACGCGGTGGATGAAATAGGCGAGCGGGTCGCGCCGGCGTAGGACAGGCGTCCCGCCTGTCTCTGATTTTTCTGCGCTGCCTTGAGACAGGTTGGACGCCGGGCCAACGGCGATGGGGCTGGCCACACTGCTCCCGTGACCGAGGCGAAACTCGCCCTCATCCAAGCGTGCCTTTTCAGGATTCTCCGCAATGTAAGACGAGAATCTCTCCAGGGCGGCCGCGTCCCGCACGATGCAATCGAACGATTCGTCCTGCCAGACCCGGCCTTCCCGTCCCAGCGCGGCATTGATTTTTTTGGCCGTGAAGGATTTCCAGGAGTGCAGAATTTCGGAAAGCGTGTGGGCTCCGAGCGGGCGAACCAAAACGTGGACGTGGTTGGGCATGACGACAAAATGACCGAGCCAGTAGCGCTGCGAATCGAAGAACCGCAAGGCCTGCTCGACTACGGCGGAAAGCTCCGGCTGCCGCAGCCAACATCCCCCTAGACCCTCATCCAGCCACCCGTGAAAGCGTTCGGCGAATTGTTCGGCATACTCCTGCTCCTGCTCCGCGGTCCGCGGGGGCGGGTGCCTTCGCAGCCATTCCCGCAACTCGGTCTCCCATTGAACCAGCTTGGACTGCGGAATCGAATCCGCCAGCCGGAACGTGACGAAATAAGTGCAGCCGTCCTGATGCCAATGCGGCAGCTGCCGTCCGGTTTTCGCAACCGGAGTGCGCGGATCAAATGGAGCGAAGGGCGGGACGAAAACCGGCCCGGGCGCGGGCTTTCCTGGCCGTAGGACAGCCGTCGCGGCGGTTTCCAATTTCCCTGAGTTTTCTTTCCTGGATGGAGACAGGCGCGACGCCTGTCCTACGGTCGCCAGCGTGGCGCTGGTCATGATGATGGAAGTGTCGCTTTCAAAAAGGCGGCGGCGCAGGAACCCGGCCACCTCGAGCGGCGCGGCGTTCAACGCCACGGTCCGTTGCGCCTTGCCGCTGCGTTCCACCCAATAGACATGGTCCGGGGCGCCCTGGCCGAGAAATTCCGCGACCTCGTCCCGCAGTTCGCCCAGCCGCCGGTTGCACTCGATCAGCTCCTGCCCAATCTCCTGGTCCTCGCTGGCCTTGATCAGCTCGCTCACCGCCTCGCGCAGCCGCTGGATTGGCAGGCTCAGGTTGTCCGCCACCAATTCCGCCCGCCGGATGCGCAGCTCGGTCCATTGCCGTCGCGTCGCCGGGCCCGGCCGGCCGGCCGCGGTGCCGCCTTCGGGGGCCTCCCGTTGCCGCCGGCTGAGTTCCTCGCACGCTGCCTCGACGTTGGCAAAGAACGCGTCCGCCTGCTCCAGCAGGTCCGCCACCAACCGGATCGCCGCCCCTTTGCGCAGCGTAGCCAGCAGACCCTTCTCGGTTTTGGGGTTCCACAACCGGTTCAACGCCCACCGCACCTGCCCGCTCGACACGCTCAGGCCGATGTGGCGCGACGCAACCTGCTCCATCTGGTGCGCCTCGTCGAAGATGACAAAGTCGTTCTTGAACAGGATGCCCCCTTCCACCACCTCCTCCAGACCGCCCAGCAGGTTGAAAAAGAGCGTGTGGTTCAGCACCAGCAGGTCCGCCGACAGGAACCGCTGCCGCGCCCGCTGGAAAAAGCAAACCTGGTGATCTTTCGCGAAGTCCGACGGGAAGCCGCAGAGTTTCGGCGTGCACAGTCCCCGTTCGGAACACACCTGCGCCCACACCTTCGCGTCCGGCTCCGGGTCGAGGTCGGACAGGCTGCCGTCGTCGGTCTGCTGCGCCCAGGCGTGAATCCGGTCCAGCTCGGCGGCCTCGGAGGAGGTGAACAGGTTGCCCGCCTGTTGCCGCGCCTTGTGCAGTCGGCGCGTGCAGAGGTAATTCGCCCGCCCCTTGAGCATGCTGTAGTCGAAGCGCACCGGCAGAACCTGCGCCAGCATCGGCAGGTCTTTTTGGGTGAGTTGCTCCTGGAGGTTGATCGTGTGCGTGCAGACGATGGCCTTCTTGCGATGGGCCACCGCGAACAGGATCGCCGGCACCAGGTAGGCCAGTGACTTGCCCACGCCCGTGCCCGCTTCGACCGCCAGGTGTTTGCCCTCCTGGAGTGCCCGTGCCACGGCGACGGCCATGACCTGCTGTTGCGGTCGGAATTCAAAATTCTTCGCCCGCGACAACAAGCCGCCCGCCGAAAAAATCCTCTCCACCTGGGCGACGAGGTCATCCCCGGCAGGTTGCGCTTCAGCCGCTGAAATCACCGCGGCGGAGTATGCCAAAGCCAGCCACTTCCGGCGATGTAAAAGGCACCGTCACTCGCGAAAACCTGGTTGACGGCCACCCCGGCCAGCCGGGTGAACCGGGAGCCCGTCGTTTCACGGTTCGGCTCGCGGCCCCGGTCGCGGTGGGTTTTCGCCTTTGCTTCCCGGTGATTTTGCCGTAAATACGCACCTTCCGCTTCGGCGGTCGGCATGAAACCTCAGGTTGAAATCTACGATACGACCCTGCGCGACGGCAGTCAGGGCGAAGGAATCAATTTCTCGGCGGCGGACAAGCTGCGCATCGCCGAGAAGCTGGACAACTTTGGGGTTCATTACATCGAGGGCGGCTGGCCCGGTTCGAATCCGAAGGACATGGAGTTTTTCCAGCAGGCGGCCCGCCGCCAGTGGCGGCACGCCCGCATCGCCGCGTTCAGCATGACCCGGCGGAAAGGCGTCCCGGTCGAACTCGATGACCTGATGCGGCAGATCCTCGAGGCGGACACGCCCGTGGTCACGATCGTCGGCAAGACCTGGCTGTTGCACGTCACCGAGGTGCTGCGGGCCAAGCCGGACGAGAACCTGGCGATGATCGGCGACACCATCCGCTTCCTGAAGGACCACGGGAAAACCGTTTTCTACGACGCCGAACACAGTTTCGACGGGTTCAAGGAGGAGCCCGATTATGCGCTGGCCACCTGGCAGGCGGCGGAACAGGCGGGCGCCGAATGCATCATCCTCTGCGACACGAATGGCGGCTGCCTCCCCGAGGAAGTCGCGCGCATCACCGCCGTCGCCCGAGGCAAACTCACCACCCGCCTCGGCATCCATACGCACAACGACTGCGGCCTGGGCGTGGCCAACGCGCTCGCCGGCATCGCGGCGGGCGCGTTGCAGGTCCAGGGCACAATCAATGGCTACGGCGAGCGCACCGGCAACTGCAATCTCACCAGCCTCATCCCCATCCTCGCCTTCAAGCTGCGCCTCTCCAGCGTGCCTCCCGCCTCCTTGCGGCGGCTCAACGAGCTTTCCCAGTTCGTGGACGTGATCGCCAATTTGCGTCACGACCCGCGCCAACCGTGGGTCGGCCAGACCGCCTTCGCGCACAAGGGCGGCATGCACGTGCATGCGATTGACCGGGTCGCCCGCAGCTACGAACACGTGGATCCGGCGGTGGTCGGCAACCGCCGGCGCGTGCTCGTGAGCGACATGTCCGGCCGGACCAACATCCTGGTCAAGGCCCGGGAACTGGGCTTCAAGCTTTCGGCCGAGACGCCCGAACTCAAGACCGTCCTCGCCCGCATCAAGGAACTTGAGAACGAGGGCTACGAATACGAAGCCGCCGAGGCCTCGCTCGCCCTGCTCATCGGCCGCACCCTCCAGCGCCGCGAACCGCTGTTCGTCGTCGAGGCCTATCACGTCTCCATGCGCCGCGACGGGAAGGACCACGTTTGCGAGGCGACCGTCAAGGTGCGCGTGGGCGACCGCCATGCCCATACCGTCGCAGACGGCGACGGTCCGGTGAATGCGCTCGACGCCGCGCTGCGGTCCGCCTTGGTGAAGTTTTTCCCGCGGCTCGCCCATGTGCAACTCACCGATTACAAGGTGCGCATCCTCGACAGCGCCACCGGCACCGCCGCCAAGACCCGCGTCCTCATCCAGTCCAGCAACGGCAGGCGCGAATGGGGTACTGTCGGCTTGAGCGAGAACATCATCGAGGCCAGCCTCCAGGCGCTGGTGGACAGCATCGAATTCGCCCTCACCACCAAGTAATCCCCTCGTCCCATGAAAATCTTCGTGAACCTGCTGGCGATCCTCAGCCTCGGACTCTCCACGACCGCCGCCGACTGGGCCACCTTCGGAGGCAAGGCCGGCCCCGGCCAGGGCAAGCACATCGTCCTCCTCGCCGGCGACGAGGAATACCGCTCCGAGGAGGGGTTGCCCATGCTGGCGCGCATCCTGGCCCAGCGGCACGGGTTCAACTGCACGGTCCTGTTTTCAGTCAACCCCGCCGATGGCACGATTGATCCGCTCAACCTCACGAATGTGCCGGGCATGGCCCAACTCGATCACGCGGACCTCGTCATCTGCCAGTTCCGTTTTCGCGAACTGCCCGACGCCGACATGGAGCACCTCGCGAATTACCTCCAGGCCGGCAAACCGATCATCGCCCTGCGCACCGCCACGCACTCGTTTTCCTACGAGAAGAACAAACAAAGCCCGTTCGTTTCCTGGGACTGGCGCAGCAAGGATTGGCCTGGCGGGTTCGGCCAGCAGGTGCTGGGCGAAACCTGGATCAATCACCATGGCGACCACGGCAAGGAGAGCACGCGCGCCTTGATTGACGGCATGAACGCCGGTCACCCGGTCCTCCGCGGCGTGAAGGACATCTGGGGGCTGACCGACGTTTACAGCGTCGTCCACGTCACGCCCGCCGACACCGTGCTGCTGCACGGCCTGAGCTTGCGCGGCATGACGCCGGACTCGCCGCTGAGCTATGACAAATCGCTCATGCCGATCACCTGGCTCCATGACCATGCCTGGCCCGGCGGCAAGACCAGCCGCGCGCTGACGTCCACGATTGGCGCGGCGGTGGATTTGCAGTCCGAAGATTTGCGCCGGCTGTTGGTCAACGCCTGTTATTGGTTCACCGGCCTCGAGGTGCCGGCGAAGGCGGACGTCACGTGTGTGGGCGACTACAAGCCAAGCTATTTCGGCTTCGGCAAATTCATCAAGAACGTCAAACCGGCCGACTTGGAGACACGGTAAGAGACACGAATTACACGAAGCGACACGAATTGACGGTCAAATCAGACACGAATTGCACGAATTGACGCAAATTCTGCCAATCCGACAAAACGCGCGGCACGGATGAGTGAGTTAATCTACAAGGAAGAGGCTTTCCAGCTTGTGGGCTGCTGCATGGAAGTGCATCGCGAGCTCGGCAGGGGCCATGACGAGGTGATCTACAAAGACGCCCTGGAAATTGAACTGGCGACGAAGGGCATCAGTTTCGCGCGGGAGAAGGGCTATACGATCACCTACCGGGGTGTTGTCCTCCCGCACAAATACTTCGCGGACTTCGTGGTCATGGACAAAATCCTGCTGGAGGCGAAAGCCGTCGAGGCGCTGACAGACTCCCATGTGAAACAAGTGCTGAATTACCTGGCCGCTTCCCGGCTGCGGCTCGGGTTGTTGGTCAATTTTGGCGAGGACTCCCTCGCTTGGAAACGGGTCGTGTTATGAAGATTGGTGTTAATTCGTGCAATTTGTCGATCTTCGTGTGAATTCGCGAAATTCGTGTCTAGCTTCGGTTTGATTCTGTAAAATTCGTGTCTCATGTCCGAAATCTCCAAAGCCTACGAACCGCAGGCCGTCGAGGCGAAGTGGTATCAATTCTGGCTCGACGAAAAATGCTTCGTCGCCGACCCCGCGCGAGTGAGCGAGCCGCGGCCGGCCTATTCCATCGTCATCCCGCCGCCCAACGTCACCGGCATGCTCCACATGGGGCATGTCCTCAACAACACCATCCAGGACATCCTCGCCCGGAAGGCGCGCATGGATGGCAAGGAGGTCCTTTGGCTGCCGGGCACGGACCACGCCGGCATCGCCACGCAAACCGTGGTCGAAAAGGCGCTCCGCAAGCAGGGCTTGATGAAGCACCGCGACGACCTCGGCCGCGAGAAATTCCTCGAACACGTCTGGGCGTGGAAGGAAAAGCACGGCGGCATCATCCTCCAGCAACTCCGCGCGCTCGGCGCGAGCTGCGATTGGAGCCGCACCCGTTTCACGATGGACCCGGAGTACTCGCGCTGCGTCCAGAAGGTCTTTGTCGAGCTCTACAAAAAAGGCCTGATCTATCGGGGCAAGCGCATGGTGAACTGGGACCCTGCCGCGCGCACCGCCCTCTCGGATGAAGAAGTCGAGATGACCGAGACCAAAGGCCATCTCTGGCATCTCAAGTATCCGCTCCTCGACGACGACGGGCGCCCGGTGCCGGACCAGTTCGTCATCGTGGCCACGACGCGCCCGGAAACGATGCTGGGCGATGAAGCCGTGGCCGTGAATCCCCAGGATCCGCGGTACACCAATCTTGTCGGTCGCAAGGTCCTGCTGCCGCTGCAGAACAAACCCATTCCGATCGTCGCTGACGATTTCGTGGACCCGAAGTTCGGCACCGGCTGCGTCAAGGTCACGCCGGCGCACGATCCGAACGATTTCCAGATGGCCGCGCGGCATCAACTGCCGCTCACCGAGGTCATCGGCCCCGACGGCGTGATGACCGCCCTGGCCGGGGAGGGCTTCGCTGGTCTGGACCGGTTCAAGGCGCGCGACGCCGTGGTGGCGAAGCTGACGGAACTCGGACTGCTGCTGAAGGTCGAGGACTACGTCCACAACGTGGGCTACAGCCAGCGCACCAACGTGCCGATCGAGCCGTATCTGAGCGAGCAGTGGTTTTTGAAGTATCCCTGCGTGGACCAGGCGATCGGGTGTGTAACGGGGAGCGCGACCGTCCCGGTCGCAGCGTCGGGCGTCTCGCCCGAAGCCCCATCTGGAAATGGCCTCAGCGGGACGCCGAAGCCGGCGGGCGAGACGCCCGCGCTCCCCCCGATGCGCTTCCATCCGGACCGCTGGACCAAGACCTACACGCACTGGATGGCCAACATCAAAGACTGGTGCATCAGCCGGCAGTTGTGGTGGGGACATCGGATTCCAGTGTGGTACCGCAAATCCGAAATCCGAAATCCGAAATCCGCAATTACCCCGGGCGACATCCACTGCGGTGTTGAACCGCCGCCGGACCTCGAGAATTGGACCCAGGACCCCGACGTGCTCGACACTTGGTTCAGCTCCTGGCTCTGGCCGTTCGCCACGATGGGCTGGCCGGAGCAGACCGAGACGCTCAAGAAGTTCTATCCGACCACCGACCTCGTCACGGCCCCGGAGATCATCTTCTTCTGGGTCGCCCGCATGATTATGGCGGGCTACGAGTTCATGGGCGAGCTGCCGTTCCGCAACGTCTATTTCACCGGCATCATCCGCGACAAACAGGGCCGCAAGATGTCCAAGAGCCTCGGCAATTCGCCTGACCCGCTTGATCTCATCGGCAAATTCGGCGCCGACGCGGTTCGTTTCGGCACGATGCGCAGCGCGCCGCTCGGCCAGGACGTCATGTTCGACGAAAAGGACGTGGAACTGGGCCGCAACTTCTGCAACAAGCTCTGGAACGCCTGCCGGTTCCGGCAGATGCAGGGCGGCGCGACCGAGGGCGAAATTGATCCCGCCCGGCTCACGTCTGACGACCGTTGGATTTTGCTGCGACTCGACGCGGTCATCCGCGATCTCGACGCTGCGCTGGCGGACTACAAATTCAGCGACGCCGCGGCGGCGTTGTATCGCTTTTTCTGGAGCGAGTATTGCGACTGGTTCGTCGAGGCGAGCAAGGCCACCCTTTCACGTGGCGTTGAAGCGTTGAATCGTGAAAGCGTCGCATCGGATCACGGTTCAACGATTCAACCCGTCAACGATTCAACGAGCGAAGCTCAACGCCCCAACAAACTGGCGGTGATTGACTTCGTCCTGTCGAACACGTTGCGGCTGATGCATCCGTTCCTGCCGTTCATCACTGAGGATCTCTGGCATGGGCTGGGCTACAACGCCGATTTGCCGGCGGACCAGGGCGGCCGGACGATCATGACCGCCCGCTGGCCCAAACCGTTCAGCGACGCCGAGAAGGCCCATTACGGCCTCGACGGCGCGGCGGCCGCGTTCGCCGACGCGAAATACGAACTCATCACCAAGGGCCGCAACTGGCGGCGCGAGTTCAACCTGCCGGCGGGCAAGAAACTCACGTTCATTCTCAAACCGGCGGGCGAGCTTCCCAGCCACGAGGTCGAGGTCATTAGGCTGCTGCTCAACGCGGAAGCGGTCACGCTCGACCCGGCCTACGTTGCGCCCAAGGGCACGCCGTCGGCGTTGTCGCCGTTGGGTGAACTATTCCTGCCGCTGGCGGGAGTCGTGGACGTGGCCGCGGAGCAGGCGCGGCTGACGAAGGAAATCGCGAAGAGCGTCGGCGAGATCGAGAAGGTGCAGGCGAAGCTGAACAACGCCGATTTTGTGCGCAAGGTTCCGCCGGCCGTGCTGGCCGAGCACCAGGCGCGCCTCGCGGACTGGCAGGCGAAAAAACAGCACGCCGAAAATGCACTGGCCGCGCTCGTGGCGACCTGAGTCACGGGCGGACCGTGGCCTAATTTGGTGGGTCGTGGACCGCTGGGCCTGCCTGTGCGGATCGGCATCTGCCTGTGCGGCCGCAGACAGGCGCAGACAGGCCGCGACAACCCCTGGCCGCCCAGCGGTCAGCCGGCCACCAACAACCGGCCTGGAAGGCAGGAACCGCGACGGGGGGGGCGTCGGCGGGGCGAGCGCCTGTCTGCGTGCGACGCACAGGCAGGTCCCCGCGAGCCATCCTCCTCTCCAACCGCAACCGGCTTATCGGAGCCTCACCAAACTCGGGCTACCCCCACGGCGGGCAGTGTCCTAATTTGGTGGAGGCTCTGACGAGCCGGTTAAACCCCACGGCATGAACGGCTCGCGAGGACGCTCGCCCCACCGGGCAAGGCAAATTCGGACACTACCGCACGGCGAGCGCACTTGCCCGACCTGTCCGGGTGAGGCAGAGTGCGGTTCCGTCGCCTGCGTTCCGGCGCTGTTTCCACGCTGGCAAGGAGCACGCGAATGATAGAACCGACGAAATTACTCTGCGAATTGATCGCGCTGCCCAGCGTGAACCCTGCGTTCTTGCCCGCCGGCGATCCGCGGGTCGGCGAGCACCGCGTCGCCGATTTCCTCATCGCCGCCGCCGCCCGCCTCAAGCTCGATCTCGAACTCCTGGAAGTCGCCCCCGGCCGTCGCAATGTTTTGGCTCACCTTGTGCCGGCTGGCAAGGCCCGCCGGCGGGTCGTGCTCGCGCCCCACCTCGACACGGTCATCGCCGACGACGAACAGTTGCGCCCGCGCGTTGCGGACGGGCGCATCCACGGTCGCGGCGCGTGTGACACGAAGGGCAGCGTGGCGGCGATGTTCAGCGCGCTGGCCGCCGTTGCCGGCAGCGCCCGGCGTCCGCGCGAAACCGAGATCGTGTTCGCCGGGCTGATGGACGAGGAAAACGCACAGCACGGCTCGCGGATCCTCGCGGCCAGCGGTTTCAAGGCAGACCTCGCGATCGTCGGCGAACCGACCCGCCTGCAGGTGGTCACGGCCCACAAGGGCGACCTCTGGTTGCGCTTCGAGACGCGCGGCAAGGCGGCGCACGGCGCGCTGCCCGAGCTGGGCCGCAACGCGGTTCACGCCATGGCGCGCGTGGTGGACCTGCTGGAAACGACGTACGCCCGGGCGTTGCGCCAGCGACGGCATCCGCTGCTCGGCACCGCCTCGATCAGCGTGGGCAGCATCGCCGGCGGCACCCAGCCCAACGTCGTGCCGGACTATTGTGTGATGACGGCCGACCGCCGGATGCTGCCGGGTGAGACCGTCCACGGCGTCTGCCGCGAAATTCGCGCGCTCCTGCGCGCCCACGGCCTGCAGGCGAGCGTGGCCGACAGCAAGGACGCGCCCTGCCCGGCCCTGGAAACGGACCCACGCCAGCCGCTGGTGCAGGCCTTGATGGATTGCGTGGGCCAGCGCCGGCCGGTCGGGGTGCATTATTTCTGCGACGCCGCCGTGCTGGCGGGCGCGGGCACGCCGAGCGTTGTGTTCGGGCCGGGCGACATCGCGCAGGCGCATACGGCGGACGAGTGGATCAGCCTCCGTTCGCTCGAACGCGGCACCGCCCTGCTGACGCGATTCCTGCGCAGTCTGCCGTGACTCGAGCCGAACCCCTTTGCCATGCGCATTGCCCTGCTGACGCACGAACCGTTTTATCCGCCTAGCGGCGGCGGCTCGGCGGAGGCGGTTTACCTGGTGCGCGAGCTGGTGCGCCGTGGGCACGCCGTGCACGTGTTCGGTCCGCCGGTGGCGGACCCCGACCAGGTGCGGCGTGAATTTGGCATCGAACTCCATCCCTTCACCCGCTGGCGCATGGGGCGCACCACGGCGTTGCGCAGTGTCAAATACCTGCTCTACCCGTCATTTCTTCAGCGGATGGTTGAGGTCGCGGCCCGGACAACACAGTTCGATCTGATCCTGTCGCAACACACGATTTCGGCGGTGGCGGCCGGCCGGCTCCGGCGGCGGTTGGGGGTGCCGGTGGTGATGAACTTCCTCGATTTCCTCACCGGCTTCATGGAGACATGGCCCGCCTGGCTGATGCCCCCGCCCGCCCTGGCCGTGCTCAAACGCTACGAACTGTCGCTGCCGCGGCGGTTCGCTGCCGACGCCGTGTTGACGGTGTCGGATGTGCTGGCGGACTTGTTCGTGGAAACCGGTTTCCCGCGTGACCGGCTTCGGCCGATTTACTACGGTTACGATGCCGACCTGTTTGCGTTCGACCCTGCCGCGGTGGCGGTGCGGACCGACTCCCCGCCGCACATCGTGATGCATGGCTCATTCGACCACCACCACCTCGGGCGGATCGCGCTCGAGGCGGTGGCGCATGTGCATGCGGAACGGCGTGACGCCGTGTTTGAATTCATCGGGCCGGAAACCGGCGCCTGGCGGCGGTTTGCCCAGGAGGCGCGGAAGCGCGGTCGGGACGCGACGGTACGGCACACCGGCTTCGTGCCGTACCGGGAAATCGCAGCCCGGCTGCGGCCGGCGACGCTTGGCATCGTGCCTTACGAGGAGTCCGCAGGGGTCCATTGCGCGTTCGTAGCGAAGGCGGTCGAGTATCTGGGCCTGGGCCTGCCGGTGGTGGCCACGCCGTTGCGCGGGTTGCAGCGGTATTTCCGCGCCGAGCCGCTGCTCCGGTTCACGAGTTTCGACGGTCGGGGGTTTGGCGAAGCGATTCTCGGCTGGCTGCGCGAACCGCCGGCCCGCCGCGCCGAATGGGGTCGGCTGGCCGCGGCGCGGGTGCGGCGCGAGTTGGATTGGCGGGTCATCGCGGCAAACGCGGCGGATTGTGTGGAAGAAGTCGCCGGCCGTCGGCAACATCCCCAGCCTTGAACGACGCATGACGGCCGCCAAACGATTCACTTTCTTCCGCCAGAGCGGCTGGATGGCTTTTGCCACGGGGCTCGGCGGCGTGTTCATGTGGCTCGTCCACAAACCCGCCGGCGTGCTGCTGTCCAAGCCCGAATATGGCGTGTTTCTGGCGTTGCTGCAGGTCATGAACCTGATGCTGATCCCCGTGATCGGACTGCAAATCATCGTCGCGCAGCAGACCGCGGCGGCGGTCACCGAGAGTCAGCAACGGCAGTTGGCCTTCACCGTGCGGCGCCTGCTGGCGGCGGTCACCGGGATCTGGCTGGTGATGGCGCTGGGGGTGTTCGTGTTTCGCGCCGAAGCCCTCCGCCGGTTGCAGATTGCGAATCCGGCGGCGCTCTGGTTGACCGTGCTGGTGGGGTTGTTGATGCTCTGGTGGCCCGTGCTGCAAGGCGTGTTGCAGGGGCGGCAGAATTATCTCTGGTATGGCTGGCTGCAGACGGTGAACGGCGCCGCGCGTTTTTGCGGCGTGCTGGTGGTGGTCGGGTTGCTCGGTGGGCAGGCGGCGGGCGCGGTGCTGGCGGCGCTGTTTGGCTTTGCGGTGACCGTCGGCGTGGCGGCCTGGCACAGCCGAAGCGTCTGGCTGGCGCCGGGCGAGCCGGTGGCCGGGCGGCCATGGCTGGCGCGCGTGGTGCCGTTGACCTTGGGTTTGGCCGCCGGCCAGTTCATGATGGCGGCTGACCAGTTGGTCGCGCAAAGCACTTTTGAAGGAAACGTCCCGGCGGTTTATGGCGCGGCGGGAATGATCGGGCGGGCGTTGATTTTTTTCACGGCGGCGGTGTTCGCGGTGATGTTTCCCAAGATCGTCGCCAGCCGGGCGCGGGCGGAGAAGTCGGACGTGTTTGCCCTGGCGCTGGGCGCCACGGCCGTGCTGGGCCTCGGCGCGGCGCTGGGCTGCACGCTGCTGCCGGAGTTGCCGTTGCGGTTGATCTACGGGACGAAATACCTCGCCAGCGCGCCGCTGATACCCTGGTTTGTCTGGTGCATGCTGCCGCTGACTCTGGCCAACGTGCTGGTCGGCAACCTGCTGGCGCAGGAGCGCTTCGCTGCGGTGCCGTGGCTGCTGCTCGTGGCGGCGGGTTACGGCGTGACGCTTTGGCTGCGGGTCCCGGCGTTCCAGGCTGCGGAGCAATGGACCGCCTTCAAGATGATCGTGCAGACACTGGGCCTCTTCAGCCTGCTGCTGCTGGCGGTGTCGGCATGGTTCACGTGGGGGCCGGCCGCGAAAATCCGGCCCTCAGCGCGAGCTTGAATTCACCGGAACCTGTCCGGGCTGAAGGCAGGTCAATTCGGGAGGTTCGACCCCGCGCTCGACGCCGGGTCAGCTTGTTTGAACTCGCGAGGCGAAAGCGGCGGCGGCGCCTTTAGCTTGAGGTAGATCCAGGTTTCCAAGGGCCGCAGCGGCTTGAGCCAGCGGTAGAGGGGCGTATAGACCAACCGCAAACGCACCACCGAGAGGAACATCACCAGCGACGTCCGCACCAGGCTGCGCGTCACCGTCGAGCCCAGCTGGTCCGTCCACTCGATCGGCACCTCGCGGACGCTCAACCCGTGTCGTTTGAGCGCAACCAGCAGGTTCACGTCGAAAGCCAGGTCGGCGATCCGCAGGGAATCATGCACAGCCTCGGCCGCGGTGCGCCGCATGATTTTGGCCGGACATTGCGTGTCCTGGATGTGCATCCAGAAAAGCGCCTCCACCAGAGCATGGAAGATCCGGCTGAAAAGCCGTCGCAACCACGGCTGGGCCTGATGCAGCACCGAACCGGGCAGCCAGCGTGAACCGATCACACAATCCGCCTCGCCGGCGCGCCGGACCAGCTCATGAAACGCGGCCGGCCCCGTGGCGCCGTCGGCATCCACATAGCCGATCAGGTCGGCTTCCGGCCACAGTTTCAGGCCTTCGATCAGGGCGCCACCCTTGCCGATGCGGCCGGGGAACACGCGCCAGGAAATCTCATCGAACTCGGCGGCCACCCGGCGGACCACGCCCTCGGTGTCGTCCACACAGCCATTGAGGATCACCACGAGGCGGAAGCCGCCCCGGTGATGCGCGCGGAAGTAACGGGCGTAATCGCGGAGGACCGGCTCGATTCGCGACTCCTCGTTGAAGGCCGGAATGAGGAGCAGCACGCTGGGCGCACTCGTGAACACACCCGAGGTTGGTGCAGCGCCGGGAAAAACGCAACCACCGCCGTCCCCCGCCGTCCTAAACCTTGATGCACTTCCGTGCTTTGTGGCTGTCCGGAGCGTCTCGCCAAGGGCCAGCCGTTCCGCGGCGGCGAACTTCACCCCCCTCCTCCAATCACCGTTCCGGCCCGTGGCGCTGACGAATCCAAGTTGTCCCTTTGGTCAACAGCGAAGACGGGAAGACGCGACGGGTCCCTGCCGTTGTTCTTCGCGCCTTCGTGTCTTCCCTGTTCATTGCCTGGTTTGGTGGGGCTCGGACAAGCCGCTGGTACAAGCCGGCTCGCGAGGACGCTCCACCGGGAAGCCAAATTAGGACACTCCCCGTCTCCCGCCGTCCAAGACGGGGGCGGCTCGCAGCCTGGAAGACGCCTGGCATTCTTGGGTTTGCTGTGGATGTGAGCGTGCGCATGTTGCCGAAACGGAATGTTCCCGCTGAATTCGTTTTCCTAACGGCGAAGACAGGAAGACGCGAAGGATCCTTGCAGTTGCTCTTCGCGCCTTCGTGTCTTCCCTGTTCATTGCCTGGTTTGGTGGGGCTCGGACAAGCCGTTGGTGCAAACCGGCTCGCGAGGACGCTCCACCGGGCGGATGCCGCCGGGTATCCGGCGTGTTTACGCTTGTAAGTAGTTCATTGCAAGACACACTGCCCGCCGCCGTGCAAACTGATCTGCGACCGCTCGAGGAGTCCATTGCCACCCACCAACCGCGCCTGCAGGCCCTGCGCGCCGAGATGGCCCGCAACATCGTCGGCCAGCAGGCGCTCATCGAACGCCTGCTCGTGGGCCTGCTCGCCAACGGACACGTGCTGCTCGAAGGCGTTCCCGGCCTCGCGAAAACCGCGACGGTCAACGCCCTCGCCCAGTGCCTGCACCTCAAGTTCGCCCGCGTCCAGTTCACACCCGACCTGCTGCCCGGCGACCTGGTCGGCAACCTGGTCTTCAATCCGCGCGACAATTCGTATCACACCCGCAAGGGTCCCATTTTCGCCAATCTCGTGCTGGCGGACGAAATCAACCGCGCCCCGGCCAAGGTCCAGAGCGCGTTGCTCGAGGCGATGCAGGAGCGCCAGGTGACCATCGGCGAGGAGAGCTACCCCTTGCCCGCGCCCTTCCTGGTGCTCGCGACCATGAACCCCATCGAGCAGGAAGGCACTTACTCCCTGCCCGAAGCCCAGGTGGATCGCTTCATGCTCAAGGTGGTCGTGACCTACCCCAACGAGGCCGAGGAGCGCCAGATCATGGCGCTCATGGCCCGCACTGCCGTCCGCCCCGTCCTCTCCGCCGTGCTGCATCCGGAGGACATCCTGGCCATGCGCGCGCTCGTGGACGAGGTCTTCGTGGACGAACAGGTCGCCGATTACATCGTGCGGCTCGTGTTCACCACGCGCGATCCTTCCAGGCTGGCGCCGAAGATGAAACCGTTCATCCGCTTCGGCGGTTCGCCCCGCGCCTCGATCAATCTCTCGCTCGCCGCCAAGGCCCTCGCCCTGCTGCACGGCCGGCCCCACGTCACCCCGATGGATGTCAAAACCATTGCGCCCGATGTGCTGCGCCACCGCATTCTGACGACCTTCGAGGCCGACGCCGACGGCGTGACCGCCGAGCAGATCGTCGCCCATCTCCTCGAGCAAGTGCCGGTGCCATGAAGCCCGCCACCACCCCCCCCGCCGACCTTCTGCGGCGCGTGCGGCTGGTCGAACTCCGGGCCCGCCGGCTGGTGGAGGACCTTCTCGCCGGCCCCTACCGTTCGGTGTTCCGCGGTCGCGGCCTCGAGTTCGACGACATCCGCGAATATCAGCCCGGCGACGACGTGCGGGCGATCAACTGGCATACCACGGCCCGGACCGGCACCGTGCAGATCAAACAGAATGTCGAGGAACGTTGCCTCACCGTCATGCTGGCTGTGGACCTCAGCGCGTCGGGCGATTTCGGGTCCGTGCCCCAGAGCAAACGCGAGCTGGCCGCCGAACTTGCCGCCGTGCTCGCCCTCAGCGCGGTGCTCAACAACGACCGCGTCGGCCTGCTGCTTTTTACCGACACGGTCGAACGTTACCTCCGGCCCCGGACCGGTCGCCGCCAGGCGCTGGCCATCGTCGCGGCGATTCTCGATCACACCCCGCGGTCGCCGCGCACCTCGCTGCAGCAATTGCTCCGGATTCTCGGTCACGCGTTGCGCCGCCGCGCCACCATTTTCCTGCTCTCGGATTTCCTCGACACGGGATTCGAGCGCGCCCTGCGCCTGGCCGGCCGCCGGCACGACCTCGTGGCGGTGCCGATCACCGACGGCGTCGAAACACGCCTGCCCGCGCTGGGCTGGCTTGTCTGCGAGGACGCGGAGACGGGCGAACTTATCGAACTCGACACGAGCGATCCCGTCGTCCGCCACGCGTTCGACCTCGAACGCCTCGCGCGCACAACCCGCCTGCACGACACCTTCCGCCGGGCCGGTGTGGACAGCATTCCCTGCGAAACCGGCCGTCCCTACCAGCCGGCGCTGCTGCGGTTCTTTGAAGAGCGGCAGCGCCGCGGCCGGGCGCCGGCCGTTTCCGCATGAACCCGTCCCCGCCACGAACGCCGCGCCGGGCCAGCCACGGTTGAACGGATGAGCGACACGAATCTTATCGAAGACCTCCGCTTGCTCGCCCCGCCGGGTTACGCCTGGCTGGTCGCCCTCGCCCTGGCGATTGTGCTGGTCCCAAGTGTGATCCTCATCTGGCGCGCCGTGCGTCGGCCGCGAGCGGCGGTTCCCGGACCGGCCGGACCGGCCTCCTGGGACCTGGCGCTTGCGGCTCTCGAGCAACTGGCCGCATTGCTGAGTCCGCAACACTCACGGCAATACGGCATCGAATCCACCGCAATCCTCCGCCGCTACATCGAAACCCGGTATGGCCTGCGCGCGCCGCGGCTCGCCACCGAGGAGTTCCTCGTGGCGGCGCGCAATTCGGCGCCCCTGCCGGCGGAACATCGCACCAGTCTGGGCCGCTTTCTCGCGCTGTGTGACCTGTTCAAGTTCGGCCGTTACCTGGCTTCAGCCGGGGAATTGCAGCAACTCCACGCGGCCGCGGTCGCCTTCGTGCTCGCATCGCGACCGGATGTTTCCCAGGCAACCACACCAGAGGGCGGGACATGACCGGCGGGTTTCGTTTCGCTTCGCCCTGGTGGCTGCTGGCCCTGCTGCTGGTCGCGCTCCTCGCGTGGTGGCGCGGACGGCGGGGTCGCACGGCGGCCCTGACCTTCAGTTCGAACGCCCTGCTGAGCGCTGCCGCCCGCCAGGTGCGCGGTGGACCGGGCCGCTGGCTGGCCGCCCTGCGGCTGCTGGCCCTGGCGCTGCTGGTGCTGGCCCTGGCGCGGCCCCAGGCCGAGAAGGCCGAAACCCGCGAAGACGCGCGCGGCATCAACATCATGCTGACGCTCGATTTTTCGGGAACCATGCGAACCCGGGACTTTTTCCTCGATGGCCGTCACGTCGCGCGGGCCGAGGGCATGAAGCGCATCTCGGCCGAATTCATCCGGTCCCGCCCGAACGACCGCATTGGCCTTGTCAGTTTCGACCGGGACGCCTACCTGGCCAGCCCGCTGACGCTCGATCACGACTGGCTGCTCGAACGGTTGCAGCACGAGACCAACGGCCACGGCACCGAGATCGGCTCCGCCCTCGTCGTCGCCGCCGAGCACCTCCAGCGCCACACGAACGAAACCCGCGTGCTCGTCCTGATGACCGATGCGGAGAACATCAGCGGCGGTCCCGACCCGGAAACCGTGGCCGATTCCTTGCGCGCGCTGGGCATGCGGATTTATTGCGTCCAAATCCTCAGCCCCGGCTCGGCCAATCCCAGCGGCGATCTTAGCGAACTCCTCACCCGCTCGGCCGTGCGCACCGGCGGCGAGTTCTTCCGCGTCCGCAGCGGTCCGGACTTGCGGGCGGTGTACGCGCAGATTGACCGGCAGGAGAAGCAGAAGCTGAGCGACCGCAAGCAAAAGGGCTGGCGCGAACTGTTCGCCTGGCTGGCGTTGCCCGCGCTCGCGCTGCTGCTGCAGGAGCAGGCGCTGGCGCACACGCGCTGGAGGAGGCTGCCATGAAGTTCGGTCAACCGCTCTGGCTCGTCGTGGGATTGCTGCTCGTGCTGGCGCTGGCTGCGTGGTGGTGGGTGTCCGCCCGCCGCGCGCAAACCGCCGTGCGAGCCGCGTTCAACACCCCGCTGCTCGCGCATTTGCTGCGTTCGGTCAATTGGCCCCGGCGCCGTGGGAAGCAACTCCTTTTCGCGACCGGCGTCCTTGCCCTCGGGCTGGCGCTGGCCCGACCGCAATGGGGTCGCAACGAAATCGAGCTCGAACGCACGGGGGTGGACCTGGTGATCGCGCTCGATGTTTCGCGCTCAATGCTCGCCACTGATGCCGGCGGCACAAACCGCCTTGTCGCCGCCACCACCGCCATCCGGCGCCTGCTCGATGAAATGGGCGGCGATCGCGTCGGTTTGATCCTCTTTGCCGGCGAAGCCTTCACGGCGGCCCCGCTGACGCGCGACCACACCGCCATCGAACGCGCCCTCGATTCGGCCAACCCCGACAGCGTTTCCGAGCCGGGCAGCAATCTCGGCGCGGCCATCCAACGCGCCCGCGAAAGTTTCGACCGCCTCGGCCACGGACCGTGCGCATTGCTGGTCGTGAGCGATGGCGAGCAGTTGCAGGGCGAGGCCATCGAAGCCGCCCAGGCGGCCGTCCGCGCCGGCATCCGCGTGCACACGGCGGGCGTCGGCTCCGCCGTCGGCGCCCGGGTGCCCCGCCGCCGCGGCGAAACCGCGGCCTTTCTGCGAAATGCGGTCGGTCGCGAAGTTGTGTCACGCCGCGACGAGCAGCGGTTGCAGCGAATTGCCGCCGCGGGCGAAGGGCTCTACACGCGCCTCGAGGGCGCGGACAACCGGGCACTGGCCGCGTGGTTCCGGCGCGCCGCGGCAGCCTTGCCCCGCACCACCGAAAAGCGCATCGTGAACGAACCACGGGAACAGTTCCAGTGGCCGCTGGTTGCCGCCCTCGCCCTGCTCGGCCTCGAATGGCTGATGGGCGACCGCCGGCGGCCATCGGGCCGTGCTCAGGAGACCACCGCATGACCGTTCGACCGGCCAACGCAAAGATGGGAAAACGCCGACGCACCGTTCTCCGGAACGCCGCGATCGCCGTGGCGTTCACCGGGCTGCTGCTGGGGCAGATCACCGGCCGCGCGGACGCCACGGCGCCCGCCGCAGCGCCATCGCCGTGGACAAATTACAATGAGGGCGTTCAGGCTTATGCGCGGCACGATTACGCCGACGCCTTGCAGCGCTGGCAGGACCTGTCGCTCGAACCTCTACCACGCGGCCTGCGGCGGCAGGTGTGGTTCCAATTGGGCAATGCGGAATTTCGTCTTGGTGAACCGCTCGAAGCGAACACGCCGGAGCAGGCCGCCGAACTCTGGCGCCGGAGTTCCGAGGATTACCGCGTGGTGTTGACCGCCAGGCCCCGCGACGCTGCCACGCGCCACAATCTTGCCCTGGTCGAGCGCCGGCTGGCGCGCCTGCTGCAGAAGCTGGGCAACGAATCGTTCGCCAGCGCCAAGGACAGGCCCCTCGATGACGCCATCAACCGGCTGACCGCCGCCACGGAGGATCTGAACGAAGCCGTCACGCTGGCACCGCAGGACCGCGAGATCCGCGCCGACCGCGACCGCGCGGACCAGGCGTTGCGCGAGAAATTGCTCGAACGGGCCCGACAAACCGAGGCCCAGGGCGACGATGCCGCGCGGCAGGAAAACGCCTGGTCCGAGCAGCGCGCCGAGGAACAATACCGCAACGCCCTCGAGGATCTCGCCAACGCCCGCCGCGAACCGGCGGAAAAAGCGACCCCGCCCATGGCGCTCGACCAGTCGGTCGCCCAGGCGGAGGAACGCGTCACGCGCAAGCTGGCCGAACTGCTCACCCGCATGGGGCAGCGCGAACAAAAGGAGGGCCGACAAGCCTCCCAGTGGAACCCGGACCAGGCCCTCGATCATTACGAAACCGCGCTCGATCGCTTCCAGGCGGCGCAGGAATTACAGCCGGGCAACGAGGCCGCCCGGCAGGGTGAGCGTGAAGTGCGCGCCGCCATGGAGCAGCTTCACGTCCGCGAAGGCCAGAACGCCCTGCAGCAGGGACGCGAGGCGCTGCGAAGACAGGACCCGGTAGCCGCCCCGGAACTCACCACGGCGCTCGGCCATTTCGAGGCCGCACTCGAATTGAACTCCGGCAACGCCGAGGCGGCCAAGGGCGCGGCCGAGGCACGCCGGCTCCTGCCCGAGGCCCTGGCGCTGGCCGGCCAGGAGGAAATGCAGGCTGGCGACCGCGCCGAACCGGACTCGCCCAGCGACGCGCTCGGCCACTACCAGCAGTCCGAAACGCAATTCCAAGAAGCGTTGGAACTCAAGCCGGGTCACTCAAAGGCTGAGAAGGGGTTGCGCGAGGTGGAACCAAAGCTCGCCCGTTTGCGCGACAAATTGGCCAAGCAGGCCGAGTCGGCCAACCAGGCAAACCAGCCGCATCAGCCGGCCCAATCACTCCAGAACCTGCTGGGACAGGTCAACGAGCGCGAGCGCGACACCGACGCCGAGCGGCAGCGGCAACGCGCCCGCAAGGACACCAATTCGCGGAAGCACTATCCCGATTGGTAGTCGGCGCCGGTCGAAACACGTCATGGTGGCCGGCGGATCGTTGGGCCGCCGGTGGTCGCCGCTCCGTGGTCGGCAACCCACCCTCAGCGGCAAACAGGCTCCAACCTAAATTCTGCTGTTGGGAACAGCCAGAAGGGCGACGGTCCACAGATTCACACAGATAAACACAAATTTCGGTCGGCGTGGCCCGCTCATCTCAGCGGTGATTCAGTGGATTCGTGCAAGTGCCTTGTATCTGTGTCCATCTGCGTCCATCTGTGGTTGAACTCCGTTTTCCAGGTTCCACGCCGGCGCAACGAACGCACCCTCTCATGCAATTCCGCGTGCCGGAAACACGACACCAGGTGGTCGTTCACCATCCCGACCGCCTGCATGAAGGCGTAGCAAATCGTGCTGCCGACGAACTTGAACCCGTGGGCGCCCAACTCCCGGCTCATCGCGTCCGATTCCGGCGTTCGCGCCGGCACCTCCGCCATCGTCCGGCGCGCGTGCTGAATTGTCCGGCCGCCGACGAACTGGCAGAGCAGCTCGCTGAAACCGGTGCCGCTTTCCTGCACGGCCAGGAAGGCGCGGGCGTTGGTGATGGCCGAGGCGATCTTCAGCCGGTTGCGCACGATGCCGGGATTCGCCAGCAACGCGGCCACCTTGCGCTCGTCATAATGGGCGATTTTCTCCGGATCGAACTGGTCGAAGGCGACGCGGTAATTCTCGCGTTTGTTGAGAATGGTCAGCCAGCTCAAGCCGGCCTGCGCGCCGTCGAGGATGAGGTGCTGGAAAAGTTCGCAGTCGTCGCGCACCGGCATGCCCCATTCGCGGTCGTGGTAGGCGATGTAAAGCGGGGTGGTCGGCCAGGGACAGCGGGAAACCGGGGCGGCACTCATGGGCGCACTCACATGCCCATGATCTGGTAGCCGCAATCCACGTAAAGTACCTGGCCGGTGATCGCGGCGGCGCCGTCGGTGGCGAGGAACAAACCGGTGGCGCCCAGCTCCTCGGCGGTGACGTTGCGTTTGAGCGGCGCCCGCGCTTCGTACTGTTTGAACATTTCGAGGAAGCCGGCGATGCCGCGCGCGGCGAGCGTGTTCACCGGGCCGGCACTGATGCAGTTGACGCGGATTTTTCTCGGGCCGAGGTCGTAGGCCAGGTAGCGCGTGCAGGCTTCCAGCGACGCCTTCGCCACGCCCATCACGTTGTAATGCGGCACCACCTTTTCCGCCCCGTAATAGCTCATCCCCAGGATGCTGCCACCCTCGGTCATCAACGGCGCAGCGGCACGGCTCAAGGCGACCAACGAGTAGGCGCTCACGTCGTGCGCGATCCGGAACGCCTCGCGGCTGGTGTTGACGAATTCGCCCTCGAGGGCCTCCTTGGGCGCGAACGCCACCGAGTGCAGTAGCAGGTGCAGCTTGCCGAACTTGGCCGCCACGGCCTCGAACACGCGGGCAATGTCCTCGTCCTTGGTGACGTCGCACGGGAGGATGAGCGTATGGGGGCCGAAGGTGCCGGCGAGCTCCTCCACATTGTCCTTCACCCGGTCGCCCTGGTAGGTGAACGCCAGCTTCGCGCCTTCCTTGGCCCACGATTGGGCAATAGCCCAGGCGATGGAGCGCTTGTTGGCGACGCCGAACACGATTCCGAATTTGCCGGTGAGTTGGGACATGGTTGTAGCTGGTTCTGCCAGCCATAGCGTTAAGGGCAAGCCCCGCCGCTGGCAAGGGCGGAAATTGCGGTCGCGCCAAACCCGCGCGGGCGGACGGCGAGCAAATTGTTCCGCCCGGTCAGCGCACGAGCGTCAGACCAATCACCCCGGCCACGGCAACCACCGCGCCCGCCAGCGAACGCCCGCTGGGCCGGTCGCCCTCGAACCAATAAGTAAAGGGAATGACCATCAGCGGCGAAGTGGCCGTGATCGGCAGCACAATGCCGCTGGGCGTCGTGCGCAGCGCCCATTGGTAGGCAGCGACACCGAGGGTCGGCCCGCTGAGCGCGTTCAACAACACCCACGGCCATGCCCGGGACCGAGGACTGGCAGCCGGAATGGCGGTCAACGCGCCGGCACGGGCGGTCCGCGTGCGCCATAGCACCCAGAGGTAAGGCAGCGTCACAAATGCGAGCCCGCCGAGAATGCGTTGATACGCTGCCGTGCCGCCGTCCACCTGGCTGCCGGCCGCCGCGGCCACCACGTAGGCTTTGCGACTGAGCACGGCGCCGAAGCCCTGGCCAAATCCCGCCAGCACACCCCAGGCCATGCCGCCCAGCCGCCGGCCCAACGGCAGCGGCTGGTGCTCCTCCGGCGCGAGCGCGATGCCCACGCCACCGAGAATCGCCAACCCGCAGAGGATTTGCGCCGGCGAAAGCCGGGTGCCGAGCCACAGCCATTCGATGAGCGCCGCGAACGGCCCGGCCAGGCAGTTGATCATCAGGCTGCTCAACCGCGGCCCCAGGCGCGGCAGCGTCATGAACAGCGCCGTGTCGCCGAGGCCGAAACCAATCACGCCACTGAGGAAAAACACCCCCAGCGCCCCGCCGCCCCAGCCCAGACCGAACAGGTGCGCCCACGCGGCCAGGAACATCGCGCCCACCGCCACCCGCCAGAAATTGGCGGGATGACTGCCCAGCAGCCGCACCGACCGGCTCGCGGCAATGACCGAGCCGGCAAACAGGATGGTGGCGAGCAGGGCGGGGAACATCGCGCGGTTTCAATGGTCGCGTCAGCGCGTTTCCTCGCCGGCTTCCTCGACCCGCATCCGGTCAATGGTGCGGT
>JBEKGJ010000035.1:0-53976 GCA_050012855.1 Verrucomicrobiota bacterium | reverse complement strand
GTGAAAGCCGTTGATGTACTCGAAAATCAACGCCACCACGATGACCGTGAGGATGAGCGTCATGGCCGGGAAAGCGGGTGGTTCAGGAGTTCTTCAGCACCACCTGGACGACGACGTCGCCAGCGTTGCGGCCAAGGTCAATCGGCTTCTCCATCAACTCGTAAAGGTCCTTCAGGAAGACCATCTTGAAGGCAGCGGCGGCCGTTACGAATGCCACGGTTTGAACGAGGACGGGAAGTGTCGTCAAGTCAACGCGCAAATGAAGGAGCGGTTGCATCGTGTGCGGAAGGTTAGAACCGGGGTCCGTCCGCCGGCAAGCCCTATCGCGGTTAAGCGGCATGAAAAACGTAACAATCGAAGTCTTGCGTTGTTTGTGAAATTGTCACATAATCGTTACAAATGACAACCGCATGACGGATCGAGAACCGGCCGTTTCATGTGTCGGCGGCATAACTTATGAAGACGAGCAAGATCAAAAAAGCAGAGGAGAATGCAGCCCTGCGTTTGCGGTCCTTGGCCACCAAAGCTGCCGCCGCAGAGAAAGCGGCGGAAGTCGCTCGAAAGAAGGTGCGGCTGGCCAAGGCCAGGTTCAAAGCGGCTCGCAAGGCCTTCAAGAGCGCGAGAAAGGCGGCCAGGAAGGCTCGCAAGGAGGCCAAGGCAACGGCCAAGATCCGCGCAAGGCCCGCCAAGAGCCCGAAGGCTCCGTCGCCAAATCCCGCAAAAAGATCCAAGCCGCAAAGTCCGGGTGTCAGTCGGCCTCGCAAAGCTTCGCCGCAATCGAATGCGGCAAGGCCCGTCCCTGCAGCGACCGCTTGGAAGATGGGGACTGCACCACCGCGCATAACCAGGACAACGCCAGCTTAGCGAGCAGGGATTGGTATGCTCCCCACCGGCTTCGGACACCGCGTCCGCAGTCGCCAAAACTGGTTCGCGCCCTGTAACCGGTCTGACGTTTGAGCTAATCCGCCCACGAGAACCACGGTCACCACATCACTCGAACCCGCAACCCGGCGCCAGCACCATCACGAGCGAATGGTCGTTTACCCATGCCGGTAGTGGAGGAGCAACTTGCTGGTTCCGCCCTCGTCCGGACAAGTGCGGCTTGAGGCGCTGGTTCAGTTCATTCGCCCACAGTCAGCGACACCTCCGGCAAAGCCGGAGGCTTGTATCGCGGGCACCGGCTCAAAGCCGGCGAACTTCGCCAGTTCGTTTGCCAAACTGTTCTTCGTGGCCCTTCTATTCATCGCCTCTCCCGGTCGTTTTCCGTGCCTCCAGCAACCAGTTCAAACCCTCCCCCGCCCTACGGCTTCACAAACCACCAACGCCACCTGCGTGACTTCTCGGCTACCGCACCGGAGCAGATTCTCGGAACTGTCAAACTCTGGGAGTCTCCCCGGCAAAGCCGGGGGGGTTCCTCTTCATCTAAAGTCATAGCTTCCACCGGCGGTGAGGAATAACTGCGGGCGCAGGATGGCGCGATCGCCACCGGCAGGCGCCACCTCTGCACCCTTCCGTCAACCCGCCGTCACCACGAATTCACGGTACGTTTCTTCCCCCCGTCCCCGGAAGAACGCAGGATACTTTCCGTTCTGCAACGCGGGACAGACAACGTTTATCGAAATTAATGACTACCATGCTTGCGACCTCCCAACCGCTTCCCGGAGCGGCGAGTACCCCGATGGGCGAACGTGTGCTGGCTCGTGGCGGCGTCTGCCCTTACTCCTTTCGTCTCGCCCGCGATCGCAGCGACGTGCAGGCGGTTCAGGCGTTGCGCTTCGCCGTCTTCAACCTCGAACTGAACCAGGGGCTTGAGAATTCGTTTGTCACGTTGCGGGATGCCGATTCGTTCGACGAAGTTTGCGATCATCTGCTGGTGGAGGAAATCGGCACCGGCGACGCGGTGGGAACCTATCGCCTGCAAACCGGTCGCAGCGCGGCCACCAGGCTCGGCTACTACAGCGAGCAGGAATTCGACTTCGGACCGTTCGAGTTCGCACGCAATGAACTGGTGGAACTGGGCCGGGCGTGCGTCCACCGCCAGCATCGCAACCTCGCTGTCCTGCGCCTGCTGTGGAAGGGCATCGCTGCCTACGCCCGCGAGCGCGGCTGCCGGCATCTGATCGGTTGCAGTTCCCTCTCGACACTCGATTCGGAGACGGGCGCGCGCGCCTACTCGGACCTCATGCGGACTCATCTGGCGGCCCCCGCCTGGATCACCCGGCCGCTCCCCGCCTGCGCCTGCCCGCTGGATCGGCTGGCCCCGGTGCCGGTTAAAATCCCGCGCCTCCTGGGCGCCTACCTCTCGCTGGGCGCCCGCATCTGCGGATCGCCGGCGATTGACCGCGCCTTCAAGACCACCGATTTTCTGACCCTCTTGGACCTGGCGTCCCTTCCGTCGCGCGTGGTGGATCAATATCTGACCTGAGCCGCAATCGGTGGTTTTGTCCGACGACGATCAACCGACCGTCTGCTACACCAGCGCCATGCGGCATCCCTTGCGCGTGAGCTGGCGGCTGGCGGGGTTCATCGCCGTGGTTATCGCGGCGCTGGTGGACTTCTTTGTGCGCTGGGTGGCGTGCGGCGGTCGGATGGACTATCCACAACGCAGTCGTTGGCTAAATTGCTGGGCGGGTTTGGCGCACCGCGTGTTGCAGGTGCGGGTAACTTGCACAGGCACACCGCCGGCGCGGGGCATGCTGGTCGGGAACCATCTGGGCTACCTCGACATCACCGTCCTCAGTTCCCTGCGCCCCTTCGTGTTCGTGGCCAAGGCCGACGTGCGTCGCTGGCCGGTGATTGGGCAGTTGGCGACCTGCGCCGGTTCGCTGTTCGTCCGCCGCGACCAGCGCAGCGATGTGGTCCGGTTGGCCTCGGCCGCCACCCCCGTCGTCGAACAGGGCTCCGTGCTCGTGCTGTTTCCGGAAGGCACGAGTTCGGATGGCCGGAGCGTTCTGCCCTTTCATTCATCGCTGCTTGCCCCGGCCGCGAGCACCGGTTGGCCGGTGACGCCCGCGTGGATCACTTACACACTGGCCGACGGCGTGGTGGCGGACGACGTCTGTTACTGGCGCGACATGACCTTCGTCCCGCACTTTCTGAACCTGCTTTCCAAACGCGCCATCAACGCTCATGTCGTGTTCGGGACCGCGATCACCGGCACGGATCGCAAGGACCTTGCCCGCCGGCTCCATGCCGCCGTCTGCGGTCTCGGCGGGTTGCCGGTTCCACCGGCGAGTGGGTCGTCCACGGCCCCCGGCTACGGCGCCTGATTCGATGGCGCCGATGGCTCTGACTGCTTGGAGAGGGCGACGGATCCCGGCTGTCTGTGCATGTCAGCGGGTGACGGTCGTGACACGCGCACGTCACAGCCGGGCAAAATAGCACACGCCACCCCGGCCGGTTCTTGCGTGCGGTCCGGGTTTCGGAGATTGCTGGGGCGTCAGCGAAACCGGGACGCGGCCATGAGCAAAATCTTCTTCAGCATGTCGGGGGAGGGCCGGGGTCATGCCACCCGCGTGCGGGCGATGGTGGAGGCGCTGCGCCAGGAGCACGAAATCACGCTCTTCGCCCCCGGTGACGCCTACAGTTTCTTGTGGCCCTTGTATGGCGGCTCGGAGGTGCGGGTGCGGCGGATCGAGGGGCTGCATTTTTCCTATACATCGGCGTGCCGTTTGAACTACCGGTTGACGTTGGGCGACGCGCTGGATTACGTGCGCCAGCTTCCCGGGCTAGTCCAGTCCCTGTGCGACATCATCCAGCGCGAACAGCCGGACCTCGCCATCACGGACTTCGAGCCGGGGCTGCCGCGCGCGGCCAAGCGCTGTGGTTTGCCATTCCTGAGCGTGGACCACCAGCATTTCCTTTGCACCTACGACCTCAGCGGCCTGCCGCCGCGACTGCGTTGGCACGCCCGCTACATGGCGCTTGTCGTCCAGGCCTACTGTTCGGGGCAGGCGGAGACGGTCGTCTCGTCATTCTACGCGCCGCCGCTGCGGCCCGGGCAGCGCAAGGTGACGGCGGTCGGCGTTCTGCTCCGGCCGGAATTCAGCGCCATCGAAGTGGAGGAGGGCGAGCACCTGGTGGTCTATTGCCGTCGGTTTGCGAGTGACGATTTCCTGTGCGCCCTGGCGGCGACGGGTCGCCCGGTGCGCATCTATGGGCTGGGCGAGCGGCCACGCGCCGGCAAGCTCACGTTCCACGCCATCAGCGAAAACCGTTTCCTGCGCGACCTGGCGGGCGCGGCGGCCTTGGTTTGCACGGCGGGCAATCAACTTGTGGGCGAGGCCCTCGCCCTGGGCAAACCGGTGTTGGCCCTCCCCGAAGCCGGCAATCACGAGCAGTTCATCAACGCGCATTTCCTGCGCGAGAGCGGCGCGGGCGACTGGGTTGAACTGGAGGCGGTGCGTGCGTCGCACCTCGCCGCCTTCCTGAACCGGCTCGTTGATTTCCGCCGCCACATCAACCCGAAGAACATGAATGGCTTGCCGGCCACATTGGAGGTTATTCGTCGCCACCTGCACACGGCCAAGCAGCGCGTCCCGGCGTTGGCTCCCGCGCTGGCATGAACCCGCTCCGCCTCGCCTCGCTCCCGCTGACCATCGCGCGCAACCGGCAGGGCGAACCGACCGCTCCACGATTCCTGACCTTCATCGTCACCTTCACCTGCAACGCCCGCTGCGTCATGTGCGACAGTTGGCGGAAGCCGTCGCCGGAGGAACTCACCACCGCCGAGATCGCCGCGATTTTCGAGCAATTGCCCCCGCTCGATATGGTGCGCCTGACCGGCGGCGAGCCGTTCGTCCGACCGGACCTGCTGGACATTGCCCGCCTCGTGCGGCAACACCTTGTCCCGCTCGTCCTGCACGTCACGACGAATGGGTTTCTCACCCGCCGGATCGTCGAGTTCTGCGAGCAAAGGCCGCGGGACCTGCCGCTCAATCTGCTGGTTTCGCTCGACGGGACCGAGGCGAGGCATAATGAAGTGCGCGGTCGCGACACCGCCTGGGAGACGGCCACCGACACCCTGTGCGCGCTGGCGCCGCGCCAACGGGAGTTGAACCTGTCCCTCGGCGTCAACCAGACCGTTCTGGACGCCGGGGATGTCGAGGAGTACCGCCGGTTGCGCGATTGCCTGCAGCCGCTGGGGATTCGCCACCATGTCGTCATCGCCTACCGGAACAGCGCCACCTACAGCGTGGCCGGCGAAGGTGACGCCGCCCCCACGCAGCCCGGCGGGTTCGGCGCCTTCGGGGAACTACCCACCCGGGCCCTGCGCGAGTTGTTGGATCTCGCCGAGGCCGATCTGGTTCTCGCGCCGTTGCCCGAGCGCGTGGCCAAACGCTACTACTTGCGCGGCCTTTGGCGCCGCCTGCTCGACCACGCGAGCGAACCGCAGCCGCCGTGTGTCGCGCTCCGTTCCCACCTGCGACTGTATCCGAACGGCGACGTGCCGACATGCCAGTTCAACTCGCGGCGGGTGGGGAATTTGCGTCGGCAACGCTTTGCCGAGGTGGGGGCGGGAGGACGGGCGGGCACCCAACGCGACTGGGTCCGTCGCTGCGCGGGCTGTTGGGCCGAATGTGAGGTGCTGCCCAACGCGCTCTACAGCGGCGACCTGTGGCGCAGCCTCCTGCCGGCGGGAGGGACCCGCCGCCCGACCACGTGAAGGCGTCGCCCGTCGGCGTGAGCGGTCCCGAATGGCCCCGATCTGGCACTGGACCGAGCGCCGCATCGAAGCGCATGTGCTGGTCGCGTTTCTGGGCTACTGTCTGTGGGTCTGCCTGAAGAAAAAGGCCGAACGCAGTGCGCCGAGCCTGACGCCCTGGCAGATCCTGGATCAGTTGGGGCGGATCGCGCTGGTGGAAATGTGGTTTGAACTGCGGGACGGCCGGCGGATGTGCCTGCCGCGGATCACGCAACCCGAGCCGGCGCAAGCGGTGTTGTTGGAACAACTCCAGTGGCGTCTCCCACCGCAACCGCCGCCCGGGTTTATGCCCAAGACCTGCCACCCGCGGGACCGGCCCTCGCGGCGCGGCCGGGGGCCGCCTGAATCTGTGTGGCTGACCTGCGCCCTTCGCCGCGCACAAGATCCTGCAAATCAACCCACCCCATGTCCGCCGTGCGGAGGTCGGGCTGCGGGAGCGAGCGGTGGCTCGACGGCGTTCCGATGTCAAGGACACCTCAAACCGCAGCCGGTGGGAGGACACGATTCGACAGTCCGCTGCGGCGCACATCGCAGGAAATGATACAGCAAGCTTGCCTTGGTGCGGCATCGTCGGCATGATTCGCCAATGAAGAACCAAGCGGTAGCGGAATCGACACGGAACACCTTTGCGCCTTTCGAGAAAGGCCAGGTCTGGCAGATCGGCGATCTGAACCTGGCCGTTACGTCGGTGGGCAAAACCCTGGTGCATTACAAACGGTACAAGACGCAGCCAAAGGGGATTCAAACCACGCTGACCTCGAAGACGGACCTGCAGAAGTACCTGGTGAGCAGCAAGGCCGTCCTCGTTTCAGCCTAGTCCATGAACGTCATTGCCGATTTCTGCCTTGTCCCCCTCGGCACGGGCGTTTCATTGTCGCCGTACGTCGCGGCCTGCGAACGGATTCTGCAGGAGGCGGGTTTGAAAACGGTCCTGCACGCGAACGGAACGAACCTCGAAGGAGAGTGGGACAGGGTATTTGCCGCCATCAAGCGGTGTCACGAGGTTGTTCACCAAATGGGCGCCCCCAGGATTACGACCGTCATCAAGCTGGGCACGCGCACCGACCGCCAGCAGACAATGGAGGAGAAGGTGGACAGCGTGAAGGCCAGGTTGATGCGCCTTTAACCAATCAAAATGGAGGACCTGCTTCGTTCCGGCAGGCGAAGGTTATTTCCCGTGGTTCACCGTGAGCGTGATCCTGGCCATCCTGCCGATATTGTCACTGACGACATGGGTCTGGGTGACCTGGATTTCCGGACAGGGGAATGGCGAGCATGGGGCGCTGACCCGTTCAACGAAGGGTTAAACAACTCTCGGAGCTGGCTGTAAGATGCCATCCGGCGCGCTTGACGCCTTTTCGGGGCGACGTAGTCTCCAAACCATGCCAGGAGACGAAATCGGATGCCGCCTTGGATCCTGCGCGTCCGCCGGATGCAACATGAAGGTTCGGGTCCGTTTAAGGTGGCTTGTTCTGGTTTTGATCTGGTTCGCCGTTGTGCCGCCGGCCTGGCCGGCCTCTTATTACCCGCGACGGTTGGAGGACACCCAAGCCGTCTATGTCGCCGGCCCGGCTGCTGCGGGCGACGACACCGCCGCGCTTCAGCAAGCCATTGATCGGGTCCAGGAAACCACCGGTCAGGGCATCGTTTTCCTCCCTGAAGGCCGCTATCGCATCAGCAGTACCCTATACATCTGGCCTGGCATCCGCTTGATCGGCTGCGGGGCCACGCGGCCGGTCATCGTCCTGCCCGCCAACACCCCGGGTTTCCTGGATGCCGCACACGAGAAGGTAATGTTCTTCTTCGCCGGCGGCCGCCCGGGCTTCGGCCGCGGCCGTCCGCGCAATGCCGGGGCCGCGCCAACGATCATTCCCGACGCGAATCCCGGCACCTTCTACTCCGCCATCTCGAATATCGATATCGAAATTGAAAACGGCAACCCCGGCGCCGTCGCGGTGCGCGCCCGCTACGCGCAGCACTGCTTCCTGGCCCACATGAACTTTCATCTCGGGACCGCGCTGGCCGGAATCCATGAGGCCGGCAACGTTGTCGAAGACGCTCATTTCTTCGGTGGCCACTACGCCATCTGGACCTCGAAACCCTCGCCCGGCTGGCAGTTCACGGTCATTGACTCCGCCTTTGAAGGCCAAAGCGAGGCCGCCATTCTCGAGCGTGAAGCCGGACTCACGCTCATTCGCCCCCACTTTTTGCGCGTGCCCACGGCGGTGGTCATCGAACCGGGCTGGGCCGACGAGTTGTGGATCAAGGACGCCCGTCTCGAGGAGGTCTCCGGGCTGGCGTTCGTCTTCGGTCTCGAGAACAACCCGCGTAACGAGATCAGCATGGAAGGGGTCACCTGCCGCGCGGTGCCGGTCTTTGCGGAACTGCACGACATTCGCAAACAGTGCGCCGCACCCGCCGGCACGTACGTGGTGAAGACCTTTTCCCACGGACTCCACTATGCCGACATCGGTGTTGTCCCGCAGATCACGACCGTCTTTGAGGCCGCGCCGCTCGCCACGATGCCGCTCCCGGTGGCTTCCGATCTGCCCGATTTGCCCGCGCGCGACACTTGGGTGAATCTGCGCGACCTCGGCGCCAAAGGCGACGGCGCCACGGACGACACCGAGGTGTTCCAAAAAGCCATTGCCGCTCACCGCACCATCTACCTGCCCTCGGGCTTCTACCTGGTGCGCGACACGCTCACGCTGCGCCCCGACACGGTATTGGTTGGCCTCCATCCCGGCGCCACGCAGATCGTCCTTCCCGACGGCACGCCCGCCTATCAAGGCGTGGGCGCCCCCAAAGCCCTGATCGAAGCGCCCAAGGGAGGCCACAACATTCTCCTCGGCCTCGGCCTCTACACCAGCGGCGCCAATCCGCGCGCGGTCGCCGCCTTGTGGAAGGCCGGCGCCGGCTCGCTGATGAACGATGTTCGATTCCTCGGCGGCCACGGCACGCCCAAGCCGGACGGCTCTCGCGAAAATCCCTACAACAACACCCATACCGCCGATCCGGATCTCAACCGGCGCTGGGACAGCCAATATCCCAGCCTCTGGGTTACCGATGGCGGCGGCGGCACGTTCCTTGATCTCTGGACCCCTTCGACCTTCGCCCAGGCCGGCCTGCTCGTGTCCGACACCGAGACCAAAGGCCGCGTTTACCAGATGTCCAGCGAACATCACGTCCGCCACGAAGTCCAGGTCCGCCACGCCGCCCATTGGCGCTTTTACGCGCTCCAGACCGAAGAAGAGCGCGGCGAAGGCGGTTTTGCCCTGCCGCTCGAAATTGACTCCTCGCGGGACGTTACGGTCGCCAATTTCCACGCTTACCGCGTCATCAGCACCGTTCAACCGTTTCCTTGGGCCGCCAAGGTATCCAACTCGCGCGACGTGCGCTTCCGGAACCTGCATTGTTACAGCAACAGCAAAGTGAGCTTCGACTCCTCCGTTTATGACCAAACCCACCACGTCGAGATCCGCCAGCGCGAGTTCGCCTGGCTCGACCTCTCCGGCCGCGCGTCGCAGGCGAAACGTCCGGTGTCCTCACCCGTCGTGGCGCCGGACGCGAAAGTGGAAAAACTCGCGGGTGGCTTCCATAACATTTCCGGCGGTGCCGCTGGACCCCACGGCGACTTTTACTTTGTGGATGCCCACTGGCAGCGAATTTATCGCTGGCTCCCCGCCTCGCACCAGTTGTCCACCGTCAGTGACTTCTCACTGGACCCCGTCAACCTGGCCGTTGACCGGGCCGGCAATCTGGTGGTGGTTTCCTATGCAGGCAAGGGGGTTGTCTATGCCATGCGCGCGGGTGCCGTCCCCGTCCTGTTGAAACCCGAAGCCGTCGCCGACCGGACGGGCAAGCGGTTCTATCTGCCCGTCAGCGACTGGCGGGTGAACCGTGAATCGCTCTCTCATCCGGCCGCCCACTTCCTTTCGCCGGACGGCACCACCGTCCTGCCCGTCGGCATGGACTTTCTCAGTGGAGCGATGAGTTGGGGCGTCAAATCCAGTCAGCAAATTCGCTCCTTCGGTCTGGCCCCGGCCGCCCCTGGCCGCCCTTTTTACGTCACTGACGAAGCCGAGCTCACCACCTGGGCCGCGGACGTCAAACTGGATGGGAGCCTGGAAAACCTCCGCCTTTTTGCCGAGCAGGGCGGCGAAGGTGTGGCCGTGGATTCGCGCGGCAACGTCTTCATCGCCGCCGGCCAGGTTTACGTTTACAACCCCGCCGGCAGGCCCATCGCCACGGTTGAAGTCCCCGAACGGCCGCTCCAGTTGGTCTTCGGCGGCCAGGACCGCCGGACGCTGTTCATTCCGGCCCGCACGTCGCTCTATTCGGTTCGGGTACGTTACCCGGGCCGTTAGATGGGGTCCGGTTTTCTCAATTCTGCTGGTGGCTGCCAGATCCGTCCTGCCCTCGCACTGGCAATTCGCGGTGCATGGCGGTCAGACGGCGCGAACAGAACCGGAGCTTGTTCGACGATCTGGAGGACAATCCCGCACTCACGCCCGCTCGGCAGGTGGATGTGCTGCGGAAGGTCTTGTCTGCTCGCAACCACATCGGCTGTTGCGGCCCGAAGGACGCCATCGCCAAAAACTTCATCAACGTGAAGCAATACAGCCTCAGAGCGCCTGAGCGGTTCTTCGCTGCCAACCCGGGGCACTGCCGGTCAGGGTCGTGATCAAGATCGTCAACCGGAGCATCGAAGTGAGCAAGTCGGTGGCTGCTGAAGTTGCGCCCGCCCAGGATATGGACGAATGCAACGGCCCGTTTCCCATGGTCAAACGCACCCCCACCACCGGCACGCCCGGGAACCAGCGTTGACGCGGACCACGCTTCGGCGCAGGTTGGCCGACCGAATACGATGAAACAACCGATCCGATCGTGCCTGCTGCTGGCCGGCGGCCTGTTCACCACCGTTGCCGTTGTGGCCGCAACCCCGGGCGTGCCGGAGAGGCCCGCCATGACGCCCCCATCGCTTCAAGCCTTCGGCTCGCTGACCGGCACGGCGGCCGATATCGCGCCGAGTGCGTATCAATACCGTGCCGACCGGATGGCCGTGGATAACCCACCGGAGAGCTGGCTGGCCCTGATGTGGTACGCCCACCAGCCGCTGAACACAGCCGTGGACGTGAATGCTCCCGCCATCAAGCAGGTCTTGTGCAGCCTGCTCTGGGAGGAAATTCGCCCGGTGCAACAACTTGAGTTGACCTGGTCCGCCGACCCGAAGCGTCGGCCGGCCCCCGGCGAGGTGGTCATCACGACCCTGGATAACAAAGGCAGCGCCAGCTCGTGGTGGAACAACCTGGAGGCGGCGCCCAAATCAGTCGTCCCTCTTCTGACCAACGATGGCCAAACCTATCTTTATGACCTGCCCATCGAAACCTGCGGCGTCGTCGTCAGTGTGGCTGGCGCTCGGAGTGCCTCGGATTATGACGTGCCGGCGGTGCGGGTGTTGGTGGCGGACCTCTGGAAGCGGATGGACGTCGAGATCGAGTGGGGCTTCGACCCGGCCACCCGCGACAAGGATTACAGCGGACGGGTCGAAATGTACGACGGCAAAACATCCGGGCTGCGTCCCTTGGACGGCGATATGGTGACCACGACCACCGGCTCGAGTTCGTGGCGTTCGGTCGGCCAGGGCGCCCCGCGTCGCGGCGTGAAGCTCAGCCTGCTTTACATCGGCACGGCAACCTGGCGGCGGGTGCAGCCGTTCACCAGCCAGGCGGACGACGTGGCGCGTACCATCGTGACCTTGTGGACCCGGGCGGGCAACTTCTCCTTCCTGGCGGCGGACCTGGAGAACGGACCAATCCTGGCGCCCGAGTACGGTTTTTTCGTCCGGCGGACCACGCCCCTGGCGCCACCCCCGGCTAAACCAGCCCCGGACTTGCGTGTGCCCCGGATGCTGTTGGCCAATAAAATGAGTTCCATCGCCGGCAGCGCCGAACTGCGGGGATGGGGGAGTGACAGCACGCCCTGGTTCGGCGGCAATCCAGCCGGCCAGCCGGTTTCCGTGCGGGGCATCACCATCCCGGCCCGGAGTTTGGCCATGCACCCGGGGCCAACCCAAAATGTGGCGGCGGGTTGGCGCAGTCCCCTTACCGGACGAGTGAGAATCGAGGCCCGCGTGGCTCATGGCCAAAGGGGTGGCGACGGAATCGAATGGTGGATTGCGCGCGAGACCAGCACCCAACGACAGAATCTGGCCCATGGCACCACGGACGGAAGCGGGGCGCAGGCAATTCCCGCTGAAGCCGACACAAAGACATTGGGCGAAGTTGCCGTCGAATCGGGCGACATGGTTTCCCTGGTCGTCGGCCCCAAGGGAACTCACTACTGCGACACCACCCTCATCGAATTCGTCGTCACGGAGGTGGGCGGACGTGAGCGGGTCTGGAACCTGACCCGGGAAGTGACCGGCACGCTGCTGGCGGGCAATCCCCACGCCGATGGCCAGGGTCAGGCCGACGTGTGGCATTTTTATGCGGAGAAATCGGCGCTCCATCCACCGGTGGTCCCCGCGGAACCTCCCATCGTGCTGGCCTCGCCCGCCGCCAGCGCCCGGGAGTTCATCACGGAACTTCGGGCCAGGAAACTGAGCACCGTCCGCGCGCAGGTCCGGGCGCATGAGGAGCAAACCTGGGAGGGCGCCGTCACCGCGCTGCGCGGCACCAACCTCCCGCCTCACCCCGCGCCGCCCAAGGAATTCGAACCGCCCATGCAGGTGCAGGTTCCGTAGGAACGGCTGACGGCCCAATGGAACCTGGGCGTCTGGCATCTCCTGCGCCACAGCCAGACGAACCTGGCGAATGGCAGGCGGTGGTTTAACGATTATCCTTACGGCATTCTCGGCGCCGAAACTTATATGATCCTCGCGGCGCTGGACCTGATGGGCTCGCACCAGGCCGCGGAAGACGGATTCGACCAATGGGTGTCCCTGCCGATGGATCCCAACTCAAAGGGCTCAAAAGGCCATCACGAGTGGGCGCTGCCGGATCGCCCCAACGGACTGTTCACCGAAGGGCACGGATGTCTGACGCACGCCGTCGGTCCCCCCGGCGTGGGCGGACACATGGATGGAGTTCATGCCTTCGGCCCGGGCTCCATCGGCTGGGCCCTGACCGAGCACTACTGGCTCACCGGCGATACCGGGTGGTTGCGGGCCTCCGCGCCGCGAATCAAGGCCAACGCCGAGTGGATGCTGCGTCAGCGTCGCGTGGTTTCGGGTCTGGTTCCGGGGGGCGACCGCCTTTGGTGCAAGGGCCTGCAACCGGCCTTGCAGGTGACGCCGGACAGCGGTGGCTTGTGGATGCAGTTCTACGAGTGCGAAGGCTATTATTGGGCCGCGGTTTCGCGCCTCGCCGCCACGCTGAGCGTGATTGATCCCGCCGCCGGAGCCAAACTCCAGGCCGAGGCGGAAGCTTATGGCCGGGACCTGCGGGCGGCCGTGGACCGGTCCATCGCGCTCTCCCCGGTGGTGCCCGTGCGCGACGGCACCTTTCACTCGGTGATCCCCTTTGCCTGCTGCGTGCGCGGATTGGGCACCGGCGCCTGGGGCTGGCGGCGTGATGGCTCGGGCGAACACGTCGGCCCCTTGTATTGGGAAACAGTTCAGTCGGCGGCCGCTTTGATCAGCCCGGCAAGACTCTTGTCACCGGACGACGTGCGGGTTCAAGGTTATCTCGATGTGCTGGAAGACCGGTTGCTGCTGGAAAATCCAAGGGTCGGCCAACGTGATTGGTTCCTGGCCGGCTGGCAGTATCAGGCCGGACTCGAACGTACCTCGAACCTGTATCTGGCGGGCGATGACATCCCGTGCTTCCTCCGCTCTTTGCTGAACGGTTATGCGATCGACATCCTGCCGGACCAGGGCTACGTCTTCAACGAGCACGCCACCCACGGCCCCCCCGACAAGATTTTCGAAGAAGCCGCCTTTCTGGAACGCTTCCGCGGCCTGCTGGTATGGGAGGACGGATCGAACCTCTGGTTGGCCCGCGCCACCCCGCGCGCCTGGCTGGAA
The DNA here is from genome assembly GCA_050012855.1 of Verrucomicrobiota bacterium. GTDB lineage: Bacteria > Verrucomicrobiota > Verrucomicrobiia > Limisphaerales > J093 > JAJXZJ01. The sequence goes on along the minus strand of JBEKGJ010000035.1, from coordinate 40,246 downwards.
CAGGGCCGGAAGATTTCGGTGAAAAACGCCCCCACCCATTTCGGGACCGTGGATTTTGCGATCGTCTCCGACGCGGACCACGGCCGGATCACCGCCACGCTGACCATGCCCTCCCGCCCGGCGGCTAGGCAGGTCTGGTTGCGGCTGCGGCATCCCAAGATCACTCCCATCCGGGGTGTGACGGTCAACGGCCACGATTACCTGGACTTCGACCCGGGCAGGGAAGCCGTGAAGTTGCATGACCTGGCGGGAAACGTGCGTGTCGAGGTCAGATATTGACCTGGTGGGGCTCCGACGAGCCGGTTGGACGTGCGAGGCTCGAAGTTCGGATGGGGATGAGTTTCAAGTTCCAAGATTCAAGTGGAGCCAGCTCACCTGGTCATCCGTGTCCATCTGTGGTCAGTACGGGAAGGCCAAGCCGGCTCGCGAGGGTGCCCCACCAGAGAATTGCGAGCTTCGAGTTTCGAGTGTCGAATTCGTGAGGATTCGTGTCTCGGCTCGCGAGGACGCTCCCACCGTGCCAGGCAGATTCGGACATTACCGAACACCGCCGCGGCTGGTCTGAGGTTCGCGCGGGATGGTATTACGCGACGGTCAGACCGAGCGCCGCCGCCACGGTCTTGTCCACCTCCGGTTTGCCGTCCACGTATTTGCGGCCCAAACCGAAACCCTCATCCCAGCCCCAAACGGCCCAGCCAATCTGATTTTCGGCCAGCACCTGCCCAAAGTCGCGGAACCAGTTGGCGCGGTGCTCGGCCTTGGCGTAGGGCGGAAAGACGCCGAATTCGCCGCAGTACAGCGGCACTTTATTTCGCGCGCCCCATTCGATTCCCTCCTTGAATCGCGCCGCCAGTTTGGCCTTGTTCCAGGCCTCCTTGCCGTAATTTTCGACCATTTTGCGGGACCCGGGAGCGGATTCCAAGCCGGCCAGCAAAGGCGCGACCGCCTCGGGGCTGGACGGGTACGGCACGCCCCGGAGCGGTTTGACGTCGGGTCCCGCCCACGTCGCGCCCTGGTGCGTGAAGGGGAACGGATCGTAAGTGTGGAACGAATAGACGACGTTGGGGTCGTCGAGGAGCTTGAGCTTCCGCAGGCCCTCAATACCGCCCCAATTCACGCCCGAGGTCATGATGGTGTGCTCGGGCGCGCCCTGGCGAATCGCGGCGGCCAGCCGGGCGTTGAACGGATTCCATTCGGCTTCGCGGCCGGCAAACACCGGTTCATTGATAATTTCCAGCATCGTCAACTCGGGATCGAAATGTTTCAGCCGCGCCGCCAGGTCGGTCCAGAACCGGACGAACGCGTCCTGCCACGCGGGATTCAATTCGGACGGGCGGTCCTCGTTGTGCAGATCAATGAGCACCAGCAAGCCCGCCCGGTGAAAACGCTCGATCGCGGCGTCGAGGAATTTGGCAATGTCCTCGCGAACGGCGCCCGTCGTCTGGTCCATGATGACCTTGGGCTGGAGACACAGGCGGACGTGCGTCAGGCCCATTTGCCGCATCAGTTTGGCTTCGGATTCGGTGATGTAATTGCCGAAGTGCTCCGCGTCCTCGCGGCGGACAAAGCGGAACCACTGGCAGACGTTGGCGCCTTTGCCGAGGCGATCGAGCCGGCGGCGGGGAACGCCGGCCACGGGTGCCGCCAACGAGCGCAGCGCGGGGAAGGCCAGCAAACCGCCGGCCACACCGGCGCCGGCAACGCGCAAAAATTCACGACGACCCAGTGATTTTATTTCGGTTTTCATATTTCAAAGGCAGCCTTGCAGGGCTTGTTTTCCATGCTGCTCAACTCACTTCTACACCAAGTCCTCACGGCGAGCGCAAGCGATAAAAGCGATAAAAGCGGGCGGATCGCCCAGGTCGGTGGGGCTGCGGTGCTCCGCGGCCCCGACTTCACGTTGCGCTCGACCCGTAACGCAAGATGCGGACACGACGCAGCGCGCTACCGCATTTGAGTGGCTGGTGGGTCGTGGATGCCGGGCCACGGCTGCGGCCAAGGGCTGCGGTTTTGAAATGGGAGCGCGCCCGTCCCGGGTGCCGCCGACGGCGTCCCCGCGGTCGGCATCCCTCCATCCGATCACACGCACGGCGGGTGAATTCCCGTGGTCAGCCGCGGACCCGGAGGTTCGCCGCGAGACGCGACGAACAGCGGGCGAGACACCCGCGCTCCCCATGCCCGCAACCAGCCAAATCGGGACATTGCCGGCCATGACGATGATCTGCCTTCCACCATGTAAAATAGGCGTCGGGCGGGACGGATGACGGGGTTTCTGCAGAATTCGAGTTGATCGCCGCAAGAAGGGAAGGAGTCTCTTTGCGTTTTTTGCGTTCCTTGGCGGCAAGAAGTTCATCAGTGTCCATTTGTGTCCATCTGTGGTGGAACTGGGTCTTCCAGGTTCATTTTCCTTCCTTCGCGGCAAGCAGCATTGCTCCCGTGCTTGATTTCAGCGCCAGGCCGGTTCGTAATGACGCGCAAGTCTATGAAACGCCATCATCGCGCCTCCGCGTTCGCACAGCGCTGCTTGCACCTCCTGCCCGCCCTGCTCCTCCTGACGGGCCTACTCCAGGCCGCCCCGGACAACGCCCCCGTCGGCTCGAAGCAGGTGAAACAACTCTTTGCCCATCCACCGCGCGAGTTCTCAAGCGGACCGCTCTGGGTCTGGAACGACCTGCTGACCGACGCCGAGATTCGCGACACGATGCACGACCTTGCGGCACAGGACGTGAAGCAGGTCTGGGTCCATCCGCGCCCGGGTTTGATGACGCCCTACCTGACGCCCGACTGGTTCCATCTCTGGCACGTCGCGCTCGACGAGGCCGCCAAGCTGGACATGAACGTCTGGATCTATGACGAGAATTCGTATCCGTCCGGGTTCGCCGGCGGATGGGTGCCCGAGCTGATGCCTGAATCGCGCGGCCAGGGGCTCATGTGGCACGAAAGCAAAACCCCGCCGCGCTGGGAAGACACCACCGTCGCGGTCTGGCGGATTGACGAGGGCCAGGCGACGGACGTCTCGGCGCAGGTTCGCGCCGGGCAGGCGCTCCCCGAAGGCCGCTACGGCACGGCGGCGGTCGGCCTTGCCGGCAACACGCCCTGGAACGCCAACCGCAGTTACGTGAACCTCCTGACGCCGGGCGTCACCGCAAAATTCCTCGACGTGACGCATGAGGCGTATCGCCGCGAAGTGGGCGCGCAATTTGGCCATCGCGTCCCTGGCGTCTTTACGGACGAACCGAATATCCGTCCCGCCGGCGGCCTGCCCTGGTGCGCCGACCTGCCCGCCGAGTTCCAGAAACGCCGCGGTTACAGCCTGTCCGAGCAGCTCGCCAGCCTCCAGTTTCCCGTCGGCGACTGGCCGAAGGTACGGCACGATTATTACCGGACGCTCAATGAACTCTTCATCGAGCGCTGGAGCCAGCCGTACCACAACTATTGCGAAACCAATCACCTCGAATGGACCGGCCACTACTGGGATCACGAATGGCCGAACTGCGGCGGCGTGCCCGACAACATGGCGATGTACGCGTGGCACCAGCGGCCCGCGATTGACTGCCTGATGAACCAGTTCGCCGAGAACACCCACGCCCAGTTCGGCAACCTGCGCATGGTGCGCGAACTCGGCAGCGTCGCCAACCAGCTCGGCCAGGCCCGCACGCTCTGCGAGGTTTACGGCGCCGGCGGCTGGGACCTGCGCTTCGAGGACATGAAACGCATCGCGGACTGGCTGGGCGTGCTCGGCGTGAACACGTTCGACCAGCACCTTTCCTACATCACCATCCGCGGCGCCCGGAAACGCGATCACCCGCAATCCTTCTCCTACCACGAACCCTGGTGGGAGGCCTACCATGTCTCCGCGAGCTACCTCGCGCGGCTCTCCGTCGCGGTTTCCCAGGGACAGCAGGCCAATTCGATTCTCGTCCTCGAACCCACCACCACCGCCTGGATGCACCAGGGCGACGATCCCCGCCTCAACGCGCTGGGCAATTCCTTCTTCAACCTGCTCAGATCGCTCGAAGCCGCGCAAATCGAGTACGACCTCGGCGACGAGGACATCATCGCGCGCCACGGCTCGATCCAAGGTCTGGACCTGTCGTCGGGCCTCGCCATCAGCAACCGCCTCTATACCACCGTGGTCGTGCCGCCGCTGACGGAAAACCTCGACGCCACGACGATGGACCTGCTGCGCGACCTGTTGCGTCGTGGCGGCACCGTGTTCTGCTGCGGCGAACCGCCCGCGCGCGTGGACGGCATGGTGTCGGACGCGGGCACGATGCTGGCGAAACACTCGCACTGGACGCGGGTCGAGCCGGACGCCCTGGTGAGTGAACTCAAACCGCTCCAGAAACGCGCCGGGTTCAGCATCACCCGCAAACCAGGCGATGCCGGCATCCTCTTCCACCAACGCCGGCTGCTGGCCGATGGCCAACTCGTGTTTCTGGTCAACACGAGCCTGACCGCACCCACCGCCGGCACGCTCCAGGCCCGCGCCGGCGCGGCCGAGGAATGGAGCCTCGAGAATGGCGGAGTCACGCCACGCCCCTGGGCGACGAACTTCGATGGCTTGAGCCTCCGCTTCGAGTTGCCGCCGTCCGGCAGCCGCCTGCTGTTTCTCGCCGCCAAGCCCCACAAGCAAGTGCCGGCGCACGCCCACCTCACCAGCGTGATTCCCGCCGCCGGCCCGCCCGGGCCTCGCCGCATTGGCCCGAACGTCCTGACCCTCGATTACGTGGATGTCAGCGCCGGCGGCAAGACCCGGACGAACGTCTATTTTTACCGGGCGAACCAGTTCGCTTTCCAGGCGAACGGCCTCGAGCGCAATCCGTGGGACAGCGCCGTGCAATTCAAGGACGAACTCATCACGAAGAAGTTCCCGCCGGAAAGCGGTTTCAGCGCCAGCTACCGTTTCACCGTGGACGGCCCGGTGCCGTCGAACCTGGCCATCGTGATCGAGCGGCCCGACCTCTACGCCGTCACGTGCAATGGCCGCCCGGTGGCTGCGAAGCCGGGCGACTGGTGGCTGGACAAGGCTTTCGGCCGGATCCCGCTGGCAACGGCCGCGCGCTCCGGCGAGAATGTCGTGACGGTCAAGGCCGCGCCGTTCACGGTTTTCCACGAGCTCGAATCCGCCTATGTCCTGGGTGACTTCGCGTTGAAGGCCGTGTCGCATGGCTTCGTGATCGGGCCGGACAGCGCGCCGTTGCAATTGGGCGCGTGGAAAGACCAGGGCCTGCCGTTCTATGCGGCGGGCGTGGCGTATCGCGAGGTGTTCAATGTGGCGCATCCACAAGGCGCCTACCGCATCGTCCTCGGCCGCTGGCTCGGGAGTGTGGCCAGAGTGACGGTGAACAACAAACCCGCCGGCTACATCGCGGCGCCGCCGTGGGAATGCGACGTGACCGCCGAAATCCAACATGGGGCCAACACCGTTGAAGTGACGGTGATTGGCACGTTGAAGAACACACTGGGGCCCCACCACGGGAATGCGGGGCTCGGCAGCGCGTGGCCCGGCATGTTCCAGACCGCGCCCGCGGACGGTCCCCCGCCGGGAACAGACTATTCGATCGTCGGCTACGGTCTGTTCGAGCCGTTTACCCTGAAACAAACCATCACGAAAAAGTGACCCGGAATGGGGGACCACGCCCGCCGCGGGTGTTGCTGGACGCGCCTCGCGTCCAGATGTTTGGCCTGCGAGTCCATTCGGACGAGCGGGAATGTCTTGGCTCGTTGTTTTCCGCGCGGACGCGGAAAACGGCGCCTGGGGCGGACGCGCTCCCATTTCAATCTCGGTTTTCTGGTTAAAGCGTAACCCGCCGCGGGTTGGAGCCGTCATCTATTAGGAACACCAGCAACCAACCAGCAACCTTTCCGTCCAATGAAAACGCAACGCACCGGTCATCGCACGATGGCCATCGCGGTCGGGCTCGTGCTCGTCGCCGCCACCACCCTCGCCGCCCAGGACTGGCCGCAGTGGCTCGGACCCAATCGCGACGGCAAGGCCGCCGGCTTCAAGGCCCCTGCCACCTGGCCCAAGGAACTGGTGCAGAAATGGAAGGTCACGCTCGGCCCCGGCGATGCCACACCCGCGCTGGCCAACGGCAAGCTCTATGTCTTCGCCCGCGACGAAGGCGGGGAAATCACCGTCTGCCTTGACGCCGACACGGGCAAGGAACTCTGGCGCGACAAATACGACGCCCTCCCCGCGCAGGAACCGATGGGCAAGCATCCCGGCCCGCGCAGTTCGCCTGCCGTCGCCGCCGGCAAGGTGGTCACCTATGGCGTCCGCGGCACGCTCTCCTGCCTGGACGCCGCGACCGGCAAGATGCTCTGGCGGCGGGACGACGCCGCGGGCGCCTGGCCGCGGTTCTTCACCGGCTCCTCGCCCCTGATTCTCGATGGCGTCTGCGTCATGCAGATTGGCAGCGAGGAAAAGGGCGTGACCATCGCCTACGACCTCGCCACCGGCGAGCCGAAATGGAAATGGTCCGATGACGGTTCCGCTTACAGCTCGCCCGTGGTGCTGACGCTTAACGGCGCGAAGATCATCGCCGCCGTGAGTTCCAAACGCCTCGTCGGGCTCGGCCTGGCCGATGGCAAGCTGCTTTGGGACACGCCGTTTGCGCCGCCCAGCCGCGCTTACAACGCCTCGACGCCGATCGTGGACGGGCAGACGGTCATCTGGGCCGGCTCGGGCCGTGGCACCAAGGCGGCGAAGGTCGAGAAAACCGGCGATCAACTGGCGTTGAAAGAACTGTGGTCGAATCCGGACAACGCCGTCCAGTTCAACACCCCGGTTCTGAAAGGCGGCCAGCTTTATGGTCTTTCCCAGGCGGGCGCGCTTTTCTGCCTCGACGCCCAAAGCGGCAAAACATTGTGGACGGCGCCGGTCGGCGGGCGCGATTTCGGTTCCGTCGTGGATGCGGGACCGGTGTTGCTGGTGCTGACCCCGCAGGGCGAACTCATGGTCGTCGAGCCCAGCGACAAGGAATTCAAGAAACTGGCGGGCTACAAGGTCGGCGCCGACACCTACGCCTGCCCCGTTGCCGCCGGCAACCGGGTGTTCGTGAAGGACAAGGACTCGGTGACGGCGTGGTCGGTTGAATAGACACACAAGACCCCGAAACAGGCCATTGCCATGAACCGGCGCACATTTGTCCAATCCTTGCCGACCATCACGCTGATGGCGGCGACGGTGCCCGGCTTCGGCGACGAAGCAAAGGCACCCATCGAACTGCTGAAACCCGAGGTGGACGGCGGCAAGTCCGTGCTCGCCGCCCTTAAGGCCCGGCGCACCCTTCGCGACATTAACCCTGACCCGCTGCCGCCGCAGATGCTGTCGAACCTGCTGTGGGCCGCCTTCGGCGTGAACCGCGAGAGCGGTCCGTTCGGACAGCCCGGCCGCACAGCGGCGTCGGCCAGCAATTCCCAGGAGATTGACCTCTATGTCGCCCTGGCTGACGCCATTTACCTGTACGACGCGGGGCGGCACCGGCTGACGCCGGTCGTGGCCGGGGATTTCCGCGAGCAGGCGGGCGGGCGCGGGCGCGGCAGCGCGTCGGCCAAGGCGCCGGTCAACCTGATCTTCGTGGTGGACCTGGCCAAATACGCGAAGGCGCCGCTGCAGGAACCGCGACTGAAGGACCCGGACTTTCAGAAGCTCTACTACGGCGTGGCCACCGGGCTGATCGCCGGGAACGTGTATCTGTTCGCCGCCTCGCAGGGATTGGCCGCGTGGTTTCACAACTGCAATCGCGATGCGTTGGCGGCCACCCTGAAACTGCCGCCCGAGCAGCGGGTTTTGTTCGCCCAGACCGTGGGTTATCCGGCGAAGAGCTGAGGCGGGGCGGGATTTCAGCGGGTGGGATTGCCGATTCGTTCGTTGACCTATCCGAGGTCAGCCTCATATTATTTACCGGTTATGCCCGAGAAACCCAGCATACTCTCCGACCTGCCGCGCCATGTGCGGGAAGCGGTTCGGTTCTACTGGCTGACCCGAACCAAACAGCTTGAAAAGCAGGGAACCTCCGGCGCAAAAGACCAGGGCTTGCGGTCAGCAGTTACCGGCGGCGCCCAGATGGACGGTTTCATCGAACTTCTCACCAAACTCGTCATCGAGGCAGGCATAGACAAAAGCCACATCTTTTGCCGGAGAGGATTCCTCGAGCTGCCCGGATACTTCCGTCCCACCAAGCAGTGGGACTTTCTGGTTGTGGTGAACGACCAACTCGTTGCCGGCCTCGAAGCCAAATCGCAGGTCGGCCCCTCCTTCGGGAACAATTTCAACAATCGAACCGAGGAGGCCATGGGCAGCGCGCTGGACCTCTGGACTGCTTTCCGGGAGCGAGCGTTCGGCACCGGCGTCCGCCCCTGGCTTGGCTACATGTTCCTGCTCGAGGACTGCCCCCGTTCGCGCTCCCCGGTGGGGGTTGAAGAACCGCACTTTCCGGTCTTTCCCGACTTTCGTGACGCTTCCTACGCCAAGCGTTACGAACTCTTCTGCCGGCGGCTGGTCCTCGAAAGGCACTACGACTCCGCGGCCTTCCTCCTCTCCGAGTCGCAAGCCGGTCTCCAAGGCAAGTACCTCGAACCAGCCCCGGACCTCGCTTTTGAGAGATTTGCCCGATCACTGGTCGCCCAGGTCGCCGCCTTCTCTGGCCGCATCAAGGACCTATGAAGTACCCCGTTCCCCATTCCTCCGACGAGCGCACTTCCCTGTCCGAGGACTTTCCAACCACACACAAGCTCATCCAAGGCGACGCCCGAAACCTCTCCTCTCTCGCGGATAAATCCGTTCACCTCGTCGTCACCTCCCCACCTTATTGGACACTCAAGCGCTACAACGACTCCGAAGGCCAGCTTGGCCACGTGGCGGACTACGACCAATTCGTCAAAGAGCTTGAAAAAGCCTGGCGCGAAGCCTTCCGCGTGCTTGTTCCCGGCGGGCGACTCGTTTGTGTCGTTGGCGACGTGTGCCTCTCCCGGCGCGAAAATGCCGGCCGCCACACCGTCGTTCCGCTCCACGCCGACATCTGTGTTACCTGTCGGCGGCTCGGCTTCGACAACCTCAACCCGATCATCTGGCACAAGATTTCCAATGCCTCGTACGAGGTTTCCAACGGTTCCAAGTTCCTTGGCAAGCCCTACGAGCCCAACGCCATCATCAAGAACGACATCGAATACATCCTCATGCAGCGGAAACCGGGCGGCTACCGCAATCCCACCGAAGAACAGCGCAAGCTGAGCATGATCCCGAAGGATAAATTCGACCGGTGGTTCCAACAGTTTTGGAATCTCACCGGTGCGTCCACCAAGGAGCACCCCGCGCCGTTCCCGCTTGAGCTGGCCTCGCGCCTGGTTCAGATGTTCTCCTTTGTCGGCGACACCGTGCTTGACCCTTTCTGCGGCACCGGTACCACCATGCTCGCGGCCCTCAAGACGCGCCGGAACAGCATTGGCATCGAGCTTGACACCGAGTATTGCCGCATGGCCGCCTCCCGGCTCATGGACGAGAACACTTCCCTGTTTACCCACGCAACCTTCGAGATTGCGCTGCACCCACAGGTCGTGGCAGGGACGCCCGTCCCGAACCACGTCCTGCAGGAAAAAGCGCCCCCCTATCGGGCCTCCAGGCCCAACAGGCGGCCGATAAAACGCTCTGATAGCTGAAGGCTGACCGGTTGGCGGCAGGCCGTGACGGTCGAGTTTCGACCACTGACCACCGTGCGGATGACGCTTTCAGGAACGCGGATCATGCGGATCGGCGTGTGGACGATGCTTTCGCTTTCGCGGAACACGCTCATCACGGCGCGGGCGGGCACGGTCACCGTCGCGGGGGGGGACGGGGTTGCGGGCGGGGCGGGGCGGGGAAACGTGTTCAGGGCAAATAGTGTCCTAATTCCAATTCTTGGTGCGGGGCGACGGCGTTCATTTCGCACAAGTATGCGCGTCTGCGACGCGCAGGACGTTCGTCTGCAACCGAGCCTTTCGACAAAGCCGACGCGTTTTTCGCGGCGGGCACACTGCGGCGCAGGGAGCCCGGTTCGGCAACCCTGTCGGGAATCGGCTTGCCTGGCCGGGGACAGCGGGTATTGTGATGGCTATGGCGGCGGTCATCACACTCATTGTGGTTGGCGCACTTCTCCTGCTGCTGGAGACGGTGTTGCCCGGCATGGTGGCGGGGATCGTCGGCTGTCTCTGCCTGGGCCTGGGCGTGCTCATGACCTATGCCCGGTTCGGCCCGGGCGTGGGCAATTTCCTGCTGATCGGCGTGGTCGCGGGCCTGGTGTTGCTGGCCGTGCTCTGGGTTCGATTTTTCCCGGACAGCCGGATGGGCCGGATGTTCATCACCCGCCGCGCCGTCGGCAACCTCGGCGTCGAGAAACCCGAACTGGTGAATCAAACCGGCTCCACCCTGACCATCCTGCGCCCCTCGGGCACCGCCGTGATCAGCGGCCAGCGCGTGGATGTGGTCACGGAGGGCGACTGGATCGAGGCCGGCACCCCGGTCAAAGTCGTCGCGGTCGAGGGCCTGCGGGTGGTCGTCCGGGCGTTCCATCCCACGGATAAGCTTTAGCGGTCGTCCGTCAAACCTGAACCCAGTCCCATGAACATTACCCTCTCACCGATGCTGGCCGATCTTTCGGCCCTGAGCCTGCTCTTCTTCGGCTTCCTGGGCGTCGTCGCCCTGGTCTTCCTGATCCTGATCTTCAATTTCTTCGGCGTGTGGATCCGCGCCTGGGTGTCCGGCGCCCACGTCGGCCTCGTCGAACTTGCCGCCCTCCGGCTGCGCAGCGTGCCGGTCGGACTCGTGGTGGACAACTACATCAACGCCCGCAAATCCGGCCTCGATCTCACGGTGGACCAGCTCAACGTCCACTTCCTCGCCGGCGGCGACGTCCAGATGGTCGTCCGTGCGCTGATCGCTGCGCAGAAGGCGAGCATCCACCTGGTCTTCGACCGTGCCTGCGCCATTGACCTCGCCACCAAGGGCACCGGCAAGACCGTGCTCGACGCGGTGAAAACCTCCGTCAACCCGCGCGTCATTGATTGTCCCGGCGCCGCCGGCGGCAAGCCCACCATCGAAGGCGTTGCCAAGGACGGCATTGCCGTCCGCGTCAAGGCCCGCGTCACCGTCCGTACCAACCTCGACCGCTTCGTCGGCGGCGCCACCGAGGAAACCATCATCGCCCGCGTCGGCCAGGGCATCGTGACCGCCATCGGGTCGGCCGACAGCTACAAGGACGTGCTCGAAAACCCGAACCGCATTTCCAAGACCGTCCTCGGCAACGCGCTCGACGCGAACACCGCCTTTGAAATTCTCTCCATTGACATCGCGGACCTCAGCGTCGGCGAAAACGTCGGCGCCAAGCTCCAGGCCGAACAGGCCGAGGCCAACAAGCTCGTCGCCCAGGCCCACGCGGAAATCCGCCGCGCCGCCGCCGTCGCCATCGAACAGGAAATGACCGCCCGCGTCGCCGAGATGCGCGCCCGGGTCGTCGAGGCCGAGGCGCAAGTGCCGCTGGCCATGGCCGAGGCCTTCCGCAGCGGCAATCTCGGCATCATGGATTATTACCGGATGAAAAACATCCAGGCGGACACCGGCATGCGAGACAGCATCGCCACCGGCGCGACGCCAGCGAGCGGTGAAACGACCAAGGCCAAGTCCACCTGACCGGCGGTGCCGGTCGCCTGACCATGCCCACGCTTCACGCATCGACGGAAGGCCTGTTGATCTTGGCGGTGATCGGCCTGATCTCCGCGTTGAGCAACTGGATCAAGAAGCGCCATGATGAAGCTGAGCGTGCGCAGCACCTTCCCACGCCGCCGCACCCGGCCGCGGACCAGCCGGCACCCGAAGCGGCTCCCGCCAAGCCAGGCTGGCAGGAAGAGTTGCGGCGTCTGCTCGAGGGCGACCTCTCCGGTTACGAAGCGCCGCCGCCTAAGCCGCCGCCCGAGCTGGCGCAGTCGGTGGCTCATCGCGCGACGACCCCGACCGTTCCCGCACCGGAGCCGGTTGCCGAATCCCGCTGGGCCGGCCGGGAGAAGGAGTTGGTGCCGCCGCTGGTCCTGCCCACGGGCATGCACTTTCCCGCGGAAACCGCCCGGCTGCCCGGGGCGGAGGCGCCCAGCGGCCCGGCGTTCGAGTTGGAACACATGGAGGCGTCCACGGCGGCATTCGAACGCGGCCGGCACGTGCAGGAGGCGACCATCGTGCGGCTGCATGAGGTCGTGGCGCAAACGAAGTCGGCGCGACCGGACCGACCACGTTCACGACTGGAAGCGCGATCTGCCCGGGCACGGGAACTGGCAGTGCGCCTGCATAACCCGGCCACCGCCCGCCAGGCGATCCTGGCGGCCGTGGTGCTGGGGCCACCACGCGCCTTGGAAAAGGGCTCCGGCGCGTTCGCCCCGCCCCATCAGCTTCCCGCTTGACCAGGACGTGTCGCTGATGCGCGGTTTGGTCCAAGGCTGGCCGAAACAGATCGGTTCGACTTGGATTACGAGAGCATACGAACTGCCCAGTCGGCGACTCACCGCCATTCTGGCCGGTTATCGTTTTTCTTTTGCGCTTACCGTTGACGATCTGATTTGCCTGCGGGATTTGCGAACGCATGACCTGACTTAATAGGATGCTGAACCAAATACTGGGGCCGCTTTGAAGTCCTATGGATCCAAATGACCCACTGAGAAACAATAGCTTTCAACTATGACACCATCCTTCCTTTCACCGATCATCGTTGGATTTCTCTTTGCAGTCGCGCCAGTCCAGGCAGCTTCCGATCCGGCCGGCAACCATCAGATCATGAACTATGCGCGGCCATGCGAACCGAAGGTCAAGATGGCGTTTCTGGCGCTGCCGCCGGGTGCCGTCGAGCCGGCGGGTTGGTTGCGCGACTGGGCGCAGTCGGCTCGCGAAGGGATCACGGGGCATCTGGACGAGTGGCATCCGACATTTGCCGACGGCTGGAAAGGCATACCGATCCAGTCCCCGGGCGCCAAACCCGACGGCACGGGCTGGCCGATTGAGCAGAGCGCCTATTGGCTGGACGGAGCGCTTCGTCTGGGGTTTGTCCTCCACGACGAGGCGTTGATCAAGAAGATACGCGCCCGCCTTGATCCCATCGTGGATGGGGTAAACAAGGCGGACTTCGGCACGTCGTTCATTTGCTGGAAGCAGGGGTTCAAGCCGGAGGGGTTTGACAGTTGGGCGCACTCCCAGATGGGCCGGGCTTTGCTGGCGCTCTATCAAGGCACGGGCGAGAAACGCGTGCTCGATGCGCTGGTCAAGGTCTATGCGGACTATCCGACCAACATGGGTAAGATCACCCTGGGCAGTGATGGGGTGAGCGGTCTGTGCAACGTGGACCCGATGCTGGAGACTTATTCCTACAGCGGGGACCGGCGCATTTTGGAACGCGCCCTCCAAGCCATCGCGCAACCGGATGTGACCAAGGAAATCGAAGGATGGCCGGCCGGCCGTCTGTCTCCCGGTCACATGGTCATTTTCTACGAGAACATCCGCCTGCCCGCCGTGGCGTACCCGTGGTCCGGCGATTCCAGGCAACTCCAGGCGACGCTCAGCGCCTTCCAATGGCTGGATCAAAACCACATGCTTCCTTACGGCGTGGCCTCCGGCGAGGAATTTGCGTCGGGCGTTGGCTCATTTCGCAAAACTGAAACGTGCGATGTGACCGCCATGCTCCTCGCCGCCTCTTGGATGTACCGCATTCAGGGGCGTGGTGAGTGGGGCGACCGCATGGAGCGCGCCTTTTTCAACGCCGCCGCCGCGCCCGTGGCCCGGGATTTCCAGACCATGTGCTATTATCAATCGCCGAACCGCCTCCGCGCCGACGCCTTGCCGTGCGAACAGCCGAATTGCCCCGGGCCGGAAGGCAGTCGTTTCCATCAACTGGGCTGTCCCACGGTCCTCTGTTGTGTCGGGGCGCTCAACCGCATCATCCCCAACTTCATCATTCACATGTGGATGGCGACCCCGGACAACGGGCTGGCGGCGACTCTTTACGGCCCCGCCACGGTTTCCGCGCTGGTGGGGGAGAGGGTTCCCGTAAAGGTGACCACGACGACGGACTATCCGTTTGACCAAACAATCCGACTGAAAGTAACGCCCGAAAAAAGCGTGAGGTTTCCACTTTACGTGCGGATTCCTGGGTGGTGCAAAGGAGCCAGGATCACGGTCAATGGAACCCTGGTAACGGCGACACCGGACGAGAAGGGCTTTGCGAAGGTGGCGCGAAAATGGACCAAGGGCGATGTGGTCGAACTTCGGTTCCCGATGAAACCCGAGGTTGTCCGGGGATACGAAACTGCGTTTCCGTCCGCCAACCGGAAATACTTCAACTTCGAACCGGATTCACTCTTCCAGCCCCGACGATTGCCCTACGCGAGCGTGCTTTACGGCCCCCTCCTGTTCTCGCTGCCGATTCCCGACGTGGATTCGAACACTCCCGTCAAAGAAGCGAAATGGCAATACGCGCTGGACGCGGATGCGGGACAGCGTGACGGCGGCATCACGGTGACGCGTCAGCCGATGCCCGTCCATTGGGATTGGCCCCTGAACTCTCCCGTGATTTTAAAAGTGCCGGCCAAAGCCTTCGATTGGAATCCGACCGACGCCCAGGCACTGCCTGACAAACCGGTGACGGGAACCGGGTCCGAGAGCGTTGGACTCATTCCTTACGGCTGCACTAAATTCCGGATCTCCATGTTCCCCGTGACCTCCCGGGCCTGGGGACAGGATCCTCGCTGAGTGCGCGCTGCCGGATCTGAGAACATGACAACAAGCCCAACGAACAAACCACGAACCCTGTCGGATTCGGTCGAGGTGGAAACAAAAACAGGATGCCGTTCCCGGTCAACAGCACAGACGGGTGGTTGACACGTTTTTGACGGCAATGATAGGCTCATGCCGGTTGGTGCGGGTCATGAACGCGTTTCTCAGCCAGCACGTGTTGGTGCTCAATCGGCTCTGGCAGGCGGTGAATGTCTGCTCGGTCCGCCGGGCGCTGGCGCTGTTGTTCGAGGGCCATGCCCACGTCGTGCTCGACGGCAGCGACGGTTCGTTCCGCACCTTCAATTTCACGGAGTGGCGCCACTTCTCCCAGCAGCAACCCGACCCCGAAAGCATCAACACGGTCGCGTTTCGGATTCGCGTGCCGCGCGTGATTCTGCTGGTGATGTTTGACCGCCTGCCGAAGAAGGAGGTCACGCTCACCCGGCACAACATCTTCGAGCGGGACAAGAACACCTGCCAGTTTTGCGGGCGGGTGTTTGACCGGAAGGATTTGAATCTCGACCATGTGATCCCGCGCGATCAGGGCGGACCCACGACGTGGGAAAACATCGTGTGCTCGTGCATCGCCTGCAACACCCACAAGGCCAATCGCACGCCGCAAGAAGCCGGGATGCACCTCATCCGCAAGCCGAAGAAGCCCAAATGGCGGCCGTTCGTGCAGATCAACCTCGGCCTGCCCTACCACGACAGTTGGAAACATTTCCTCGACCTCGCTTATTGGAACGTCGAGTTGGGCGAGGAAGTCGGTTGACCCACGCGCCGGCGCGTCCGCGTCAGTGCTTGGTCGTGGCGGATTTGGCGGCTTCGATCAACTCCCAGAACTTGGGATTCTCCTGCAACGCCTCGTCTTCGGCCATGGGCAGGCTGGACCGAAATTGAAAATCCTTGAGGCTGTTGCGACCGAGGATGCGGTGGACCACCACCCCCAGTTCGTGCCGCTCGAAATAGACGCGGTAATCGCCCAGGCGGAATCGGTGCAGCGTCTTGCCGCCGCGACGAAGCTTGCCGAAGCGTTCGAGGTCGGTGCTCATGATCTCCTGCGGCAGGCCGCGGAAATTGCCGAGGATTTCGAGCTGGAGCTCCTTCGGCATCCGCGCCAGTTCCGCCGCGCTGGTCGGGTTGAAGATGATCTGGAAAGGTCGCATTGCGATACGCCATCCAGCATTCCGCTTTTGCCGGTCGCTGGCAAGCCCGGGCTGGCCTTCGCAGCGGTGATCAACAGGCGGGGGCGTGCCGGCTGGGAGGCGCCGGAACTGCCGGGACCGCCGGTCAGGCCAGGAAGGTGCAGATGTATTCGCAAAGGCCGGAGGCGACGCTGATGGCGAAACCGGATTTCGCGGGCACCGTGAACGCCGCGCCCGCGGGATGGTCGCGCTCGGCGGTTTCGCCATCGAGCTTCACGCGGCAGGCGCCGGCGACGATCTCCATCCGCTCGGCGGCGGCCGTGTCAAAATGGTAACTGCCGGGGTGGATGAAACCGAGGGTTTTCCGGCTGCCGTCGGCAAAACGCACGGTGTGGCTGACGACACGGGCGTCGAAATAGACGTTGGCCTTGGTGACGACGGTGACGCTGTCGAATTGCGCAGGAATCGCGGTCATAGGAGCCGCAGTTTCGTGGTAGCCGGGCGGATGTCAAGCGGCGGCGGGCGGCGGATGCGCCTTGCCCGGCGGGCGGCTTCGCTTACACTGATCGCGTGGTGGAACAGGCAGTCAGCAGCGCCATGGCCGTCGTGCGGGATCATTCGCGGAGCTTCGCCGATTACACTTTCGTGTATCCGGTGATTTCGCGGCGTTCGGGCGGGCTTTCACTCGGGGTGAATTTAAACCCCGACAAGCGCTGCAATTTCGATTGTGTCTATTGCGAGGTGGACCGGCGGACGCCCGGGCGCGCGACGCAGGTGGATCTGCCACAACTCCAGGCCGAGCTGACCACGCTCATCCGGGTGGCGCGGAGCGGCGAGCTGAGTCGGACGGGGAAGTTCCGCGAGGCGCCGGAGCTGACGACGGTGATCCGTGACATCGCCTTCAGCGGCGACGGCGAGCCGACGATGATCCCGAATTTCGCCGCTTGCGTGGAAGTGGTGGCCGCGGTGAAGCGGGCGGAGGGGTTGTCCGCAACCAAGCTGCTCCTGATCACGGACGCGGCCGGGCTCGACAAGGCGGACGTGCGGCGCGGCCTCGAACTCCTGGATGCCAACCGGGGCGAGATCTGGGCCAAACTCGATGCCGGGACCGAGGCGTACTACCGGCTCGTCAACCGGTCGTTCGTCCACTTCGACCGCATCCTGGCGAACCTGCTGGCCACGGCGCGTGTGCGGCCGATCATCATTCAGAGCCTCTTTCTGCGGGTGGAGGGCGAGCCCATGCCGGCGGCCGAGCTGGCGGCGTATGGCGACCGCCTCAACGCCATCGTTGGGGCGGGCGGACGGATCCGCGAGGTTCACGCCTACACGGTGGCGCGGCCGACGCCGGAACCGTGGGCAACACGGCTGGAGCCCGATCAACTCGAGGCCATCGCGGCGACAATCCGGGCGCGAACCGGCCTGGTGGTGCAGACGTTCCCATGAGTTTCGAGCCGTTGAAGCACACGGGCGCGGCGGATTTCCGGTTGCGTCCGGCGACGAACGCCGACGGAGCGGCGGTCCGTGAGCTGGTCTATTCCGTGCTGGCCGAGTTTGGGCTTGCGGCGGACCCGGCCGCCACGGATGCGGACCTGGCGGACATCGAGGCGAATTATCCCGCGCGCGGCGGGCAGTTCGATGTGCTGGTGGATGCGCGCGGCGGAATTGTTGGGACGGTCGGACTGCTGCCGGTTGAGGCTGGCACGGTCGAACTGCGGAAGATGTATTTGCGACCGGAGTTTCGGAATCGCGGCTTGGGTCGTTTGCTGCTCGCCCATGCCGTCAGCGCGGCGCGCGAACTCGGCTTCCGGCGGATGACGCTCGAGACGGCGACCGTGTTGCAGGCGGCGGTGAGGCTCTACGAACGGCATGGATTTCAGCGCACGGCCGGCGCGGGAGCCCACTCCTGCCGTTGCGATTTGGTGATGGCGCGCAACCTCACCTGACGATGGTCCCGGCCCGGCAATCTGGATTCGGGCACCGCCCCGCGGAACTCCGTTTCTGGCGCCGGTGGGTGGGCGCGGCGCTCGATAAAGGGGCAGTGACGCCGTTCTATCTCTTTTCGGCGGAACCCATCCGGGCCGCCTTGGAACGGCTCGACCTGCTGCAACGCGCGTTGCCGGTGCCGGTGCGGCACTGGCTTTCGTGCAAGACGCAACCAGTGCCGCCCTTGCTCCGCTGGTGGCGGCGGCAAGGCCGGCCGATCGAGGTCGTCAGCGAGTTCGAGTACCACGCCGCCCGTGCGGCGGGCTTCCCGACGGACCTGATCCTCCTCAACGGCCCCGCGAAGCACCGCTGGCTGCCGCAGGTCGCGGCGCCGGGCCTGCGGGTGAACTTCGATTCCCCCAACGAGCTCGCCGCGCTGCTGCCGCTGGCCCGGCGGCTCGACTGGCGCTGCGGTGTCCGGGTGCGCACGCGGGAGGAGTTCGACCCCGAGTTTCCGGCCGTGCCGACGCAGTTCGGCTTCGATTTTGCCGGGGCCGTGGCGGCGCTGCGACGATTGCGGCGCGCCCGGGTGCGGATCGAAACCATTCACTTCCACCTCCGCACCAACGTCGCGTCGGCGTCGGTTTATGCGCGGGCCGTCGAGGAGGTGGTGGCGGTGTGCCGGGCGGCGGCCTTCACCCCGCGCTTTTTGGATTGCGGCGGCGGGCTGCCGCCGGCGCACACGCGGTCGCGGTCGGGCAGGCGGTTCGGTGCCGGTTTCGCGCTGGAGCGGTTGGCGCGGGTGTTGCGGCGCGGGGTGCTCGCTTTGCCCGGTTTGGAGGAGTTGTGGCTGGAGAACGGGCGGTTCCTGAGCGCCGGGGCTGGGGCGTTGGTGGTGACGGTGCTGGACGCCAAGCGCGGGGGGCGCTGGCGGCAGTTGATCTGCGACGGGGGACGGACGCTTCACGCGCTGGTGTCGCTGTGGGAGGAGCACGAGTTGTTGCCGGTGCCGGCGCGGCGGGGACCCACGGTGCCGACGGTGGTGTACGGGCCGACGTGCATGGCCTTCGACCAGTTGGCGCGCCGCTGGATGCCGGCGGGAATTCGCCCGGGCGACGGGCTGGTCTGGTTCGAGGCGGGCGCCTATCATCTGGCCTGGGAAACCCGGTTCTCGCATGGCACCGCGGCGGTGTGGTGGCACGAGGAGGACCGGCTGTGGCCAGCGCGGCCAGCGGAGTCATTCGGCGGCGCCTGGCGCCGTTGGCGGCCGGATCCACCCGGAAAAAAGAGATGAAAACAGACTTGCATTTGTGGGCGGCGGGGCGGTAACTAGCGCCCGACAATTCAAGACCATTATGGCCGACATCGCTAACAAATATCCCGAGAACGTGCCGGGCAAGTACTACGTGGACAACCAGTGCATTGACTGTGATCTGTGCCGCGAAACCGCCCCAAGCAATTTCAAGCGCAACGAAGACGGCGGTTTCTCTTTCGTGTACAAGCAACCGGGTTCCCCGGAGGAGGAGGCCCAGTGCAAGGAGGCCAAGGAAGGCTGTCCGGTGGAGGCCATTGGCGACAACGGGGCGTAGCCTCGCAATTCCATGTTTTCGGTTCCCGCAGGGCCCCGGCCGGGGCCGGCGGTTTTTTCACCCGTGGCGGCGGGGGCGGTCCATTTTTGGCGGCGCGGCAGGCCAAGAAACGATAATTAGTTGCCAAGAGATGTTGAGCATTCTTGCCCGGTTTGGCTAATGTTGGAGACAGCGAAACAGCGTCGTGGCGGATCGAATCCGCGGCGGCGCCGGCAACCGATTCTGGCGATATGGAAACGACCGAAACAGTCATCGCTTCCCACCCCTTTTTGCGCGGCCTGGGAATCGAAGTTTTGCCGATGCTGGCGCGAGCCGCGACGCTCCAGCACTACGGCGTTGGCGAGCTGATTTTCCAGGAGCGCCGGGAGGCGGACCGGTTATACCTGTTGCAGCACGGGCACGTGGCGCTCGAGGCTTTCGTGCCGGGACGCGGCACGGTGGTCCTCCAGACGTTGGGACCCGGCGAGGCCCTGGGCTGGTCCTGGTTGTTCCCGCCGCACCGGTGGCAGTTCAGCGCGCGGTCGGTGGACGCGACGCAGATCATCAGTTTCGACGCCGCGCGCCTGCGCGAACTGGCGGAGGAGCATCCCGATTTCGGCCGCGAGCTGGTGACGCGCATGGCCCAGGTGCTGCTGGCGCGGCTGCAGGCGACGCGCACGAAGCTCGAGGAATTCCACTATCCGGGCAGCCAAGGGCGGATTGACGATTGCCTCACCGAGCCGGACGAGGAGGGCGAGCCGACGCGCCAGCCGTTGCGCTGATCGCCGGCAACGGTGTCGCGATCCAGGTCAGGCGCCGGGTGACGTTTTCGGCGGTGGCCGGAACGCCCGGCCGCGCAGGCCATCGGCGAGGAGATACCCAAGGAACAAGCTGTTGAACTTGAGGTAGCGTCCCGCCAGCCGGCGGGGTTCCGATGCCAGACGGAAAAACCAGGTCAATCCCACCCGCTGCATCCAGGCTGGCGCATCCGGCTTCATCCCGGCGTTCACGTCGAAGGCAAAGCCGACGGAGCAGATGATGCCGCGGGCAAGGCGCGCCTTGTTTCGGTTGACCCACCCTTGTTGTCTGGGCGTGCCCAAGCCCACCCAGATGAAATCGGGCGAAAGGCGGTTTAACTCCCCGACCACCCTCTGCTCCGAGTCGCCTTCCAGCGTGCCATCGGGCCGGCAACGGCCGTGGAAGGAGCCGACGAAGTTTGCCGCCGGATTCAGCCGGTGGAAGCTCTCGCGGAGCCGGCGGCCGCATTCCTCCGTGCCGCCGAGCAGGTAATGCTTGAAGCCGGCGGTCGTGCGGCACAGGCATTCGTGCATAAAGGTTGGACCATACACGCGGTCGGGCATCCGCGCGCCCCGGAAGTTCAAGCACCAGGTCAGCGGCGTGGAATCGGGGATGAAGTAATCGTACGCCGTGGTAAGCGTGCGGAACGCCGGGTCGTGGCGGCGGAGCGTCACAATCTGCGTGTTGCTGAATTCCATGGCCACCACGCCGGGCTGGCGCGCCCGCCCATGGCACCAGTCCGAAAGGTCGGCATAGGTGGTGACGACCAGCGGTGTGCCAAGGATGGCAAATTGATCGGCGACAAACCGCGGTGCCGCCCGGTGTGGGGCGGGGTTTTCGGGCTGGTTGATCTGTTCCACGGGCACGCGCAGCTTAAGTTTTTGGCCGGCGCTGGCAAAGCGAAAAACCCAGATGGCGCGCGGCGACCGCTTGTCTTTCACGGCGGTTCTTCTAATCTGGCCGCGTGGATTTGGCCGCCAGTTTACAGACTGTCCAGCAACGCATCGTCACCGCCTGCGCCCGCGCCGGCCGTGATCCCGCGTCGATCACCCTGGTCGCCGTGAGCAAGGGCCAGTCGCCGGGCATGGTCGCGGCGGCGGCGCAACTCGGCCTGGTTCTGTTCGGCGAGAACAAGGTGCAGGAGGCGAAGGCGAAGGTCCCGCTGTGCCCCGGGCGGTTGCGGTGGCACATGATCGGCCATCTGCAGTCCAACAAGGCGCGGGACGCGGTGCGGTTGTTCGAGATGATCCACAGCGTGGACAGTCTTTCGCTGGCGGAGGTGATTCAGAGCGAGGCGGAGAGGGCGGCGAAGCGCCAGCCGGTGCTGCTGGAGGTGAATGTTGCCGGCGAGGCCAGCAAGTTCGGCTATGCGCCCGCGCGGTTGCTGGAGGAACTGCCGGCCTTGAATGCGCTCGGGCGGCTCGAGATTCACGGGTTGATGACGATGGCGCCGTGGTCGCCCGACCCGGAGCGGGCGCGGCCGGTGTTCCGTCGCCTGCGCGAGCTGCGGCAGGAATGCGAGCAGCGGCTCGGCGCGCCGCTGGCGCATTTGAGCATGGGGATGAGCGGGGATTTTGAGTCTGCCATCGCGGAGGGGGCAACGCTGGTGCGGATTGGCACCGCTTTGTTCGGCGAGCGGCGGGCGGGGCAGTCGTCCGTCGGCATTGTTGGCGCCACCCCGTGATTCTCCGCTCGCGGGCCAGGCGGCCTTCACGCATCAGAAAGGCCCGCGGTCAGTCGCGTCCTCTGCCGTCAATGGCCAGCCGCCGCAGGTGGCTCGAACAGCGTGACGCACCGGTCCCGCGTGCGTTGCCGCTGGCGACTTCCGGCGGGTTGTCCGCGTTCAGCCCGCCTCCGGCGCGCGCAGCCGTGCGCATCCCCGCCGGTTGCATTGCTCCGCTGGACAGCGGCGTTCGGTTATCCCATGATGACGACCGCCATGCGCCTGCACGAGATTGCCATCCAACACCTCGTTTCCCTGCCGCCGCTCATGGCCGAACAGTTCGCCGAATTGGAGCGGCGTCCGCGCCCGGATTGGTTTGCCGCCAGCGATCCCCCCGGCTGCAAACTGGGCTCCGGCGGCGGCACGGCCCATTTGCTGGCGTCGGCCTGGCGCGAGACGGGCGGCACCCTGTCGTTCAGCGAGTGGCTGAATCGGACGCGAAAGCTCATCGTCCACGGCGGTGGGGAAGGCCGCCGGCTGCCGGCGTATGCCGCGGTGGGGAAGCCGTTGATGCCGGTGCCGGCGCTGCGCTGGTCGCTCGGCCAGCGACTCGATCAGACGCTGCTTGATCTCCAGCTTCCGGAATACCGTCGCGTGCTGCTTCAGGCCGCGCCCGGCATGGTGGCGCTGGTCGCCAGCGGGGACGTGGCGCTGCAATTCGCACGGGAATTGCCCCCGTTCCCGGCGGTGGACGTGCTCGGTCTGGGCATGTGGGTGACCCCGGAAAAAGCGAAGGATTTTGGGGTTTTCTTCACCCCTCGTCGCGGTCCGAGCGACCTCGCGTTTTTCCTTCAGAAACCGTCCCCCGCCCGTATTCGCGAACTCGCGATGGATCACCTTTACATGGTGGACACGGGCATGTGGCTGCTCAGTGAACGGGCCGTGCGGGCGCTGATGGTCCGCAGCGGTTGGGACCTGGACCGGCAGAGATTCGGCGCTGGCACGGCGGGGACTTATGAGCTGTATGGCGAGTTTGGACTCGCGCTGGGCACCCGGCCCACCGTGGCCGATCCGCTGGTCAGCGACCTGACCTCCGCGGTGGTGCCCTTGCCGCGACCGGAGTTCTACCATTTCGGCACCAGCCGGCAGATGATCGAATCGCTTTCAGCCTTGCAGAACCGGGAATTGGACGAGCGCAAGCTGGGGTTGATGGGGGCCCGCCGGCACCCGGATCAATACCTGCAGAACGCCCGATTTGCGTGCCCGCTGCGCCAGGACGCCAACCACACGCTGTGGGTTGAAAACAGCACCGTGCCCGCTTCGTGGCGCCTGGCCAGGGAGCATGTCCTCACCGGCGTGCCGGACAATGACTGGGATCTGAAGCTCGAACCGGGGGTCTGCCTGGACTTTGTCCCGGTTGACGAAGGCGATTTTTGCGTGCGGTTTTACGGGATGGACGACCGTTTCCGGGGGCCGCTGGACAACGTCGAAACAACATGGCTCAACCGGCCGGCCCCCAACTGGTTTTGGGCGCGCGGCATTGACCGCGGTGTTGCCGGCCTGGCCCCGGGGTTGGATCTGCAGGAGGCGCCGCTCTTTCCCGTGTTGAAGCGGGCCGAATTGGAACCGCGCTTCCTTGAGTGGCTGTTTGCGAGCGAACCGGAACTCAACCCGGCGTTCGCCGCAAAATGGACTGGCAGTCGTCGTCTGGCCGCGCAGGAACTGGCGGCGCACGTCAATCTTCGGCGGCTCTATGCGCAACGCACGGCGAACCGCGATGCCTGCCTGCGGCCCATGTTCGAGAATGCCCAATGGAGTGTGTTCCTTAAACTGGACCTCCAGGCCGCGGCGGAGTTGTACGCCGCAGCGGGACAGCCACTGCCGGGTCCTTTGGCCGAACCCCGCGACGGGCTTGCGCCGATGCAGGCGGTCCATGAGCAGATGTTCCGCGCCGCGGTGTTGCGCCAACAGGGGCGCTCGGAATGGCACTCGCACGAGACGGCCGCCTTCTCCCGGCTGCGAGAAATCATCGTCCGCGAGGCGGAACTAACGCCGGTTGCGCCACGCTGTTCGGTTCAGGAAGATCAGATCGTCTGGGGTCGCAGCCCGGTACGCCTGGATCTGGCGGGCGGGTGGACGGACACGCCGCCTTACTGTTTCGAATTCGGCGGGCGCGTCGTGAATGTGGCGGTGGACCTCAACGGCCAGCCGCCGATCCAGGTGTTCGCCCGCGTGTCGGCCACGCCGGAGCTGGTGGTGCGCTCCATCGATCTGGGGGCGGAGTGTCGTCTGAGGACTTACGAGGAACTGGACACCTTCGGCAATCCGGGCAGCGCGTTTGCCGTGGCCAAGGCAGCCTTTGCCCTGGCGGGGTTTCTTCCGCGATTTCACGCCAATCATGGCTTTCGCTCGCTGGCGGATCAGTTGCACGAGTTCGGTGGCGGCATCGAATTGTCACTGCTTTGCGCCGTGCCCAAGGGTTCCGGGCTGGGGACGAGCAGCATCCTGTCCGCCACGGTGCTGGCGACGCTCGGTGACTTGTGCGCCTTGGGCTGGGATCGAAGCGTGTTGTTCACCCGCACGCTGGCGCTGGAGCAGATGTTGACGTCCGGTGGGGGCTGGCAGGATCAGGCGGGCGGCATCTACCGCGGCATCAAGCTGGTGGAAACCGACAGTGGGGTGAAGCAGCGGCCAACGCTGCGCTGGCTGCCCGACCACCTCTTCAGCGATGAGAACGCGAACAAGATCATCCTGCTTTACTACACGGGGCTGACGCGGCTCGCGAAAAACATCCTGCATGAAATCGTCCGGGGCATCTTCCTCAATTCGGCCTCGCACCTGGCAATCCTGGAAGACATCGGGGCGAATGCCGAGGTCGCCTTCAACGCGATTCAACGCGATGACTACGCTTCCCTGGCGGAAGTGATCCAGACCAGTTGGCGGTGCAACCAGCGGCTCGACGCGGGAACGAACCCGCCGCCGGTGCAGGCGATTCTGGATCAAGTCGGGGACTACCTGGCGGCGGCAAAATTGCTCGGGGCCGGCGGCGGCGGCTTTCTGCTGATGCTGGCGAAAGACGAGGGCGCGGCCCGCCGAATTCGGGAGTCGCTGACCGCGCGTCCACCGAACCCGCGGGCGAGGTTTGTCAGCCTCCGACTCTCGGACACGGGCCTGCAACTGACCCGAAGTTGAATCGGGGCTGACCGCGTTCTTTGGGCTGTTCCCGGCGACAGTGCCTGATGCGACAGCAGGGGACGGCGGCAGGAAGGTGAGCAGCGACTGGGTGCGTTCCCGGCTCATTTGAGCATGGGCATGCGCGGCGAGGTTGAGTCCGCCATCGCCGAAGGAGCGGCGATGGTGCGGATCGGCAGCGCGTTGTTTGGCGAGCGGCGGGTGGCGGCCGGCCGGCCCGGCGACGCGCGATGGCGATGGACACGGGCCGGCGAGGTTGTAGGCTCGGGCCGTGATTACCTGCGGGCCGCCGCTGTTCGGGAAGAAGGACGATGGCCAATACCTTTCGCGTATCGCCACGTTGTTCCCGCGTTACCAACTCCTGGTCACCGCGCCACCCATGCACGCGTTGCAGCGGGAGGCGTTCAAGGAGTGGCTGGCCGCCCGCCAGACCGCCGCCGGTGAGCCGGTTCCCGGTGCGGCCGCGCTGACGTGGGAAGCGCTGGAGAGCGTGGACCTCATCGTCGGGGCGGGCGACACGGTGTTGATCCGGCCGGAGTTGGATCGGTTGGATCTGGCGTTCACGGCGGACGAGCTGTTGCAGGAGGCGTGGGCGGTGCCGCGGCACCGCATCCGGTTCCTGTCGGTCAACAAGCCGGAGGTCCGCCAGGCGCTGCGGGAGCGCGGCGAACTGTGGCGGCTGATGGCGCCCCCTTTGAGTCCCGAGCACATTGCCCAGGCGATCGCCCATTCGCGCGTGGCGATCTCCCAGCAGGCCATTTACTATTACAATCCCCACACGGGCAGCCGGTTCATCACCTGCGACGAGCTCCAGCGGTTGGACCAGTTGGACGATGCGGCCCTGGCGGCACACCTCGAAGAGATCGCGCAACA
The DNA here is from genome assembly GCA_050012855.1 of Verrucomicrobiota bacterium. GTDB lineage: Bacteria > Verrucomicrobiota > Verrucomicrobiia > Limisphaerales > J093 > JAJXZJ01. The sequence continues at coordinate 14,293 of JBEKGJ010000035.1, read as the reverse complement.
CTGCACGCAACGTAACCGGCATGGCCACCCGGAGGTGGCCTTCTTCGCCGCGGACCCACTGAAGTTTGGGGCGCCGAACTTCGTCGGCATCCGGTTCACCAACCAGGGCGGTGAGGAACTCCGTTCCTCCTACACCGGTCTGGTCCGCCGCTTTCTCGAGGCGGTGGAGGCCGGTTTGCGCGTGGACGACCTGACATCGCGGGCCTGGCGGACACGCATGTTCACCGCGCTCGCCAGCGAGGAGAGCGACGAGCAGGTGGCCGGCACGCTCGAGGGACTCAGCTCGGAGTTCTTTCTGCGGGTTCGCTGGTTGCCCGGCGGCCGGTTCGAGGAGGGCGAGTTCATTTTCGCCCCGGTCTTTGCCCGCGAGGACGGCGAACCGCGCGATCCGGAATTGCAACCGCTGTGGGACCCGCTGGCGCGCGGTTTCATCGCCAATTTCATCCGCGAACACGGCAACATCGAATACCTGAACCTGGGCCGGATCGAGGCGACTCCCGGGGCGGCGGGGGCGGGCCGTGGGCGCCGGGGCGTGTACCTGGCCGAAATCAAGGTGCGGAGCGAGCCCGCGCCGCGGGTGCTGTTCCTGCGCGTGCAACGCTGGGGCATCCGCGAACGGTTGGAGGAGACGGATGCCGAGGGTGTCCCCAAGGACTTCGTCCGGGCTGTCTTCGAGACCGAGGAGTACGTGGACTACACCCTGGATCGCCGCCTGGGTTGCCTGCAGTTCGGCATGCATCTGCCGCCCCGGGTCAACATGCGGCGCGTGACCGAATTGTACTTGGGCAGCCGGTCGGAATTCCACGGTCACTTCTTTCCCGTCATCTATTTTGAGCGCGACTATCTGCCGGGCATCGCCACCAACAAGGTGCCCGACCGCAAGCTGGCGGACCCGCGTTATGCTTTGGCGCTGGCGCGGTTGCTGGGGCGGGCGGCCGCCCCGAATATCGTCGTCGGCCGGACACGGAACCCGGTCGTGCCGGATATGCTGGGGGACGTGCTCTTCGATGATGGCGACGAGATTATTGTCGAGGGCGCCAACGGGCTTCCCCGCGATCTGGTTTTGGTGGACCACAGCGGGGCCTTTGCGGACTGGCGGACGGCTTCCATGCTGGCCTTCGCCAAAGGCTATGCTCATCCGGTGAATCGCCGGTTGGATCGGGTGCCCGATCCCAAGGCGTTTGCCGAAACCTACCTGATCGCATTCAGCGAGGAGTGTGCGCGGCTCCAGTCGGATTATGACCGCCGGCGCGCGGCCTTTGACCGGCTGTTCAAGCACCTGCCCTACAGCGAAGGCAGTTTCGCCTGCCGCTGGGAACACGTGCTGAGCCGGTTGCAGGCAACCGATCACGAGGCATTGGTTCAGGCCATCCGCCGCCATATCACCGTACTCGGCTAGCGGCGGTTTCCCGTCATGGACCAGCGGTGCGACTCACCGAGGGCGACCCGGGACCGGCCGGTAAATTCACTTGCGGCGGGCGCGGCGGCACGCATAATAACCTCTGTTTGCGGCTGGATTGGATGGGGTCGTAGCTCAGTTGGCAGAGCGTCTCGTTCGCAATGAGAAGGTCAGGGGTTCGACTCCCCTCGGCTCCACCAAATCCGCCGGTGCGCCCGGGCGGCAGTCGCAAAACCCATTTCGATGAATCCGGCGCCTGCCCGAACCGTGACGTTGTTTGCCATGCCGGGCTGCCTGCGGTGCCACCGGGTCAGGAACTTCCTGCGGGGGAATGGCGTGTCCTTCACCGAGATCAATGTCCTCACCCATCCGCGGGCGTTGCTCAAACTCCTGGGCCGTTACCGCCGGGTTTTCCCCGTGGTCGTGGTCAACGAGGTCGTTTTTCGCGGCACGGAGCGAGCTCAGATCAAGATCGCCCTGGGGTTGAAACACGGCGCCGCCGGTGTGAGCGGAAAAACCGCCAGGTCGGAGTAGGTTGCCCCTGTGGCCGCGAGTTGACTGCGGATGAGGCGCAACTCCGTGGCGGGCCAATCTCCCACCAGGCCGATTTCCCTCTGCGCCAACCCGGCACCCACCTCCGCCGCCTGGCGTCCCAACGCCGTGACCCGCCCGAGGGTCAAGTGAGGCTGAAACGGCCGGGTGTCGCTGGCCTCGCTGAACCCGCGGGTGGCCGTTTCAATCCGTTGCTGGAGTGCCAGCAGCAAGTCAGTTTGTCCGGCGATGCCCGCCCACACAACGCGCGGATGTCGGCCCTCCGGGAAGGCGCCAATCCCGCTGACGTTCAGCGCCAGCGCGGTCGAACCCGCAATCCCTGCGCGCAGCGCCGCTGTCAGGTCGGCGATGCGGTCGGTGGGCACGTTCCCGAAGAACTTCAGGGTCAGGTGCAATTGGTCGCGACGGACCCAGCGGACGGTCCGGGGCGGGGCGGCGGCAGCGAGTTCGGCTTGAAGGCGGGTCAGGGCCTCGATCAGGCTGGCGCTGACGGGCAACGCCACGAAGACGCGCGCAGTTTGGGTGGAGCCGCTCACGGTGCTGGCGGCCGTCGGGCTAAGGCAACCGCTGGCCGACAGCCGCTTCGTAGAGCCGGTACCATTCCTCGCGGGTCAACTCGAGTTCGTCCGCCCGGGTTGATTCCTGGATGCGCTCGGGGTTGATCGAACCGACGACCGGCATGATGCGCGCGGGGTGCTTCAACAGCCAGGCCAGGGCGATCACGGTGCGGGTGGTGCCATGTTCGCGGGCGAGCACGCCCAAGGTATCATGGAGCTTCTGCTTCCGGGCATGGTGCGGATCCTGCATGTCCACGAAGCCGTTCACCAGTCGGCCGCCTCCGAGCGGGCTCCAAGCTTGCGGCGTGATCTGTTCGGCGAGGCACTGGTCGAGGGTGCCATCATTGAACGGCTCCAGGCGGCCCAGGCTGATTTCCACCTGGTGGGCGACCAGCGGCATCGGACAGGCCTTTTGCAGCAGGCTGAGTTGGGAGGGACGGAAGTTGCTGACGCCGAACTCGCGCACCTTGCCGGCCTGTTTCAACCGGCTGAACGCCGAGGCCACCTCCGCCGGGTCGCCCAGGTAATCGGGCCGGTGCAGCAGATAAAGGTCAATGGTTTCGATCCCGAGGCGCTGGAGCGATTCCTCGCACGCACTGACCAGGTAAGCCTCGGAAAAATCATAGCGGAACGGCGCCCCGGCATCGGGCACGCCCGCCAGCCGGATGCCGCCCTTGGTGCAGATGATAGTGCGATCCCGCATTTCCGGAACCTCGCGCAACGCCTGGCCGAAAATGCGCTCCGCCGCGCCGTCGGCGTAGATGTCGGCCAGATCGAACAGCGTGTAGCCGGCTTCATAGGCGGCGATGACCGCCGTCCGCCCGGCCGCCTCCTTCTCGGGCGTGACCGTGGTCGTGTCCTTCGACCCCGCCAGCCGCCAGCAACCATAGGCCAGGCGGGTTGAGATCAGTTCGCTCCGGCCAACAGCAATCGTCTTCATAGGTCGGTGACAGAATACGTTGAACCGTCGGCGGGACGGAAGATAATTTCCGAGTCATTTCCGCGAGGGCTGGGCCGTTTTTCCGTCGCATCACGACCCTCACGAACTGCCATCGGGCCTCGTCCACCGCGTTTACCGCCAGGTGATGCCGGGATGTTTTTTTGCCAGTGCCGACCGCAGTTTCGGATACTGATTCAGGCGGAACGCCGGCCAGTCCAGGGTCGGTTCGAGGCGTTTGCCATCCGGGGCGCACAGCCACAGCTTCACCGGCACGCGGCCTTCGCAAATCCGGGGATGAGTCTGCAGGGCGAAACATTCGTGAAGCTTGACCTGCAGTTCCACGCCAGGCTCGGTCCCGGCGTTGGCGTCGCGGTCGCTGTAGAGCAGCTTGAGTTGACGGCCGTCCGGCCAGGCAATGCTCACGGGCGCCAGTTCGTCCAACCACACGAGTTGTTCCTTCGCCAGGTGTTGGTGGAAGGCGCCGGTCAAATGAGTGGCCTGCGCTTCCTTGGCAGTGGTGATGCCGCGAAACGCGCGGGCCAGACAGGCGAGCACCCCGTCGTTGTCGAAAGCCGGAAACTCGAGCTCCGGCAGCGCGGCACCCACGAGGTTCACCCGGGCGGCCAATTGCTTGAGGGCATGGTTGAACAGCGGAAGCTCAAACCAGCCCTTGCGGGCAGCCTCCGCCAGGCAGCGGCCGGCCGCCTCCGGGTCCACGTCGCGCTGGTGCTCGTGGTGGATCACCAGGTCCTGAAACCGCACGAGCTTCACCGCCGCGACGCGCTTGTGGGTGCGGTCGAACAGATGCTCGATCCGGGCGTTGATTTGGGACGGGAACATCTCCTCGACCCACTCGCGACGCACGGCGGTGGCCTGGCCGAGCAATGTCATCGTGGCAGTTCGGCCGCTGACCTCGCGAACGCTGGCGGCGACGAACAGCGGGGCCTCCTGCACCACGCTCTCGCGCATGAGCGTGCCGTGGCGGCCCTCGGTCATTTCACATTCCAGCGTGCCGGTGTCGCGGCGCACACAGAGCTGATCCGCAAAACCGGCCAGCAGACAGCGGGGCAGGGCGTCGTCTGCGGAGGCAGATTGGCGGACGGGAGATGAAGTCCCCGTGTCCTGCTCGAGCTTTCGGGTTTGATCCTCGCCCAACCCCTCGCGGGCGGCGACCTGGCAAATCTGGGCGAAGGTCTGTTCGACCTGCCGGGCGGTCTGCGCGTGGAGGCCGTGGCGGCGGCACGCCTCGACGCTGAACCCGCGTTCCTTCGCAAACTCGTAGGCGCGCATCAACGTGTAGAAATCCGAGACGGCACTGCCCTCGAACAACTCCCGCGCCTCGGCGAGGTGGCCGTCGTCGCGGCCCAGACGCATCAACAGATCGCGTCCGCTGACCAGCGCGGCGCAGAGGGCCGCCGCCGGCACGCAGCCGAGTCGCGCCGCCTCGACGAGCATTCGCGAATACCGCGGGTGCATCGGCAGGCGGAGCATCTGCCGGCCCACCGGCGTGAGGCGCGCGTTCTCCAACGCGCCGAGCGTGTGCAGAAGCTTCTCCGCCCGCTCGACGGCCACCGGATCGGGCCGGTCCAGCCAGTCGAAGGCGGCCGCGCGCCGGATGCCGAGCGAGTGGAGCAACAACACCACTTCGGCCAGGTCGCTACGCTGGATTTCCGGGGTGTTGCGTTCGGGCCGGTCCAGGTGGGCGCTCTCGGTCCAGAGGCGACGGCAGGTGCCGGGCGCGGTCCGACCCGCACGCCCGCTGCGCTGGTCGGCCGAGGCGCGACTGATCGGCTCGAGGGCGAGCGTATGGATGCCGCGCTCGGCGTCGTAGCGGGCCACCCGCGCCAGCCCGCTGTCCACAACGTGCCGGATGCCGTCAATCGTCACCGACGTCTCGGCGACGTTCGTGGCGACGACGACCTTCCGGCGCGGGTTGGGCGCGAAGGCGAGGTCCTGGTCCTCGGACGGCAGATCACCGTGGAGCGGGAGCAGCGCGAGGGGTTCGCGCACGCGGGCGCTGCCGAGGGCGCGAATGGTGGCGTTGATCTCCGCCATGCCGGGCATGAAGACCAGGATGTCACCGGCGTCGCCGGCGTTGATGAGCTGTTCCACCATGTCCGCAGCCTGATCGGGAGCGGGGCGCTCGTCGTGCGACGTCAGGAAGCGGGTTTCCACCGGCCACATCCGCCCCTCCGAAACCAGCACCGGACAACCAGCGAGGTAATCGGCCACCGGCCGGGCATCGAGGGTGGCGGACATGACCGCGAGCTTGAGTTCGGGCCGGGTCGTCGCCTGCAACTGTTTTGCCAGCGCCAGCGCCACATCGCTGAGCAGATTGCGTTCGTGGAATTCATCAAACAGGATCACCGCCACGTCACGCAGCGCCGGGTCGTCTTGGAGCCAACGCAGCAAAATACCTTCAGTAACGAAGCAAATCCGCGTTCCGAGGCTGGTCTGGTCGTCAAAGCGAATCTGGTAACCAACCTCCTGACCGAGGCGAACCCCACGTTCCCAAGCGACGCGAGCGGCGACGGTGCGGGCGGCGACGCGGCGCGGTTGGAGCACGACGATGCGGTTGGGAGCGGGTGTCCCGCCTGCCGCGGTAGAGCACAGCGGCGATCCGGCCAGACCGGCATCGAGCAGCATCTGCGGCACCTGGGTGGTTTTGCCCGACCCGGTCGGCGCCACGAGCACCAGGCGGTTGCCGCGGGTCAGCGTGCCGGCGATGTCGGCATGGATTTGCCAGATGGGGAGCGATGGGTTCGGCACGCGCGCAACGGGGCAGGCGGTCAATACACGAGGTTCCGCAACAGGAGTTCGGCACCTATGGCGAGCACGGTGACGACCACCATCAGGCCGGAGGGCATGAACTTGCGGGTCTTGGTCCAGCGGAAGGCGAAGATGGCGAGCAGGAACCCCTGCAATGCCAGGACGGAGATGCGGCCGTCGGCGATCACGAACTCACAGAAGGCGAGCGCGGCCGCGAAGGCGACCGACGTGATCAGGGAAATCCGGCTGCCCGCCTTGGCGAAACCGATGATGCCGCCAACGAGCAGCAGCGCGATGTAGCAAACCAGAACGACGCGAAATCCAATGGCAACGGTCATAGGTCGAATCTTAAATCGAATCCCCAGTATCCGCCAGACGCCGGTCAAATCCAAGTGCGGAATCGCCGTCGGCGGGATGACCGTGAAAATCAGCGTCTTGGAATTCGAGCCCTACTGCCAGACAGGAATATCCGAAGACGAGTTGCAGGGTATTCGGGGTCTTCATGTGCAACATCTTGTTGGAGAGTACCATGCGGCGGCAGTGAACGACAATTCCCAGCCTGCGTTCCTCGCCGCCTGTTGATACGTATCGGTGCCCAGGAAAACTCAACCGGGCGTAATTGTTCGCTTGACACGTCCCACCCGTTGGCCACCATCTAAACTACTCGATGAGTGCGAGCGAAAACCAATTCTCCCTCACCTGCGCAGCGTCAATGAAGGGCGGCGCGTCAAAAAGCAGTTAATCCTCTTGACGAAGGACAAAATGTGGTAGTGTCATTCGATAAAGTGAAGTACGAAGTAAGACGACCCGATTTATGAAGACAAACCCGCTCGATACTTGTTGGCTCGTAGCGAGCCTTGTTTTGACCCTCACGGCTCCCGTCACAGCGCAAGTCGTGCGCATGGGAGGCGGGTTGCGGCCTGGTTTTGCCCGACCGCCCCTCCACCTCAATCTCACCCCCCACGATGCAACCTCCAACTATGGGCCGTACTCCCCGGCGCAGGTTCGCCATGCCTACGGGGTTGACCTGCTGCTCGCTGCCGGCGCCACGGGCAGCGGCCAGAAAATTGGGATCGTGGATGCCTACGGCGACCCATCCATCCAGACGGATCTGAACAACTTTTGCAGCTATTACGGAATCCCCTCGACCACCGTCCAGATCCTCTATTCCCAAGGCAAACCCAAGTCTGGCAACAGCGGGTGGGCTTTGGAAACAGCCCTGGACGTGGAATGGGCTCACGTGATCGCGCCCAACGCCACGATCGTCCTGTCGGTGGCCAAATCCGCGAGCACCAGCGACCTGCTCGGAGCCGTTGATGCCGCGGTTGCGGCCGGGGCCACCGTCATCTCAATGAGTTGGGGCGCGCAAGAGTCTTCTGGCGTCACTGCCTATGATTCGCATTTTAAGGCTCCTGGCGTGACGTACGTCGCATCGTCCGGTGACAGCGGCGAGCTGGCCGCCCCTTTCGAAGTCGAATGGCCGGCTTCGTCCCCGTTCGTCGTCGGCGTCGGTGGAACGTCCCTCTATCTGGATGCCAGTGGCAATCGCGCTTCCGAAACGGCTTGGTCGGGCAGCGGCGGTGGCCTGAGCTCTGTCTATGGGGAGCCCGCTTGCCAGAACGGCTGGCAAAGCCTCGGCACGCGTTGTGTTCCAGATGTCAGTTATCTGGCGGACCCCAATACGGGCGTCGGTGTGGCCTACGGCCGGTATTTGTATGAAGTCGGCGGCACCAGCGTCGGTGCGCCGCAGTGGGCTGCCTTGATCGCCCTGGCCAACTCGGTGCGCATGTCGGGGGCGGTCGGGGGCAATGCAGACATCTACTCCGTGGCGGGGACGCCGCCGGGAATGCTCGACCCAACGAGATTCTTCGACATCACTGTGGGCAACAATGGAGGCGACCCTGACGACCTTGCAGGGACCGGGTACGACCTGGTAACGGGACTGGGGTCGCCGGCGGCCGTCGGCTTGGTGAACGCCTTGGCGCCCCAGACCCCTGATTTCTCGGTGTCGGTGACGCCGAGCTCGCAGACGGTGCCCCCTGGGCAGGTCAGCTACACCGTCACGATTGCTCCGCTGAACGAGTTCAACGGAGAGGTGGATTTCACCGTGAGCGGCTTGCCGAGCGACGCTTCCGCGAACGACAGCCTGCCGCCAGTCAGCGGCGGCTCCGGCTCTTCCACCCTGACGTTCACCACGAGCACCACCGGCACCTACACGATCACAATCACCGGCACGAGCGGTACGCTGACCCACACCGCAACGGTGACCCTCGTTGTGGCTACGCCTGACTTCTCCCTTTCAGCCACGCCGGCTTCTCAGACGGTCCAGCACGGAAAGAGCACCACCTACAGGGTCAACGTCACTCCGTCAGGCGGGTTCTCCGGGACAGTCGCGTTGAGCGCGAGCGGACTGCCGACCGGCGCGACAGCTACGTTCAGTCCGGCTTCAGTCAATAAGTCCGGCTCCTCCACCATGACGGTGAAAACCGGCAACAAGACACCCAGCGGAAGCTACACATTGACGATCACGGGTAACAGCACCAGTCCCGCTTTGACCCATACCACCACGGTCTCGCTCACTGTAAACTAACGGTCGAGTTTTGGCCGCGCTGGCGGATGCGCGTGTGGCCTCGGCCGCGGCGCCGAAGAAGTGGGCGCGATGTTCGCCCGCACGGCGTCAATCAAACCGAAAACATTCCGAATTCGGTGGGGCAGTCGCTAATACGACGCGTTTCTGTGCGGTCTTTTTATCGAACCAATGTTTTCTCGTGCTTCACGGGAATCATTTCGGTAGCCAGGCATAAGACGTCAGCGATCGAGGATGCTTTTACCGTCGTTACCTATGCGTGTTGTTACTTCCCGTCTCCACGCTCTCAGGTCTCGGTGGTGGAATGATTTCGCGCGTGCTTTCGTGGTTGGAGAAGCTGATTCGCCCGCCCAAAACGCCGAACAGGCAAAAAAACCGGCTCACGTGGACGTTTCCCACCGTGATTCCAACCGGTACAGGCCGTCGAACGTCCGGCCTGACGAGGATTTCCGCCGCGCAACGGAGACGCCTGTCCAGGCACAGGGACGCTTCCCCAGGGGCGGATTAGCGCGTGTTCCGCCCAAACCTGGTGTCGAAAATGCCTTGACGCCCAGCGGCGGAACCGTAGCGTCGCAAACATGAACACGGCTAAAGCGCGGTTTGCCGCCACCCCGGGATGGGCCATGCAATCCAACGTCTTGGGAACGCCGAGAGGAGAGAATGTTGTATGAGGACACCACGCACGCTGAACTGGCTATTCATTGTCATCGGTTTCACGGTGGTGCCCGCGCGCGGCCGGGCACAGGAGCCTTTCATGGGTGAGTATGCGGGCACTTACCACGCTGACCAGTCGCAGACCACCAAAGCCACGGCCAAGGTGATCGCCGAGGGGCCCGGCTACTATCGCGTGGTGGTGCAGGCCGAGCCGCTCACACCCGGCGAGCCGACCGCGCAATTCGAGATCTATGGCGTCCAGCAGGGAACGAAGGTCAACCTGTTCGGCCGGGCCAGTGCCGAGATGTGGCATGGCACGATCGCCGGCGACCGGCTGGTGGCGGACCCCGGTTACTATGGCATCGGCGTGGAGTTGAGGAAGACGACGCGCACGTCGCCCACCGAAGGCGCCCCGCCGCCGGCCGGAGCCGTGGTGCTGCTGCCGTTCGCGCCGGGCAAGGCGCCTGACATCTCAGCCTGGAACGGCGGCCCGTGGAAACCCTTGGACGACGGCAGCCTGCAATGCAACCCCGGCAGGGGTTCGATCACAACCAAGCAGAGTTTCGGCGACCTGAAGCTGCACGTGGAGTTCTGGCTGCCGCTGATGGCGGAGAACTTCGGCCAGGAGCGGGCCAACAGCGGGGTGTTTCTCAATGACCTCTATGAAATCCAGGTGCTCGACTCCTTCGGCCTGGTGCCGTCCATGGGCGATTGCGGCGCGATCTACAACCAGACCCGGCCGATGGTCAACGCCAACCTGCCCCCCGAGCGCTGGCAGACTTACGACATCACCTTCCGCGCCCCGCGCATGAACCCCGACGGCTCGGTCAAGGAAAAGGGGCGCGTCACGGTCGAACTCAACGGCCTCAAGGTGCAGGACAACACTCCAATCGAGGGCGGGACGCTCGGCCACGAACCCGGCAAGCCGCCGGCGAACGTCGCCACCGGGCCGCTACAGCTTCAGGACCACGGCAACCGGGTCCGCTACCGCAACGTCTGGCTGATCGAACTCAAGGATAGCCAGCAGTGATCCAAGGGTGATGGCGTGCCGGACCCGTAAAACCGCACCCAACGCTTGAGTGGCTCGTTTGCGGGACAGGTGAACCATCGGCTGTTCCGCCGGTGGAAAGCTGCAGGGGAATGAGAGGCCAATACCACGAGCTGGCCCGTTTTCGACCAACGGGATCTTGATCTCCCCGGAGAGGAATGACCGAGCGAAGAAGAACGAGGCTGACTTTGCTTATCCGTACTGCGTGCCCATGGCCGGCTTCACTCAGCTCGAAGGTGAATCAAAAACCAGCTGATATTAAGGTCCTAAGTTGTTGCGGTGATGAAAACTGTAAATGCGGCGTGCACAACGCAATTTCAGTCGCGCATTTCCAGATATCCAGGTTTCGCGTGCTGCCTGCGGCCGGCGCGGGGTCTTAATATTGAAACTATTCGCATCATTGACGCCAGTGAATGACATTTTCCCTGTTTGTCGTTTATTGAGTTTAGCCACATTGTTCCGAAAGTCTGCGACATACTCGCGTTTTGCTTCGCGAATGTATTTTCGCTTGGCAATCTTAACGCTTCATTGCGTCGTCGCCCCCTCGGACGGTTCAGGAGACGTCAGCGGTGATGACGTGGTCGCCGCCTGGGCTTTCTCCGCTTTTTGATTGCGAATCAAGCTGAATCGGGCGGGTGGATGCTCAGTGTTCTTGACAAATCGGGGAGACAGTTTACTCTTCAATGAGAAGAGCATGACACCGATGTCGCCATTGCGAGTATGAACCAGCGGAGAACATCCAGCCTGCTGCACTTCGTTTTTTCGAATGCCGTCATGCTCATGGTGCTCGCGTGGCTCATGGCCCCCGGCTTTGCCGCTGCGGCTGGGGACACAGGGACCGTCCGCACTTATCGAGCCCCCGCAGGCGAGGAGTTGTCCAAGGACTACACCGTCATTGTCCAGGGCAGGGATGTACCCGTCTATGTGGCCAGGGTTGGACCGGCCGATGAGCAGCGGCGGTGGAAGGCTATGGATGACGCGATCAACTCGGCCGACTACTTCGACAAGGCCTCCTTCGCTTCCTTCGATATGCAGGGACCGGTCGCAGTGACCATCGCTTGTCCAGAGACAGTCCGCTCGGTGAAGGTCCTGCCGACTTCCTACGGCCTCGCCCCGCAGATCGAGGGCAAGGTCCTCTCCTTCATGCTCGCGCAGCCGCGCCAAGTCACCATCGAGGTCAACGGCAACTGGGTAGGTTCACTCCACCTGTTTGCCAATCCCATGGAAGTTGCTGTGCCGCAGGCGGACGATCCGAACATCATCTACTTTGCTCCCGGGATTCATGAGCTGCGCGAGGGGCTGATCGTGGGCGACGGCAAGACGGTTTATCTGGCCGGCGGAGCCGTGCTTCGCGGCGTCGACCGGGGTGGGCCGGTTGTGTCACTGATGGGCAAGAACATCACGCTGCGCGGCCGGGGTATCATTGATGGCGGGCTGAGCCCCACACACTCACGCCACCTGCTTTTCGTACGCGGCAGCGATATCACCGTGGAAGGTGTCATCCTGCGCGATTCCAGTACTTGGACGCTGCCTATTCGTCAGTCCGATCGCGTCACCGTGAAAAACGTCAAGGTGCTCGGCTACCGGGCCAACTCTGATGGCATCGACATTTGCAACAGTCGCGATGTCACGGTGGAAGGCTGCTTCCTGCGCACGCTGGATGACCTGATCGTGGTCAAGTCCGACCGTGGGCAGGGGGAGGTTCGCCACATTGTTGCCACGAACTGCGTACTCTGGAACCAGGTGGCCCACGCCCTCTCGGTGGGGGCGGAGTTGCGAGAGAACGTGGATGATGTGCTCTTCACCGACTGCGATGTCATCCATGACACCGGCCGCGAGTGGTCACTGCGGATTTACCACTGCGACAGTGCCACCATCAGCAACGTGCGCTTTGAGAATATCCGTATCGAGGAATCGCGCAAGCTGATTTCGTTGTGGATCAATGCGGCCATCTGGAGCCGCGACCAGGAGCGGGGGCACATCAAGGGCGTGACCTTCAAGAATATCCGCGCCACGAGTCCGCCGCCGGTGCGCATCGAGCTTCAGGGTTTTGATGCCACTCACGGGATTGAGGGGGTTACATTCCAGAAGGTGCAGGTCAATGGCGTCCCCATGCAACCGCGCGATGTGAAGTCCAATGCGTTTGTCAAAGGCGTGAAGGTGGAACCGGCCGCCACAACACAACCATAGATGCACTTTCCGTTTCGACAGCCTGCCTCAGCGGCTGAAAGTAACACGCCAACTAGTGAACGGCCTGCTCGCCAACATGATCATCCACCTGCCGCTTCGATCGCTGGCTCCCACGACGGCCTCCCATGCCACCTGTGCTTCCACCTCAAGAGCCAGTGCAAGGTCGTGGATACACCCCAGAATCGCTTCGAATCGCACATGACGGGAGCCACCAACTTCCTGCAGACGAATTGAAAAGAAGAGCGGGATTGCTCCCTTTGTTGATTTCGAGAGCCGCATTGATGTCACGACATAGCGCCAACGCGACATTCTGGGCGTCGTTGGGCGTCCGGTCAAGAGTCGCCTTGAGGCTTGGGAGCCGTGGGAAGATCGCGCACAAATTCGTCACGATCCAGTTCAGATAGGACGGCTGAAGGCCCAGCTCGCTGACTTGAGCGGTGATCGCTTTGCTGATGGCAGCTTGTGCAATCTTTGCTTTGGCGCCAGTGATAGGTGTGACGACCGCGGGCGAATTTGTGGCGCGGTTCGCCCTGACCGCATCATCCCCTGTCTCGGAGGCCACCAGTTCGCTTAAGCCCAGCAAAAGAGCCGCTAACATTGCTCCCCAGCAGCCTAGAAGGTCCGTTGGTGAAACGGCCTGAGAGACATGTGCCTGTCATTCATTACCGCCAATGTACGGCAAGCAACCTTAAAACAGCATTAAGGGGCGAAGCGTCATTTCCGAATGTGTCCGTCTTCGCCGGCACGTGTTCATCTGGTTCGGGAGCCTTCGCGACAGTCAGTTGCACGGTTCTTGACACGTCGGCAATGGCCAATCCCGTATGATGTGCAGATTTTGCTCAGCGTGCAGTATTTGCTCAGCCGCAAATACTTGAGAAAGGTGAAACAAAGGCACTTCGCCATGCGTCATAGGACTTGAATGACGAGGGGATCGTCGTGCGACAACCCGGATCGTTCAAGTTACCAGAAGGCGACAGAAGATTATGCCAGTGCTCGCCAGGTTTTACGGGATTGTAATCCGGTTGATGTGTCTGCGGCCATTGGGAACACATCTGCACGCATTCTACAAGGGGAGCGAACTGGTGATGGATGTGCACACCCTCCGGGTGATCCTAGGGGACATGCCTCCGCTTATCGAGAGTATGGTTGTCGAGTGGGCACGCTGCCACTACCGGGAGTTGGTGCGGAATTCAGCCTTGATGCTGCACCACCAGCGTCCGCTGGCCATCGAACCGCTGGCGGTGTGATGGAATGCCAGTGCAGGTATCACCTGCCGCACAGCGCCCGTCACGGGCTCGATCAAGAACGCCTTCGGTTACCACGACCGGGAACGGTTCAAGGTTCACATTCTCTTCCACCTCGGCGGCCTGGACCTCTATCCCAGCCCATGGAACATCAACAGGAAATCCCGGAAGCGGCTATTTTCCCAGGATTCATTGATTGCGCGTCCAGTTCGACCTCTTCACCCCTCGCTAGAGTCCTTGAAGTTCAAAACATGGAGTGGACAGGTCAAGTTTTCAGGCGGCCAGTTGTTGCTGGAAGTAATCGGTCAGTTGAGTGTGGAAGGCACGGAAGCTCTTGGCCAGGGGCGGGGGCT
>JBEKGJ010000034.1:0-58730 GCA_050012855.1 Verrucomicrobiota bacterium | reverse complement strand
CCGGCGCACTTTCTTCCACCTGCGCGCCGCCAACGCGCTCTGGTCGGGCAACGACCTTGATTTCGCCCGGACCAGGGCCCGCATCTTCCACCTGGGCTACCTGTTGTTGCTCGATGAACTGGACAAACCCGACAAGACCCACGGCACCCGCGCGGCCGCCCTGCTCGCGGCCGCTCAGGCGGCCGGGCTGAAAACCAGCGCGGACGTGGTCAGCGAGGACAGCGAGCGTTTCACCCGCGTGGTGATTCCTGCGCTCAAGTTCGTTGATTATTGCATCGTGAATGAATTCGAAGCCGGCAAGACCGCCGGTTTCAAAATCCGCCAGCCGGACGGCACACTCGACACGGTTGCCCTCCGCCACGCGGCCGGCGCGCTCCTTCAACTCGGCGTCAAGGAACTGGTGGTCGTGCATTTCCCGGAGGGCGCCTTCGCGCGGACGCGCAAGGGCGAAGACTTCTGGCAACCCGCGGTCAACCTGCCCACCAAAGCCATTGCCGGCACGGCCGGGGCGGGCGACGCGTTGTGCGCCGGCGTGCTGCTCGGTCTCCACGAAGGCTGGGACATCCAGCGCTGCCTCCTCACCGGCAACTGCGCCGCGGCCGCCTGTCTCACCGATCCAACCTGCACCGGTGGGATGCGGTCTTTGAAGGCGGCTCTGGACCTGGCGAAGAAGCACCGTTTCTGCCCGCCGCTCGAACCCGCGGAGGCGTGAGCGACCACGGCAGGTTCGTCGCGCCTGTTGACCACGCCCGACGGACCGTGTCGCTGGCCACTCCGCCCGCGCATTGACGATCTTCCCGTCCCCGACTCCCGAAGCATTCCGCCCCTGGCGCTGGTTTTCTTGAATGACCGGGGGCACGCCGGACGTCTCAACAACTGCTCGAAGTTTCTTGCCACGATGAAAACCGTGATCTGCCTGTTGACCTGTCTGCTGGTGTTTTGCCCGCGCTCCGCCCTCGGCGCCGAGGACAAACCAATGTCATGTTATCTCCAACTTGTCCGCGGCAACGACGACGCCACCCCCCCCACGCCCGACGCCAAACCCGTCGGCCCCGTGCTCGACAAGAAGCTGCGGGCCGTCTTCAAGTGGCAGCATTTCTGGGAGCTGAAGCGCGAAAAGGTGAGCCTCAAGACCGGCGAAAAAGTCCGCCGCTGCATGTCGGCCGAACGCGAGGTCGAACTCGAACGGACCACGGCCGCGCAGACCACGATCCGGGTTTTTCGGAACGGCAAACTGACCGTCGTCGAGAAGCAGGCGGCGGAGGCGCCCTTCAGCGTCATCGGCGGCGACAAGGACGGCGATCAATCGTGGTTCATCGTCGTGCGCCGGGGTGAACCGCAAACGCCGTCGAACGATTAACGCGGTCCTCGCCCGGGAGGGCTGGACTCTCAGGCGCGCCAGCGAAGCAGCCGCAGCGCGTTGCCCAACACCAGCAGATCGGAAAGCCCCATCGCCGCGGCGCACAACACCGGGTTGAGCAAGCCCACCGCCGCCAGCGGGACGGCGGCCGCGTTGTAAAAAAACGCCCAAAACAAATTCTGCCGGATGATCCGCAGGGTCGCCTGGGCCAGCCCCAGGGCCTCGGGAATCGCCTCAATCCCCGAGCGCAACAGAATCAGGTCCGCGGCTTCGCGCGCAACGTCACTAGCCTGGGCAACGGCGATGCCGAGGTCAGCCTGCGCCAGCGCCGGCGCATCGTTGATGCCATCGCCCACGAACGCGACCCGTTCGCCCCGCGCCTGCAACTGCCGGACAATCTCCGCCTTCCGCTCCGGTCGCACTTTGGCAAACACGTTCGCGGCGGGAATGCCGGCCGCCTGCGCGATGGCCGCCGCCGTGGCCGCCTGATCGCCCGTCACGAGAAACACGGCCTTGCCCGCGCGAGCCAGCCGCGTCACGACCTCGGCCGCCTTGGGCTTGAGCGCGTCGCGCAGGGCCAGGACGCCGAGCAACCGTGTGCCCGACGCCAGTCCAACCACCGTGGCCGCCCGCGCACTCCACTCCTTCGCAAATGAACCGGCCGTTTCCGACGCCACGCCGCATTCTTCCAGCCAGGTGAATGAACCGAGGCGCAGCGTGGCCTCGCCAAACCTTGCTTCGACGCCGCAGCCGCGGAGTTCGCGCCAGCCCGTGAGCGCCGGCAACATCGCCGGATTCTCGATCCTCGACCCCAGGCCCTGGATCGCGCGACTCAACGGATGGTTTGATCCGGCCGCCATCGCCGACGCCATGGCCTCAATCGAAGGCCCGGCAGCGGCGCCGGGACGCAGGTCGCGCACCGCGACCACCGAGATCCGGCCCTGCGTCAGCGTGCCGGTTTTGTCGAACAGGATCGCCGTGATGTGACCGCTCTTCTCAAGGGCAACGGCGTCGCGAATCAGAATGCCGCGGCGGGCGGCGGCGTTCGCACCGGCCATGATTGCCGCCGGCGTCGCCAATCCCATCGCGCACGGGCACGCCACGATGAGCACCGCGGCCGTCTGAATAAAAGCCGCCGCCCAGACCCCGTCCGGCACCATCGCCGGCCATAGCCACGCCGCGAGCGCTTCGCTGACCGCCCGCGCCGACGCCGGAGCGAGTCCCCACCCAAGGCCGGTCCCCAGCGCGATCACGACAACAATCGGCACGAAGACGCTGCTGACCCGGTCGCCCAGTCGTTGAATGGCGGCGCGGCTGTTCTGGGCGCGCTCCACCACGGCGATGATCTGGGCCAGCGCCGTGGCCGCCCCCGTGGCGCTCACGCGGACCAGCAAACGGCCGGTTTGATTCACCGTGCCCGCATACACCCGTGCGCCTGGTCCTTTCTCCACTGGCGCCGATTCGCCGGTCAGCATGGCCTCCTCGACCGCCGATTGGCCCTCGATCACGTCGCTGTCGGTCGGCACACGATCACCGGGCCGCAGCAAAATCCGATCACCCACCACAAGTTGCGCGACGGGCACCTCGGTTTCGCCGCCCGCGGGATCGAGCCGCCGGGCCAACGACGGGGTCAGCCCCAGCAAGGCCCGGAGCGCGCCGGCGGCCTGTTCGCTGGCGCGTGACTCGACCCAATGACCCGCGCTGATGACGCTGATGATGGCGGCCGCCTCCATGAAATAAAGATGTCCCGTCAGTCCGCTGAAGAGCCCCCAAGCGCTGTAGCCGAACGCCGTGGTCGAACCCAGGGCCACCAACGTGTCCATGTTCGAGGCGCCCACGCGAAGCTGGTTCCAGGCGCCGCGGTAGAAGCGCGCGCCGCAGACCAGTTGCACCGGCAGGGCCAGCACGAACGCCGTCCACTGGAACCAGCGCATCGTGCCCAAACTGAACGCCCATTCACCGAGCATCAGCACCAGTGTCACCGCGCCGCCCAACACGACGTTGAACCGCCAGCCTTCGAGTGGCGACCAGCCGGCGCCGGCGGCGGGCGTGTGGCAGGAACAACCTTCGTCGGCGGAGGTGGTGATCAGTTTTGCCTTAAAGCCGACCCGGGCAATCGCCGCCATAACCGCCATTGCGTCCGGCATCGCGCCGGGCTGCCAGCGAACCGCCGCCCGGCCGGGCGAGAGTTCAACGGTGACACTGGCGACGCCGGCGACGCCTTGGATGGCTTCGGTGGCGCGGCGGACACAGCCCTGACAGGACATGCCTTGAATGGCCAGTTCCGTCAGGCCGGTGGCGTTGGCAGTGGGCTCGGACATCGGCGGGAAGATAGCCCACCCCCGACGGTTTTGCAGGCGAAACTGCGGCCAAGTTCACCGGCCGGCGTGTCGGCTATGGCACGATCTTGGACGAGGCCGCGGCCTGGAGACAGGCCACATCCGGGTTGGCCGGTGAAGCCACGTCGATCACCAAATACTGTCCCGGTTTGTGGACCGGCATGGTGCGGGCATCGCGCCACGTCCAGGCTTCCACATGCCCGTCGGCAAAGGAGAACGTGTCGCCGCCCTCGTGCCAGTCCGCCGGAAAATCCACGATCACATAATTCGTCGGATTGCGTGGAGAAAAGCCAGTCATGTCCGCCTCAAGGACACCGTCGTTGATGCTGTCCTCGCGCTCGTCAGTGAAAACGAATGTCTGCGCCGGCGCCGGCGAGATGATCGCGCTGAGTTTCTGGAATTGCCAGTAACCTGAGGTGTAGGGGGCGGCGCGAACGCCCATGTAAGCGTTCATCGAAACACTGCGGACGCGCGGCCGGACCACGCCGCCATTCATTGAGATCGAAGTATCCTCCGGGCATTTGAAAACGGTGAAATCCCTGCCCAAGTACCGGCCCAACTGGCCGTTGCTCAAATTGAGTGTGTTGGTGTTGTCTGCACTATCGGCCGTCAGGGTGAGCCAGCCGGCGCACCAGTCGAGATTGGTGGTGGCGTTGCCGCCGTCATGGTTGCCCGGGAGCGCGCCGCTGTTGTCCTGGGCAAACATCAGCCAGGCGCGGATGAGCTGGCGGTGGTTGCTCTGGCAGACTGCGGAAGCGGCGCCCGAGCGGGTGTTGGCGCCGGCCGGCAAGGCCAGCGCCAGCAACAGACCGCCCGCGGCCAGAGCGAAAATGAGTTCGATCCGCGTGAAAGCGTTGCCTGAGGAAGGAGCACGGGGGTTCTTCATGGCGGCATGGTTTGGATTCGACCCGGGAAGACTAGCAGGATGAATGCTCGTGGCAACCCTTAACTCATTAAACGTGCTCAACAATGCAAAGCCATGGAAGCGCGTTTTTACTGGCCGGAAACCTACCGGCCGGCTATATCCGAATGCACGCTGGCCGTGAAGTTCGACGCCGCCTTGCCATCGAGGGAGGTCGGGGTGCGCTGGGAATGAAGCGGCCGGACGAACAACCGGATCATGCCATGAGACGATTTTTTCTTCCGTTGGTCGGGCTTTCGATCGCTTGGCTGGCTGTCCGTGGCAGCCTTCACGCCGCCTCAGCCATTCAGGCCGTCTCCGCCCGGAACCCAACCGTCGCGCTGCCGGCCGGTGGCAGCAGCGATTCGGCGGGCGCGTTCGTGAGCGCCGACGGGCGCTACGTCGTTTTCTCCAGCACCGCCGCCAACCTTGTCCCCGGCCAGACGGACAATCTGGCACTGAACGTGTTCTTACGCGACCGGCAGACTGGCCTCACCCGGCTCGTCAGCACGAACGCCTTCGGCCCCGGCGGCGGCAGCGCTAATTCCGTGGCGACGGGTCTTTCGGCGGACGGCCGCTTCATCCTCTTCGAAAGCAGGGCGACCAATCTGGTGGCGTTGCCCACGTCCGGCAGCGGCGACGTATTCGTCTATGACGCCAGTCAGGACACCAACCTGCTGGTCAGTGTCAACGACTCCGGCTCCGACGGCGGCAACGGCAGTTCCTTCCATAGCAGCTTCACGCCGGATGGCCGGTTCGTCGTGTTCGAGAGCGCGGCCAGCGATCTCGTGCCCGGCGATACCAACAGCGTGTCCGACGTGTTTGTTCGGGACCTCCAGAGCAACCGGACCGTGCTCGTGCCCGCGACCGCAACCGCTCCCCAAACGCCACCGATCGGCGGTTCGTCGCCGGTCATCAGCCGGGACGGGCGTTTCGTTGCTTTTGAGGTTAACCAGGCTTTGATCAACCAGTGGGTCAGCCAGGTGTGGGAGCGGAATCTCCAACTCCAGACCAACCTGATCGTCAGCGCCGATACCAACGGTCTGCCGGCCAGCATCGCGGCTTATTCGACGACGCCCGCGGTGAGCGCCGACGGCCGCTATATCACGTTCCTGAGCCCGGCCCACGGACTGGTGACCAACACGCCGGTGACGGGGACCCAGCTTTATTGGCGGGATATGCTCGCGGGCCAGAATGTGCGCGTGCGGTCTGACACACTGGCGGCCTTCTTCACGGAAACGGCAATGACCGACGACGGCCGGTTTGTGGCGTACGTTCTCGCTGCTTCCACGGACACGGTTTATGTCTGGGATTCCCAAATTCGGACCAACACGCTCGTGAGCGCCGGCACCGACGGCCAGCCGGCCGTGGGATTCTGTCGTTCGCTTTCCTTCTCGGATGACGGCCAAACGCTCGCGTTCATCAGCAATGCCACCAATCTCGTGGCCGGCGCCACCAACGACCTCTATCAGGTCTATGTCCGCGACCTCGCCACCGGCGTCACCGAACTGGCCAGCGTGAGCGCGGTTGACCCGTCGCCGGCGAACGCGGATTGCACCCTGGCCGCGCTCAGCGCCGACGGCCGCGTCGTCGTTTTCCAGGCCGGCGATGGCAACCTCGTTTCCAACGACAACAACCGGGCGACGGACGTGTTTGCGCGCGACTTCGCGACGCCGTCGGTCGAACTGGTCTCCACACGCGACGCGACCACCGCCATCGTTACGAGCGACGCCAGCAGCGCCCTGGCGGTCAATGGCCTGAGCGCAGACGGCCGGTTCGTCCTGTTCACCAGCCAGGCCGATGACCTGGTGACCAACGACACCAACCAGTCGCCGGATGTGTTTCTACGTGATCTCACCAGCGGAACAACGACCCTGGTCAGCGTGAACCCGGCCGGCGCGGCGGCGGCCGGAATCTCCCACGATGCCACGATGTCGCCCGATGGCCGGTTTGTGGCCTTCCTGAGCACGGCTTCCGAACTCAGCCCCTCGGTGACGAAGCTGGCACAAAACGCGTTTCTCCGTGACGTGCAGTCCGGCACCACGACATTGGTAAGTTCCGACCTCACCGGCACCGCAGCGGTCGCGGTGGATCTCACGATTCCGTTGGCAGTGAGCGCTGACGGCCGCTGGGTGAGTTTCGGCAGCCGGGCGACGAACGTGGTGGCAGGCCAAGTTCTGGGGACGAGTTTTGTGGAGTTGTATTTACGCGACCTGCAAACGCAGACCACGTTGCCGGTCACGGCCACCCTGACGCCCTCCCTGCCATCTTACCTGCGCGCCTACAAGCCGCTGGCCATTGTTCCCGGCCGCTTCCTCTGGCTGGCCGGGACCAACCTGTACAACTTCGACCTCGCCACCCGGACCAATCAATTCATCGGCAGCAGCACCGCGTTTCCAGCGGTCACCCCGGATGGCCTGACGGTCGCACGGCAGATTCACCTCAATGCGGTGAACCGAGTTCTGGTGGATCACCTGGACACAGGCGTCACCGAGGTCGTCCTGACGAACACCGGCGCCGTCTGGATGACTGGCGTGAACGCCGCCCTCTCGCTCAGCGCCGACGGCCGTTACCTCGCCTTCCTGGACAATTCAGGCCAGCTTTCGGTCGGTGATAACAACGCCACCAATGATGTTTTCGTCGCGGACCTCTCGCAGCCGGGGCGGTTCACTTTGGTGAGCATGAATCTGCTCGGCGCGGTGGGCAACGGACCCTCCGACAGTCCCGTGCTCAGCGCTGACGGCCGGTTCGTCGCCTTCCGCAGTTGGGCCACCGATCTGGTGCCCAACCCGGTCAGCCCTGGTCCGAACCTCTTCGTGCGCGATCTGGCGCAGGGGATCACCTGGCTGGTCAACGAGGACCCAGCAACCTTGGACTCCACTCCCGGTCTCGTCGCGACCCCGCTCATCAGCGCCAACGGCGCGGTGGTCGCCTTCACCAGCTTTGCCAGCGACTTGGTTCCGGGCGATTTCAACCGCCTGGGTGACGTGCTGGTATTCAACGTGCCCGCCGGCACCCTGCCCGTGCTGCGTATTGGCCTCCGCCCGGCCTCGCCCGGGCATGGCCCTATTGTGACCTGGAATGCCACGCCCGGATGGACGCCGGTGGTGCAGGCGAAGGACAATCTGAATGACCCGGTCTGGCGCAATCTGCCGGGCACGCCCCAAGATGATGGCCAAGGGGGATTGTTGTTGGAGGACACGACGGGCGGTGGCGACCAAACCCGATTCTACCGGGTTCTCGTGCAGCCCTAGCCCGAAAGTTGGCATTGCACCTGCTATTTTCTCGGGTGTCCGCACGATCTTTGACCACCGAGTAATGACGATCCGTGAAGGGGAACCCGATGACTTTCCGCGCCAAGTGTGTGTGAGGTCAGGGAGACGCGGATAGAGTCCGGTGGTTGGGACCAGCGGAAGGCGGGCCGGTTTGTTGGTTGTCCGGCCCGCCGTTTTTTTGTCCGGGAGGCCGGGGACGTACCGCGGCAATGCGGGACGTGCTGCGCCGCGTCTCCATTTTCCTGTCGGTAAGTTTGGGCCGGGACACAGCCCAGCCTTGGAAGCCCGGGGACGGGTTTGCCTGGCAGTGCCATCAAGTTGGTGGGGCGAGACTGACGAGCCGCTTAAGCTCCACGGTGTGAACGGCTCGCGAGGACCTGCCTGTGCGTCGCACGCAGACAGGCGCTCGCCCCACCGAGCAGAGCAAATGAGAACCCCACCTTTTTCCGGCGTGACTTTCCGTCCCGCACTTCGCACATTCGCCCGGTTGCGATGAGCCAAAAATTCTCTCCCGTCTCACGCTCCGGCCGCTTCGCCGGCGAACCGGCAGCGGAAGTTGCGGCGTTTTCCGAATCCATTTCCTTCGACTGGCGCCTGTGGAAACACGACCTCGCCGGCTCCCTCGCCCATGCCGCCATGCTCCGCAAGGTCGGCATCCTCACCGCCCGCGAATTCCAGGCCATCCAGGCCGGCCTGGAAGCCATCGCTGTGGACATCGCGGCCGGCCGTTTCGCGTGGCAGCCGGAACTCGAGGATGTCCACATGAACATCGAGGCCGAGCTGACGCGCCGCGTGCCGGCCGGCGCCAAACTTCACACCGGCCGGTCACGCAATGACCAGGTCGCCCTCGACTTGCGACTCTGGCTGCGCGACGAAATCGCCGCGCTCTCCGCCGAGATCCGCGGCCTCCAGCGCGCGCTGGTGGAACTCGGCGCCGCCAACGCCGCCGTCGTCATTCCCGGCTACACACATCTCCAACGCGCCCAACCGGTCTATTTCGCGCACCACCTGCTCGCCTACGTCGAGATGCTCGAACGCGACCACAGCCGTCTCGCCGATGGCGTCCGGCGCTTGAACGTCTGCCCGCTGGGCGCCGGCGCGCTGGCCGGCAGCACCCTGCCGCTTGACCGCGAGTTCGTCGCCCGGCAACTCGGCTTTGTGGATGAAAGAGGCCGGCCACGACTCACGGAAAACTCGATGGACGCCGTGAGCGACCGCGACTTCGTGGTGGAGTTTGCCGCCGCCGGGGCCCTGCTGGCCGTGCATCTGAGCCGGCTGGCCGAGGACGTGATCCTCTGGGCGGGCACGGAATTCAATTTCGTCCGCATCGCCGATGCCTATACCACCGGTTCGTCGCTCATGCCGCAAAAGCGCAACCCCGATGTGGCCGAACTGACCCGCGGCAAATCGGGCCGCGTGATCGGCAACCTGGTCGCCCTGCTCACGCTCCTGAAGGGGCTGCCGATGACTTACAACCGCGATCTCCAGGAGGACAAGGAGCGGCTGTTCGACACTGCTGACACCGTCCGCGCCTGCGTGCGGCTCATGACCGCGATGCTGGCGCACACGACCGTCAACGCCGCCGCCTGCGCCGCCGCCGCGGGCGACCCGTTGCTGCTCGCGACGGACCTCGCCGACTACCTGGTGCGGAAAGGCATGGCCTTCCGACAGGCCCATCATGTCGTGGGCACGGTGGTGGCCCGGGCGGAAAAACTTGGCCGGTCGCTCGACCAGCTCACGCTCGAAGAACTGCGCAGCGTCGAACCGGCGTTGGGCCCGGACGCGCGGGAAGTTTTCAACCTGGAAAAGGCGCTCGCGCGGCGTGCGCTGATCGGCGCGCCGGGATCGAAGGAAGTGCGACGGCAGTTGACCCGGTGGCGCAAGCGGTAATGTCCGGATTGGATGGACCGCGGCTGTGTCGGAGACCAGCCGCAGCGTTTTCCACCTGCTGCGGCTGGCGCTTCGCGCGGTCCTGGAAACGGCAAATCAGGACACGACCGCGGTCCGGTGCGGACTTGAAACGCCCACGGCGCGTCGCCATGCTGCGCGGGAATGAACCGGCACTTGCTCCGTGGTCCCGACGCGAGGCGCTGCGGCGCCTCCCGAGCCGGGCGGAGGGCTGACGCCGCTGCGAAACCGCCAACGCCATGCCTGAACTGACGTGGATCGGCAAATCAGCGGTCGTCGGCCACCATGCCCAGGTGCCATTCCGCCTGTTGGAGGAAGTGCCCAGCCTGTCCTGCCAGGCGGCCGACGGCGACACCGAGAACCTCATCGTGCAAGGCGACAACCTCGCCGCGCTCAAGGCGTTGCTGCCGCGCTATGCCGGCCAGGTCAAGTGCATCTACATTGACCCGCCCTACAATACCGGCAATGAAGGCTGGGTCTATAACGATGCCGTCAACAGCCCCGAAATCCGCCAGTGGCTCGGCCACGCCGTGGGCCGGGAGGCCGAGGACCTCTCCCGCCACGACAAATGGCTCTGCCTGATGTATCCGCGGCTCGTCCTGCTCCGCCAGTTCCTCCGCGACGACGGCGCCATCTTCGTGTCCATTGATGACAACGAAGTCGCCTCGCTGCGGCTGCTGATGGATGAGGTTTTCGGATGCAGTCATTTCATAGCGAGCATTGCGTGGGAAAAGCGATACACGCGCAGCAACAACGCGAAGCTGTTCTACTCGCTGAAGGATTTCATCGTTGTTTACCGGCGGTCTGACACGCTTGAGATTCTGAAAGAACCTCGAACGGAAAAGTCGGATGCAAACTACGACAACCCGGACAACGATCCGCGCGGCCCTTGGATGACAGCCTCCTACGTCAATCCAGCGACCAAAGCACAGCGCCCCAACTTGGTGTACTCGCTCACAAATCCGGTCACGGGCAAGACAGTCGATCATCCAACCCACGCATGGAAGTACGAACGAGAGGAGCACGAGCGTCATGTTCGTGAGAACCGTTTGTGGTGGGGAAAATCAGGAGAGGCGAAATATCCACGACTCAAATTGCACCTCAACGAACAGACGAAAGGACTCGTGCCGGTTGATATTTGGACGCACGAGGAGACAGGAACGACTGATGACGGCGGGAACGAAATCAAAGACATTTTCGGACAGGCAGTCTTCGACACCCCAAAGCCGACACAACTTCTGCAGCGCATCCTGCGACTGGCCGCCGACAAAGACTCGCTCATATTGGATTCGTTTGCCGGCAGCGGAACGACGGGACACGCGGTGCTGGCGTTGAACCAGCAGGACGGCGGCCAGCGCCGTTTCATCCTGGTGGAGATTGACGAGATGATCGCGCGGGACATCACCGCCGAGCGGGTCCGCCGCGTGGCGCAAGGTTACACCAACGCCAAAGGCGAACCCGTGGCCGGCCTCGGCGGCGGTTTCCAGTTCGCGCGGCTCGGCAAAATGTTGTTCGACGAAACCGGCGCGATCCGCGCCGACGTGACGTTCCCGGAGCTGGCCGAGTTCGTCTTTTTCAAGGAGACGGGTCGGCCCCTGCCGAAGGCGTCGCGCGGCCGGCGGCGCTCTCCGCTGCTGGGCGTCCACGATGGCCGGGCTGTGTACCTGCTGTTCAACGGCATTCTCGGCGACCGCACGGTGAACGGCGGCAACGTGCTGACGGGGCCGGTGCTGGCGCAGTTGCCTCCGCACGCCGGGCCGAAGGTCATTTACGCCGCGGCCGGCCGCCTCGGCCGCGCGCGGCTGGAGGCGGAGCGGATCACGTTCAAGCAGACGCCCTATGATTTGCAGGTGTAGCCACGCGGCGCAAAAGCTGTTAGCCTGAAGCCATGAAACGGGACGAAGTGCTGCAACGCATCTGGATTGACCCCGCCCGTTGCGGCGGCAAACCGTGCATCCGGGGGCACCGCATCTGGGTGTCCCTGATTCTGGACTTCCTGGCCAACGGGGAAACGATCGAGGGCATCCTCAAGCTCTACCCGCAACTTGAACGGGAGGACATCCGGGCGTGTCTCGCCTACGGCTCCGAGATGTCGCGGGGCAATTTCATGGCGGTCAGCCTGGAGCCCGCATGCGGCTGAAGCTCGACGAGAACCTGGCCGGGCGCGGGCGGGAGCTGCTCGCGGCAGGCGGCCACGAGGTCGTCACGGTGGTGGAAGAGGGGCTTTGCGCCGCGGAAGACCGGGCGCTGTACGCGGCGTGCCAGGCCGAGCAGCGCGGTTTGGTGACGCTCGGTTTGGATTTCGCCAACCCCTTCATTCATCCACCGGAAACGACGGCCGGCATCATGGTGTTGCGGTTGCCGGACGAACCTGCTTATGCGGACCTGCTGGCGGCCCTGCGCATGCTGCTGGCCGTGCTGGCGGTCAACGATCCGCGCGGCCGGCTCTGGGTCGTGGATGCCCGCCAGGTGCGCGTTTACCGGCCCGAGACGGAGGATTGAGTGCCGCGCATGAGCCAGCTCGCCCCCAAGGTTTATCAGAACGCGCTGCTCGCCAGCGTGGAGGAGTATTTCCGGGCCTGCCGGATGGTCGGCGACGCCAAGGCGGCGTTTCACTTCACGATGCTGAAGCTCTGGCGCGAGCCGGGCAGTTACCGGCCGATCGCCGGGTTTGACGAGGGGATGCCGTATTTCTGTCTGCGCGTCCCGACGGGCGGCGGCAAGACGTTGGTCGGCGCCCGGTGCGTGTCCTTGGTGAACCGGCATCTCCTGCAAACCGAGCACAGCGTGATTCTCTGGCTCGTGCCGTCGAACGCCATTCGCGAACAAACCCTGAAGGCGTTCCGGAACCGCGAGCATCCGTATCACGCCGCGCTGGCCGAGACGGGCGCCCTGACGGTGCTGGACCTGGAGGAAGCCAGGGCGCTGACACGGGCGACGCTGGACACTTCGACGGTCGTGATCGTGGCGACGCGACAGGCGTTTTCGCAGCAGGAGATGGCCCAGCTCAAGGTGTACGAGGATAGCGGCCAGCTCATGCCGCATTTCTCCGACCTCACCCCGGAGCAGCAGCGGAACCTGTTGCCCGGCCCGGAAGGAACGTCGCCCCGTTCTTTCGCGAACGTGCTGCGGCTGCGGCGTCCGTTCGTGGTGGTGGACGAGGCGCACAACGCCCGCACCCCGTTGTCGTTCGAGACGCTGGCGCGGTTCCGGCCGTCCGGGATTCTGGAACTGACGGCAACGCCCGACCTCAAGGAGACGCCCAGCAACATTCTGCACAGCGTGTCGGCGGCGGAGTTGAAAGCCGAGGCGATGGTCAAGCTGCCGATCCTGCTGGAGACGGAACCGGACTGGCAGAAGGTGCTGGCCTACGCGATTGACCGGCGGAACCAGCTCCAGACGCTCGCCGATCGCGAACATCTGGCCGGCGCGCCTTACTTGCGGCCGCTGGTGCTCATCCAGGCCCAGCCGCACCGCCAAAATGTCGCGACCCTCCATGCGGAAGCGCTGCTCGATGAGTTGACGAAGAACCACAACATCCCGCCGGAGGAAATCGCCATCGCGACCGGCGAGCAGCGCGACCTGGAGGACGTGGACCTGTTCGCGAAGGCCTGTCTGGTGAAATACATCATCACGCAGCAGGCGCTGGCGGAAGGGTGGGATTGTTCCTTTGCCTGCGTGCTGGCGAGCGTGGCGGAACTGCGGAGCGAGACGCGCGTCGAGCAGTTGCTGGGGCGCATCCTGCGGCAGCCCTACGCCCAGAAGCGGTCGTCGCCGGAACTGAATCGCGCGTACGCTTATGTCGCCTCGCGCGATTTCGGCGCGACGGCGAACGCGTTGCGCGACCGGTTGGTCGTCGGCGCCGGCTTTGAGCAGGCGGACGCGTGGCAGTTCGTCGCGGCGGCGAACGAGTCCCAAGCGGCCCTGGCGCTGCCGCCCTCCCGTCGTCCCACCATGCAGCCGGTGGCGGTTTCCCTCTCCGAGACACCGGACCTGACCCGGCTCGATGCCGGGTTGCGCAAGAAGCTCGAGTGGGATGGCAACACACAAATCTTGACGATCACCGCCCCGCTGGCCCCGGCGGAAGAAGCCGCCATGGCCGGAACGGTGGTCTGGGAAAAATCGCAGCAAGCTCTGGTCGAAGCCGCGCGGAAAACCCGGTCCGAAGCGGTCCAGATTTTCCGGACGCCGAGCGAGCGTGGGATCGCCTTCCGCGTCCCGCAACTGGCGGTGCGGGTGCATGGGGAGTTGCAGCTTTTCGACGATCCCGAGGTCCTCGATTACCCGTGGGATTTGCCGCTCTATGCCGCGGCGCCTTCCCCGGAGGAAATCGGCCGATTCCGCGCCACGGACCGTCTGGCCGAGGCGGGGGCCATTGACGTGGACGCCGGCAAGGTGATGATCAGCTTCCTGCCGGAACTCACGCGCGACCTGGATTTGGCGTACACGCCGGAGCACTGGTCGGAAGCGAAACTGGCGGCATGGTTGTGCCGCAATGTCCGGGAGACGCACATCACGCAGTCCAGCATGATGGTTTTTATAAGTGCGTTCCTTTCGAGTTTGCTCAACGCGGAAGGCCTGGACCTCGCCCGCGCCAACCGGCAGAAGTTCCTGCTGCGAACCATGCTGGAAGCCAAAATCCGCGAATTGCGGCGGCAGGCCGTCAGCACGGCGTATCAAGGGTTTCTTTTCACGGACGGCGTGGCGGACCGTGTAACGGTGGGCGCCGGGTTCGAGTTCGAGTTTCATCCCGATGGCTATGCGCCCAGCCGTGATTACCCCCGGGCCGGCGAGTTCGAGAAGCATTACTATCCAAGGTGCGCCGCGTTCGACAGCGCGGAGGAGGAAGCCTGTGCTTGGGAACTGGAGCGGCTGGCCCGGCGCGGTGACATTGAGTTCTGGGTGCGGAATCTCGTCCGCAAGGCGACGTGCTCGTTCTTTCTGCCTTCGCTGCGGGATCGCTTCTACCCGGATTTCGTCTGCAAACTGCCGGGAGGCGAGTTCCTCATTGTGGAATATAAGGGCGCCGATCGCTGGACCGACGCCGAACCGGACCGCAAGATTGGAGAGCTGTGGGAGGAACTCAGCGGCGGCAAATGCCGCTTCGTTATGGTGAAGGACAAGTGTTGGGAATGGATCGCCGCCAAACTGCGGCCGGCTTGAGCGGTTCCGGGGGTGGCGTACGAAAGCGGCTGGGCAGAGCCAATGGGTTGAGTTGAGGTCGTCTGGAAACAATGAATCCGTTCAGAGCAATGTCGGGAACATCGAGTGCGGGGACCTCCTGATAATCGAACTGATCGAAGAATGAAATAGGGGCGAGGTCCCCGGGTTAATATGACAACTCACACACATGAAATGAGAACTGCATTGGTCTGTCTGCTCGCCACCTCGCTGCTGGCCGGTTTCGCCCCGGAAGGCTTTGCTGGGTCGGCAGCCAGGCCGCCGGCGCTCGATGACGAATTCGTCGGGCCGTTCGCCAGTTGGGTGAACGTCAGGACCGAATGCGGCGCCAAAGGGGACGGGGTGGCGGATGACACCGCCGCCCTCCAGCAGGGTTTGGATGCCATCAATCCGGCCAACGCCCGGCGCAAGGTGCTTTATGTTCCCGCCGGAACGTATCGCATCACGAAAACCCTGAACGTGCCGCGAACCGAGCACGCGCAGACCATCGGCATGGGTATCATCGGCGAAGACCCGGCAACCACCAGCATCACCTGGGATGGCGCGCAAGACGGCCGCATGTTCTACTATTGCCCGTGGTACGCGCGGATGATGCGATTGACCCTGGATGGCCGCGGCAAGGCGAAGGACGCCATCTTTCACGGCCTGCCTTTCGCCACCGCCCTCGGTTACAGCGACATGGTTTTCAAGGACGTGCAGTTCGGCATTGAGACCGGCAAACGCGACGGCATTGCCGAGTGCCTGGTATTGCGCTGCAAGTTTATGCGTTGCCGCCAGGCCGGCATTAGCATCCAGAACTTTAACACCCTGGACTGGTGGATTTGGTACAGCGTGTTTGCGGATTGCCACATTGGAGTGAGCAGCGAATACAACGGCGGCGGCGG
This sequence comes from Verrucomicrobiota bacterium, assembly GCA_050012855.1. GTDB lineage: Bacteria > Verrucomicrobiota > Verrucomicrobiia > Limisphaerales > J093 > JAJXZJ01. Next base: position 42,882 of record JBEKGJ010000034.1, on the reverse strand, counting down.
GCACTTCCACGTCTATGAGAGCCTGTTCCAGAACTCCACCGAGGCGGACATGACGATCATGCATACGTCCTACTTCGGCATCCGCCACAACACCTCCCTCAACTCCCGAGCCTTTTTGGTCGCCAAGCGCGCGGGCAACTGGACGGATAAAGAAAACTATGGCGCCTCCACCGCTATTCAAGGCAATCATGTCTATGATCCCCTGGAGGCAACCCCCATCCGCATCGCCAACTCCGGTAATATCCTGCTGATGGATAATATCATTCGCAGCCGCGCGGACGTGCGGAACGGGCCGGTCATCCGCCTGGCCACCCCCACCGGCGACGCCGACATGGTGTCCCTCGGCAACACGTTCACGGTTGCCAGGCCATTTGAAGTGAAAGGCCGGCTGACCACCTTCGATGAGCAAGTCGTCTCCCGCCGCAAAATCAAAACCGACTTGCCTGCGCTGCCGGGCACGCCGCCCAATCGGCGCCGCCAGGTGTTTGACGTTCCGCCCGGCGCCAACGGGGAGACGATTCAACAGATCGTCAACGCCGCGGCGAAACAGACCGGTCAGCGACCGGTGGTGCATTTCCCGCCGGGCGAGTATGCGATCGCCCGGACGCTCGAGATTCCCGCCGGGGCCGACCTGCTGCTGGTGGGGGACAGCATCATGAATGGCAATAATCTCAACTGGACCGGACCGGCCGGGCAACCAGTATTCCTGGTGCATGGGCCAAGCCATGCCATCTTCCGCGAACTCTATATAAACTGCGCGAACACGGCCGTGGGGGTGCGAGTGGAGAACTGCGACCAACCCGGCGGACGCGTGAATCTGCAGGAGGTCTGGATGGATTCGGGGCCAAGCCCCGCGGAACTCTATGTGAACGGGCTGGACCAGACGGACGTCAGTTCGATGGGCTCCGGTTTCGGCAAAATCACGGCCATCGGGGGACCGCTGGCGCAGCAAGGGAAACGGAAGACCACCCAGGTGGTTTGCTACGGCATGGGCGCGGGTTGTCGGGACAGCTTTGACATCCAGAAGGGCGGCAGCATCCTGCAACGGGATGCCTGGTATGAGGGTGGGTATCGCACCTGTGTCGGATTGTCCGGCGGCCCGGGGACCTTCACCTGGGACGGTGGCATGGTGGCGGTCGGCACCTACCCGGGCGCTGGCGAGGGAATGCCTGATCGAGACAGCGGCAAGCCCGCCATCGGCATCGCTAACTTTCAAGGGAAAGCCACCTTCATTGGCATGCAGGTTGTCTCGGTCGATCCCGCGCGTCCTCCTTACATCCATGTTAAGGGAGAGAGCGCCGACCTGAACGCCCTGTTCCTTGGCTGCGAGTTCAACCAGGACATCTTCAGGAGTGACGCGCCCAAGGCGAAAGTGGCTTTGTTTCATAATCGCCAGCGGATGAAGGATCTTGGCACCGTTTCGGTGCCCGACCAGTTCACGTGGGACGCCTCGTTCCTCCGCGCCATGCTCGCGCAGACACGCTCAGCGCGGCTGAAACCTTTCGATCCGCTCAAGCCGGGCATCACCGATGTCCGCTTCGACCGCATCTTCTTTCGCAACGGTCCGCGGTCCATTGAATTGCTGGCGGCAAGCGCGACCGACCCGCACCCACCCAAGACCGCCCACCAGCCGTGAACCCTTTCGACTCATCCGGGAATCAAGTTGACGCACTCCCACTGGCCTCGGGCATGTCGTCGAAGCTATCCGCCTCCCTGACGCGATCGAACGCAATTGCTCTGAGCTGCCATTGATTGCGCCGAACCGGAATTATTGGAACGTCCGGGAAATGCTCGCAGTTTGCCTTGCGCATTGATGACGGTTTGGCCTTTCCCAGAATCAATTCTGCTGCCGACCCTTCCCAACGTTTGCACCGGCGCAACATCTGTGGTATGGTGGGTTAATGGAGAATCGAATTTCCGCAGCTATAACGCGTCGGGCCGTGGCCACCTTCGCGAAAGGCCAGATCTGGAAGGTTGGCGATTTAAATCTGGCCGTCACCTTGGTGGGCAAGACGCTGGTGCACTACAAACAGTATCGAACGCGGTCAACGGGGATTCCAGCCACGCTGGCCTCCAAACCCGAGTTGCTGCAGTACCTGTTGCGCAGCAAGGCCGTCCTGGTTTCAGAATAGCCCATCGCGAGCGACGAAGCATCCATGGTTGAAAACTGGCTGCGCTCAATGTCATTGGCCCGCCTCCGCAAGGTGCTCAACGGGTGTGGGGTGGTCATTCTGCTGGTGGGTTTCGGTAGTGGCATTTTGATCTGGCGTGCCCAGGACCGGATTGAGCGCGAAAACGAGGCGGCCCAAGCTCTCAACCCTGACGACAATCTGCCGCCACTCGATTCCCGGAAGCATGTGAGGGATGTTGAGATTTATTACGGCAAGTCCGGCGTGCTCGTGGAAGAGGCCGAAGAACTGCTGCATGGAAAGCCGCTCGCCAAGACGGTCGGAATCGTTTCAGTCATCACCGCCACCGGCCTTTTTCTTGCTGCCGCCCGCTGGTCAGATTAACCCTGCCATCCGATCCGCCTTCACTGCCACCAAGGGGCGAGCCCCGGCTTTGGCTTTTGGTGGCCTTGACTTCTGGCTTGCCTCCGTCGCCGTCGCCGGCGTAATTTGCAGAAAACCTATGAAATGCCCACGATGCAGCGCAATCCTTAACCCGGTTGAATACGACCGTGCGCAGATTGAAGTTTGTCCGGACTGCGCAGGCGAATGGCTGCATTCGGGAGAACTGCAAAAAATCGTCGAACATCACGAGGAAGTGTTTACCCCGGAGGAAATCGCCTCCATTGACGCCGTCAACGAGGAGATCTTCACCGCCGAACAGGACGACCACGACGAGCTGAATTGTCCTCATTGTGCGAATGTTCGGATGGAGCATTTTAATTACGGCGACACGAGCGGCATTGTTTTACACAAGTGTCCCGAATGCGGCGGTATTTGGATGGACAAAGAGCAATTGAAAAAAGTGGAGATGTTGGTTGATGGGTGGAAGGAACATTTCGACCAGGATATTGAGAAATATGGTTCGGTAGTGAAGAAGATTGAATTGAAGGAACAACAAGAGCTGGACCAAGGCGTAACGATTTCCAGATTCGGCCTGGTGAATGCCGTTTTACGACGGTTTTGTGAATGAAACGGTTGCGGAGCCGAGCGTGCTGTTCGGCGTCGCAAACTGACGCTTTGACTTGTCGGTGGGGTGTCCCCGCGAGCCGGCTCGTCAGAGCCTCGACAAATCAGGACACGGTGGCTGCCCGCCGATGTTTGACCGGCCACCGGTCGGCAGCTTCAACGATCGAACCCCAGGTCTTCCCCTTCGTGAATCACCACGCCAATCTGTTCGAGACTGGCATGGCGGCCGTTGTACCAAAGCAGCCATTTCCGGCCGTCGAAGAGGGCGTACGGCTTGTAGCAGGCGTCGTGGTCCCATTGGTCCTGCCCGGACCGGACAATCGGGTTTTCGGGAAGGCGTTGCCATTGCGTGATGCCGTCGCGGGAGCGGGCAAGACCGATCTGCGCGTGTTCTTCGTCCCGATAGCCGATGTAGAACATATAATGCCAGTTCCCACGCTTTTCGACCTGGACCCCCGCCACCTTGAATCTTTCCCAGGCAATCTGGGGATCCGGCGTGAACACCGGGTTGGCTTCATGCTTGGTCCACACCAGGCCGTCGGGGCTGGTGGCGTAGCCAATGGCGTTGGGCTCATTCTGCTCGCCGCCTGAATACCACATCCGGAAAACCTTGAGCTGGTCGTCCCAGATCACATGCGGGCACATGACGGCGACTTTTTCCCATGGCCTTTCAAAGGACAGCACCGGCCTGCTGCTCATGCGCCGCCAATGGAGGCCATCGGGGCTCGTGGCGTAGCCGATCCAGGAATGGCCGTCCGCCTGGCCGGGCTTGACCTGGCCGGTGTACCACATGTGGTAAGTGCGGTCGCGCTTGATCACGACCGGCCGGTTGATGTCGTCTTCCCAGCCCGTCTCCCGCCTCGGATCGAGGACGATCTGGGGCGGTTCGCTCCAGTGGATGCCGTCCTGGCTCTCGACCAGTGCGACGCTCTGCATTGGCCGCCACGAAAGCCACATCCGATAGGTCTGCCCTTCTCTCATTACCGAGATATCGAAGCAGGTTCCGTATTTGCCCCCCATCACCGGGTTGCCGGCATACTTCGTCCAGCCCGCCATGGTTTCGGGGGCGGGCGCGGCCGGCAACGGCGCGGTGACCCGGGTCAATGTTTCCGCCCGGGCGATTTCCCGGCCATCGGCAAACACGCGCAACCCGGTGCCCCGCTGGTACCGCTCGCCGGTTTTGTCATAGAGAATCGTCAACCCGTGGCCGTGGTAGCGGATCCGGTCGAGACAGAAGTATTCCCACGTCCCCTCCGGCACGAGCGGATTGACCTCGACCGTTTCATCGGCGCGTGGCCGCAGACCGATCAGACCGCTGATCACGAGGTCGCAGTAGGTGGAATGATTGTAGTCCTTCCCACGCTCCTCGCCCCCTTTGCCCGCATCCCAGGCACCGTTCTTCCAGAATTTGAGCCGCGTCCGGGAAAGCCAGTCACCGTTGGTCGGGTTGAGGTTTTCATCAATCCACGGAACCACCCGGCCATCGTCGAGTTTCCGGCGATGGGAGGCGGTATAAATCTTGAGCAGGTTGAAGTAATCTTCGCGCTGCACGACGTTTTGCTGGTACTGGTTGAGCAGGTTCGCCATCCCGCTCAGCGTGATCGCGGTTGCGAACGGCCAGCTCGGCCCGTTCCACTGGCATTCGTGGCCCGCGTAGGAAACCGCGAATTTCGGATGCCGCTGCTCGGCGGTTGTCGGCCCGTAGGGCGCGTAAAATCCTTGCGGATCCATGACCTGCGCCCAGGCCACGGATTTGTCCGCGTCGGGCAGATTGAAATACCAGGGCGTGTAACCGTGCTCTTCACGGACATCGGAAAGCCGGGCATGATCACCGCGGGGCAGCACTTTAAAGAACCGGGCCGCCGGGTCCCACAGTTTCTCCTGAGTCAATCGCCTGATTTCCGCGGCTTTGGCCCGGAACCGGTCGGCCACCGCTGGCTGACCAAACCGGTCGGCCATCTGGGCAATGGCCACGGCATCGCCGTACATGTAACTGTTGATCGTCGCCCGGTAGCCCTGCCCTTGCGGGTGCAGCGCGCCGCTGATGGACACTTCCATCCCGTCGCGATCGTCCACCTGCCAGAACAGGCCGCTGGCATCGCGATGATCCGCTTCCCAAGCCTCGTAATTCAGAATGAGGTCGGGCAGCAGCTCGCGGGCAACCCGGTCGTCGCCGGTGACCTGGGTGCGCGCCCAGATCGAATCGGCCGCCCAAAAGCTGTAACTCCTGACGTTCCCGCCCTTGCGAAACCAAAAGAACGCATAGTCATCGAGAAACCGGCCATCCTTGAGCCATCGCCCTTCGCGGAAATGATGGGCCGCCGAGCAGTTGATCGTGTTGTGTTGGCCGGCCCAGGCGACCGGCGGGAGGAACTCGGTAATCACGAACCCATCGGGGGTTTCTTTGATATGTTTGCGGTAGGTCCACCACCGGAAATAGTAGATTTCCTCGATCGCTTTGTCCGGGCAATCCAGCAACGGAATATTCCGGCTCAGGAATTCCCAGGCGGCGGTGTTGGGAATGTACTGAACGTAAAGCTCGCGGTCCTGTTGGTTGAAGGCATGGACGTAGTGTTCAAACGCCTCCGGTTTGAGGAAAACAGAATCCCCGGCCCAGGCCCGCCAGGCGGCGCCGGCAACCCAGAGCAGACACAAAAACCGGGCGTGTTTCATCTGGGGCCCATGGTATCTTGGAAAATGGGTGGAACAAGGATTACCTCTCCGAATCAACCGGCGATCCGATCACACGTCCTGCGAATCCCCCGGGAGCCGCGTGGCGACGATCCGGCGGACTTCACCGGGCGGGCGGCGTTTTGGGCGCAGGACTTCCCCGGCTCGCCCCGCCAGGCAAAGAGCCCCCTCCGCGCGTCCGCGGCGCCGGACTGAACACCGCCATGCGCCCTGGCGCCCCGCCGCCGCCCGCCGGTTCTCATCCGGCTGGCGCGACGGCCAACTGTTCCGCCCCAGCCATGCCTGGCACCCGCACCCGGGCGCCGCTGAATGCGGCGCCGCCGCGCAGACCCTGCGTGCGGCCGCCGAGCGCAAGTTAGCCCGCGCCCGCGTCCGTTCGCCCGCCGTGCAATTGGGTGACGGCACCTGGACTGCCTACGTGCCGAGCGACGCCCAAGGATCGGGCCGACGGTTCGAAACCTGGTATGCCACCCACGTGGATTCGGGCCCGCTTCATCTCGCGCGCTTGCAGGCGCTCGACCCGCGCGGCCCGCTCACCACAGCGATGCTCCGCGACCATGAGGACAATCTATTCTTCCACCAATGGATCACGATCAATGAGCCGGTGGATAACATGCAGGGCACCGCCTGCCTCCTGCGCGACGAACTGAAGGCTGCCATCCGGACGTTTCACAGCACGACGGCCTGCGCGTTCAGCCACCCGGTCTTCGAACCCCTCGAACATCGCTGGGCCTGGGGCCGGCATTTCGGCCCGCTGAGTACCGACGGCTCGTGGTTCGAGCTTCATCGCAATCTGCTCATCCGCGGCGAACAGGACGACGACGCGCTGCTGCTCTGCCAGGCCACGCCGCGCGCCTGGCGGGAGAATGGCAAGCGCATCGAAGTGCGGCGCGACCCGACCTGCTATGGCCCGCTGTCCTTCACCACGGAAAGCCGGGCTGACGTTGGCGAAATCACCGCCACCATCGAAATGCCCGCGCGCACCCAGTCCGCCACGTTGCTCGTCCGTTTCCGCCATCCGCAGGAAAAACCGAGGCGCGCCGCGACGGTGAACGGTCAGGAGTGGAAGCATTTTGATCCGGCGAAGGAATGGATCCGCATCCCGCGGCCGAAAGCAGGCAGGTGGGTCATCACCGCCAGATACTGAAGGCATGATTCGTCAGCCAATTACACCAGGGCAGACGCATCAAAGTCAAATCGGCCGGATTCGGCTCCGTGACTTGGTGGTACAGGCCACTTGCCGGTGCCGTCGGGCGACCCGCCCGACGGAAAGGCGCGCGACGGAAAATGGCTGACGCCGCTGGTTTCGCAGTGTTTTCCCCATTCTGCCCGGCGCGTCGCCGGGCGGGACGGGCGAGTCGCCCGTGCCACCCAGTGTTGATGCGTCTGTTCTGTCAATTGTACACTCATCCTCTGGGCCTGCCCCCAGCGTTTGTCAGTTTGAGCACGCTGACGCGCGGATCTCCGGTCTGATTTCCGGTCTTGTGCCCACGGGTCGTCGTGATACGATCCTGGGTGTTCGCCCGGTTTCTGACGCACGTTGTTGGCATTGAATATCGGGGATTATGAAACACGAACCGACGGCTGAGGACGAGTGCTTCGCGATTGCTGGCAGGAAACCTGCCGCACTTTCAGCGATGCCCCCGCGACGCACTTCGCAAGCCACGTCGTTTGGCCACAAATGAAGCGCCCACGTTTTACCAGCCACAGACTATGAAAAAACAACTGATCCGCATATCCATTCTTCAATCCAGCAAGATAATGACCGCTCTCTATGTCTTGATGGGCTTCATCTACACTCTCATCGGCATTCCGATGATCATCTTCGGCAGCAACCAGCTCCGAATCATTGGCGTGTTTTACCTTCTAGGGCCGATCATTGCCGGTATTTTCGGTTTCATCTTCTTCGTGATTTTCGCCGCGATTTACAACCTTTTGGCCAGGTGGCTCGGCGGTTTTGAAGTTGAAATCAAGAACATTGACTAGCTGGCTCAGCCGGTACGCTCCAGTGAAAGGCCGCCATGTTTCTCCGCGTGGTGCGGGGCGCCAATGGGGATGCGCCTGTTACCTGCGACCCGGTTCGCCAGCGGTGGTCGCCGAACGGCGGCTCGGCCCAAATGTCCTTTTACGCATCCAGCACCACCGCTGACCTGACGCCCAATCTGCGATTGGAGCTGCTCGTCAAGATGGGGACGCGCGGCAGCGTCCCGACGGATCAAACCCACGCACGGACCAATCGCGCCAGGCCCTCATAACGTCCTTCGGCGAGTCGGTGCTGGCTGGGCTCATCATTTGCGCGAGTTCTTCTTTAACCAGGTCGCTTAGCCGGCATCGTCGAGTTCGCGGGCCGCGAGGGCCAGCGTCTTGATTGTCGCGTCCGCTTCCGATGCCGTGAAGCGACGGCCGTTCAGTTCAAGGAAGACGACCGCCGTCGTGAACTCGATGCGTTTGTTGCCGTCCAGAAACGGATGGTTGTGCACCAGTCCGAAGGCGTAGGCGGCGGTCAGATCGGCCAGGCCGGGCTTGCCGCAGGCGAAGAGTTGCTGCGGCCGCGCCAGCACGGAGTCGAGCAACCCCCCGTCGCGGAAACCGCGTAATCCGCCGAACTCCGCCAGCAACCGCTCCTGCAAGGCAAGCACCGTCTCCCGCAACACCCACTGCGGTTCCTTCATTTTGCGAGCTCCCGCAGCGTGTTCCGATACCGGCGGATGACGTCTTCCGCCTCCTTCATCTGCCGGGCAAACTGCTCGCGGCCTTCGGTCACGGGTGTCATGCGCAGGCCGCCGTCGGGCGCGTCCGTCAGACAGAGCGAATCGCCTTCCTGCACATTCAGTCTGGCCATGGCATCCTTCGGCAGCACCACCCCCACCGAGTTGCCGACTTTGCGGAGCTTGAGTTCGAGAACCATGCGAGTGTTTTCGTCGTTACAAACGTCATAACGCCCGCGTTCGCCGAACCGTCGAGCCATCTCTTCACCACCGCCGGCTGAACGCCGACTGCAAAATGGACCGGCCCATGTGGGCGGCGCGTTGGAGGTTGGCGCCTGCCCGTTGCCGCGACCGCGTGGCCGCTCCGGCACGGCCCCCGCCCGGCCCGCCCCCGTCCGTCCGCGCGGCGCAGAAGGCGTGAAACAGGACTTTTCATCCGCCAGACAACGTGACACAGTGCCGCAGCCCTGACCAATATGAGCGCTGACAAGCTCCTCATTGTCGCCGATAGCGAGCGTGACGCGAACATGCTCTATGCCGTGGGCATGTTCGTGTCCGACCCGTTCATTTATCTCTACGACGGCGAACACGCCCATATTGTTCTCGGCGATCTCGAGGTCGGTCGCGCGCGGCGACGGGCGCGCCACTGCCGCGTGCTCTCGTGGTCGCAATGCCGGCGCAAGCTGGGACGGCAGCGCGGCAAGAACGACGGGTTCGCCCCCGTCATCCGGCTGCTCGCCCGGGAGGTGGGAGTCCGGAAATTCCTGGTGCCGGTGAATTTTCCCTACGGCCTGGCGCGCGAATTGCGCCGGCTTAAGCTGCGGGTGAAGGTGCGGCCGGGCCCCTTCTTCTTCCCGGAACGCGAATTCAAAACCCCCGCCGAGGTGAAGAAAATCAGCGCCGCCCTGATGATGGCCGAGGTGGGCATGGCCGAGGGAATCCACGCGGTCCGGAACTCGAAGATCGGCGCCGGCGGCCAACTCCTGTATCACGGCGTTCCGCTAACCTCCGAGAAGCTCCGGGCGATCATCAACATCGCCATCCTCCAGGCCGGCGGCACGGCGAACCGGACCATCGCGGCCGGCGGTCTGCAAACCTGCGATCCACATGAGGTCGGTCACGGGCCGTTGCACGCGGGACAGCCGATCGTCCTCGACATTTTCCCGCGGTCGCAAAAAACCGGCTATTACGGCGACATCACCCGAACCGTGGTAAAGGGTCGTGCCAGCGAGGCGGTGCGAAAACTCTATAACACCGTGCAGCGGGGACAGGAACTCGGCTTCGACCTGGTCCGCGCCGGCGCCAAGGGCGGCCAAGTTCACGCCGCCATCCAGGGGTTCTTCGAGGGCAAAGGCTATCCGACCGGCCGGCAAAATGGCCGGTTACAGGGGTTTTTCCACGGCACGGGCCACGGCCTGGGTCTGGAACTCCACGAGCCGCCGCGGATCTCTGCGGCCACGGACTCGGTGCTCCAATCAGGACACGTCATCACCGTCGAGCCCGGCCTCTACTACCCATCCATCGGCGGCGTGCGCCTCGAGGACGTGGCGCTGGTGACCGAGGACGCCCCGCGCAATCTCACGAAGTTCGAGAAGGTGCTCGAGGTCTGAGGCGCAGGTAGCGTCATGAATTGGTTGGGGCGTACCGCGAGCGGAGTTCGTCGCGTTGGATAGGGATAGAACAGGCCACTGGCCTGTGCCGTCGGGCGGCCCGCCCAACGGAAGAGCTGCGCGATGGATAATGGATGACGCCGCTGCTTTCCAAGCGTTTTTCCCCGTTCCGTCCGGCGAGTCGCCGGGCGGCACAGGCGCGTCGCCCATGCCACCCAGTCCCGATGCGTCTGTCCTCATGGCCACATTCCGGCCCGTGGGTGGGTCCCGCCTTCAGGCAGCCCGATCCGGCTGAAGCCGGGACTCCAAACGCCGCTTGATGGTGGAAACGAGGACACCACCGGAAAAAAGTTAGGCTGGAAAAAGGACCGGCCACGCCCTCGCCGTGGACGCGCCGGACCTGCCCGTTAGCTTTTCTCGCTGAAGAGTGCCGCCGCAAACTGAGCCGCGTCGAACGGTTGCAGGTCGTCCGGTTGCTCGCCGACGCCGATGAATTTGATCGGCAGGCCGAGTTCCTTCTGGATGGCGACCACCATGCCCGCCTTGCTGGTGCCGTCGAGCTTGGTGACGACCAGGCCGGTGAGGGTTACCGCCTTGTGGAATTCGCGGGCCTGGTTGATGGCGTTCATGCCCGTGGTGGCGTCCAGCACCAGCAGGACCTCGTGCGGCGCGCCCGGGAGCTTCCTGCCCATGACCCGGTGAATCTTCTGCAACTCCTGCATGAGGTTGTGCTTGGTGTGCAGCCGGCCGGCGGTGTCCACGAACAGGTAATGGGCGTGGCGGGATTGCGCGGCGGTGATGGCGTCGTGGGCGACGGCGGCCGGATCCGCGTGGTAGGCACCGGCGACGACCGGCACGCCCAGGCGCTCGCCCCAGAGTTCGAGTTGCTCGATGGCGGCGGCCCGGAAAGTGTCACACGCGGCCAGCATGGCCTGATCGCCCTGGGCCTGGACGAGGTGGGCGAGCTTGGCACCGGTGGTGGTTTTGCCGGTGCCGTTGACGCCCACGATGGACACCACGGTCAGGCCGCCGGGCGCGCGCCGCAACGCGGCTCCTTCTATGCTCAGGCTCCGGGTCACCTCGGCCTCCGCAATCGCAAACACGTCCAGTCCGGCGCCGCCCTGGGTCTCGAACGCCCGTTTCACGGCGGCCACGATGGTGGTGGTCATGGCCAGGCCAAGGTCGGCGCCGAGCAGGGCCGACTCCAGTTCCTCGAGCGTCGTCCCCGTCAATTTCGGCGAGCCGGTGACGATGCGCCGGAGCTCGTGGACCAGCTTGCTGTGGGTTTTCTGGAGGCCCGCCTTGAGTTTGTGGAAGAGACCCATTGGTAAACTGGTGGCGGATCAGACGGCGGCGCGGCTCCGGTTCCGGGCCGCCTTGAACCGCGCGAAATAGTCATAAGGCAGCTTCACGGTGCCGATCAGCGGTTTGCCCTTGCTCAGCCCGTGGCAATCGGAGCCGCCGGTGACCAGCAGCCCGCGGTGCTCGGCGAGCATCAGGTAGTGCTCGGTGGTCGAGGTGGAATGTTTGGCGTGGAAGCATTCTAGCCCGTCCAGGCCCGCCTCCGCCAGCGGCGGGATCAACTGGTCGGTGCGGCTCAGACCGGGATGCGCCATCACCGCCAGCCCGCCGGCCTCATGGATCAGGGCGATGGCCTCGGTCGCCGACATTTTGAACTTCGGCACCCACGCTGCGCGGTGCCGTCTCAGAAAACGCTCGAAGGCTTCGTCGAGGCTCCGGACAAAACCCGCCTCCACCAAGGCGCGCGCAACGTGCGGCCGCCCGGGGGAGTGGCAATTGGCCAGGGCGAAGACCGCGTCCGCCCGGAGCGGAATCTGGAGCTGGTTGAGGCGGGTGACGATTTCGCGGATGCGGTTCTGACGCACCACCTGGAACCGGGACAGCGCCCGGACCAGCACCGGCTGAGTCCGGTCCAGATAGTAGCCGAGCAAATGAAGTTCATAGCCGTCCAGCTCGGCGGTCAGTTCCACCCCCGGCACGAATTCGAGGCCGTTGCGGGCGCAGGCCAGGGCCATCCAGTCGCAGCCCTCCATCGAGTCGTGATCGGTGATCGCCACGGCCGCGAGCCCGTGGTGGCGCGCGTAGCCGGCGAGCTCGTCCGGCGTGTAGGTTCCGTCGGAGAACAGCGTGTGCAGATGGAGGTCGGCGAACATGGGTCGGCAGGGCGATGCGCGCGGCCTACCAGCGCGGAGTGGGCGGATTCATTTGACGATCCGGGCGGGCCGCATCAGTTCACTGCGAATTTTGTCGAGGATGCCGTTGACGAACCGTCCGCTTTCCTCCGTCGAGAATTTCTTGGCGATGTCCACGGCCTCGTTGATGCTGACGACCGGCGGAATGTCCTCCCGGAAGCGCATTTCATAAATGGCAAGGCGGAGGATGTTCCGGTCCACGACCGCCATGCGATGGAGGTCCCAGTTCTTGGCATGGCGCGAAATCTCGGCGTCGAGCTCGGCCCGGTGCTCGATGGTGCCGCGGATGAGCGGTTCGGCGAAGAGCTGGAGCGCGGTTTCGGTGGCGTTGGGCGGCGGGAGGTCCGCCGGCTGGCCGTAGGTTGCCCCGCCCTTCTCCTCGGCGATCGCCGCCGCCCGCTGCGATTCCCAGAAACGACGCAGCGCCGCCTCCAAATCGTCCGGCGGGTTGAGGTCGATCTGAAACAGGAATTGCACCGCGCGTTCGCGGGCCTCACGGCGTGTGCCCATGCCGGAAGCATGGGGAAGGCGGCTGCCGGGGGCAAAGAAAAAACATCCGCCGGAGAAAAGCGTCCCGCGCCGGGCGGCCGTTGCGGCCTCAGCCCGCGTCCACGCCAGACTGCCACGCCACCAGACCGCCCCGCACACTTTTGACGAAGGCGAACCCATGCGACCGCAGGAACTCCGCTGCCTGGCGCGACCGCACGCCCGCGTGGCACAGCAGGTAGTGGGTCCGGCGCGGATCGAGTTCGCGGAACCGGACCGCCAGCTCGCTCAACGGCAGCAACACCGTGCCTTCGAGGCGGAAGGCGCGGGTCTCGTCCGGCTCGCGCACATCCACCACGCAGACTTTCGCGTCGGAACTGGTCAGCGCGCGCCGCATTTCCAGCACCGAAACCTCGTCTGCATCCTCCGGTGCGGCCTCCGCTCCGCCCCGCCCCGCGCAACCCGGGTCGCTCTGGACCAGCTCGGTGATGCGCGGATGTTCGCCGCAGACCGGGCAGGCCGGGTCACGCCGCAGTTTCAGCTCGCGGAACCGGAGGGCGAGCGCGTCGAACACCAGCAGGCGGCCGAGCAGCGGCTGGCCGACACCGAGGATCAGTTTGAGGGTCTCGGTGGCCTGCAGGCAACCAATGACGCCCGGCAGCACCCCCAGCACGCCGCCTTCGACGCAGTTGGGCACCGTTCCGGGCGCAGGCGGCGCGGGGAAGAGGCAGCGATAGCACGGTCCGCCCCGGTGCGGCGCGAACACGCTGGCCTGCCCGCTGAAACCGGCCACGGACCCATAAACGCAGGGTTTGCCCAGCAGCACACAGGCGTCGTTCGTGAGATAGCGCGTCGGGAAATTGTCGCTCCCGTCCACCACGAGGTCATAGCCGGCGAGGATTTTGCGGGCATTGGCGGCGTCCAGCCGGCAGGTGTGGAGCTGGATCGCCACCGTCGGGTTGAGCCGGGACAGCGTGTCGCGCGCCGACTCGGTTTTCGGCCGGCCCACGTCGGCGGTACCGTGCAGGATTTGACGCTGCAGGTTGGCCACGTCCACGGTGTCAAAATCCACGAGGCCGAGCGTGCCGACCCCGGCGGCGGCGAGATACAGGGCGGCGGGTGATCCCAGGCCGCCGGCGCCCACGCAGAGCACCCGGGCGGCGCGCAGTTTCTCCTGGCCGGCCGCCCCGACCTCCGGCAGGGCCAGATGGCGGGCGTAACGGCGTATTTCTTCGTTGCTCAAGGGCATGATTCGCCTAGCTTTCCGGCAACGTAGTTACGCTCATGGGGAAATCAAGCCGCCAGCCCAGGAACCCGCGCGAGGACGACGGTGCGCCGACGGTCGGCGCCTGGCCGGATGAGGTGGCAGCGGCAGTGCGCGCCATCCGGGGCCGGACATCCGTGGTCCCGCGCCTGGCGTTCGTACTGGGCAGCGGCTTCCAGGCAGTCGAGCGCCTGGTCCGCGCCGACGTGACCATTCCTTATGCCGATCTGCCGGGATTCGCCGTCCCCGGCGTTGCCGGTCACGCGGGCCGTTTGGTGGTGGGTGAATGGGCAGGGCGGCCGGTGGCGTTGCTCTCCGGGCGCGCCCATTATCACGAGGGCCACTCACTGGCGGTGGTGACCTTCCCGATCCGCGTGCTGGCCGCCCTGGGGGTGGAAGCGGTGGTTCTCACCAACGCGGCCGGGGCGATCAACCGGCGGTTTCGTGCCGGGGAGTTCATGCTGCTGCGCGACCACATCAACTTCATGGGGGCGAACCCGTTGCGCGGACCCGTGGCGCCCGGGTGCATGCGGTTTGTGGATCTGTCGGCCACCTACGATGCCGGTTTGCAGCGGGCTTTGCGGCAGGCGGCGCGGCGGGCTGGGGTGCCGCTCCGCCCCGGAGTTTATCTGGCGGTGCCGGGGCCCAATTACGAGACGCCGGCCGAGATCCGGGCGTTCGCGCGGCTGGGCGCCGACGCCGTGGGCATGAGCACCGTGCCGGAGGCGATCGTGGCCCGTCAGTGCGGCCTGCGGGTGGCGGCGATCTCCTGTCTCACCAATCTGGCGGCGGGCCGGGGCGGCGCGGTCAACCATGCCGAAGTGCTCGCCGCCGGTCGCCAGCGCGGCGGGGTGGCCGCCCGGTTGCTGACGGCGTTCGTCGAGTCCGGGCCGGCCGCGGACGCCCGCCGACGCCGGGCCGTGGTCGTAACCGGGAAGTTCCCGGCCGGCCGGCCGGCGGGAGTTCATGATTAGGAAAAAGCATTATACTGTTGACTTGCGTTGAAATTCGGGTTCATCTTTGCTCATGCAAATCGAAAGTCTAAAAGTTTTTTGTGATTTGACAGAGACGGAGAGTTTCACCAAGGCTGCCCAGATCAACCACATCACCCAATCCGCGGTGAGCCAGCAGATCAGTTCCTTGGAGCGCCAGTTCAAGTCCCTCTTGATCGAGCGCAGCAAAAAGAAATTCCGGCTGACGCGCGAGGGCCAGGTGCTCTACGACACGAGCAAGCAGATCGTCCAGGCGTATGAGACCCTGCACAGCCGCCTGCAGGAGCTGAAGGACATCATCTCCGGCACCATCCGTCTGGCCACGATTTACAGCATCGGCCTGCATGAACTGCCCCCGTACATCAAGCGGTACATGAAGAGCTACCCGACCGTGAACGTCCACATCGAGTACCGCCGCTCCAACCAGGTGTACGAGGACGTGCTGGGGAACGTGGTGGATCTGGGCCTGGTGGCGTATCCGACCCGCGACTCGAAGCTGGAGATCGTGCCGCTGCGGAAGGAACCGATGGTGCTCATCACCCATCCGCAACATCCCCTCGCCCGCCACAAATCGGTGAAGCTCAGCGCACTGGCCGGCCAGCGATTCGTGTCGTTCGAGCCCGACATCCCGACCCGTAAGGCGATTGACAAGACGCTGCGTGAACACGGCGTGTCCGTCAACTCGGTCATGGAATTCGACAACGTGGAAACGGTGAAGCGCGCGGTCGAAATCGATGCCGGCATCGCCATCGTTCCGCAATCCACCGTCTCCCAGGAAAGTGCCAAGCAGACCCTGGCGGTGTGCAACATCGATGATGCCGATTTATACCGGCCGATCGCCCTCATCTTCAAGCGCAACAAGGTTCTTTCCACGGCGATGAAGCAGTTCATCGCCCTGCTGAAGGAGGCCTGAGGCGCGGATCGGGCTTGACCGCCGCGCCCCCCGGCCGTAAAAAACCGCCCGTATGTTGCTGAACGTTCGTCCGAGCCGCCTGCTGGTCGTCGTCGTAGGAGACGGTGCCGCGGGGCTTTGTCGGGCGTAGGCGGATTTCGACAAACCACCCACGGCTGGCCGACGGTCGTGGGTTTTTTGTTGCCCCGACGCCGGATTGGCCTACTTGATGACAACATGAGCATGACGAATAAGACCGCACCGAAGACCCCGGCGGCCACGCCGCCGGCCAAGGCCGAACCCGGGCCCGGCCTCCTGGGCAGCCAGATTCTCGTGGCCAGCCTTGAACACGAAGGCGTCGAGGTCATCTTCGCCTATCCCGGCGGAGCCAGCCTTGAGATCCACCAGGCGATGACCCGTTCCAGGAAGATCCGGGTGTACCTGCCGCGCCACGAACAGGGCGGCGTGTTTGCCGCCGAGGGCTACGCCCGCGCCACCGGCAAGGTGGGCGTTTGCATGGCCACCAGCGGCCCCGGCGCCACCAATCTCGTCACCGGCCTCGCCGACGCCTACATGGATTCCATCCCCCTGGTGGCCATCACCGGCCAGGTGCCCCAGAGCATGATCGGCAAGAGTGCCTTCCAGGAAACGGATTTCTTCGGCATGACACTGCCGGTCGTGAAACACAGCTACCTGGTCACCGACATCGCCGACCTGCCGCGTATCGTCAAGGAGGCGTTCTACATCGCCCGCACCGGCCGGCCCGGCCCGGTCGTGATTGACGTGCCCAAGAACATCCAGCAGCAGCGCGCCCACCCGGTCTATCCCGCCGGAGTCAATTTCCGCGGCTATCATCCCGAATTGCTCGCCGAGGATGCCTCCCTCCTCCAGATCCTCGACCTGATCGAGCGGGTGGAACGGCCGGTCATTTACGCGGGAGGCGGCGTTATCTCGAGCGGCGCGGCCGAGGAACTCCGCCGCTTCGTGGAGGTCACCCAGATCCCGGTGGCCACCACCATCATGGGCTGCGGCGCATTTCCAGAGACGCATCCGCTCTCGCTCAAGTGGCTCGGCATGCATGGCACGGCCTACGCCAACTGGGCGGTGGCCGGCGCCGACCTGCTGCTCGCCTTCGGCGTGCGGTTCGACGACCGTGTCACCGGCAAAGTGGAGAAGTTCTGCGAGCACGGAACGATCGTCCACGTGGACATTGATGCCTCCGAGATCAACAAGAACCGGCGGGTGCACCTGCCGATTATCAGCGACATCGGCCACGCCCTGCGCCGCCTGAACAAACTGCTCGCCCAGCGGCCGCTGACAAAACGGTTCAATGCCTGGCATGACCAGGTCGCCGAGTGGAAGGCCAAGGCACCGCTCCGTTATGCGGTGAACAAGGACACCCTCAAATCCCGGCACATCCACGACCTGATGGGCGACGATGCCAGCCAGGTGATCCTGCCGCAGGAGGCGATCACCCTGCTGTATGAGCTGACGCACGGCGAGGCTATCATCACCACCGGCGTCGGCCAGCACCAGATGTGGGCCGGCCAATACTACCAGTTCCAGCGGCCGCGCCAGTTCATCACGAGCGCCGGGCTCGGCTCGATGGGCTTCGGCTTTCCCGCGGCCCTGGGCGCAAAAGTGGCGCGTCCCGACCGGCAGGTCATCGACATTGACGGCGACGGGTCGTTCCTCATGAACATTCAGGAGCTGGCCACGGCGCACATCGAAGGTATCGCCGCCAAGGCGATCGTCCTCAACAACCAGCACCTCGGCATGGTGGTGCAATGGGAGGACCGCTTCTACGAGGGCAACCGCGGTCAGACCTATCTCGGCGACCCCGAGAACACGCGGCAGATCTATCCGGATTTTGTGGCCATCGCGAAGGGCTTCAACGTCCCGGCCGAACGCGTCGTGTTCAAACGCGATCTCCGCGCCGCGCTGGAACGGATGCTCGCCTCTGACCAGCCCTATGTGCTCGACGTCATCACGCCCTACACGGAGCACGTGCTGCCGTTCATCCCGGCCGGCAAGACGGTCAAGGAAATGATCTGGGAGTGATCCCACCGCTTCCGGCGGAGCGACCCGATGAAGGCTTGTCGCTCCGCCGGCTTTTGATACTTTGCCGTGGAATGAGATGCTCGATCATGGTCGCCGTCGCGCTGGCAGCGCTGTTCCCGCTGCGCGCTGCCGAACGGGTCTTTGACCTGACGACGAACACACTGAACGCCCTGCCGAAGGGCTTCCGCAGCGCCCTCGCCGGGGAAGGGAAACCCGGCGACTGGCGGGTCATTCTGGATAATCTGCGTGACGCTGCGCCGGGCGACATCCCGCCAGCCACGCCCAACCCGGCGCCGGCCCTCAAGCGTCCCGTCATCGCCCAGGTGTCACAGGATCCGACGGACGAGCGCTTCCCGCTGCTGATTTACGAGGACGAGGTGTTCGGCGACTTCACGCTCACGGCGAAGTTCAAGACCGTTTCCGGCACCGCCGAGCAGATGGCGGGCATCGCGTTTCGCCTGCAGGACGAGAAGAATTTCTACGTCGTCCGCGCCAGCTCGCTCGGCAACACCTTCCGTTTCTACCGCGTCGCCAATGGCGTCCGCGACAATCCGATCGGCCCGGAAATCCCGATTTCCAAGGGCGTCTGGCACGAGCTGACGGTCGAATGCAAGGGCAATCGCATCCGCCTGCGCCTCGATGGCAAGGAACCCATTCCGGAACTGACCGACAACACGTTCACCGCGGGCAAGATTGCCTTTTGGACCAAGTCGGACTCGGTCAGCTATTTCACCGACGCGCGGATCGCCTACACGCCGCGCGAATCACAGGCGCGCGAGCTCGTGCGCGCGACCCTGCGGCGCAATCCGCGGCTGCTGGGCCTGAAACTCTTCGCCGGCACCACGACGAAACCGGAGCTCCGGCTGGTTGCCAGCGACGACGAAAAGGACCTCGGCACGCCGGCGGGCAAGGTGGAGAACGAGTGTTTCACCAAGGGCATGCCGTTCGCCGGCAAGGACGGAAACCGCTACCTGGTGACCCTGCCGCTGCACGATCAGAACGGCGACCCGGTGGCCGTGGTGCGGGTCGTGCTGCGGAGTTTCGCCGGGGAAACGGACAACACGGCGCTGGGCCGCGCAGCGCCGATCGTCAAGCGGATGGAAACGCAGGTCAGCACGCTGAAGGAACTCACCGAATAGCCTTTTGGCCTGGTCGGTGGGGCGTCCTCGCGAGCCGCGCTCGTCAGAGCCTCACCACCAGATCAGAAGACAGCCGATTCGAGCAGCGACTTGCGGACTGACCCCCAGCAGGTAGAATCGTTGCATGAAGGCAATGGCTTTGAAGGAGCAGTTTGTCACCGATGCCGGTGGCAGGCGCGTGGGAGTGTTGCTGGATTTGGCGAGTTACGAACGCCTCCGTGAAGCCGAGGAGGAACTGGCGGACATCCAGGCGTATGACACCGCCCAGCCCAAAG
Source organism: Verrucomicrobiota bacterium (assembly GCA_050012855.1). Taxonomy (GTDB): domain Bacteria; phylum Verrucomicrobiota; class Verrucomicrobiia; order Limisphaerales; family J093; genus JAJXZJ01. The sequence goes on along the minus strand of JBEKGJ010000034.1, from coordinate 23,414 downwards.
TGGCGGCCGATGTGCAGGCCGGCCGTTGCGTCACCCTTGCGGAATATCGAACCCGTCGGAGCGGTAAGGCTAAATGAGCCACACGGTCATCCTGCCCAGGTCGGTCCAGAAGCAACTGGACCGGCTGCCGGACGAGGCGGCTGAACGTATCCTCCAGCGCTTGGCCGCGCTGGAAACGAATCCCCGCCCGCACGACGTGAAGAAGCTGAAAGGCCGTGACGCCTGGCGGATCCGGGTGGGCGATTACCGCGTGCTCTACGAGATTCACGACCGGGCATTGCAGGTCGTTGTCATCTCAGCAGGCCATCGGCGCGAGGTCTATCGCTGAACCGTTCACCATCCTTCCTTGCTTGGCGACCGGCGCCGATAAACTCGAATTCCGCCGCCGAATTCCATCGGAACCTGCGCCGACTCCACCTCGGTTGCCGCGGTTTGATCGCGCTGGTGACGTTGTGGCATGACGTGGCCGCACCCGACGTGCCGTTGGGTGGCTCGTGACCCGCCGGGCGGCGACATCCTCCGCCATCGTCATTCCGCAATCCGCATTCGGCAGATACTCCCGGGACCACGAACCCAAACCGCTTGCACCCTGAAAGCGATGCAAGAAACGTGTGTCGCGTGACACTCAAACGACTCTGGCACGCCTTCAGCGTTCTCTTCGTGTGCCGCCTCGTCTGGCGGTTCGCGGACCGCCGGGCAGCGACATCCTCCGTCCGTGCCCCCGCGAGAATGGGGACCGTGGGTGCCATTACACCCGTCGTTCCAGATAGACCACGTCGAGCCAGCGGTCGAATTTGAAGCCGATTTCCTTAAAGCGGCCCACTTCCGCGAAGCCGAACCGCTGGTGGAGGCGGATACTTGTCAGGTTGTCGCCGTCAATCACGGCCAGGATCGCGTGATAACCGCGCGCCTGCGCGGCGTCAATCAACGGCGCCAGCAGCCTTGCTCCCCAACCACGGCCGCGATGTTCCCCCGCGACGTAAACCGAGTTTTCCACCGTGAAGCGGTAGCCCGGTTTCGCGTGGTAACGGCTCAGTGAACTCCAGCCGACCACCAGATCATGACTGTCCACCGCGACGAACACGGGATAACCGTCGCGCTCGTGCTCATCGAACCACTCCAACCGCTGCTCCAGCGTGCGCGGTTCGTAATCGTAGGTGGCCGTGGTGTGCCGGATCGCGTCGTTGTAGATCGCGAGCATCGCCGGCACGTCGGCACGCTGCGCGGGCCGGATTCGACCGGCCTCGGCCGCGGGCGGGGTTTCAGAAGGGAACATGGGTGCGGTCGGGTGGCAGGGTGCGCATGACCGCGGCCATGGCGAGCGCGGTCTGGGCGGCCTCGGCGCCGCGGTTGTGGTCGCGGTCGAGACAGCGGGCGCGCGCCTGGTCCTCGTTTTCGAGCAGCAGGATCTCATGAATCATCGCAACGCCGGTCTCGATCTGGAGTTGGATCAGCGCGTGCGTGACACCGGTGCCGATGTGCTCGGCGTGCGTCGTCTGGCCGCGCAGAATCACGCCGAGGCAGATGATGGCGTCGAAACGTGGCCGGGCGTGGCGGGCCAGCCGGGCCGCCACCACGGGAATCTCGAAGGCGCCCGGCACACGGACGATTTTCAACGCGGCCGGATCGGCGGCTTTCAGGGTCGCGCGGGCCGCACGGAGCATGGCGTCCACGTAACGGGCGTTGTACCGCGAGGCGACGATGGCGAAGCGGGCGCCGGCGGCGCGGGCCGGTCTGGTTTTGACGGGTTGCAGCATGGTTTAGAAACTAGCGAGAATGTTCCAGCAGGCGGAAGTAGTCGTCACGCGAAATGCCGGCGGTCTTGCGCTGGTGGCCGCATGCGAACACCGGCCCCGGACCGCGGCTGTGTCGAAGACCAGCCGCAGCGCCACCACCCAAGTGGCGTGTGGAAATACGCCTGACGCTGCGGGAGTTTTTCAAGTTGCTGCGGCTGGTGCAGGACACACAATCGCGGTCCGATCATGTTGCAGTCGGGGCTGTGCCAGCCCCGGGTGTCGTGGCGATAACCGGCCTCTTCCAGGACCTCCGTCAACGTGCCTTGTTCATCTGCCGTTCTGATGAAGAGCCCCATTGCCTCGGCCAGAGCGGCGCGCGCGGCCTCGGGTGTCAGGCCGGAACTGGCCAGGTCCAAAGGCATCGCGTGCGCGATGTATTGCCCGCCCTCCCGCCAGACCTGGACGGTGCAATCAATTTCCATAGCGTCGTTAACGTACTCCTGCGCGCTGCCGGAGGCGAGCCGATTTAAGGCAGCGTCCTGATTTGGTGGGGCTCTGACGAGCCGGTCAAGCCCCAGGTGTGAACGGCTCGCGAGGATCTGCCTGTGCGTTGCACGCAGACAGGCGCCCCACCGGGCAAGGCAGATTAGGCCCCCACCCGGTTTAGCGCGGTCAAACCGTCTGGCCGCTGCGGGAAATGGCATGCCGTTCGCGGTTCACAACAAGTGCCCCATTTTTTCCCGCTTGGTTTTCAGGTAGCGCCGGTTGTGCTGGTTGGGTTCGACACGGATCGGCACCTGCTCGACGATCTCGAGGCCATAGCCTTCGAGGCCGACGATTTTCTTCGGGTTGTTAGTAAGCAGCCGGATGGTTCGCAGACCGAGATCGGCGAGGATCTGCGCTCCCAGCCCGTATTCGCGCAGGTCCATCGGGTAACCCAGCTTCAAGTTGGCCTCGACGGTGTCCAGGCCGCGCTCCTGCAGTTTGTAGGCGCGGATCTTCGCTTCCAGGCCAATGCCACGGCCCTCCTGGCGCATATAGACGATCACCCCGCGGCCGGCGACGGCGATCTGCCGCATCGCGTGTTGCAGTTGTGGGCCACAGTCGCAGCGCCGCGATCCGAACACGTCGCCGGTGAGACACTCGCTGTGGACGCGCACGAGCACGCCTTCCTGGCCGGCAACCTCGCCGCAGACAAGCGCCACGTGGTGCGCCCCGTCAAGGTTCGAGCGGTAAAGGTGCAGGTCAAAATCGCCGAATTCGGTCGGCATCCGCACGGTTTCGATGCGTTCGACGAGCTTTTCGCGGCGCCGGCGGTATTCGATGAGCGCTTCGATGGTGCCCAGCTTCAGCCTGTGTTTGCGGGCGAATTTCACCAGTTCAGGGAACCGCGCCATCGTGCCGTCGTCGTTCATCACCTCGCAGATGACGGCGATGGGCCGGCAGCCGGCGAGCACGGCGAGGTCCACGGCCGCCTCGGTGTGCCCGGCGCGCTGGAGCACGCCGCCGGGTTTGCTCCGCAACGGAAACACGTGACCCGGCTGGATGAGATCGCCGGGCGTCGCCGTCGGGTCGGTCATCACGCGGATGGAGCGGGCGCGGTCGGCGGCGCTGATGCCGGTGGTGATGCCGGCGGCGGCGTCCACGCTCACCTGAAAATCCGTTTTGAAGGTCTCGCGGTTCTGCACCACCATCCGCTCGATCCCGAGCTGCTGGAGCCGCTCCGACGTCGTCGGCACGCAGATCAGCCCGCGCCCGAACTTCACCATGAAGTTGATGATCTCCGGGGTGACGAATTCCCCGGCGACGATCAGGTCGCCTTCGTTCTCGCGACCTTCGTCGTCCACCACGAGGACCATTCTTCCCCGGCGAACCTCGGCGATGAGGTCCTCCACCGGCACCACGGAATGTCGTTTCGCCACGTGCCGAGGCTAAGCCGTCCGACCGCGATTTCCCAGCAACAAATCGTGCCCGGCGGGCGTCCGGCGTTGACAGGCCGGGGTGGGATTGTTTTCTTCGGCGGCATGAAACCAATCTTCGCCCGGCGCGGCGCGCTGGTGGCTTTCCTCACAATCTTCGCCACAGTCAGGCTGGTGGCGGAAACGAATCTCGTCGAATTCCAGTCGCGCGGCGGGCTGCCGAATGTCCTCGCGAAGCTGCGTGCCGGCGGGCAAGTGCGCGTGGCCTACCTCGGCGGCAGCATCACCGCGCAGCCCGGCTGGCGGCCGAAGACGTTGAAGTGGTTCCAGGAGCAGTTCCCGGCGGCGCGCGTGTCCGAGATCAACGCGGCCATCGGCGGCACCGGTTCGGACCTCGGCGTGTTCCGGCTCCGCCGCGACGTGCTGGACCACCAACCGGACCTGCTGTTCGTCGAGTTCGCGGTAAACGACGGCGGCGCCGCACCGGAGCAAATCCACCGCTGCCTGGAAGGGATTGTACGGCAGACGTGGCGCGCGTTTCCGGCGTGCGACATCTGTTTCGTCTATACGCTGGCTGGCAACATGCTCGAATCGCTCCAGCGCGGCGAACTCCCGCGGTCCGCCGCGGCGATGGAACAGGTCGCGGCGCATTACGGGATTCCCTCGATCAATTTCGGCCTCGAGGTCGCACGGCTCGAAAAAGAAGGCAAACTCGTTTTCAAAGGGACGCTGCCCACGAACGATACCGAACGGGCTGCGCTCGGCGGCAAGATCGTGTTCTCGCCCGATGCGGTGCATCCGTTTCCGGAGACCGGTCACGAACTCTATCTGCAGGCGGTGGTCCGTGCTTTCACCCAGATGCGCGCCAGCCCTGGCCTGCCAACCCTGCACCCGTTGCCCGCGCCCTTCCGCGCCGACAACTGGGAGCAGGCAAAACTCATTCCGCTCACGGCGGAGCTGACCGGGCCGGGCTGGATGCGGTTCGATCCCGCCACCAACCACCTCGCGCGGGATTTCAGCCAAAGGCTGCCGGCGCTGTGGTGCGCGGAGAAACCCGGCGACACGCTGACGTTCCGCTTCCGCGGCACCGCGGCGCAGGTCTATGACCTGCTGGGCCCCGACTGTGGCCAGGTCCGGGTCACCCTTGATGGCAAGGACACCGGCCTCCGTCCACGCTTCGACGCCTTTTGCACGTATCACCGGCTCGGCATGACATGGATCGGCTCGACCCTGTCGAACACGGTTCACACGGTGAGCGTCACGGTCGCGCCCGACCCGCTGGACAAGATGGCGATTCTGGCGCAGCGACAGGAGCGGATGGACCGGCCGGAGCGGTTCGCGGGCAACCGCTGGTATGCGGGAGCGCTCTTGCTGGTGGGCGACCTCGAGCCTTAACCGAGTGCAAAGAGCTTTCCTTCGCCCGGCCCCAAGGGCACCCTGTGGGCAAGCCATGAAACGAACCGAACGCATTTTCGCCACGGGCGTCCTGTTGCTGACCGGCCTCCTTGCGGGTTGTGCGCACCAGGCCGCCAGCTCCACCGCGACGTACAAACCACGCGTCTTCCCCGAACCGGCGGGGCTGGCCACGCAGCCGGGGCTCCCCGACCCGCTGGTCATGTCCAATGGCCAGCGCGTCCACAACGCGAATCAATGGTTCACCCAGCGGCGACCCGAACTGCTCGCCCTGTTCCAGCATTACATGTATGGCCCGCTGCCACCCAGGCCGGCCGCCATCCGTGCCCAGGTCATGGCCACTTACCCGGATTTCCTCGGCGGCAAAGCCACGTTGAAACTCGTGTCGCTCCAGGCCGGAGCCGCAGGCGCGCCGCACATTGACCTGATGCTGGTGGTGCCCAACGGCCGTCGCGCGCCGGCGCCGGTCTTCCTCGCGCTGAATTTCTGCGGCAACCAGGCGCTGACCGCCGACCCGCGCGTCCCGTTGGCCCGTGGCTGGGTTTACAGCGACTGTAAGGGCTGCTCGAACAACCTGGTCACCGAGGCTGCGCGCGGAGCCGAAACCGGCGACTGGCCATCGCACACCTGGCCGCTCGAGGAGATTGTGGGCCGCGGCTACGCTCTCGCGTCGTTCTACAACGGCGACATTGACTTCGACCGGGCCGACGTCAGCGCGGGGATTTACGCCTGGCTGGCGGGCGGCGACCCCGAGCGCAATCAGCCGGCGAACCGTGGCAGCATCGCCGCCTGGGCGTGGGGCTTCCACCGGTGCGTGGACTATCTGGTGACGGACCGCGACATTGATGCGCGGCGGATCGCGGCGCTGGGGCATTCGCGCAACGGCAAGGCGGCGCTGGTGGCGGCGGCCTTCGACGAGCGGATCGCGATCGCGTTCCCGCACCAGGCCGGCTGCGGCGGCACCGCCCCGAGCCGCGGCCAGGTGGGCGAATCGGTCAAGCGGATCAACGAGCACTTCCCGCACTGGTTCAACGCGCTGTTCAAGCAGTTCAACGACGCGCCGGAGCGGCTGCCGTTCGACCAGAACTGCCTGGTGGCGCTGTGCGCGCCGCGGCCGGTGCTTTTCTCGTGCGCCCTGGAGGACGAGTGGTCCAACCCGGCGGGGCAGTTCGAGGTCCTGCGGGCGGCGGACCCGGTGTATCGCTTCCTGGGCGTGGACGGACTGGCGGCGAAGACGATGCCGCCGACGGGCCAGTTGGTGAACAGCCGGCTGGGCTATTTCATCCGTCCCGGCAAGCACTCAATGATCCGGGCCGACTGGCAGGCCTTCCTGGATTTTGCGGACCGGCAATTCAGCAAAGCGGCTAAATAGCGGAGTTAACGCGGCCTTTCAGGCCGCATCGGATGTTGGGCGGGCGTATTCCCAGGCCGCTGGCCTGGGCTGAAGGATCGCGGCCCGTTGGGCCTCCCGACCAGGAGCGCCAACCGCGTGGCCAGGTGGCCGCAGCCGTCATGCGATCCTCACCGAAGCCGGTCTTCCCCCAAAGGTGAGCGCCAACGGCGCGACAATCTCCAGTTCCACACAGATCCTTGGTGGCTGAAGGATGACGGCCTTCCGAGCCTCCCAATGATGAGCGCCAACGGCGCGAGATTCCTCAGCCCAGCTGGGAATGGGAGCGCGAACAGATCAGCGCGCCCTGAAAGGGTGCGATAGGGCTCAGTCCCACACGTATCGTTCGTCGTAGGGCACGTGGTGGCGATCGAGGAACTTTCGGTATTCCTCCTGAAAGGTCATTCGCCGGTGATGCTCCTCCTGTGTCGCGATGTAGGTGACGACGGCCTGGGCGTTGGACTCACTGACCGAGAAGGCCCCGTAACCGCCTTGCCAGTGGAACGTCGCGAACTCCGCCCCCTTCGTTTTGATCCACTTGGAGGAACTGGTCTTCACGGTCTCGACCACTTTGGCCACGGTCGACGTTCGGGACAACCCGAAGATCAGGTGGACATGATCGGTCACGCCGCCCACCTTCAGCGAGGGACAATCATTGTCGCGCAACACCACGGCCAGATACGGGTGCAGTTCCCCACAGATAGTCGGTGTCAGGACGGGGACGCGGTCCTTCGTGCTGAACACCAGGTGGACCAGGATGCGGGACAGGGATTGGGGCATGGTCGTTAGCGCGGCCCTTCAGGCCGCATGGGTTTGTGGATGGACACATTCCCAGGCCGCTGGCCTGGGCTGAAGCATGACGGCCCGTTGGGCCTCTCACCAACGAGCGCCAACGCCGCGGCCAGGTGGCCAGGGCCGTCAAGCAATCGGTGCGGACCTCGGGCCTCCCAAAGGTGTGGGCCAACGGCGCGGCATCCCTCAGCCCGGCCCGCAGGACTGGGAATGATGGCGCGAACAAATCGGCGCGCCCTGAAAGGGTGCGATAGCGCTCAGCCCCACTCATACCGTTCATTTTTAGGTCATTCCGCCAAACCTGTCGTCCTTGGAACCGGTTGGCCGGGCAAGGCGGTGTGGGCGCGACCTACTCCGCCGTGTTGTTGCCGATCTGGACGTTGCCCTTGCTGTGGTTGGCGATCTTCGCCGGCCCGGCAAAAATGTTGTCGGTGATGACGGCACGGCGAACGCCTTCGCCGAGTTCGATCTGCGGTTTGGCCTCGCGGAATTCGCAGCCGCGCACCAGCACCGTGCCGCCGCTGGCCTGGATCGCGGCGCGGTCTTCCTTCTTGCGGTCCCATTGGACAAAGGTGCAGTCGCTGAAACCCACGGTGCCGCGCCCGGCGATTTTCGCGATCTGGTTGCACGGTCCCCAGAAAGCGCAGTTCACGAACCGCACCGCGCCCGTGTGCTCCGGCTTCACCTCGACCATCGTCGGGTCCGGACCGTGGAAGGAGACAAATTCGCCGTTGGTGATCAGCAGCGCCATCGGCGCGGATTCGTCCACGACCACCGCGGTGTAGCAATCGTCCGCGCCCAGGCCGAGAAAGTTGCCGTTGCAGGCGCCGGTGGGCGTTTTCAGGAAGCGGTAGCCGACGTTGTACCCGAAGCAGAAGGTGTTGAACATGTACTGCCAGTCGCTGCGGCCGATAAGGAAGGCTTCGCCATTCTCCTGCTGCCATTGCAACAGCCTGGGCTTCGTGCTCCACCAAGGATTGAAGTGGACGTTCTCAATCCGCCCGATGTCATAGATGGCGTCCACCAGGATGCCGCGGCGCAAGGGCTGGCCCTGAACGTCGCGGATGAGGTGGCGTTCGTTCTTGGTCGCATCAATGCCGTTGAACGGGTTCAGCAGCTCCACAGCGAGCACGGCGGGGTTCTTGCCGCGCATGGCGATTGCCCACGGATAGGCATCGGGCACGTCATCGGGCTTCTGCTTCGGATAAAAAATGACGACGCCCTTCAAGGTGCTGTTGTGGTTGAGCGTGATGAAGGCGGGGCCGTCCTCGTGGCCGGCGCCTTCGGTGACGAGGAAGCAGGTCCCGTCGTCGGTGGGCTTGGGCAGGCCGGCGTCGCGCTGGCCGTTGTGCGCGGGGACGGATTCCCAGATGCCGCGCAGCGTGACGGCGGGCGGGAGGTTGAGGTGGCCGGCGAAGGAATAATTGCCGTGCGGGGCGAGCACCGTGCCCCCGCCGGCCTTGGCGGAAGCATTGAGCGCCTGCTGGAAGGCGGCGGTGTCGTCGGTCTGGCCGTCGCCCTTCGCCCCAAAGTCGCGGACGTTGAGCGTCGTGGGGTCGCCTGGGCCGGCGGCGATGATTTCAGCGAAAGCCCACAGGCAGACAAGGGTGGTCAGGACGGACGATTTTACGGGATTGAACATGGCACTGGCTTAGCGGACTCGCCGGGCGGTGTCCACCACAAGATGGGCGGCAGCCGCCTTGGGAGCGCGGGTCTGTGACCCGCAGCAGGTTCGTCTGCAACCAAGCCTTTCGACCGAGCCGATGCGTTCTGCGCTGCGGAGATTGCTGCGACTCACAGAGTCGCGCGCCGTCTGTCGCCCCGACAGCCCCGGCAGAATAGTTGTGCAACCGGCTGATTAGCTGGTAGAGTCCCGGCCTGAACGTAGTGTCCGAATTCGGCTTCCCGGTGGAGCGTCGTCGCGAGCCGGCTTGTGCCAGCGGCTCGTCCGAGCCCAGCAAATTGGGACATTGCCGACCTGAACGTATTATCATGAACCACGCGATGTTTCTCCGGCGTCTGGTCCCCACGGCGCTGTTGTTGTTCCTTTCGCTCCCGGCCGCCGCGGCCGACACGTTTGACGGGCCGGAATGGGCGTTGCTCGAGGCCGGCAAGGTGACCGCGGTCGCCGCGACCATCACCACCAACCAGTACCCGGACTGCGACGAGGCCACGGTGGACGCCCGGATGATCCGGGTGGTGCATGCGGACGGGACGGGCGCGCGGCAGGACGAGTCGTTCACCAAGGTGTTGACGGAAAAGGGCAAGCGGAACAACCGCACCGCGAGCTTCAGTTTCATGCTGCCCTATTTCACCGTCGAAGTTGTGCGCATGGAGGTGATCAAGCCGGATGGTCGCGTGGTGCCGGTGGACCTGGCCGCCAACTCGAAGGAGGCGATTGACGACAGCCAGATGGGCGCGAACATCTACGATCCCAACCTGAAGGTCCTCCGCGTGAACGTGCCCGACCTCGAGGTGGGCGACCTGTTGCACGCGATCTCCCGGACGCGGGTGGTGCGCGCAATCATGGCGGGCGAATCGAATGACAACACGACTTTCGAGTACCCCGGCCTGATCAAGCACACGTCTTACGAAGTGCGTGCGCCGGCGGACAAGCCGTTGAAGCGCATCGCGCTCAAGGACGAAGTGCCCGGTACCGTCACCGCCTCCACCGAGACGGCGCCGAACGGCACGCTGATTTACCGGTGGGACGTCCATGACGTGCCGCGGATGTTCGACGAGCCCGGCATGCCGCCCTATTCCATGGTGCTACAACGCCTGGTGTGGAGCACATCACCGGACTGGCCGACGGTGTCGCGTTGGTATGCGGGTGTCTGCCAGCCGCACTTGGACGCGGTTTCCCCGGCGATGCAGGAGACGTTGGCTGGCCTCACCAACAACGCCGCCACCGACCTCGACCGGATCAAGGCGATCTTCTACTACGTTTCCCAGAAAATCCGTTACATGGGCATCACGCCGGAGAAGGACCGCCCCGGCTTCGAGCCGCACGATGTGCAGATGACCTTCGCGAACAAGTACGGCGTCTGCCGCGACAAAGCGGCCCTGCTCGTCTCGATGCTGCGGCTGGCGGGCTATCCAGCCTACCCGGTCCTCGTCAGCGCCGGACTGCGCAAGGACGACGAGGTGCCCGACCCGGATTTCAACCACGCCATCGTCTGCGTCGAATTCAAGACCGGTGAGTACACGTTGATGGACCCGACCGATGAGAACACCAAGGAGCTGTTGCCGTCCTACCTTTGCCATCAGAGCTACCTCGTCTGCAAACCCGGGGGCGAATCGCTGCGCCTGAGCCCGATCATCCCCCCGGAGGACAACCTGCTGCGGGTGAAGACTACGGCCACCCTTGACGCCAATGGACGAATGACCGGCAAGTCCGAGCTCATCTACGAGGGCATCAACGACAATATTTACCGCATGAATTTCGCGCGGATGAAACCGGACGAACACCGCCGGTTTTTCGAGTCGCGGCTGAAGAACGCCATGCCCGGCGCGCGGCTGGTTTCGCTCAAACTTACGCCGGAGAACATGCTCGACGTTTCCGTGGGCCTGCGGGCCGAGCTTGAGTTTGCCGCCGAGGGCATGATCGCCCGCGGTCAGGACCGGGCGGTTGCCAGCGTGCCGTGGTTGGGCGAGACGTTCGGCATCGTGAATTTCGTGCTCCAGGGCACCGGGCTCGAAAAGCGCCGGTATCCGTTGAACACCGAGGTCGCCTGCGGCACCGCCGAATCCCTGGAGATCCGCCTGGGCGAAGGTTTCGGGTCGGCCGTGTCGCTGCCGCAATGCCCGGCGGTCAAGGACGATTGCCTGGAATATGAACGCAGCCTCGCGTCCACGAACCGGACGCTCACCGGCACCCAGGCGTTCAAGCTCAAGGTCGTGGAGTTCTCGCCGACGCAGTATCTCAAACTCAAGGAGACGCTCAAGAACATGGAGTACGACCGGCGCAAGGCCCCGGTCCTGGCCGTCACCCGGGCGACGATCGCGACGGTCGCACGCCGCTCCGCGGAGCCGAATCCGCCGGTGGATTCCGACTTCGAGGTGCTCGCGGCGAGCCAGACGGTGAAGGTCGTTGACGCCCATTCGGCCGTGACCCGCGTCAAGACCAAGAAGCGGGTACTGACTTATAACGGCAAGAAGGAGGAAGCCGAAGTGAAGATTCCGTACAATCCGGCGGTCCAGGAGGTCAAGTTGATCTCGGCGGCGGTGACGTCCGCCACCGGCCAGCGGCAGGAGGTGGCCACCCAGGAAATCAACCTGATGGATGCCGGCTGGAATGCCTCCGCCCGGCGCTACACCGGCGGCAAAATTCTCGTCGTCAACCTGCCCGGCGTGGATCTCGGCTCGACCATCGAAACCGAATACGAGATCCGCTCGAAGAACCGTCCCTTCCTCGGCGGGTTTGACCCCTTCCAGACGGAATCGAAGATGGACTCGCTTTCGCTGGAGCTGACGGTGCCGGACAAGCTCGCGGCCCGCCGATGGTTGACCGGCCCGCGCGGGTCGGTGGCCGAAAGCCGGCTGACCGTGCCCGGAGCCACCACCTTCCAATGGCGCGCCACAAATGTCGCCGCGCTGCCGAACGAGGCCGGCTGCCCGCCCGCCTGGGCTTATCTGCCCGGCGTCGCCTTCGGCGTCGGCGATCCGACCGCTTACTGGCACGAGTTGGATCGCGTGTTGCGTGACCGCTCGAATCACCGGCCGGCCGCCGCGGCGCAGGCCGCGAAACTGACCGGCCCGACCCGGACAAAGCGCGACGCGGTGATTGCCATCCGCGATTTCGTGGCCAAGTCAATCCGCACCGCCGGTCCGGGCTTCCTGGAATTGCCGTTGAGCGAACTGTCAGCGGCGGACACGACCCTGGCGGACGGCTATGGACATGCGGCGGACAAGGCGATCCTGCTGCACGCGATGTTGAGCGCTGCCGGTTTCAAGCCTGAGTTCGTGCTGGTTTCCGGGATCGAGGACATCCCGTCCCTGCGCGCCAAGGTGGCGGCCTTCCCGTTGCCGTACTTGTTCGACGGTGTGCTGGTCAAAGTCCGCGTGGACGGGGAGGCGGTTTACCTCAACGACACCGACCAGTATGCCCGGCTGGGCACGACGGCGAGTGCCGGCCATCTGGCTTTCCGGCCGGCGGACCGCGCGTTCGAGATGATCCGGCCGGCGAAGGGCTGCGGCGAGCGGCAGGAAACGGATTTCCGGTTCGCGCTCGCCGCCGATGGCAAGACCCGCATCACAATCGCCAATCGGTTCTACGGCTCGGCCTACAACGGCAAACGGCGGTTCTTCGCCGAGCTGCCGCCCGAAGAGCGCCGGCGCTATTACCAGGAGCTCGTGTCGGGCGTGGTCCAAGGCGCGCGACCGGTGGGTGAGCTGGCGACGCAGTTCGACCGCTATCCCGGAGTCGAGGAATTCACGGTCGAGGTGGATCGCTTTGCGGTGGTGGACAACGCGCACCTGTTTTTCCAGGTTCCTTACCGGGCGGCGCTGTTCAACTTCCGGGCCGACCACCGGCAGCTTCCGATCATGACGGGGCGGAACCAGGACCGCGCCATTCACGCGAGGATCGAATGGCCGGCCGGCTTTCCGAAAGTCGTGATCGCGCCGCGCAGTCAGCGGTTGTGGGCGCCGGCCGGCGCCGGAGTGGCGCGGGTGGATTCCAATGCCCGCGGCAACGCCTGGCAACTCGACTATTCGCTCAAGAGCAGCCCCGCCCTCATTCCGGCGGAGAAATACCCGGCGTTGATCCAGTTGGAGACCGCGCTGGGAGAACTCTCCTCCCGCGCCTTCCTGCTCGAACGGAACTGAACCAGGCTGTGGCAGGGCCGATGCATCGGAGTCAAACTGACCGGATTCCGGCTCGTGAAGGGTAGAACAAGCCACTAGCCTGTGCCGTTGGGCGACCCGGCCAACGGAACGGTGGCGCGATGGAAAATGGCTAATGCCGGTGCTTTCTCCGCGTTTCCTTCCATTCCGCCCGGCGCGTCGCCGGGCGGGACGGGCGAGTCGCCCGTGCCACCCAGTTTTGACGCGTCTGCCCTGGGTTGTGGCAAAAGGGCTTTACCCGCCAACGGAAACAGGGCCTAATCCCGGCCACAACACTTATGAGCAAAGCCCTTGCTGCGTGGCCTCACCACCACCGCTCCATCCCCGGTGAACACCGGCTTCGGACCTGCCTTCTGTTGCTGGCGCTGGCGGGCAGCCTCGCCGTGAGCCAGTCCGTGCAGGCGGAAGACTGGTCCGTAACCTCCCCCAACGACGCGGTGAAACTCATCGTCCGCCTCGCCGACGCCGGCGGGAAGGCCGATTACCCGAAGGGCGAGACCAACCTTTGCTACCGCGTCGAACTCGGCCCGGAAGGGAGTCGCACGGTGGCGATCGGCGATTCACCACTCGGCCTCGAACTGGCGGGCCGGGACCTGTTGCACGGGCTGCGGGCGGTGTCGGCGTCCCCCGCGCAGCGGATTGACGAAGCCTATGACCTGCCGCACGGGAAGCGAAGCCATTATGAGAATCACGCGGAGCAAAGAATGCTGGTCTTCCAGAATGCCACGGGCCAGCCGCTCGAACTGGAGGTGCGGGCCTATGACAACGGCGTCGCCTTCCGCTATCGCGTGCCCGGGGTTGCGGACCGCCAGGCCACGCTGACGCGCGAAGCGACCGGGTTCGCCCTGCCCGAGGACGGGCGGCTCTGGCTCGCGCCCGCTGACAAGGCGAGCACCTATTCGCCCGCTTATGAAACCTATTACGAAAGCGAGGTCGCGGTGGGAACGACCGCGCCGCTGGGATTGGGCTGGTCGTTTCCGGTGCTGTTCCGCACGGCCGATTCGCGTTGCTGGGGCCTGGTCACCGAGGCGAACGTCGGCCCGGATTTTTGCGGCTCGCGGCTGAGCAGCACCGCTGTGCAAGGGGTGTACCGTGTCGCTCTGCCGAACCCGGCCGAGGGCAACGGCCAGGGTGCGGCCGAACCGTCGGCCAAGCTTCCCTGGGAAATGCCGTGGCGGGTGATCGTCCTCGGCGACTCCCTGGCCACGATCGTCGAGTGCACGCTGGTCACCGACCTGGCCGCGTCGTCACGGATCAAGGACGTGAGTTGGATCCGCCCCGGCCGCGTCGCGTGGAGCTGGTGGTCGGACAACCCGAGCCCGCAGGATGGCGTCAAGCAGCGCAAGTTCATTGATCTGGCGGCGGCGATGGGCTGGGAATATGTGCTGGTGGACGCCAACTGGACCATCATGGACAACGGCACGATCCATGACGTGCTGCGTTACGCGAAGGAAAAAGGCGTGGGTGTCCTGTTGTGGTACAACTCCGGCGGGCCGCACAATGTGGTTACCGAGAAACCGCGCGACTGCCTGACCTATCTCGAGGTGCGCCGGTTCGAGTTGGAAATGCTCCACAAATGGGGGGTCAAGGGCATCAAGGTGGACTTCTTCCAGAGCGACAAGCAGCCCGTGATGCAGCTCTACCACGCGATCATGCAGGACGCGGCGGATTTCCAGATCATGGTTGATTTTCACGGGTGCACGCTGCCGCGCGGCTGGTCGCGCACCTGGCCCAACCTCATGTCCATGGAAGCGGTGCGCGGCGCGGAGTGCTACATCTTCGATCCGCAGTTCCCGGCCCGCGCGCCGGTGCAAAACACCATCACGCCGTTCACGCGAAACGCCGTCGGCCCGATGGACTACACGCCCGTCGCCTTTTCGGACAACCGCTATCCGCACCGCACGACCAGCGCGCACGAGCTGGCGCTTTCGGTGGTGTTCGAGTCCGGCTTGCTCCATTTCGCCGACAAGGCGGAGGCCTATTTGGGACTGCCCGACGCGCCGAAGGAATTCCTCAAGCACGTGCCGGTCGCCTGGGACGACACGCGCTTCGTCGCAGGTTATCCCGGGCGGTTCGTGATTCTCGCGCGGCGTCACGGCCACACCTGGTATCTCGCGGGGGTGAACGGCCAGGAACAGTCCTGCCTGCAGCGCGTCCGGCTGGGCGCCTGGCTGGCGGCCGGCCGCTACCAGCTCAGTATGATCGGCGACGGCGCGGACGACCGGAGTTTCGCCGACAAGAATTCCATGCTGGCGGCCGGCGAGGAATTCACTGTCGAGATGCGTCCGCGGGGCGGGTTTGTCGCGACCCTGAAACGGCAGGACTGAAGGACTGGTGGATGCCGCAAAGGCCGCCTCACGATTGACGACCGCCGCAAGTGAAAGACTAAAACCATGGCTGAAGCCCGCACTTTCACGAACGAAGCCGCGAACTCCTCGGATCGGTACAACCTGGGCTATCTGGCGCTCATCACGCTGGTGGCCGCGGTGGGAGGCTTTTTGTTCGGCTATGACACGGCGGTGATCAACGGCGCGAACCGGTATCTGACGGTGCACTTCCACCTCACGTCGCTGCAGGAAGGCACGGCCGGTGCGAGCGCCATCCTCGGCTGCATCCCCGGCGCGATGTTCGCCGGGTTTCTGAGCGACCGGTTCGGGCGGCGGCGGGTGCTGTTCGTCTGCGCGATGCTTTACGCGCTGTCGGGCGTGCTCTCGGCGGTCCCGCGGACGTTCGACGAGTTCCTGGTCGCGCGCTTTATCAGCGGACTGGGCATCGGCGCCTCGTCCATGGTTTGCCCGGTTTACATTGCGGAACTCGCCCCGACGGCGTGGCGTGGCCGGCTGGGCTCGATTTTTCAACTCGGGATCGTCACGGGCATTTTCCTGACCCTGTTCATCAACGGGCTGATCCAGGGGTTTGGTGACGAAACTTGGAACGCGACCCAAGGCTGGCGTTGGATGCTGGGCGCAGAGGTGGCCCCGGCCGCGCTGCTCTTTGCCGTGCTGTTTTTCGTGCCCGAGAGCCCGCGCTGGCTGATCCAGGCCCGACACGAACCCGAAGGGCGCCGGATTCTCGAACGGGTGGGCGGCGCGGCCCATGCGGAGCGCGAGCTCACCGCGGTGCGGGAGGTCCTTGGCCAGGAGGAAGGCCGCTTCAGCGAACTGTTCTCGCCACGGTTCCGCCAGCCGCTGCTCATTGCGGTGCTGCTCATGGCCTTCTCGCAGTTCAGCGGCATCAACGCGATCATGTATTACTCGACGAAGATTTTCGCCACCGCCGGCATCGGCGTGAAGGACTCGTTCACGTCGTCGGTGATCGTCGGGCTCGTGAACCTGGCGTTCACCTTCGTGGCGATCGCGCTGGTGGATAAAGCCGGCCGGCGCAGATTGTTGCTGGCGGGTCTGACGGTGCAGGTCGTTGCGTTGTTCGGGGTGGGGGCGATGTTTCAGTTCGGCGGCAGCGGCGAGTGGTTGTTGACGGCGATCCTGGTGTTCATCGGGGCCTTTGCCACCGCCCAGGGGCCCATACCCTGGATCGTGTGCTCGGAGATTTTCCCCACGAAGATCCGCGGCCGGGCGATGTCTCTGGCCACGTTCACCATCTGGACCTCGTGTTACATCGTGGCCCAGACGTTTCCGATGCTGAACGACAACCCGAACATCGGGCCGGCCCGGACGTTCTGGATTTATGCCGTCTGCAGTCTGGGGGCGCTGGTCTTCGTGGCCGCGATGCTGCCGGAAACCAAGGGCCGCAGCCTCGAGGAAATCGAGCAGAGCTGGCAGCGCAACGCGTCGCCGGGCTGAGCGGCGCGCGCCAACACGCCGTCATCCGCATGGAAGGCTACAGCCGCTGCCGGGAGGGAAAATCATCTTAACCAAAGGGCGGACGAATTGTCAGTACTTTGGACTGACCCCTTGCCCTATCTCTGGCACTGATAGACAAACGCGGGTGGCAGGTTTAGCCAAACGGTCCTGCTTTTTGAAACCTGGCGGAAGTAGGTGGGGAGCAGCTCCGCAAAGCGCCGGCCGGCCGGCAGCAGCAGACCCTGGAGGTAAGCAAAGGTCACGAATTGCCCTCGGGTGCTCATGACGGCCATCATCTGGTCCAGGATACGGGTTTGCAAAACTTCGGGGAAGGAGGCCCAGGGCAAGCCGCAAACGATGCAGTCCACGCTCGTCATCCCCAGCTTCTGACAGATAGCTGCCACATTTGCCACTGAATCTTCGACGAGCATGACCTGCGGATGACGACGCCGGAACAATTCCGCCAGCCGGTGGTTCAACTCGATCGCCGCGAACCTCGAATCCGGACGCATGCGCCGGAGGATGCATTCGGTAAATACGCCCGTGCCCGGGCCATACTCCAGGACCGTTTTGGCCCTCGGCAGGTCGATCCATCCGACCATGGTCTTGGCCAGAAAGCTTGAGCTTGGGGCGATGGCCCCGGTCGTGGCTGGGTGCCGCAGAAATTCACCCAGAAATTTGCTGACGTTGCGTGCTTTGGACACAATGAGACTCCATGCCCGCTCGGCATAATGACGACAACTGTTTTCTAAAGATCCTCAGGGTTTTTCTCAGGATGGGCAACATCTCGTACTGGAGATCATCCAGGCAACGCACGTTGTCGCCGCACTCTGAGCTGGAAGTTGCGAACTGCCCGAAACTAAACTGATAGCAACTTGCCCGGTTGACACTCCGCGGTTCACAGGGAATTGCTTTTCTATCGCGTTCACTGGCGGTGATATTCGGCCGGTTGTCGGCCGGGATCAAGCACTTTTTGGCTGTTTTTCGCTGCCCTGGTCCGCCGGCTAAAAACAAGCGGATGGCAAAACCCTTGTGGTCGTGGATCGTGAAGACCAGCGCGATGGCTTCATCATCACCGTGTTTCTGACGCGCCGCGAAGCCGCGCTCATCCGGAGAAAACAATGAAGGCCAGAGCCGAAATCAACGAATTCTTGAAACTGATGCCCGCCGTAGCAATGTCCTGATTGGGTGGGGCGAGGCTCCGACGAGCCAGCTCGCCCGGACGCTCGCCCCACCGGAAAGCCGAACTAGAAAATGACGCCTTCCGTCAGGTGGTCGCCGCCCGGTTGACTCTGGTCATCCTACGACGCGGCGGCCGACGCGCTTTACATCAACTTCAAAAGGACCAGCCACGCCACCGACCGCAAGCTGACCGATGACGACATCCTGGTGCGTTACGAAGACGACGAAGTGGTCGGTCTAACGGTGCTGCCTGACCGCAAACATTGAGGCACGCATTTGATCTATCAACCATCAACCATAAACTCTCAACTCACCGTGCGACCGGCCTGCACCAGCACGCCGTCATCCGCACGGAATGTTTCAGCGACTAGTAATGGAGAGATCGCCTTAACCACCGTGGGGAAGAGTTGTCAATACTTTGGATTGACCCGTTACGCCTTCACCTTCATTCCTCCATCTCAATCTTGACGCCGTATTCAGTAAGAATGTCGCTCAACACTTTCGGCCCGACTGTTGCTCCATACTGTCCGGCCATCCAGCGCGCTCTTCGATGATTCTGAATATAAAACCATTTGGCCCCTTTCGGGCCAAGCATCGGCGCAATGCCCATGTCCGCGAATGTCAGAGACAGCCAGAAGTAGTCAATCTTGGCAAGGAAGCTGATGTCGTGATTTGGGTCAGGACGGTTCAGAGCCAACATCCTATCGTAGTGTTCTCTTACTTTTCCGACCAGTGCTGGGGAAAGCTGAGCCAAGGTATGCCTGGCAACCACCCAGTTCCACACAAACAAGTACTCCTCCGCGTGCGGCTGCCACAATCTGAACATCCTAAACCACCCCATAAGATTAGGGCACTTTCCACTCGATGAGGAACCGTGCGGGTAATTGTTCTTGGCGATTGTGCGGTGACGCCGTAAGCAGCGGTCCAGGCGCAACGTAGTGGATGCCATGAATGGTCATTTCTGGATGGCCTGGGACGTGCGCGCCTGAAATCTGCAAATCTCCATGTTCCCTTCGAATGCGATTCAGTTCAGCAATTTGCTTGGAGATTTTCATTTTGTTGTGGATTGTCTGAGTTGTAATCCTGTGTTGAATTGAAAAGCATCCGGGGCGTTCTAGGTTCACACTGGGAGGCGAGTTACACATTCAGTTGGTTGAGCAGCTTTGTAGTCTCGATGTAAATGTGGCTGATGAAGTGTGCGGCGTGTGCGACACTCACGCTGTATCTGGTATGATCCTCGCTGCCCGCAGGAGCAAACGGATCCATTCTGAGAATCTGCTTGGTGAAGCTCGCCGCCATGTTCAATCCCAATAATCCTACGTACGCCCGGACATAGTCCTTTGGGGCCGTCATGATCGCGTGCTTCATATCAAGTTGTTGCGTTTCTCGACGCACCTCCGATATGGCCCGAGCCAAGGTGCCGTAGCGGACCTGATGGGCGTCAAACAGGGCGGGGCTGATCAGATCGAAAAAACGTTCCCGCAAGATGCGCGAAACCGCTTCCCGCTCAATGCCCCAGACAACGTAGGCACCAGCCCTCACGATTTGGTCCTGGTCACGCATCCGGTTCAGATAGATCTCGCAGGCCTGCCCCACGGTGCTTGCGGCCCCATGAGACGTCATAGTTGCAATCGCGTGGCTTGTTGAAATCGGAAGGAGGAAAGAACTGAGGTACAGACGGCTTCGTTCCGCTTCGTCAATGTGGACGTAAAAGTGGTATTCGGCGAGTTACTCCATCCCACCCGCCATCACATCGAACAGGGCGCTCGCCAAAGCTTCTGGATCAGTCATTCGGGCACCTCGTTCTCCATGCCAAGAAAGCACCGACTTTGTCGCCAAATCGGCAAACTTCCTCAGCCTTGAGGAAGCGCTCGAGTGATGGTTGCCAGCTGAACATGTTGGTCCTGTTCAACACCCCGGCAGCAATCGAGTCAATCCTTTTTGCCCCACCTTGCTACGATGGCGGCCCGGTTCGGCGATGGCGCGTGAACTTCGAGTCGAGTTCCCCGGCGTGATTTACGACGTGATGAATCGAGGGGAACGCCGGGAGGCAATCTTTCGCGATGAGCAACCGGGCACGGCTTCTGGAAACGACGGTCGAACTCATCAGGGGGGCGGGATGAGTGCTCGCGCGACGTTCGTGCTGAAACGGCAGTTCGCGGCTTTGAGGTTCTCCGTCAGTTCGAATAGTCCCTTGGTCGCGACTTCGCTGGATGGTCGGTCGCCTTTGCCGTTCCAGTAATCCACCGCCTTCTTGACATCGTCCGGCCGTTTCACGGTGAGGGTGCACGGGGTGGAGTTGACCTTCTTGTGCGGCCACCAGGACCAGCCGATGTGGTTGCGCTCGATCGGGGCCACGCAGTCGCGGAACCATTCGTTGGAGTTCTCGCCGCTCTCGCCCAGCCACAGCGTCAGGTGGTGCTGGTCGCGCAGCGCCAGGGCGCACAGACATGCCATCACTGCGAATAATTGGTTCATCATAAACTTTGATTCGGTTTGGCTGCCTGCAGCTTTGCGGCCGGCACCAAGCCACGATCCGTGACGCTAAACTCCGACGCCTGCCGGTAGCAAGGCAGACGCATCAAAACTGGGTGGAACGGGCGGCTCGCCCGTCCCGCCTGGCGACTCGCCGGGCGGAACGCGGGAAAACGCTTGGCAAGCATTGGCGTTATCCATTTTCCATCGCGCGCCGTTCTGTCGGGCGGGTCGCCCGACGGGACGGGCCAGTGGCCTGTGCGACCCAGTCACGAACCGGAATCCAGCCGGTTTGGATAGATACTTTGGCGCTGCCGGCAGCCTGCGCGAAAATCGGCACCGTGTCCAGATTGCGACACGTCACTGTGACCACGGCGCATGCATCGTCACCATCGCGAAGATTTTATCTCAATGTAACATTGTCGTGGTCAATGAGATGCGATTTTATGTCCGAAAGATTGCGGGCGCTGGCATTCCGGGTGCTTGAGGGCCGGCGTGCATTATTTGAATGCCAAGTCAGGGTTGCGAACTCGGTGGTTCGGGGCACGGGCAAAGCGGATGACCGCCGGGGGTTATTCGCCTGGCTGTGCCGCCGAACTCCCCGCCGTGCTGGCCGCCGGTGGGTCGGGGCCTGATGCCCGCGAGACTCCGCCAGTTACCGCAGAAACCACAGACCCAACGAACACATGAAGAAAATCGAAGCCATCATCAAGCCGTTCAAGCTTGAAGAAGTGAAGGATGCCCTCAACGAAATCGGGATCGAGGGCATGACGGTGACGGAAGTGAAGGGATTCGGCCGGCAGAAGGGCCACACTGAAATCTACCGCGGCAGTGAATACACGGTGGATTTCCTCCCCAAGATCAAAGTCGAGCTGGTGCTCGGTGACAAACAGGTGGCGCCGGCCGTGGCCGTCATCATCAAGAGCGCCCGCACCGGCAAGATTGGCGACGGCAAGGTCTTTGTCTCATCCATCGAGGAGGCCATCCGGATTCGCACCGAAGAACATGGTGAGGCCGCTGTCTGAGCTGATTGCACCAACCCATTCAATCTCAACCATCCCTTCCACGATCATGAAAAGAACCCTATCAATCCTTACCGCACTGACCCTGTTGGCGGCGCCGCTGGGCCGTGTCCTGGCGGATGACGCCGTGACGAATGCGCCCGTGGCCACCTCGACCAATGCCCCCGCGCCCAAGCGGGCGGACCCGACGGTCGAACAACGCCTCGCGGACCTGGAAGCCTACGTCAACAACGGCGCCCGCGTGGCCGACGGCACGAACAACGTCAGCTCCAAGCTGGGCACTTATGACGAAAAATCGAACACGTTCACGCCCAATCCGGGTCCTGGCGCCAATGCGTGGCAGATGACGTCTTCCGCGCTGGTGTTGTTCATGACCCTGCCGGGTTTGGCCTTGTTCTACGGCGGCCTGGTGCGGCGCAAGAACGTCCTGTCGGTCGTGGCCCAATGTTTCTTCATCACCGGCCTGGTAACCATCCTCTGGTGGGCTTGTGGTTACAGCCTGGTGTTTCATAACGGCGGGAAGTTCCTGGGCGGTCTGGGGTTTGCCTTCTTAAACGGGGTGGATTCCAGCCCGAACACGGACTACTCCGCCTGGGTTTCGCAAAACGTCTTTTCGATGTATCAACTCATGTTCGCCATCATTACGCCTGCCCTGATTATCGGCGCCATCGCGGAGCGCATGAAATTCTCGGCGATCTGTCTGTTCATGACGCTCTGGATGTTTGTCGTCTATTTCCCGCAGGCCCACATGGTCTGGGGTATTGACGGCTTGATGAACGGTGTCTGGAACGCCAACGCCGGCATCAAGGCGATCGATTTCGCGGGCGGCACCGTGGTCCACATGACCTCCGGTTGGTCCGCCTTGGTTCTGTGCTTGATCCTGGGCAAGCGGCTCGGCTTCGGCAAAGAAAACTTCGCCCCGCACAGCATGGTACTTACCCTCATTGGCACCGGCATGTTGTGGGTGGGCTGGTATGGTTTCAACGCCGGCAGCGCGGTGGCGGCAGACGTTGTGGCGGCGAACGCCTTCACGACGACGACGCTCGCCACAGCCGTGGCGTCCTTCGTGTGGCCGATGGCGGAATGGCTGTTTCGGGGCAAACCGAGTGTGCTGGGCTTCTGCTCCGGCGCCGTGGCGGGCCTCGTGGTGATCACCCCGGCCTGCGGTTTCGTGACGTCCGGTGGGGCGGTTTGGATCGGCATCGCCGCCGGTCTGATCCCGTGGTTCTTCTGCTACAAGGTCAAGGCCTGGTTCGGTTATGACGATGCGCTCGACACGTTTGGTGTCCACGCGGTCGGCGGCACCATCGGAGCGTTCCTCACGGGGGTGCTCGCCCGCAATGCCGCCAATCCGAACCTGGCTACGAACCTGAGCAAATACGTGACGGATTCGTCCACGCAACCTCTGGTGTTCCAACAAATCGAGGCGATCGGCGTGACACTGGTGCTGGCCATCGTCGGCACGGCGGTCATTGCCTTCATCGTGAAGGCGGTGGTGGGTCTGCGTCCGACTGAGGAGGTGGAAACGCTGGGTCTGGACCTCGCCGAGCACGGTGAGGAGGGATACCACAGTTGATCGAGGGTGGCGTCAAAGAGCCGTGCCAGGGATCGGAGGGGGAATTCGCCCCTGGCACGGCTCAACTCCGTCGGATCACTTTGAATCCGGCAGGCGGCTTAAATCCATAAACAAACCATAACAAAACGCAACAGAATCACCATGAGCACACCGAAACAAGCGATCGAACTGGCCAAGAAGGCCGGGGCAAAGATGGCGGACATCAAGTTTGTGGACACCTTTGGGACCTGGCAGCACTTCAGTGTGCCGATCGGCGAGGTAA